>JAYTVA010000049.1:0-86251 GCA_043744255.1 Burkholderiales bacterium | reverse complement strand
AACCCCTCTATAAACTGCCTTTCGTCCAAATTCGGTATCAAACCTCGTTGGAATCACGAATTCGGTTTCGGTATCAAACCTCATTGGATAAGACTCGCGTTTGACCGCTTGAGATGCATCAGATACATTCAAGAACCTTGAAAAAGGGCGTTTTGAATTCCTATACTCCTCGTCCCGCAGTTCGTGGCCTATATCGCCGATGTTGACGGCAGCAGGGATGTGGCCCTGCTTGTAGAGCGCGGCGCTACGGGTGTCCCAGATGATGGCGTTGCGCTTTTGCGCGTTGAGGACGTAGTCTGTGTCGACGATGGTCGATGTGCCTGCAATGGCGGCTGCAGGCAAAAACCACACCAATAGCACCGGCGCAACCAGCCGAACAAAAATTTGTATCCGACTAAATGCGTAATCCATGAACTTTTCCGTTCCTCACGATACGGAAGGTCGACGCTACTCCCCTTCCCAAGGCGTCGTTTCAAACGATCCGCGCACCTATCCAGCTCTGCTCATCTCAACGTGTCAACGGTTGCATCGCAGTGCGCAAACAATATTCGGCAATTTGCCGGCCTATTGCGCTGGAATGCTCGTCAGCTGTACGGGTATGGATGCCACCCCAGACACGGGCATTTTCCACGTCCTTCTCCATCGCGCTGGCAGTGTCCCAACGGCGTTTGACGAGATTGGTGTGCTGTCCGTTGATGACCTCGCCAAGCAGCGAACGCAACACGGCGCTGGCGGCACCAGCGTACGTGGCGTGCCCCGAAAGATAATCCGGATGTGGGGGTGTATCGAGAAGCGCTTCCCACGTCGCGTCGGCGCTGATCCCCGCGTTGCCCAATTTTTCGGCTTCACGAATCGCCTGCACGGGTCGCAATACATTCTGCGTGTACTTGATTCGCCAGGCGACAAACTGGGAGTCCGCGGCTGCCATGTTAAGCATGGCAAACAGCCGTGCGTTCTCGAGTACGCTGCGATTACGGGCGAGCGCGTTGCTGCGAGCGACGGCGTTGTATGGCGTGCCGGTTGACACAGTCCAATAGATCGCACCCTCAGTTTGCTCGGGCGTGCGTTCGGAACTGGTGCGCCCGCCGACGCGCCGAATCTCGGCAATGTCTTTGGCATAGGCTGCACTGCTCACCGCCGGCATGCCAGCGGGTTTGAATTGATCGGCGCTCGTGAGTAAAAAAAGTTTGACCGAGCCCCATTGTGGTAACGCCGCCGCTGCAAAGGCAGGCGGTGTGGGCCGCCAGTCCGATGCCCCGCTGCCAGGCACATAACTCACAGAAGCACTGGAGCCGTCGCTCTGGCGGGCGGCCAACATGCGTTCCGCGGCGCGTCGGCCCAAATCGATGCCATCGGAGCGCGCCTGACTTTCAGGAATCTTGGCAAGCGAAGCAGCGAGCGCCGCATCGAGACGGGACTTTTGCAGGGGCAACTGCGCCACCAATACCCCATGCGCGGCGGTGGCAATGGCCGCATCGACTGATGCGCCGGCAGGGGCACTCAATTCGCCGAGATAGAACTTGTATTGTTTGCCTACGGCGTTGGCGACATCAAACATCGCGCCATGCGCCATCGCCAGTACGCGCGCCTGCTGGCCGGTTGCCATGAACGTTGCTACAGCAGCTTCAACGCCAGTTGCATTCCAGTCGGTGACAACGTCGGCATGGGACTTGGTGGCATAAAGCAGCGGCAGACTGAAGACGAGTAACGCGAGAGAGCGTGCGAATTTCATGTTGATCTCCTCAAATGTAGCCTTACTTTCAGGTAGGAATCCGCGGACCGCCGCGTTGCCGGTTAACAGGAATCCACGCCAGTTCACGTAGACCCGCGAAGCTCATTTCGATTTCTCAAGTGCGGCCTGATGCCAGAATCCTTGCCAGTTCACGCAGGCCGCCGAAGCTCAATTCGCTGCCATTGGCGACGATTTCCACCGTGCCGCTGAGTCTTCCCGGCTGTCGCGCATCGCGTCGGTAAATGCGCACAACATAGCTTTCAGGTGGCGTGGCTTGATGGGCAGGTGCAGCAGTTTTGCGCGTTGGGTTCATGCGCCCACTGTAGGCCCGGCCAACTTACCGATTGCTTACCGATGGGCAACCAAATTGCGCATCGACGCTCGCCCGCAGGTTAATGTTCGAGCAACTGCCGCCGCAGGGATTGGCTGGCTGGCGTGGGTCTGATGCCGAGGGATAGCGACAGCATGCGCTCCAGCCGCTGGTACATTGCGAGTCCTTCAGCAGAGCGTTTGAGTACCAGCGCACATTGCATTGCGCCCTGATAAAAATCCTCGGCCAGATCGTCGGTTTCGATGCCACGGCGGTAGCACTCGAGTGCCTCGGCTACGCGGCCCGCTGCGCTCAAGGTGCGCCCGCAAGTGACGACGATGCGATTGAATTTGCTGCGCAGTCGCTCGCGTGCCGACAAGCTCCACGGTTCGTCTCGATCTCCGCTCAAGAAATGTCCGCGATACAGCGCCAGAGCGCGGTGCAACGCCGAAGTTGCATCCATCCCGCCTGCGAGTGCATCATCAACCGCAGCGACATAGCGCTCAAAAATACGGCTGTCGATCCAGCAGGCATCGCCATCGAGGCTCAGCCGCCCTTCCTGCAGACGAACAATCTCGTTGCCGTTTGGAAGCAGTTTTCGCAGCCGGTGCAAGGCGACGTTCAAAGCAATGTGCGCAGCATCCGCATCTTCATCCGGCCAAAGCGCATCGGTCAACATGTGCTCAGGCACTTCACTGCCGCCGTGGGCAATCAGGGCTTTGAGCAACGATAGCGGTTTCTTTGGCACCTTGCCGCTGAAGTTGAGTGAAGTCTGGTCGACCATCAGCGCGAATTGCCCCAGCGTGTGAATGCGCAAGGGCCAGGGCCAATCGGCCGTTGCCAATGTTGGCGGACGCAAGTGGCGGCGCGCAATGAGTTCGCGGGCAAAGTCCGGCAGCACACCGCGTTCCAACGCAAAGTTCGACAATTGCGACAGCACGCTGCGCAGTGGCGCCAACAGGCCGTAGTAGCGGTTGCTTGCAGCGAGACTCCAAGCCTGCTGCAATACGGTTTCGGCATCGCGCAATTGGCCGCGATCGAAATGCATCCACGCCCGCAGCGACAGCAGGGTGGCTTGAAGAATTTGTCGCGAGCCTGATTCGGCATCGGCCAAATTGGCGGACAGTTCGGCGCAGGCGGCTTCGTGCTTGCCGGCGGCAAACGCTGCGAACACGGCCAATTGCAGCCAGGTGGCCCGAAAGCGCGCGGGCATGTCGCTGTGCGCCACGGCGGCCCGCAAGGCGTCGGCATGTTCCTGCGCCGCGACGAGTTGTCCGCGCTGCAGCGACAGCCAAGTGCGCATCTGGTGGCTGAAACGCTGGTGATAGATGCTGGCTGGATCGAGCATGCCGGACATCTCGCCAAGCAATTTCTGCGACTCGGTGTCGTCGCCCGTATATAGCGCCGCGTACAGCAGGGCCGCTACCGCTTCAAATTCCAGCACGTGAAATCCGTGCTGGTTTGCCATTTCCCGCGCTTGCCGTGCCATCCGCCGCAAGCCTTCATAGTCACCTGTCTGCCGGTGGAGGTCGATGGCAATTTGTTGTCTCGCGATAATCTTGAGTCGGATCCCGATTAACCCGGAATCGAGCAGGGCTTCCATTTTGCCAGCCAACAGTTGCGCATCGTCCCAGCGCTTGTGCCGCTCAAGACACCCGAGCAGCGTGATAGCGGTGGAGAGCTTTTCGTTTTCGGCACCACCCGGTGTCAACAGGCCGAGTATCTCCGCGGTCCATTGTTTTGCATCGGCATCAAATTCCCCATCAAAAAAACAGGCGAGCAGTTTTCCGTTGAGCAGGCGCAGCGCCTGCATTTCGCCGGGCGCTGCCGGATTTGCGGGCGCAGGCTGTCGCAGCAGAGCGCCCCATCGCTCGTGACCGATAAAATTGTCGGTGTTGTAACTCCATTCCAGCACGCCTGCCGCGCATAGCTGCTGCCCCAGAAGATCGCCTTGCGCGGCAAATAGATTGAATGACCTTTCGTAATGTTGCACGGCTGCACCGTCTTCGCGCAAAAAGCAAATGCGGGCGAGGCCGTAGTGCAGTGCGGGCTCGCGATCGAGTTCCGACACGGGCAGGCGCTTGATCCAGGCGGCGAGTTGATCCAGGCGGCCTTGCATGAGTTTGGTCTCGATCCCGTTTAGAAGCATTTCGATTGCGCTCTTCCAATCCTCGGCATCGAGAAGCAAATCGAGCGCATGATCCAGCTCTGCCATTGCCTGAAAACCGTGCGCAGCCTGTAGCAGCAGCTCACGGCGATGCCCGGGCTCAAGCGCTTGCCGTCCATGGTTTAGCAGAAATTCGCGAAGCAAGGGATGCAGGCGGTATACAGTTGGTGCGTGCTCAACGTGCTCAACGAACAGGTTTTTTGCACAGAGTTCGTCGAGTCGGCGGGCGGCATTGTCTACACCGGAGAGTCGAGCGGCGAGCTCGACCGGGATCCACGGCAATAACGCCGCAGCGAGCAAGAGTTGTCGGTCGTTCGCATCGCACTCAACACGAAGCAATTCGGAAAAATATTCGGACAGGCGAGCTGCCTGATGCATATTGTTTGTCTGTGTTTCGGTCTTACCGAGTATGCGCAAACCCGCTGCCCATCCGTGACCACGTTGCGCGGCTACGCCAACTTCGGCCTCGTCCAGACCAAACGCAAGTGCATAGGCAGTTACTTCGCCTGCGGTGAATTCCAGTGCCGCGCCGTCGAGCACGACGAGCGTTCCTGCCATGATGGCTGCGGATAATTCCGGTGGTGGCGCGTGGCGGCTGGCCATCAGTACCGTGAGTCCGTCGGGTAACTCGTCGACCAGCGCCGTGAGCAAGACCGGCAGGATGGGTAGCGCGGCGTGTTCAAGATTGTCGAAGACAAGCGTAAACGGACGCGGCATGCACGAGAATGCGGCGCGAAACCAGGCTCGTGCGAATTCCCGCGCTCGGCCCAGGTGTTCAACCGCAAAGACCGGGAGCGGCGCGCGAATGCGCAAGGCCTCGACCGCCTGGCCGAGCATACCGAAGAATTGTCCAACGTCGTTGTCGTCTGCATCGAAGCGATACCACAGGCAGCGACGCTTGCGTGCGTGGCAGTAGGATGCGAGCAGTATGGTTTTTCCAGCTCCCGGTGTGCCGCGCACCCAGACGGCAGAATGATCGCGTTGCGCATCGAGCCATACAAACAATCTTTCGCGATCAACCGCACTGGCGAGCCGTGGTGGGCTCAGCTTGGCAGGCAGCACAATTTTCTTTGTGCGCATGTTGCGTCAACCCGCGGCCGAATGTTTCAAAGCCCGGCATTGGAGCGGCGATCGCTCGCAGGAGATCACACGCGCAATGCGCGTGCCATCGGTGTTGGTGCGAAAAAAAATCCGCTGTTTCAGTTCGGTCATGTGGCCCACCCGCGAACGAAACCGACCTCGAATGAGCTGATGATACACCCTGAAGAAACATGGCGTCGGCCCGATGGACCGGGCAATCACGAGCGCTTGTGCGCCTTGCGGACAGAATGAGACCGGCGCGGATCACCGGATGGCGCATGTGGAGAAGCGCGGGTTTGCTACTTCGTCGCCCAGGAATCCTTCAGTGTCACCGCGCGGCTAAATTTCGGCGCGCCGGGCAAAGAATCAACCCGATCCGCCACGAAGTAGCCGTGCCGTTCGAATTGAAAACGCTCCTCCGGTTTCGCCTCTTGCAGTGATCGTTCCAGGTACGCCGTGATGGTTTGTTTCGCGTTTGGATTGAGATCGTCGAGATAGTTGCCGCTCGCGCGTCCGGGGTAGGGCACCTTGAACAGACGATCGTAGAGGCGCACTTCGGCGGCGCAGGCACCCTTGGCGCAAACCCAATGGATGTTGCCTTTGACTTTGTAAGTGTCGCTGCCGGGTGTTCCGGATTTGCTGTCGGCAAAATACTCGGCAATCACTTTGACGATAGTGCCACTCGCGTCTTTTTCAAAGCCTGTGCACTGAATCACAAAGCCGTAGCGCAGCCGCACCTTGTTGCCGGGCTGATCGTTGACCGGCGGGTAGAGCCTGAAAAATCCTTTCTGCGGTGTCTCCTGAAAATCTTCGCGCTCGATCCAAAGCTCTGCGGAAAATGGCACCTCGCGTTTGCCAAGCTCCGGCTTTTGCGGGTGATTCGGTGCGTAGCAGGCTTCGGATTGCCCTTCTGGATAATTAGCACAAAAACAGGGTCAGACTCGATTAATCTGATACACCGGGCGGTTTTAATTTCTAAGTGCGACAGTTGGTTTACGCGAAGAATACCTGATGTGGTTTTTTGAAACCTAGCACTTCTCTCGGACGATGATTCATTTCATTGACGGCGAAGTTGATTTCTTTCTGCGTAATGGTGCTGAAATCACGCTCCTTCGGGAAGTATTGGCGTAGCAAGCCATTCGTGTTTTCGTTGGTACCGCGCTCCCACGATGCGTACGGTCTGGCGAAGAAGAATTCATGCGCGCTGGGGTCAGCATGCGCGCCGGGGTCAGTGCTTGCCTCTTGCCCAACCAAGTACCGCGTCACGGATCACTGCCGGTGTCATGCCTAGCGGCGCAGGTTGCACATCAAAAACACCAGCACCAATGGGCCTTTCCGGCCAATTGACTGCTAAACAAAACGCCACGGCAGCGGGGTCAAGTCTCAATACTGTTCGTTTAACGATTTTTCCTATGGGGTTTCTTCGGGGACACCGGCAACGGCTCCAACAGCTCCGGCGACAAATCCACTTTCACATTTCTCAGCGCTGCTCGCACATGACTCGCGTACGGCGAATTTCGTCGTTTCACCATACGTGGGTTATAGACGCCGAGGCTGCGCGTCGCGCGGTAGTGCGCCGCCTCGCGCAACAGCGCCTTAAACCACCACCGGCGCTTTCTTGGCTGCGCTGGGGGGAAAGGCCCCGGACTGGGGCTGGGCACGGCGCAACAGTTGGGCGTTGGCGGTAAACGACAGACTTCGTGGTGCCAACTGGTGCTCGGTCGCCGCCTGATGCATCATCCAGCGCACGGCGTAGTGCGTTAGCACCCAGCCATAGAATTCCTGCCGCACCAAATCGGCGGTCTTGCTGCGTAATACCCGCCGCCGTTGTAGCAAATGCGTCTTCAGTTCATCAAACACCGCCTCGACCTCCCAACGCTCGTGATAGACCGTGGCCAGTTCCAGCGCCGGTGCGCGCGTCTCATCGAGCAGCGTGGTCAGTAAGCGATAGCGTGTCCCGGTTGGCGACGCGCCCGGCAAGGTGTAGTCAATTACCCGCACCGTGATCCCGCTCTGGTGGGCACGGCGCTGTTTGGCAGAGTGATCCTTGCTCGGATAAATCATCGACAGATATGAGCCGTCACTGAGCGCTGTGATCACCGGCAGCTGGCGATTGACCCGACAGCGCCACAACAGATCAGCGCCCGTGGCCTTCGCCGCGCGCCAGTGCTCAAAGCCGCAAAAGCCGCGGTCCGTCAAACACAGCATACCGGCGCGCAAGCGCGCGAGCAGCGGCTGGCAGATTGTCCACTCGGCGGTGCGGTAAGCGCCGATGTTGGCACCCAGAATGGCGTGTGTAGCGCACTCGACCAGTACGGCGCATTGGGCTTGCGGGTAGCCGGCATGGCCGGTACGGCTACCGGGATAGCCGAATGCCTTGATGTTGTCAGGTTCGTCAGGCACCTCGAAGTTGCTGCCGTCAATGGCGACCAGCCTGAGACCGGCGTAGAACGCCTCGGGGTGACGCTTGATGTCGGCGAGCGGACCACAGGCTTGTGCCGCGAGCGTTTGCAGGGGCTGGTAGCCGATCTTGGTACGCATCTGGCTGATCGAGGAATTGGCGATGGTGGCGTCGTGCCCTTCATGACCCCGGTGACCCTGCATCCACGACAACGCTTGGGTGACGACCGCGAAGACTTGCTCGTAGGCGGCTTCTGGGTAGAGGCTGAGCGCCATGCAAAAGTAGGTGCCCGGGACGGCGGGGAGGCTGCGGATACGCTTACTGTTGCAGCCATGCTCATCAAGGATGGATGCGATCAGCGGCGCAGGGTAGACCTGCGCCAGCAGGCTGGCGCTGAGGTAGTCGCTGATTCGTACACCGGTACCCAGTATCGCTTTGGTTCGTGCCATGGCGTGCTCCTGAAGTGGGGTGCATGTAGTTTGGCAGGTTTTTAGTTAAACGAACAGTATTGAGGCTTGACCCCGGCTTCTCGTGCGCTCATTGCAGCAACTGCTCTCCACTTCGTCATTTCACTTCCCGGTTTCGTATTGCTGCTCTCGCTTTGACCAACGCAAGTAACAGCTCTTTCAACGCGTCCTTTGCCACCGCCGATTTGGCATCGCGAGACATCACGGAAAATTTTTGGTGCAGCCGCTTGCGCAACCGTTCCAACCGCAATGAATCTCGCGCACTCTTGGGATAGAAAGCTAGCGGCAGGGACTCAAGCAGCGATTCAAACTCATTGCCGCCGCGAAGGGCAACGTCAATGAATACCCTCGGTTCCGCATCCGCGAGGACTATGAAGTCCTGAAGCAATTCGTAAGTCGCTGCGCCGTCGCGACCTCGCCAGCGCTGCCAGTTACACGTTGCAGCATCCCTGATAAGCGACCTATCTTTGGACCGAATCGCCTCAGCAGTATCGAGATAGACAAAGACATCACGATTCAATGATTGCTTGGCACCATGGCATTCCAGCGCGTGCGCCGACTCTGCCAACAGCAAAATCGCTAGCAGGTGTGCGAACGCACACATAGATTTCATCGCGTTCGTCTCTCTCAATCACAATCCTTGCTACCCACCCCAATCCCCCAAAATCATCTCACTCCCCCGCTCCGCAATCATGATCGTCGGCGAGTTGGTGTTACCTGACGTAATCGTCGGCATGATCGAGGCATCGACCACACGCAACCCAACTACGCCATGCACCCGCAGCCGCGCATCCACCACTGCACTCGTATCCGACGCAAGCCCCATCTTGCACGTCCCCACTGGATGAAAAATCGTGGTGCCGATGTTGCCAGCCGCATGCGTCAACTCTTCGTCGGTGGTGAGTGCCGCCCCCGGCATGAATTCTTCGGGCAGGTATTTGGCGAGGCCGGGTTGCCTGGCGATGTGGCGGGTGAGTTTGATGGCGTCGATGGCGACTTTGCGATCATTGGCGGTGGATAAATAATTGAGCGTGATCGCCGGTGCGATGTTCGCATCGTTGGTTTTGATACGCACATGGCCGCGACTTTCGGGGCGCAGGTTGCAGACGCTGGCGGTGAACGCAGGGAACTTGTGTGGCGGCTCGCCGAATTTATCGAGCGATAGCGGTTGAATGTGATATTCGAGATTGGCGGTTTTTTGCGTGGGGTCGGATTTTGCAAACGCGCCGAGTTGCGACGGTGCCATCGACAGTGGCCCGCTGCGCGAGACGGCGTATTGCAGCGCCATCTTGGCTTTGCCGAACCAGCTGTTGGCTTGTTCATTTAGCGTGCGTACGTTTTGCACTTTGAATGCGACCCGCAACTGCAAATGATCTTGCAAATTTTCGCCGACGCCGTTGAGTGTGTGGACGGGTGTGATGCCGTGTTGTTGTAGCAGCGCGGGGTTGCCGAGGCCGGAGAGTTGTAGTAATTGCGGGGTGTTGATGGCACCAGAGGCGAGGATGGTTTCGCGTCGTGCAGAGACAAAACATTTTTCACCGTTATGCTGAAACTCCACGCCTGTCGCGCGTTTCAAGGCATCTTGTGTTTCAACGACAACCTTGGTCGTCGTGGCATTGGTCAGCACGGTGAGGTTTTTACGATGCATCGCCGGACGCAAAAATCCTTTCGATGCATTCCACCGCACGCCGCTGCGTTGATTGACCTGAAAGCGTGCCGAGCCGAAATTATCGCCGCCGTTGAAGTCAGCAATTTTTGGGATACCTGCTTGCTCGGCGGCATCGCGCCACGCGTCGAGAATGTCCCAGCGCAGCCGCTGCTCTTCCACGCGCCATTCGCCACCGCCGCCGTGGATTTCCGAATCGCCCGCGTAGTGATCTTCGCTTTTTTTGAATATCGGCAACGCGTGTTGCCATCCCCAGCCGGGGTTGCCGAGCGCTTCCCATTCGTCGTAGTCGCGCGCTTGTCCGCGCATGTAGACCATCGCGTTGATCGACGAGCAGCCGCCGAGTGTGCGGCCACGCGCGTACAAAATCGAACGACCATTTAAGCCCGCGTCGGGCTCAGTTTTGTAGCACCAGTCGGTGCGTGGATTGCCGATGCAATAGAGATAACCGACGGGGATGTGAATCCACAAGTAGTCGTCTTTGCCGCCCGCTTCTAGCAACAACACGTGGTTGCGTGGGTCTGCGCTCAAGCGGTTGGCAAGCACGCATCCGGCCGTGCCCGCGCCGACAATCACATAGTCAAACTCGCCAAAATTGTTCACCACTCCGCGCGCTTATAAGACCAATGGAATCAGAAACAGCAATAGCCACCAAGGTTTCGGCGGAGGAGGAGGAGGCGGCACTTCAATGGTCTGCGTGGCGCTGTAGGGGCCAATGAAACCATCCGGATCAATGCCGCGAAAGCGCATGAAATACTTTCCGGGCGCTGCCGGTTTTTCGATCATGATTTCCGGCAGCGTGAGCTTGGATTCGCTCACCAGTTGCGTAAATTTTTCGTCACGCGCAAGTTGGAAATCAAACTTCTGTTCTGGCTCACCGCTCCATGAAAACCCGACTTTGTTGCCCTCCTCTTTCGGCGGATTGGGTGCGGCTGGCATTGGCTTTAGCGTGAACGTTTGCACATCACCAAACGGCCCGATGTCGCCATCTGAGCGCACGCTCGATACGCGCCAAAAATATTGGCCAGGTGCGAGCGTTGCGGTCGGCGTGAATGCCGTGCCCGCGACTTTGGTTTCGTCGGAAATCACCTTCGCGAAATCAGCCGCGCTCGCGAGTTGAAAGCGATACGAACCAGCGTCAGTCGGCTGCGACCATTTGAATTCCACCGCGAGGGCGGCGACCTTGCCTTTATTGGCAGGCGACGCCGCAAACGGAGGCTCGGGGCGCGCCTTGAGTTTGAACGGCAGCGTGGCGTCACCGCCTTCAATAGCGAGTTTGTCGATGCCACGAACGCGCAAAAAATAATTGCCGTCAACGAGGCTGGCGAATTTCGCTTCCGGCGTTTTGAATACATCGTCAGCAACGAGATTCACAAAATTCGCGTCGGTGGCGATCTGCCCGCGATACGCGGCGGCTTGATCGAGTGCCGCAAATTTGAAGCGCACCAATGCGCGTTCTTGCAAGGTGGGTGACGCTTTCAAATCGGGTGCCGCCAATAATTTCACTGGCGCGATGGCGGCTTTGCCGTCTTCAATCACGGTGCCAAAGCCCGCGGCCAACGCTAGTTCGCTGCCCGCGCCGACGGTGTCACCTACGCCGACAATGCCTTCCAGCACTTCGCTGCGTGAGGTCTTGCCAGTCTCGTCCACGCTCGCACGAAACTTGGTGCCGCGCACGCCCATGTTTGAAGTCGGCGTGGAAATTTCATAGCGGTTTGCGATGCCGCTCGCTGGCTTGTTGATCGCGGAATCGACGCGGCCAGATTTCAACTCGAGTTTCGCGATTTGAATGCCGCCAGTATTGGCGAGCACGCGCGCGTTTTCGACCTTGACTTGCGTTTTTGATTGCACCGCGATGGTGGAACCGTCGGCGAGTTGAATTGTGACGAAGCCGTTCTCGCCGGTCTTGATGTCGGTGCCTTCATTAACGATCGCACCCTTCTCCGGCTTCTTGCCCGCGAGTTCAACTGGGCCTTCGACCGCGATCACTTTGCCAGGTGCGGGCTGCGTGCGCATCATCGCCATCGGAATTTTCAGCGTGGAGCCGGGCTTCAAACGACGCGGGTCTTTGATGCTGTTTAATTTTTGCAGCGCTTGCCAGTTACTTGGATCTTCGAGGTAGCGATTGGCGATCCCGATTAGCGTGTCGCGCTCGGCGGCTTTGTGGTCGTAATAGCGCTCCGCCACAGCGGGCGCCGCGAACGATGTCGTGGTGATGGCACCGACGGCAATAACGCAGGCGGCAGAAAGTAGAGCCATGCGTATTTTGTTTTTCATGTGAGTCCTCGTGAAATAGCCCTTCGGTCTTGCAGACCGAGTGCGACTCTGATTTTGCCATTTTGCGCGCTGACGTGCTGACAGAATTTCGCCTTTCCGCGATAGCGGGTCTGTCCAAGGGTTTTCGCGAGGTAGACGCTAGGCGGGGTAGACTTTGCCCATGCCCGCCGCGGATCAATTCGCACTTTCCGTATTTGCCTTCGTGCTCGCGCTCGTGCACGCGAGTGTTGCCATGAGCGCCCCACCGGCACCAATCACAATCAACGCTCGCGATGTCGTCGCAAGTGGCCTCATGATCGAGCTGGCGCGTAACGCAGAGATACCATTGGTTGTCGGCGCGCGCACGTTCACCGCACGGATCACTATCAATGAGACCTTTCCATCTGCACAACACGCGATTGATGCGATTGTTCACCGCAGTGCATTCAAGCACACGCGGCTCAACGGCGTGCAGGTCGTCACCGACGCCTGCACGGGCAATTTACCGCCGCAACAACTCAACCCGTTTGCGGGCAATCATTTAAGTCTGAATTTTTCTCGGCTTGATGTGCAGACGGCGCTGGTGCTGCTGCAATACGTTTCTGCGCGCGCGATTAACGAGGCGCAATTCTCCGGCGGTGCCAATCGTTCGGTCGGCATCGCCCTGACCAATCAACCGGCGCGCGCGGTGTACCAAGCGCTCGCATCGGCGACGGGCACGGGCTTGATGAGCGCCACCGATGGTAGCTTCCACGTCAGTGAGTTTGCGCCAGCGCAACGCGCCTGCAACGGGGCTATGCCCGAGGAATCAGTAGTGCCATCACGCGAACGCGCGCTGTGTTCGCGCCTGACGATGTATCCCGAAACTCTCGACGTGCCTTGCCAGCCCCTTGAGTTTTACCGCTTCGATGAAATCACTGTTCGCGGCTACATTAAGCGTGGCGCAGATTTTCAGACGCTTGTTGAAACCAACGACGGCGCGCTGTGGACACTGATGACAGGGCAATTCATGGGTGAGCACTACGCAAAGGTGGCGAGTGTTTCTGAACAGGGTCTGGTGTTCAAGGAGCTATTTATTAATCGCTATGGCTACCCATTTGATCGGCGATTTTTGTTGGGGTTTGATGGGGTGCGAACGGAATTGCCATAGCGAACGTGTCGGGTAGCTGCGCAACCCGACCTACCATCGCGAAACGTCAATATCGGCGCGGGGTTTCGAGTGGTTTCCAAACGAGGCGCAATATTCCCAAACAACTTACCACCGTCACCAAAATCACCAGTGTCAATCTGAGCCACGCCTCACGGCGAAGAATCTCATTGCGGCAAACTTTGGCGTTGCCTATTTTTTACGCGGATGAGATTCCTCGGCGCGCTTCGCGCTTTGTCGGAATGACAGCGTTTAGGGTGTCGGCATCCACCTAGTTGGGATACGCACGCGCCGACGGTCGCGCTAATTTTTACGCAAAGCCTCCGCCGCCATCACATCCGCAATCACATCCTCAATCGTCACCCGCGCGGCTCGATCATCAATCTCCACCACCACCAAATAGCCGCGATCCACACCGCCCGAGGTGAACGCTTTGGCCAACGAGAGTTGATCGCTCTTCAATAATTTTCCATCCAGCGACCAGCTTTCCACCGCCACCAAACATCCTGCCGATGGCGTGCCAGGATAAAAACTTTGCCCGCGATAATATTCAGAATTAACAGTGGTGCCGTGCATCAACATCTCGTCACGACCCGCGCGCCCCGCGAGCAGCGCCTCCTTGAACGGCCAGTATCCACGCCATGTTTCAGGCAGGAAGCTATCGTAGAACGCATCCGTCCATTCGCCCGACTGCGCGCTGTGGGTAAATTCTTCCACCTTGCCTTCAATCGGAATTTTCGATTCGAGATACGGTGTCGGGCCGATCCATTTGTTGGTCGCGGTGCCCGCACCCACCACGGTGAACAAGCCCTGCGGCGTATTGCCATTGGTAATGGTACCTGGCAGATTGGTCAGCGCCATCGCGAGCTGCGGCACTTGAAAATAACTTCCGTCCGCGTTGCGAATAAATTTTCCGTCCGCGCCGCGCACCATCGCGAGGCCGATCTGTTGACGATCACGGCGCTGAAAGCTGAATACGACTGGCAGGTTCGCGCGCAACGGGGCAGCGAGTAGATCGACCAGCGGTGGACGTCGTTGCAATTCAGTCTTCGTGTCCACCGCCAGCACATGTTCGAGTGCCTGCAAACGCGGTTCATTTGCACCGTCGGGAAAACGCGTGCGCCAAGTTTCACGCAACCACGCGCGCGTGGCTGCTGATGGGTCAGCTTTCAGTACTGCATACGCTGCAATCGCAAATTGACGCGGCGTGGCGAGTTGCGGCAACAGGCGCTTCAATTGCGGCGCGCTCTCGGCAGCGTAGTACGTATAGGCAGCAGACAGCGCATTGCGTTGTTGATCGTTGCTGAACGACGCGAGATAACGCTCCATTTCAGTCAGCGTACTCAACACGAGCGCACGACCGGTATCGCGATCCGTGTTGAACATCGAAATGGCATCAAGCGCATTCGCAACCGTCACACGCGCATCCGGGCTGACGCTTAGGGGTGTCTGAGCAGCGCGAATTTTTGCCATTGCCTCTTCGCGCTCGCGACGCTCGCCTTCCGTTGAAGCAATGGCTGCCGCGAAATCAGTCACGCGATACGCAGCGATCTCTTGCGGGGAGTGACGCTTTTCGGGAATCACACCAGCGCAACCGGCGAGCAGCGCGAGTGCGGTGGCAACGACAAAGGACAACGCATGTGACTTCATGGGCAACCTCAACATAGTGATCTTGGACGACAGTTTACCAACGGGAGCAGCGCCACGACCAATGCGCTGCTCCGTCAAACCCCAAGCCAGTGGCGGACTTTCAGCCAGTCAGCATGGATAGTTCTAACAATTTTCGCGCGCTCACAAACTCGCGCGTCTTACCCGTGATCGGATCGCGAAACGCAATCGACTCGGCCAGTAGTTGTAGCGGCTCAGTGTAATTTTGCTCATCGGCGATGCGATGCACAGGATAAATTTGATCGTACAAAATTGGTATGCCCAACGCGTTCATGTGCGCACGGAGCTGGTGTTTTTTGCCGGTGCGCGGTTGCAGGCGATAGCGCGCGAACGCGCCGCGCTGCTCCATGATCAAGATGGCGGTTTCCGCGTTCACTTCCCCCGGTACTTCACACATCTGCATAAAATTTTCCGATTCCACCAAGCGGCTTTGGCGCGCCAATGGAAATTGCAAATCGTCGCGCCACCCGGCAATCGCCTGATAAGTTTTTTCCACCGCACGCGTTTCAAATAGCGACTGATATTCGCCGCGCGTGGCTGCCTCTACCGTGAACAAAACCACGCCCGCCGTCTCGCGATCAATGCGGTGCATCGGTGCCAACGATGCAATGCCCAACGTGCGCTTAAGCCGCACCAATAGGGACTCTTGGACATATCTACCCACGGGGGCGACTGGCAAAAAATGCGGCTTATCGACCGCAATGATGTGCTCGTCACGAAACAAAATCACTTCATCAAACGGGATGCGCGCTTCATCCGGAATGTCGCGGTAGTAGTAAAGTTTTTCGCGCGCGGTGTAGGTGTGGTCAGGGGAAATTTGCGTGCCGTGTGCATCGAGTACGTCCCCGCGCTGCATGCGCGCGACAATTTCCTCGCGCGAAATATGCGGGAACCGATCCACCAAAAATTCCAGCACCGTTGGCCATGTCCCTGGCGGCAGCATCACGCAGCTCGCGCCCACGCCGTTCTTGGTCGGCAGCGGCACGAACTTACTCAGACGATTCCAACTCTTTGGCGCGCTGCAAGCGCCATGCGCCATCTGGCTCGTTGGCGTAAACGTCATCGACGGTGGTCGCGGTTTCTTCGAGTTTGGTATCGAGTGCGACGCGATTATCAAACACAAAACACTCGCCGTCCCAATCCTTTTCCGCATCGGGAATCTGCTTAAAAAAATTGAGAATGCCGCCTTCAAGCTGATACACCGGCAGATCAAATCCGCGCATCCATGCGCTGGTCTTTTCGCAGCGAATCCCGCCCGTGCAATACATCGCCACGCGCTTGCCCTCGGCCTTCCAGGTCGCGACATTCGCCTTCACATAATTCGGAAAATCACGGAAGTTGGTCACATGCGGATCAATCGCGTTTTTAAAATGGCCGAGGCGAAATTCAAAACTATTGCGGTTATCCAGCAACACCACATTGGGCTCGGTGATGAGCTTCCGCCACGCTTCCGGGCTCACGTCAGTGCCAGTATTGCGCCCATCCACGCCATCAATGCCAAGTGGCACGATCTCCGGTTTTTTATACACCTTCATGCGCTTGAACGGTGCGGTTTTGCACGGCGATCGTTTGAACACGATGCCGGTGAAATGTGGGTCTTGTGTGAGTTGCTGTTCGAAAATCTCAATAGCTTGGATCGAGCCCGCGACCATGCCGTTGATGCCCTCGCTGGCGACAATGATGCTGCCGAGTAGATTTGCGGTGAGCGCGCGCAATTGCTCGACGGTCGCATCAACGTCGTTGAGCGTGACGAATTTGTAGAATGCGGTGTGGAAAATGGGGGATGTTGCGGGGGTTTTCATCTTGGTATTTTCGCATAGTGGAGGTGTGATCTGGTGGAGGTCCTCTAGATGGCGCGCACCGAAAATCTCCCTCAATCCCCCTTTTGCAAAGGGGGATTGAGAGGGATTTAGCAGCCGTGGCAACGCACAAAACGTCCCATCGTCACCATCATTTTCCAATATCATTCCGCCAACCCCACACAAACGAAAGCCGCCAATGCCCCGCCCCATCACCGTCGCCGCCACACAAATGGCTTGCACTTGGGATCGCCCTGCGAACATCTCGCGCGCGGAAAAACTCGTTCGCGACGCAGCCAAGAAAGGCGCACAAATCATCCTCATCCAGGAACTGTTCGAGACGCCCTACTTCTGCCAACAACCCAGCGTAGATTTTTTACACCTCGCCACACCACTCGAAACCAACGCCGCCATCCAACATTTTTCCAAGCTCGCCGCAGAGCTAAACGTCGTCCTCCCCATCAGCTTCTTTGAACTCGCTGGGCGCGCGCGCTTCAACACGGTCGCGATCATCGACGCCGACGGCAGCGTGCTCGGCAAATATCGCAAAAGCCACATCCCCGATGGCCCCGGTTATCACGAGAAATATTATTTCAATCTAGGCGACACTGGCTTCAAGGTTTGGCAAACACGTTACGCCAAAATCGGCATCGGTATTTGTTGGGATCAATGGTTCCCCGAATGCGCGCGGGCGATGGCGTTGCAGGGTGCGGAGTTGCTGTTTTACCCAACCGCCATTGGCAGCGAGCCGCACGATGCCAGCATCAGCTCGCGCGATCCTTGGCAGCGCGTACAGCAAGGCCACGCGGCGGCAAATCTGGTGCCGCTGATCGCGAGCAACCGGATTGGCCGCGAGGATCAAGGCGATTCGCACATCACGTTTTATGGCTCCTCCTTCATCGCCGATCACGCGGGCGAAAAAGTGGCAGAGCTGAATGACCGCGATGAAGGCGTGCTGGTGCATACCTTTGACCTCGATGCCATTGAGCGAACCCGGACAGCATGGAGCATCTATCGCGACCGGCGCCCGAATTTATATGGTGGCCTGCAAACCCTCGACGGTACGTTGGCCTCGTGAGCGCACTCACCACGCCGCGCGCCGATGGCTTTCGCATGCCCGCCGAATGGGCACCGCACAAACAAACGTGGATGGTGTGGCCTGAGCGGCGAGACAATTGGCGGCTTAACGCAACGCCCGCGCGGGCGGCGTTCGCAGCGGTCGCACTCGCCATCGCGCGCTTTGAGCCAGTGACGGTGTGTGCATCACCGTCGCAACTCACCAATGCGCGCGCCATGCTCATGCACAAAAACATTCGCGTCGTGGAAATGCTCACCGACGATGCATGGGTGCGCGACACCGGGCCGACGTTTGTGGTGAACGATCACGGCGACGTGCGTGGGATTGATTGGACCTTCAACGCGTGGGGTGGAGTAGAAGGTGGTTTGTATCGTTCATGGCAACGCGATGATGCCCTCGCCACGCAAATACTCACCATCGAGGGCGCACAGCGTTATCGCACCGAGGGCTTCGTGCTCGAAGGCGGCTCGATTCATGTCGATGGCGAAGGTACGGTCATTACCACCGAAGAATGTTTGCTCAACAAAAATCGCAACCCGCATCTCACTCGTAACGCGATTGAATGGATGCTGTCGTCGTATCTCAACATCGACAAAATTATCTGGTTGCCTGATGGTGTGTTCAACGATGAGACCGATGGCCACGTCGATAATTTTTGTTGCTTCGTGCGCCCCGGTGAGGTGTTGCTCGCGTGGACGGACGATGTCAGCGATCAGAATTTTGTGCGGTGTCAGCGGGCGATGCAGGTGCTATTGCAAGCGCGCGATGCGAAGGGACGCGCGTTGACGATTCATAAAATGCCGCTGCCAAGCCCAGTGTTTGCCACGCAGTTGGAGTGTGACGGCGTGCAACAAGTCGCGGGCTCGCAGCCGCGTGATCCGTCTATTCGATTGGCCGCGTCGTATGTGAATTTTTTGATCGTCAACGGCGGGATCGTCGCACCTGCGTTTGGTGGTGCTGAGGATGAAGCAGCGCGACAAATTCTCGCGCGCGTGTTCCCGCAACATGAAGTGGTGATGGTGCCAGGGCGCGAGATTTTATTAGGTGGCGGGAATATTCATTGCATTACGCAGCAGCAGCCGCGAGGGTAGCGGGCACGGCTCACCCTACCGCCAACTTTAACCACCCGGCTGAACAAACCCCGGCCCGCGCAACGCCACCCCGCTCTTCACCCCCGAGTGCTTGCCCTCATCAACCACCACCCGCCCGTTCACCAACACATAACGAAAGCCTTCCGAAAACTGATGCGGGTTTTCGAACGTGGCTTTGTCGGTGACGGTTTTGTCGTCGAAGATGACTACGTCGGCCGCGTAACCCGCGCGCAACACACCGCGATCCTTCAACTGAAATTTTTGCGCGGCGAGTGAAGTCATGCGGCGGATCGCTTCTTCTAGCGGGACAATTTTTTCGTCGCGCACGTAGCGGGCGAGAATACGGGCGTTGGTGCCGTAGCTGCGCGGGTGTGGCATGCCGCGACCATCTTGCACGCCACCATCCGCGCCGACCATGTTGAACGGATAGCGCATGAAAAAGCGCACGTCGTCTTCGCTCATGCCGTGGTAAACCATCTGCGCGCCGCCCGCTTGCATGAGTTCGAGTACGGTCTCGACCTCGAGCTCAAGCGTGGATGCGCGACCGCGTTCGCGGTTGATTGCGGCGATGCTTTTGCCGTTGAGTTTTACATCTGCTTCGTGCCGCGCGACCACCGCATAGCCCAAGCCATCGCGTTTATTGTCAATCGCACTTTTGACCATTTCGGCAATAATTTTCGCGCGCGTTGCGGGTTCGTTGATGCGCTTTTTGATCTCCGGGTTGCCACCCGCCATTGCCCAATCAGGCAGCATCACGCCAAGGTTGGTGCTACTCGCGGTATAGGGGTATTGGTCGATGGTGACTTCCACACCCTCCTCGCGCGCACGCTCGATCAGTGCAAGCGTTTCCTTGGAGCGTCCCCAGTTTGCAGGTGCCGAAACTTTGAAGTGCGACACCTGCACCGGCATGTTCGCTGCGCGACCGACATTGATGGCTTCGGTGACGGCTTCGGCGACCTTCCCGCCTTCGTTGCGGATGTGCGAGGCATAGACGCCGTTGAATTTTGCAGCGGCCTTGGCGACGCCGATCACTTCTGCCGTGGTGCTGTAGACGCCCGGCAAATAGATCAGTCCAGTAGAAAGCCCCACCGCACCTTGCTTCATCGCGGCTTCAACCAACGCTTCCATTTTTTGCTGCTCAATTGCGCTCGCCTCGCGATTGACCAAGCCCATCGTTTGCCGACGCACGGTGTTGTGGCCCACGAGGGACGCGACGTTGATCGAGGTGTGCGTGCGGTCTACGCGATTGAGATATTCGCCAAGGTCATCGGCCGAGCCACCGCAGTTGCCAGTTATGACGGTGGTCACACCATCGAGGATGTAATTGTCGGCAGTCGGTTTTTCAAACAGGCCAAATTCGATGTGTGCGTGCACGTCAATAAATCCGGGTGCGACGATCATTTTTTGTGCATCGATGGTGCGAACCGCTCGCCGATTCTTGAGTTTGCCGATGGCGATGATCTTGCCATCACGGACCGCAACGTCACCATAGAACCAATTGTTGCCCGTGCCATCGACGATGCGACCGTTGGTGATGAGGAGATCGGCGGCGGGATGCACGGCGTTCGGAAGATTGGTGCAGCTTGTGACGGACAAGGCAAGCAGGACGGCGATGAGTGCGCGCATGATGGGGCTTCACGAAAAAGTGGTAAGGCATTTTCGCCTGAAACGCCGCGCGGGTGTTGGGGTTTGGAGGTTGCTATTTCCGTGATGCGCAGCATTTGCGGTTGGCAACCCACCCCTCAATGGCATTCTGAGCCGTAGTCGAAGAATCTCATCCCGCCGCATGTGGTGATGGCCAATGAGAATGAAAAATTGGGTAGAGTGGGCAAAGCGAAGCGTGCCCACGTTGGCGCATCCGCGTGGGCACGTTTCGCTTTGCCCACCCTACCCGACTATATTTGCGATGCCGAACTCACTTGCTGTCTCCCCAGCGCCCCGCATGGGGTCTCCATCGACAGGCTGGGGAGACACGGATTACAAACTCAACTCCAGCAACTGCAACGCTGCATCCCGCTTCAACAAAAACTTCTCTACCGCATCCACCGTCACCGTATCAATCTTCCCCGCCATGCGTCTATTAAACGGATGGTCGTTGAAGTCGATGTTTTGCCGCGTCATCGCGGCACCAAGGCGCGTCAACGCATCGAGGTGAATCGTCGACGGCTCGAAGCCGACGAACTTGAGATACGCATGCGCATCATCACGTGAACGCACCTCACGTTCGCGCGACATCGCCACCGCCAGCAACTCCAGCGCCCATTGATTCGAGTTTTGCGAAGCTGTATTGAATGGATACGCCAACATGTTGTAACGCTGCGCTTTGAATTTCAGCGGCGCATCGCTCGCGAGCAGCGTCTTCAATTTCGCTTGCACATCCGGTGCGGGAATCATCACCAGCGCTTCGTAGCGAAATGGCGTATCCATGAAAAACATGCCTAGCCCTTCGGCGAACAGGCCGGAATCCGGTTTGCCACAGTGGTTCAGCATATGCACGACCGTCCACGCGCCATCTGCATGGTCGCGGATGATGAAGCCGAGATGCGAATACTTGAGTCCATGCTTGCGCAAATCCTGACCGGCGCGTGCGATCAACGCCACCTCGGCATTTGATCCATCCAACAGCGCTTGCGTCTGCGTGGCGAGTTGTAAACCCTTCTGCAACGCCTCCGCTGTTGGGGGTTTTTCTTCACACGATTGTCCCGCGCGCGCAGTCGTTGCGACCACCACACCCCACGCCAACGCCATCAACAAAATCACACGCGGCAAATTGAACAACGATTCGCGTTTCATATTGGGTTTCATGTGCCGCTCCTACAACAATTTTTTCTGGCGCAGCATCGCGGCACCGTCGTCGTTCACCACGTAGCCGACCAATTTATCGTTCGCCTTCAGCGCCCAACCCAGCGCCTCGCGCACCACGATCAGCGTGCCACCAACCACGATGCCGCCCGCGACCACCGCCGCCGTGGTGAGCCGCACCGAAAATTCCGCCGAGCCCGCCGCCACCTGCGCCATGCCATCACCGACGGCCTTCACCACCACCACCGAGCCCTCGCCCACCGTCGCCACCGACAACACCACAAATCGTCCGACACCGATCACGCCCTGAACGCTGCCCGACACAATAGCCGCACTACCCTGCAACGAAAGCTGCGTCGAGCCCTGCGTGCTGCGCGATAAAGCGGTGGAGGGATTGTCTGCGGCGTGCGCGGGTAGTGCGATGACAAACGACGCCGCCAGCACGGCCGAAAATTGCAGGAGTCGATTTTTGGTTTTCATATTGCGCCTCGTGAAAAAACCGCACATGCGGTGAAGGCAATATGGCGTCGCGTGGATTGCTTGTCAGCAAGTCTGTGGCGCGGGATCGGTTGGGGGGACTTGGGGTATTGGGTTTAACTACTTGTGGCCAGATTTGCGAACTCTGTAGCCCGGAAGGAGCGCAGCGCATTCCGGGAATCGTCGCATCATGCGAGCCATGCCATGTACACACACGCCAACCCGGAGGCGCTTCGCTTATCCGGGCTACGAGATAGCGCAATGCTTCGGGAACCCCGTGGATATTGGCGTTCAGCGATATACCAAAGCCGAAAATCCCCCATGCGCCTCAACGCAAAACATCGCGATTATTTGCCCCCTTTACAAAAGGGGGCGGATGCGCCGCAGCATTGACACTGAGAAGAGTCGGGGGATTTTCGACTCTGGTGGTTGTGTTGCATGCAACTCGTAGGCGAGTAGCCCGGACAAGCGTAGCGCCTCCGGGGTCGTCGCATGATGCGAGCGATGCCACCTGTGCGAACGCCACCCCGGAGACGCTTCGCTTATCCGGGCTACAGCGAAACCCTAGCATCCACGCGCCCTTTCAGCCTTTACACGCGACCAAAGCAACCGCCCCACTCACCGCGACCGTCTGCCTCCCGACAGCATGTCGTCGATGACCGCATCCAAGTCATGACCCGCTTGCATCGAGGCGCGCTCGCCTTTTAGCCATGCTTTGAAGGGCGCATCGCCGCGCTGAATTTCGGCGAAGGCTTCGTGCATCCACTTTATGACTTTTTTGCGTTCGGCTACACCGGCCTTTAGTCTTTTCTCGATTACCGGCACGGTGATGCGGTCGGCGTAGCTGAGTTGGAAGGTTTGGCGGACGAGGTGTTCGAGCTGGATCTGCTCGGTGCGTAGCGCTTCTTGCTGTTGGCGCAAGGTGAAATTGATGTGTTGCAATTTTTCGTCGGCGAGATTGCCAGCGGCGAGTGAATCAACCTTGCCAGCCTGAATTTGCAGGTGCAACAACGTCAAGAGGTCTTTGTTTTTGTAGGCTTTGTTTGCCTTGGTCATGAGCGCCGTCTTGCGTACGCGCTCAGCCTCGTCGGGCTCGCGATCCGGGTGCAGCAGGCTGGTCAATTTGCGATAAATTTCTTTGAGTAATTTGTCCGCGTCCAGCGTTTGTTGTTCCAGCTTGATCTGCCGCGCTGATTTTTTGCCGCCGCGCTTGGCGTTGGCGCGGGCTTCTTTTTTCGCGACCGCCGCTTCGTGTTGGGCGCGCATTTCCCGCATCAATTCTTCAATCGGATCTTGTCCGTCGGGAGGCGGCTCATTTCCGTGTTCCCCGTCGTTCTCCGACCCGAACATGTCACCATCCATCTCAGCAAGTTCTTCGGCCGAGACGTCGCTGTGACGATTGAAAATCTCCACCATTTCCGCACCAAACTCGCCCTCGAGCAGCGGCCCGATGATTTGGCAAATGATGCTTTCCATGGTGCCACGCTGATTGGCAGTCCAGTTTTTCCGTCTAAGCTGTACGTCCAAAAATCGCACCATGTCGCGATCTATGTGTTGTTGCTGCGCGGCTAACGGTTGAAATTTTTCTTGGAAGCGAACGCGAAATACGTCGAGTAACTCCGCGAGTTCCTTGATACGCGTTTCTGCCGATTCGATGTTGCCGATGAGTTGCTTGAATGCGCGTTGAGTAGGCGTGAGCGTGACGCCGGGTTGCGCCACCCATTCCAACATGCTGCGTGGCTTGGATGAAGGCATTTCTGCGAATAGTTCGGGGGTGTCGTTCATATGAATTGAAGTGTTGGGGACGTGCGCTTGATGTTATCGAAATCATGCGCTTGGTGGCAAGCGCATGCTGAATCAAAAACGGTTCGATGAAAAGCAACGGCTCACAACGGCGCTCGATACAACTTCCGAAAAAACTCAATGTTGTCACGTACGCCTTCGTTGAAAAAATATACCTCGCCGCACAAGCCCTCCGCCCGATTGGCCGCGACCATTTCCGCGATCAGTTTTTGCGGCACGCGATAGCCGTCACTCAGCCGTAGCAACAGCCCGGGGAACACGCGGTCGCGTTGCTCGACGCGTATTTGTTCGCGCGCCATCGGCTGCAACACATTGCGGTACGCTGAAATATCTTTGCGATAAAGCTGCGGCGTGACGAGATCGACGATGCCCGCTTTCAGCCACTGAGGCCAGTCTTGCAAAAACTCCTCGCGCACCCACGGCCATACGCTCGGTGCCTTGCTGACCTGCATGGTTGGTTTACGTTTCTTGGTTTCGCGATAGATGCGCGCCATGTAATCGTTGAGTTGGTTTGCGCGCCACTGAATCCATGCAGCGTCTTTGTGGTGGGCAGGTGGTGCGCGGCCAGCGTGCTCACTGCGATATTTCGCGATGGTGCCGGGGTTGTAACCGCCTTCGGACGGGAAAGCGGGCAGGCGATCATCGCCCTGAATACCCGCGACGTCGTAGCGCTCAACAACCTCCATCAGCAGCGAGAGCATAAAGTCTTGCACCTCCGGGTTCAGCGCATCCATCCAGCGAATACGATTGCGCACGAGTGATGTGCCGTCGTGTTTCAGCGCCGTCCACGCTGGTTTCTTTTGCAGAATTTCGCGCCCCTTGCCATCATTCCAATCCGTCGCAAAACCAAACTCGAACCACGCATAAACCTTGATGCCATGTGGCTTCGCGGCGTCGATCACTTCTTGCAACGGATCGCGGCCTTGCATGCGCTCATCAATCTCCACCCCCGTGAAATTTTTCATCACCCGGCTCGGAAAAAACGTCCGCCCCTGATTCCACATCACCACATAAACCGCATTGAAATTTGCCCGCGCCAATTCGGCAAGATGCGCGTCGATATTGGCTTTCGAGTCAAGAAAGGTGGTGTGATTGGGGGTTGGAATCCATACGCCGCGAATTGCATCGCGTGGGCAGGTGGGGGCGGCGTGGGCGGGAAGTGCTGCGGTGAGCAGAACCGTTAGCGCGAGTTTGACGAGGGTGGGAAGGCGTATTGGCATTCGACAATCGTACCTTGTTTGGGTGGTGCGGCGGTGCCTACTATCGGTCGCTAGGTTGGCGTGTTTGTTGGGTGGATGAAAGTTGTCCAACTTACGGGCTGAAACGCGTAGATTGGGCAAACAGCTTCATCGTTTGCCCAACATCAACACTCGCCATACTCACCGCCGTCAATTTCGTTCGCCCAGTTTATTTCAATTACACCACGCCCAATGAATTGATGAATCGATGAATGCGGCCACTCGTTGGCACGCGCAACGTATCCGTGCTTGACCGGGTTGATGTGAATGTAATCGACGTGGTTGGCGTAATCCCGATCATCACGAATTAAGTGCTCCCAAAATCGGCGTTGCCAAATACCGCGTTCGCGTTACTTTTTGCGACTCTCACGAACGGTTTCGGCCTTGGGAAGCCGCCGCGAAAAACCTGATTTCATCAGGGCGATTCGTAACGAGAAATTTGCGTCGTCGGGCGGCAACGTCAATAGCAAGTGAAAATGATCCGGCAGCACCACCATGGCGTCGATTTCAAAAGGATGCAGGGTCTTCACGCGCCTCTCAACTTCGCGGAATGTATCCACATGGTCAATCAAGGTGGTCGATTTTCGATCCGCGAGATTCGCCGTAATAAAGTAGGTCGCACCGCCAATATTGGATCGTCGATATCGCACCGCGCAAGGATACCGTGCGGAAGAGAATTAATGCGGATGGGATCGATGCAAATACTATTGACCATCCGGTCAAGAATTTCATGCGCTTGTGCCACATTGCCTTCGGACTTCGCATACTGCGGCCATAGAAGGCTATACACAACTAAATAGGTTTTCTCATCGAATGGCAGCAGGTACCGCTCGCCCCAGACGAGTCCGTCTTTCTTGGTGCGTAACTTTTGCTAGTGCCATTTCAATCCGTTCGAGCTTACGGAATGTGACGCTTCAAGCGATAAAAATTGCGTTGGCTGAGGGTCTGCCCACGCAGAATCCGCCCACGCCGCCAAAGCACTCGCTGACCGACCGGCGGTGGCTGGGGCATTCTCGGCATAGCGCCTTGTTTGGATTGCAACCCTCAAACTGGCCAATTCTGCACCCTGGGGTCGTTGATCGTATGAGACGCCAGCAATCGATGTTTCCCCAAACTTGGACGGCATCGAATTTGGTGCAGGATTGAAATTGCCTCCCGGCGGTAGCTCGAAGGTAATCGTCTTCTGCGCAACAGTTGACGAGTGCCGCGTCCAAACATCGGAGACAGTCCGTTCGTTACTCGTTTTCATCTCCGTCGTGCAAGCTGATAAAACTGCGGCGGCAAGCAACATCAGGAACGTTTGACGTCGAATTCCACGAATTGAACTGTACATATGATCTCGATGGTATGAACAGCCTAGAGGGGCCATTCTTATTTGAAAAGTGATTCGCGCTGTGCGTCGGTCATGCTTCCATTAGACCATCACCGGAAAAACATCCGGTGCAGTGCGCTTCGCTTACTGCACCCTACTCCCAATGCCGATGCGCTTGAACGGGCTGAGATAGCGGAGCGCAAACCCCAGCCTCCACAGCCCCTCCCAACCATTTCCCCCTACTGCATGTGCCACCCATGACTCACCGTAATCGACTGCCCCGTCAACGCGTTAGTCGGGAACGCAGCCAAGAAAACTGCCGTCTGCGCGACATCCTGCACGGTCGTGAATTCGCCATCGACGGTTTCTTTGAGCATGACGTTTTTGATGACTTCGGCTTCGGTGATGCCTAGCGTTTTGGCTTGTTCGGGAATTTGTTTATCGACCAGCGGGGTGCGGACGAAGCCGGGGCAGATGACGTTGGAGCGGATGCGATCTTTTGCTCCTTCTTTGGCGACGACTTTGGCGAGGCCGATGAGGCCGTGTTTGGCGGCGACATAGGCTGACTTCAGTGGTGAGGCTTGGTGTGAATGCACCGAGCCCATGTAGAGAATGATGCCGCCGTTACCCGCTTTGACCATCGCCCGCATGCACGCGCGGGTGGTGAGGAACGCGCCGTCGAGATGAATGGCGAGCATGCGTTTCCAGTCTTCAAATTTGTAATCGACGAGTGGGCTGATGATTTGAATACCGGCGTTGCTTATCAAAATATCGACGCCACCAAATTTGGCGACGGTTGCGGCGACGCCCGCATCGACTTGCGCTTCGTCGGTGACGTTCATAGCGATACCCATCGCGGTGCCACCCGCTGCGTTGATTTCGTTCGCCGTTGCGTTGGCGGCATCGAGTGCTAAATCAGCGATGCATACCTTGGCACCCTCGCGTGCGAATTCGATGGCGATTTCTTTGCCGATGCCACTGGCAGCGCCGGTGACGATGGCGACTTTGTTTTTGAGTTGCATGGTGTGTCCTTGTAGTGTTGACGCGATGCGCACATGATGCCCGAGTTCGGATGGCCATAGCGCTGGGGTTCAGTTCACGGATTCAGACATCGGCGATATAAGCAGCATTCACCACCATTTTCTCTACGCAAGGAGTAGAGTTTTCAATTGGTGCCGACATCTTCTACGGCGTTCCGGTGTGCAGATGGAACGACACTGCTTTCATGTAATGCGTTTTGACCATGAAGGAGGTTGCCATGTTATTCAAACTATCGCTCAAACTTGCCAAATTTTTCCTAGCTGCCGTCACCACCGTTTTCTTCGGTGTTGCCAACGCCAGCTTTCACCTTTGGAATATTACCGAGGTGTATTCCAATGCTGATGGCTCGGTGCAGTACATCGAACTGATCGCGCTCGCCGGCGGACAACAATTTCTCTCCGGTCACAAAATCACCAGCACCTCCGGCGGGCAGACCAAGACGTTTTTCTTCTCCTCCGACCTGCCCGGTGATAGCGCTGAGACCAGCGGTGGCGGGATCTACGGCGAGCTGGTCACCAACTACCGCTCATTTCTAGTCGCAACGCAGGGCTTCGCTGCGCTCAATCTGGTGGCACCCGATTACGTGGTGCCCAACGGATTTTTGTCTGCCACCAACGGCACCATCAATTTCGCCGATGCCGATGTATTCACCTATGCCGCGGTACCGACTACGGGTGGATTGTCGCTGAATCGCAATCTCACCGCCGGCCCGAGTTCACCGACCAATTTTATGGGCGCCACTGGCACCATTCGGCCGCCCGTCACGGTGCCCAACTTTTCGGACATGTGGTGGGCAGGCGATGTCGAGAATGGTTGGGGCATGTCGATCCAGCAACACGGCAATATCCAGTTCAATGCGCTCTACATTTACGACACAGCCGGCAAGCCCACTTGGTATGTGATGTCGGGCGGCAACTGGAATCCGGACTTCACCATCTACACCGGCGCACTGTATTCACCGCGCTCGGCACCGCTCGATAATTACACGCCCGCGCAATTTGTAGTCGGTGCCTCGCCCGGGACGGCGACGCTGAGTTTCGTTAACAACAACGCCATGACCTTGAACGTGACCATCAACGGCGTCTCGCAGCAAAAGTCGTTGACGCGGCTAGTGTTCGCCACCACTGGCAGCGCGCCGATGCAGGTGGGCGATATGTGGTGGGCAGGTGACGCACAAAATGGTTGGGGGCTGAACTTGGTGCAACAAGGCAACACCAATTTCGGCGTCTGGTATACGTATAGCGCGGACGGTAAACCGACGTGGTACATCTTGCCCGGCGGAACCTGGACCGGCACCACTTTTTCCGGCGCAATGTATAACACGACCGGCTCACCGTGGCTCGGTGTGACCTACGATCCAAAAATGCTGGTAGTCAATAACATGGGCACGATGACGCTCAACTTTGCGAATGCGAATAGCGCGACCATGAGCTACACGTTTTCGGCGGGGCCGTATTCGGGATTGACACAGACGAAATCGTTGCTGCGATTGGCGTATTGATTTCCTCGAAACACAAGGACTGGCGGTGGTTTCGAGCAAATGTTACCCTCGTCAAAACGCCCGAATACGCCCAGAACCTTGCACGTTTTTGCTGATGTCCTTGGGCGAACCTAGGTAGCGAATATCACCTGAACCGATCACGCTTGCGGTGAGTTTTTCGCTGACGTTGACGGCGGCATCACCAGACGCGTTGATGCTCACGTCCACCGCACGCGCGAGCAACGATTTGGCGCGCACATCGCCGCTGCCGTTAATGCGTATCTCCAAGGTATCGGTAATGCCGGACGCACCAAAATCGCCAGAACCGTCGATGGCAATTTTGACTTGATCACTTTTAAGCGACGCGAATTTCACGTCACCCGAGCCCTGCACGCTGCTGCTGATGGATTTCGCGACCACGGCATCGACGATGATGTCGCCTGAACCCTCGATGCTGGTGGTCAGTTTATCGGCGCGTAGCGTTTTGAAGCGCACGTCACCGGAGCCACGAATGGCGATGTCGAGCGCGGGCGTGCGTAGCGTATCGGCATTGACAGCGCCGCTACCCTCGATGGTGATGGCCTCTAGGCTCTTGACGGAAAGCACAATCTTCACGTCCGTGCGGGTGGAAAAGCCACGCTTCGGGTCGCCGCTGATTTTGAGTACGCCGTTCTCGACCCGGGTCTGAACCAGTGGCAACAGGTTGTCGTCGGTCGTGATGCTCAGCGTTTCGCTGCTGCCTTGGGTGAGAGCCACGTTGGCTGGTAAGTGAATTTCCAAGCGCGAGATATTGGCGACGGTGCGAGTTTCCTGCTTCAACACGCCGGAGCCCTTCACTCTATTTACGCCCCATTGCACGCCGCTGGCGCTGGTCCACATGCCGGGGAATCGATCCCATTTTGAGTGTTGCGGCTCGTCGGCGAATGCACTGCTGAAGCCGATTGCCGTGAACAGCAACGTGAAAATGCTGGTAGTAATATTTTTCATGCAGATGCTCCTTTGCTCGATAGCCTAACCTACATCATGGCAGCAGGAAGGACAGCGCGCGCTGATCGCCTGCGGATTTGGTGGCACGAAATGCAGATTGTCCAGGGTAAAAAAAATAGTGCGGAACTTCGCGGCACCGTCGGCCACTAATCTGTCGTGTTGGCCGCGCATTGCTGCTATGCAGCATCACGTGTGCGGCATCGGGCATCCCTCAATTGAGTGATTTATTTCATAACTGACGCGGGTTAGACTGCGCTAAATTCTCATCATGAACACACCTGCATTCACTTCTTTTTCCCCGCCGACGCTGCCAAACCGCGCCATGCCGGGTGCGCGAGCGGCTCGATTGGTCACGCTGAAAAATGTCAACGCGGTCGCTGGTAAATCATTCGACGAATGGAACGACATCACCGGCCTGTGCCCCGAATCCAGACCCGACAAGATCGAAAACTGGTTGCGCAAATCGTATCGCGTCTCGCACGGCGACGCACGTGCAATCGTCACCAATACTGATGTGGCGTGTCGCGTTATGCCGGACGATTTCATTAACGCTGTTTTTGGCTCGGCGCATTCATTGGCGGGTGCGGCGCTGCGTCGCGTGAAAGCGATTTTTCTGGCGAGTGATAGCGTGCAATGCGTGCCGATCTCATCGGGCCTGATGCTAAAGGGACGCATCGTATTTAGTGTGATTCGCCCCGCGCTCGATGGTATCGTCGTCACCACCACGAAGCTCATCACCACGTCACCTGAGCGGCGTACCACCACGCGGGTGGATCACGTTTCGGCTAGCGCACTCGACGATCCGCTCGACGATTCACTCGTTGCCGATCTGCGTGCTGGTGCGCAACTCAGCGCTGACGCGCATCATCCCTAGCCTTCCGCGCCTCAACAAATAGCCGCGCCGCACCGGGACAAGTCGAGACCTGCGCCAACGCGTCGCGCGCATTCGCCATCGCCTGATCGTAGCGCTGCCCAGCAAGCGCGCGATTGCCTGCCTGCACCAGCCGGACGCAGATCGCTTGCGCCATTTGCGCGGACGATGGCGTGGGCACCTGCAGCCCACCGGTCGGTGGCGGTACGGGAAGTGCGCTGGGCCGTGCCGCTTCAGCGGCGGCCGATGGCGCGCCATCGACGACCGGCGGAAGAATCGCCGCGACACGCGCGGCCAGTTTTTCATCTAGCGCCCGCAGCTCGCCGTGCATAGACACCGAGGCGTCGGCGCTGTGAATCGCTTCCGCCTGCCGCTGCGCACAGTCCATGTTTTCAGCCTGGATGCACAGCTTGAATGCGGCCATCGCGTGATCGCGTTGATTTTCTAACTTGTCAAGATTGGCGCGTGCGGCCGACAGGCCCAATACTTTATTGTCGAGTTTCTCCGCGCCGTCCAGTAGCGAACGCACGTCTTGCAAATTTTTGCTGCGCAATTTGTCTTGTGCCGAGCGCAGCGTGGTCGTGGCGCGTTTTCGCGCCGCCTCAATCCCATCGGCGAATGACACCACCTCGGCATCGCGAAAGTGCATGGCCTTCATCTGTTGCACGATATGACTGGCAGTCAGCAAATCGCCGCGCGACTCGGCTTCAACTGCGGCCTGGTTTAGCTGATCGAACTGGCGTCCTTCCGAGCTCACATAGAGTTTGACGCCGATGAACGCCGCCAGCGAACATCCGGCGAGGATAAAAATCCATTTTCCGCCGAAGCCAGTGGCGCGCGAAGGCTCGACCGGGTCACGTTGTGCGGTGATCGGGCCAGACGGGATTGGTGGCGCTGCGGACGCAGCGGAAATTTTCGGTGTCGCCGGTGTTACGGGCGGGGCAACAGGGCGGGTCGTTAAAGGGGGTGCGGGCGATTCGCCCTGCGCTGGCGCGTCCTTTCTCGGACGCAGCAAGTGCGCTGGCGGCTCAGCGCTCACTGGCGCATCAGAAAAAATGACGCTGGCCGGTTGCCCGCAATACGGACAAAACGCGACGTGACCAAATAGCCGCTGTCGACACGACGCGCAGTCACGCGGGAAGGTCGTCGCCTTCATTTCTGTGCGCGGAGTGCTGCCAGCCATCGGCAATACACACTCAATCTAGATCGCACCGGGTGGCGGCGGCGGTGGCGCTGCACCAGTCGGCGCGGCGGCAAATTCGGGCAACTGCAACAATGGCACCCACGCCACCACACCTTCGCGCCACGCAATGGTGGTCGGTGCCAGTTGGCGCGCCGCAAGCCATTGTTGCACCGTGGCGAACGGATGTGGCCCACTCTGCACGCCGTTAGTGATGAGGTGATATTGAAAAACATTCGCGCTGGTTGCCAACGTGGGTGGCAGCGGCACACCCGCGCCACTCGCTGTACCGGTGATTGCCGTCTCGACCCAACCCTTATCGAAAAACTCTTTCTGCGCCACACGTTTGAACCGAGCGCCCTCGCCTTCTTCCGGCTCGCGCACTTCCCATGCATACGCATCTTGGTCGGAACGCTCAACCACATCGGTCCAACGCGCCACGCGATCAAAAAATATTTCTTCTTTGCGATGACAATCAGCGTCGCTCAACCCTAAACGTTTCGCACGTTCGCGCAAATCTTTGGCGAGATTTTCGGCGACCGCAGCGGCGAAGCCCTTGCGCGGAATCTCGGTACCGGTTTCATCGGGCACCAGCTTTGGTTTGTACACACCCGTCGCATAAAAATCGGCCAAGGCCGCGAGCGCGGCGAACTCGCTCGCCCCCAATTCATCCAGCTTTGCGTTCACCGCTGCAACAATTTGCTCACGGTAATTCGGTGGCAGACCATTGAGCCGAAACGCACGCTCGTTGCCCATGCGGCGCAAATCGCCGCGTCCCACCGCGAATTGATACTGACCGGGCGGGCTGATTTTGGTGCTGGGGTCACGCACCAACACGCGCAACACCACGGCCAACAAGAACATTTTGAAATCGTCGGCCAAGCGCACCAACTCATCGCTTGATGGCACTAGTGGATGGGTAAACTTCGTGGCGTCGCTTTGCGTATGCAGCGGAATCAGCTCGGTCTCTTTGCGATAACTGGTGCGCCACGCATCGAGGCCGCGCAAGTTGGTCAGCGGAATGCCCGACAACTCGCAATAGCAAACTGCGCGCCCACGCGTGCCCGCCGTGACAAATGCGACCTGCTGCCCGGTGAGTCCCACCATGGTCGGCACTTGCGAAATCACTTCCTCGCGGAACTGTTCCCATTGCTTCGCATCACCCACGCCGATGTAGCACTTGTACTGATCGGCCTTGGGGCGGAAATAGCGATCACTGTAGGCGTCAATCCACGGCATCGAGCGCTGCAACAATTCAGAAAAGCGACGTTGGCGCTCAACCGGCATCATGGTCTTGAGTTTTTCGACCAGCGGGTCGAGCTGCTTTTCGCTCGATTGATTCATCAACTGCGCGATGTGCTCATCGGCCTTGCGACGCAGCGGCATGATGAGGCTCGCGCGTTGTTTCGGGTCGGCCAGCATCGGGAAGAGTTTCCGCGAGCCGCCAAAATCTTTGAACGCTTCGTCCGCCCAATCACGCAGGCGTGCGGCCGGCGGCAGCGGCAACTCACTGTCTTGCACCTCAATGCGAATATAGGTCGCGTGATCTTTCTTCACGTCCTCGCCAATGATGGCTATGCGGCGATCAATCTCACTGAGCATCTCCAACACCGACGCACGTCCGGCCTGCAATTCACCGACAAAACCGTTCCATTGCGCATTACCTTTTTGGTCAACGCCGGTGTTGTCACCCAACCACTTCGAGACATCTTGCAGCAGCAACACGGCCTCGTGTGAAGCCTTCGCGCGTAGATGAAACTTGAGGTAATTGCCGATCTCTAATTTCATCTGATCGAGAATCGCGCGTGCTTGCTTATCCTTGTTGGTGAGTAACGCTTTGCCGCGCGTTTGTTCGAGGTTACCCAACAGACGTTCGCATTCGTAGGTCTTGAGCGCATCACGAATTTCACGATAGCGCGCGGCGTTTTTGTTGAGCACGCTGGTCATACCGGTCGCCGAATTCTCCAAGCGATCTTTGACTAGGCCGACCAGAGACAACACATACTCGAGGCCGCCGAATTCTTTGTTATCGAGATAGCCAAATAGCTGCTCACGCATACGCACGCAAATGGTTTTGAGCAATTCATTGCGCTTACGAATCACGCGATCTTCGGCCACATCGGTGGCGGTATCCTGATCGCGCACGGCATCGCGTTCGAGTTGCTTCAGGGTATCGCGCACCTGCGTCGGCCATTCGTCGCGATCAAATTCCATCGCGATTTTTTCAATCGCGGCATCCACTTTTTGTTGGACACCGGCAAGCATCGCACCGTGTCTATCTTCGAGCAAATCCTGCGCCAAGGTGTAATCGAGGAAATCACCACTGCTGAGTTTGAGATCGACCTTCGCCGAGAAATCAGGAAACTCAGAAAACGAAATTGGCGACAACCCGACGTTCGCAGCCATGAATTCATCGCGCTGTTTGTCGCCCGCGCGATTGCCTGCTGATCCCAAACCGACGCCGAAAAATGCTTTCAACATTTCGGCTGTCCAGCGATAGCCACGCATATCGGCGCGCGCGCTTTGCTGGGTATCGAGCATCGCCTGCCCGAAGGCGGAGAAGCCTTTGTAGTACGACAGCTTCATGTCGCCGAAGCGATTCTCTGGCACCGGCGGGCTGTACGGGCTGATCTTGTGTTGACGTTGATTAACCGCAATCGCACGTTTGCGATTGGCGAAATCCGCTGATGCAAAATCTTCAAACAAGGCATCGGCGACCATGTCGTACACGTCGTTACGATCATCGGTATGTTGCGCAGCGAGGTTACCCGAGTCGATCAAAAATACTTCGTCGAACGGCTTCGCGGCGAGCTTGGTGTCGCCCTCGTATTCATCCCAGCGGCGCACAAAATCACTGCCGCCACGCATACAGCTTTCGAGTTCCATCAGCGACGCATAACCATTGGCCTCGGTGCGTTCTTTGTTGGTATTCGCGTAGCCGGTCGGCATGAACAACAGCAACTCGGTTTCGGCAGAAGCCACGGCCTCTTTCGCCTGCTTGCCAGCGAGCCAGCCCATATCGAGGAACGTGCCAGAGCCGGTGCCGCCCGCGACTGAGCCGATGACGACGATGCGAAATTTCGATTGATCGAGTTCCAAACCGAGGCGTTGCAACTGCTGCTCTTTGGATAAGCCCGCTTTGAGCGAATTGAGTTTGTTGCGAATGCGGTCGCGAATTTTTGGGTACTTGTCGAAAAAATACAGGCGCGCGATGCCGCGAATTTGTCCGGCACCTTTGGAGGGATCAATTTGCAGTTCGCGAATTTTTTTCGGTGTCAGCGGCGACCAAGAGGCAATGTGCGGAAAGCGCGCGAGGTCGTCATCGGTGGAGCTATAGCGTTCAATATCAAAATTCTCGACCAGCTTTTCATCGTCGGTGAGTTTGACGAGATCGACGAGTGGATCGGTGGTTTGCGATTTGCCAGAATCGACCACTTGGCCTTGATCGAGATCGAAATGTAGAAATTGTGCGACCGGAAATTCAGGCAGCGAATCGACGCGCACCGGGTTCGAGGTTCCCCACACCGCGTTCAAAATACGCCGCCGAACCCGCAGCATCACTTCGAGACCAGTACCGCCCACACCAATAAACAAGGTCGGACGCAGCTTGACGATTTGGTCTTGTTTGGTCGGTGTATCGAGTGGATTGCTGGGTACTGCCTGTTCGGTGTCAGCCATGGATGGCTCCTGAATACGAAAAGTTGGATCGGTTAACGGCGGCCAGTCAAAAGCATGAATATCAACGCGACCAGCGCGATCAGCGTCAGCGGTGCCACGTAAATGAAGGCGAGGAATTTGTCGGCATTAGCAACACCGAGCACACCCATGATGGCCAGTGCGCTCAAGAAGATAAACAGCCACCAAGCCGCGCCGTTGGCTGAGCTTGGGGCAACGCGCTTGGCGACCAAGCGATTCGCGTAGGCATTTTTGGCGAAGAAGAATGCGATCAACAACACCAACAGCACGCCGCCGCCAATCGCCAGATCGCGCGCGCTGGTGTCAGATTCGGCGCTGCCGATTTGAATGACTGCACCGTCGGTTTTTGTTGAGGGCGCCGTGGTCGTCGAGGGCGACGCAGTTGGCGGCGTGCCAGTGACAACCGGCGTTGAATCCTTCGGTGGCGGCAGTTTGAAACCGCTGTCTTTGTTGTCAGCCATGGTGATGCGCTCCTGATAAAACCGTTAACGGATAGAAATAGTATGGGGCGGAATTTGTTTGCTAACCTTGAGCGACCACGGCGTGGCGGAAACTTCTCCCGCGACTTCGCCTTCGAGCGTGCGGACTTCGACTCGACCAAACGCTTTGATTTTCAAGCGTTGCGGGCGCTCATTGACCGTCACTTGGATGCGCTTTTCGCGACCCATCAACATGAACAACACCAACGGCAAGACCAATAATAGCAACGCAGCCGCCACCGCCAGCAACAGCGGTGCGAGCGGATAGCTGACACGAATCACCACCGGAATATACGCCACCGAGCTTCGCTTGGTCGGAGGAAAAAAAGCGTCCGACAGCGGGTCACCCGGGAAGATTTCTTTCAGCCGCGTCTCAAAACTTGTAGCGAGTCCTAGCGATTGGTTGGACAACGAAACTTCAATAGCGACGGGCACCTGCACCTGTTTTCCCATGGAACTGAGCGCCGATATTGACCATTTCGATTTCAGTGCGGCATCCGGCAGCGGCATGCGCACCGATACCGCCGTACTTTTACTAGGCTGCAATCCACGCAAGCGCGCAGGCGATACCGTCAACGGACGCTGCCACTCTTTCGCGCGGAGCTGCGCACTCAACTCGGCTTGTTCGATCACATACGGAAAAAACAAATTCTCAATGTCGGCGACAAACTCCAGCGCGTCACCTTCCTTGTAACCTGCGTCCGCATCAATATCGACAATGATCGTGCGCTGATCGGTCGCCATACTGAGGCGCGCCTTGGTTTGATTTTTAATTTCCTGTGGCACGATGCGCACCGACTCCGCGTCGAGCGGTTTCAGACGCGCAGGCGGCTCGGTGAAAATTTTGCCGATGCGGCCACTGCGCACGATCTCCAGCAAATCTTTCTCTGCATCTTTGCCATACGCGAGGGCGTAAACCATCAAGCCATTGGCCGCGAACAACTTGCCTGTCACCGGCATCTTGATCGGGAACGCGAGGGTGCGGGTGATCGCTTCCTCGTTGTGCAACAGGTTGTAAAACTCTTTGTTTTTTTGTGCAGTCTCGGTGCTGTTATTCGGGCTGTTTTTGTTGTTGGTGAATATCCAAATAATGCCGGGGCGCGCTTTGAAGGCGAGTGAAATCGTTTGACCCACGGCTTCTTGAAAATCGGTATCAGCCAATGCGCCGTTGGGTTTTCTCGCCAGTTGAATACGATCAATCTGGTTGCCCAGCGCGGTGCGCGCATCTTGAAAATGAATCACCGGCGACGCGTTGTTGCCGGCAGTCTGGTTGAACGATGCAATGACGACTTCGGTTGCTGCCGTAGTGGCCTCGTTCACCACCGCTTTGATGAGCGGCTTGAACTGAGAATCTTGATCGACATAAAACGGCTCCATCCAGCCGGAGTTCTGGATCAAGAACGCCTGCGGCACGGCTGCAGCGAGCGGCAACGCGCACGCACTGCAGAGCACAATGACCCACCGAAAATAATTCACCGACCGCATTACGTCATTACCCTCACGTCGTCGATCTCCACCCCAAGATGCCATTGAGTTCTGAATGACTCAGGAACAGGTGTCCATCGTAGCCGAACACGCGCGTTTCCCATGGCCGGGCAATTTTCGCAGAGTAGAACGCACTGCGCCCACGCGGGCCATGCCACTCAAATTTGCAGAACACCTTGTCTGGATCGTCGAGCACCACGTCGAGCGCCTGCGTGCTTTGTGTCGAGACTGCAATCAGATACCCAGACGAAAAAGACTCCAGTAGCGGCAGAATCACATCGTCTTCGGATGCGTGCATGCCATGCTCAAGATCGAGCCACGGGTTGGCCTTGAGTTGGGTTTCAAGTTTGAACGTGGACATGCCGGTACCAAACCTCGCGGAACTGGTGCGGTGTACATCGGGAAAGTCGGTGCCGAGCGCGATGTACGCGTAATAGCCCTCGTCGTGCTGATAGCAGAGTTGCCACAAATTGCCATCGACCGCGTGGTGCGGCGCACCGAAGCGAAACTGCGGCGCAAAGCCCGATGGCCACGCTACTAACTCAGCTTCAACTGCGCTGCCGTCATCACGGTGCACCACGATCTGGCCGGCAGCGGATGACCAGATGAGCCGCCGGCTATCGACCACCGGCAGACCCCACTCGGCCTCACCCACTGCGCCGGTGATTGGGTAGCGCGCAACGACGCGCCATTGCTCACCCTCGGCGGCCGTGACGGCAATCACGCCAAGCTGGTTTGTTGACAACATGCCGAGACAATAGATATCGCCCTGCCACGCGGCTGGGCTGGCCACGCACTTTTCTGCCGATGCCGTGCGCAATTCGTAAGTGCCTGCAACCAAATTGACAGTGACCTTGGCGATGCCGTAATCGGTGGGCACCAGAAATGATGGCGACGCATCGAGGTCTTGCGCAAACGGTGCCCACGCGCCGGGGGCGAGTTGCGAAACCGGCAAACTGGCTGATGAGTTTTGCGGCTTCAATTCCTGCCACCGTTGGCTGGTTTCGCGAAAGCAAAAAAGTTGCCCGCGCTGATTGTCGATCGCGAGCAAACGCGATGCCTTGCAGCCAAACTTACCGACCATGAATTCGTGGCGACCCGGCGGTGGCATCGGGATGACGCGATCAGGATCGCCCGTCGCCACCAGCCCGGCGCGTAAGCGCAGCGGATCGGCACTCAGCCGCAGGCCGCCCGGATGCTTGCGTCCCGCGCTCACGCTGGCACCGAACGGGCATGCCCACGGCGGGCACACACGCGACTCGCTTGCGGCCAAGCGCGCGCCATCGCTCGGGGAAAAATGGAAACTCTCGGGCAGATACGTGACCTGCTCATCAATGGTTTGCAGCCTGCGCGCGGCGCACAGTGCTGCGACTTCTTCGGCATCAACATCGGCGAAATTGACCGCACGATCCTGATAGTCGCGTAGCGAAAAACGCCCCGACTTCAGATCACGAATCCATCGTTCCCGACCGAATTCCCAGACTTCGTTTTTGTTATCGTCCACGATGATAAGAGTGCGCCATGCGTTGCGGCAAAAATGCAGGTAATCGGAAGCCTGACAGTATAGCCAAACACGGTTGGTCAATCCGTCCCCGAGCGGCCGACGGCGCGTAGCGACGCAAGGCCATCGGCAGTGCTACGATTCGTACTCACCACACCGAGCGACCCCCATGTTCCAAGGACTCCGCACCGTCATCTATCACGTCAGCAACCTTGACGAAGCCAAAGCTTGGTACACAAAAGTCGTCGGTCACGCGCCCTATTTCGATCAGCCGTTTTACGTTGGCTTTAACGTCGGTGGCTATGAATTGGGGTTGTTGCCGGATGGTGACGGCGTGGCGACATATTGGGGAGTCGCCAATATCGGCGAGGTGTTTGCGCAATTGCTTGCCGAGGGCGCGACGGCCAACGATGCGATCATGGATGTGGGCGATGGCATCAAAACGGCGAGTGTGATTGATCCGTTTGGTAATGTCATCGGCATTATTGAAAACCCGCATTTCAAACTCGGCGATGGCATCTAATAAATCAGAGCTTGAAAAAATTCCCGGCGTGGGCGTGTCCATCGCACAGGATTTGATTGGCCTCGGCATCGCCCGTGTCGCGCAATTGAATGGGCGCAGCCCGCAACAACTCTACGACCAATTGTGCAAATCGACCGGCGTGAAACAGGATCGCTGTGTGTTGTATGTGTTCCGGTGCGCGGTGTACTACGCATCGAACGTGAGCCACGAGGCTGAAAAGTTGAAGTGGTGGAACTGGAAGGATCAGCGCGAGTCACTTTCTAGCACGAGACGACACAAAAGTTGAAACTGCACCTCTTGCTTACTTCGACAACAGAAAACATGGTGCGCTATAGTTGACGTTCAGTTTTTACGCACCCATCTCAAATAACTCAGGAGAACCAATCATGCTGCATTTACTCTGGATGTTTATCGTCGGAATCGTCGCTGGCGCTGTGGCCCGCTTTCTGCTGCCCGGAGCCGACAGCATGGGGATCCTGATGACCGGCGTCCTTGGCATCGTCGGCTCGTTCATCGGTGGCGGTATCAGTCGCATTTTTAGTAAGCCTGCCGATGGTGCGGCGTTTCACCCAGCCGGTTTTTTCATGTCCGTGATCGGTGCATTGATCGCGCTGCTCGCGTGGCGCTATTTTCACTAATCGCCTTGGCTGATTAAGAGAAACCCCCTATTGGCGGGGGGTTTCAGGCAATTCAAGTTTTTAGTCACACACCTTTATTTTTCGTATCGCGGAATAATTTCACGTCACAGTTGTTTACTCCAATGAGGTCGGCAGAGTAGTGCTTGCCTAATTCTCGCCACCCGCCACTGAGCGGGAGCGAGCCAATAATCTTCGGGAGAAACGTTGATGAATTTCGCACTCAATCGCAGCACCTTGCGCGGTACCTATCGCCGTACCTTTGTGGCTATCGCGTATTCGGCATTCCTTGTCGGCTGCGCGACTACCGCACCCGTCACCCCTTCGCAAATCAAACTCGCCGCCGATGGCACCCTCACCAATGCGGCCGGCATGACGCTCTACACCTTCGACCGCGACCAAGCGGGCAATGGCAAGAGCGTGTGCAACGGCCAATGCGCCATCAACTGGCCGCCAGTGATGGCGGGTAGCGAAGCCGCTGCTGGCGATTACAGTGCGGTCACCCGCGACGACGGCAACAAACAGCTCGCCTACCAGGGCAAGCCGCTCTATTTGTGGATCAAAGACCAGAAGCCCGGCGACAAGACTGGTGACGGTGTCAACAATGTTTGGCGCGTTGCCAAATAGTATCCGCATGCACACCGAGGCGCTTGTTCAATGGATCCCGCGCCTGCGTCGCTACGCGCGGGCGCTCACGGGCGATGCCTCGGCTGCGGACGATTTGGTGCAAGACACGCTCGCGCGCGCGATGGAAAAGTTTTCATTGTGGAAGCAGGAATCCGACCTGCGCGCGTGGCTGTTTACCATCATGCATAACGTGTTTATCAATCAGGTGCGTTCGCGCGAGCGCCAGAACATGCAACTGATTGAACAATCCGAACTGGAAGCCATCGCTGATCGACCTCGCAACGATGGTGTGATTCGAGACTTGGCGCAATGCCTGCAACAAGTCTCATACGAGCAACGCGAAGTATTGCTATTGATTGGGCTGGAAGAGCTGTCGTATGAAGACGTTGCGCAATCGTTGGGTATACCAGTAGGGACGGTGATGTCGCGCCTGTCTCGTGGTCGCCAGCGCTTGGTACAACTGATGAACGGCACGCTACCCATCGAGAAAATCACCGGCGAGAACCCGGCGTCACTGCGCGTTATTAAATAGGACCACGATCATGAACGACACCACCATCACCGAAGAGGATTTGCAACGCTACATCGATGGCGCGTTGCCACCCGCGCAACGCGAACGCGTTGAGGGATGGCTCACCACCCAGCCAGATGAGCTGCTGCGCGTACAGAAAATGCGCGCGCTCAATGCAGCGCTGCACGGCTATTTTGATCGTGTGCTCACCGAGCCAATTCCCGCACGCTTGACGCGTGAACTCGACCGCGACCGGCAGCCCAAGCGCGCCTTGCTCGCGGCATCGGTAGCCGCATTGGCCGTAGGCACAGTGATCGGCTGGATGGCGCATTCGTGGACGGCGAATAACAACGTCGGCGCCATGGCAAGACGCGCGACCATCGCGACCACGCCCACCTCAAATTTTCCACGCCAAGCAATCCTCGCCCACGCCGCCTACACGCCCGAAGTGCGGCACCCCGTCGAAGTGACGGTGCAAGACGAAGCGCACCTGTTCACATGGCTGTCAAAACGCTTGGGCAACGCAATCAAGCCGGCCAGATTGAGCGCGCAAGGATACGAACTGATGGGCGGGCGCATGCTGCCGGGTGACGACGCACCGGTCGCGCAATTCATGTATCAAAACGCAGCCGGCAAGCGGCTCACGTTGATGCTCGCGCGCAAACAAAGTGCGGGCACTGATACCGCGTTCCGGTTTTATGACGAGCGTGGCATCGGCGTGTTTTACTGGGTCGACGGGCCATTTGGCTATGCGCTTTCTGGTGACATTCCGCGCGCCGAGTTGCAGGTGATTGCGACTACGGTTTACAAGCAGTTGAACCCGTAAATCATCACGCTGAGGATGGCCACAACCACATAAACGCCTGTGCGCTAATGGTTGCGTAAATCACTGCGTCGAGCACATCCTTGGCCACGCTGCCCCAAGGTTTCCCCATCCAAATGCCGGCCTGGATGCTACCGCCCGCGTAAGCCAACAAACTCATCATGCCGACCAAATGCGCGGCATGGCTGGCCGGGCCTTTCAAGCCATAGGTCTGTAGCGCCACCGCGCCTGCGATGGTGGCGATTACGATGGTATAGATGAACCACTGCGTCAGTGCTGCCCCCATCGTCGGCACCCCATTCGCACGCACTGTCATGAAGGCAATCGGGCCTTCAACATATTTCTTGCGCATCTCGGTGCCCTGCATCTCTTTCATGTCTGCACAATGCGGCAATACGTACTGACCCGGCTTCGGTGTGCCACTGCGAATCGCGGTACGTACCTCATCCTCATTCGCGAGCTGTTTGTAATCGGCGTTGTGCCATTTGAACACCATGTGAATCAAACTGCTGGCGACAAAAATCAATGCGGCTGTGGCAAGAATCGGTAACCAAAGTTGAAGGATTGCACTCACATTCTTCTCCCGAGAAATGATGGCGACAAAGGTGCGACGTGGCATACGTCTGCAACCGCAACTCTAGCTCTTTGCGGCACGCTCGGGATTGCAATCGTTTGCACGGAAATGCCTGCTCAATCACGGGTAAGTTGTACTCCGAACGGAGTATTGCAGGGTCGTCCTTAGAGGACTAGCCTGTTTTCTGTTCCTGCAAACTAACCATCTCAATACTTGGCGCATTTGCATGGGGATGTGTCAGCAAATGCAGGTGGTTTTTTTCGCAGGCGCGGGCGCGAAGCTCGAGTGCTAACAAGTGGAGCACGCCGATGGCGAGCGCTAGAAACGAGAGCAGTAAATCGGGTGTGGTCACGGCCACGTCTGCCGAAAAAAGGTTGTAACCAAACAGTTGTGGAATCGACAACAGTCCGCGTGTGAAGTAGGCGCCACCGATGCCATAAAGTGCATGGCGCATGAACGGCAATCGACCAATACGATGCGCAGCCGCGAGCGCGTACAGACCCCAGAGGGTAAACATGGCAGCCCATACCAAACTCTGCAACGCAGGCGACAGTAACCCGAAAGTTCCCGGGTCTATCGACGTATGCGGCGCGACCATCAAGGCATCGGCAATGTGGAACGCAGCAACGGAAAAACTCATCGCGGCAGCAGCAATAAACAGATTCATGGTCGCCCTCCCTGTGGTGTTAAAAGTATTCGACGTGTGGCGATGCTTAGTCCGATTCCAGTGGCGTCATCCTCTGCTGGTTCACCTCCTGCGCGGGTTGCAGCAGGCCATCACCATCCGCCGACAGCATGTCGATGAACATCGCGGTAACAATGGTGGCGAGCAGCGCGATGGCGGCAGAGGCAATACGCAACAACGGTGGCGCGGGTTCGAAGTCGGGTTCCGGATGCATTTGAATCCCCCTTGCGTTGGCGTGGTGGGGTAAGTACCTGAGGGCTGGACTATGCGTGATACCAACGGCTTTAGCCATTTATCGGACTGAAAATTCTTCTGAATTGTTATGAATTTCGCACACACTCATTTGTCGGCGAGCATGCAACACTCCGGTGGCCACGTGGTGCCCGCCAGCGGTGAGCCACTGGTACATGGGCAATATTTTTTTGGCAAATGTGAAGTCAGGCTCGCCGAGCGGGTATTGCTGGTGGATGGAAAACCAGCGGCGATCGGGGCGCGCGCATTTGATCTGTTGCTGGTCCTGATCGAACGCCGTGATCGCTTAGTCGATAAGGACGAACTGTTCGATTTGGTCTGGCCGGGCGTGATCGTTGAAGAAAATAATCTGCAAGTGCAAGTGTGCAAACTGCGCAAACACTTGGGCACGCAGGCCATCACCACCCTTCCCGGGCGCGGCTATCGATTCACCGCAGCATTGACGGAAACCCCTGCCGCCAATGATTCATGTCTGCCCGCGCCGTGTCCAACCAACCTGGCCGCCGAGTTGCCACCCCTGTTTGGGCGCGATCAAGAGCTGGCCACGCTTAGTGCGTTGCTGAATTCGCATCGACTGGTCACCTTGGTCGGTGCCGCCGGGATCGGCAAGACGCGCCTCGCGTTGGCAGCCGCCCACGCGGCGTTGCGCGATCCCGCGTATCTGGCCAACAATGCATTTGCTGAAGGCGTGTGGTTCATTGAACTCGCCGCACTGCGCGATGGGGCGCTCATTGTCAGCACCGTTGCCGGAGCGTTGCATATCACGCTGGGCGCGGGCACTGCACTCGCGGCGATGGTTGAAAAGCTACAAAGCAGCCGCATGCTGCTGGTATTGGACAACTGCGAACATCTGCTTGCCGATGTCGCTGTGTTGGTCGAGGCATTGTTGCGCGCCGCGCCAAACACACGCATCATCGCCACCAGCCAGGAAGCACTAAAGATTGCCGATGAACAAGTCTGGCGCCTAGACACGCTGGCGTTGCCCGCACACGACACGCTTGATGATGCGCGCCTCGCTGGCGCGGTGATGTTGTTTGAAGCGCGTGCATCGGCGGCCGATCCCGAATTCGCGCTGACCGAGACCAATGTCGCCGCCGTGGTCGATCTCTGTCGCCACCTCGATGGCATCGCGCTGGCCATTGAGCTTGCCGCTGCGCGCATCCCGCTGCTCGGTGTGGACGGGCTACGCGCACGATTGGGCGAGCGGCTGCGCCTGCTTACCAACGGTTCGCGTCTCGCGCCACCCCGTCACCGCACGCTCTGTGCCGCACTGGAATGGAGCCACGCGCTGTTGACGCCCCCGCAACAAATCGTGTTTCGCCGTCTCGGCGTGATGGCCGGCAGTTTTGCGCTCGAAGCGGCGCAGCAGATCGCCGCCGATGCCACGATTGATGAATGGGCGGTGCTCGACCATCTCGGTGCCCTCGTTGATAAATCGCTAGTCGCGGTTGACACCGACAGCACTGGCGCGGTGCGCTATCGGTTGCTGGAATCAATGCGCCACTTCGCACTGCGCGCGTTGGAATCATCGGGCGAAGCCGCCACGATGCGGGCACGCCATCTCGATTTTTATTTGCACATGGCGGAAGCCGCGAAACCCCATCTCTGCGGTGAGCAACAAGGCTCGTGGCTCAATCAGCTCGATCTGGATCGCGAAAATTTTCTCGCCGCACACGCCACGTGCGAGCAGGCAGAAGGTGGCGGCAAAAAATGCCTGCGTCTGGTTCATGCGCTGGTTCGGTACTGGTTCAATCGCGGACTCCTGACCATCGGCCATCAGATCACCACCGACGCCCTCGCCCGCCCGGATGCACAACTGCGTGACCTTCACCGCTGCCAGGCGATGCGGCACTTGGGCTGGCTGTGTTTCTACCGGGGGCAGTACGCCGAAGCCGAGATTGCGCTTCATGACAGCATTGCCATTGGCCGCGAACTCGGTGCGCACGACGAAGTCGCCCAAGCACTAATGTGTTTGGGCAACGTGGCGTTGAACCAGCGCGCTCACCAAATGGCGCGTGCGCACATGGAGCAGGCGTTGGCGCTCGCGCGCCAGTGCGGTGACGACGCCGCGCTCATCGGCCCGATTGCCGGCAGCCTGGCGGAGGTAGAGCGCGTGGAGGGTCGGCTCCAAATTGCAGTACCCCTGTACGAAGAAGCGCTGCGCTGTGCGCGCCGCATCGGCGACCGGCTACGGGTGATGATCGCGCTGAATAATTTGTCGATGGTCTCGATCAGCCTCGGCAAGGTCGCGCCGGTACGCGACATGCTTCTGGAATCACTCGCGATCTCGGATGAGCTCGGCTCGCGACGCGGGCGGCTGGTGGTGATGGAAGTGTGCGCCGGGCTGGCCGCATTTCGTGATGAACCGCTGCTGGCGGCACGCTTCGATGGCGCGTCGGCCACCCACACGGTGCAAATGGGTCGGCATCGCGACCCGGCCGATGAGGGCTACCTGATGCCGCTGCTGCAACGTGCACGCACCGCAGTTGGCGATGGCGAATTTGCGTGCGCGCAGGCAGACGGACGCGCACTTGCCTACGAGGTGGCGGTCACAGAACTACGGCACTGGTTGCAGTCGATATCGTGAAAACGCCCGCTGGGCGGGCGTTTTCACGATTCTTGATGTCACCGACCTCACTCCCCCGGGCTGAAGAACATGGGATTGATGCCGACATACACGGTCAGCTCTTTGCTGCCGACTTCAAGCTTGGTCATGCCGATTCCACCAAACTCAACGACGCGAGAGCTGCCATCGACGACAATTTTGACCCGCTCAAATTCAGCCACATTGACCCAGTTGCGGTTCGGCTTGACGTTAATGACGCGTTCAATTTTGTGCGTCTCCGTGACGGAGGCACTCAGCAATTCCGGTCCGAACTTGGCGCGGAATTGGGCAACTGCACTGGTGGTGGCCAATGCCGTGGCAACTGATGCAACGACAATCACAACCTTGGTTATCCTCATGATGACTCTCCTTTGGTTAGGCTTGTGTGAAGATGCCACGATGCGCCACAACGCCCTAGCTCGTCCTTAATCGCTGTTAAAAATTCCTGAATCATCATGAAGCGCAGACGGCTGGCGCGGCGGTATTTTGCCAGTCGTCGTCGTCGCTTCGCGAGCATATAAACGAAACTCCAATGGTGCCGCAATTGCTGAGCGCGGGATTGTTGCGGAAAGTCGGTCGGCGTCACCCGCTTAGGCAGGTGCGAAACTTGCGCGGCCCGCAGGCCGTCTTCAGAGCGCTCTAGCCGAAGTGGTCATCGCTACGGACCGACGCACAGATTGGCAACCGTAACGCGCGTGAACAAGTGCGGCGAGGCCACTGCCGATGCGGGGTAATGCGCCAACGCGCTTTTGAACGCTGGGTGGTTAAAGGCCGCGCGAAAATGGGCGACCGACTCCCACACCGCATAGTTCATGAATACGGCGCTCCCGCCGATGGCCTGGTGCAACTGTGTGGAGATGTAACCGGGCTGCTGCTTCATCCAGTTCGCATCGTCCTCCCACGCTTTGAGCAAAGCAGGAATATCTATTTGATCGACATGAAAGAGATTGACCAGAATGACCGGCGCGACCTCGGTGGCCAGTTGCGCAAAGATCGGAACGTTCGAATCGAGAGGGCGAAGTTGCAGCATTGATGACCTCCTATGACGTGCGTTGCAGGTGAATTGTGCAACTGGCTGAAGATGGTCTGCGCGCCTTCCGACAAATTTTCGAAAGCCTACGCTTACGCCAATTTTGCTAATTGCACTTCAGACTTTAATTCGCAGCCGAAAAAACAGATCGAACCTAGCTCCTTTGGTGCGATGCGATGCTGCGCTGCCAGAAAACAATATTGCGATGTTGAATGGCCTGGCCGCAACCTGATGGCCGCGCAGGGGTAGTTGAAGCGTTGCGTGAATGCTCGGAAAGGCCGCCAGTATTGGCGTTGCAAAGCACGCGCATGGAACTCGGAAGATCCTAGCTGCCTGTCACCGGCTTGGGCGGCGGGAGCTTTGGTACATCCTTCCGTACCTCGGTGATCGGCGACCTTTGCATGAAAACGAGTTTTCGACAGCGCTCGATAGGCAATTCAACGCGTTCAGTCGTGTCGCGAAATCCGGACAAAATGATCGATGTTTTATCCTGGCGAATGCGCACCAATCCTTCACCTGAAAAGTTGGGCTCGATCAGGTCCAGCATGGCCTTCACGAACCCATCCTTGGTTGGCTTTTTGCCGGCGAACACGATTTTATTGATCTGGCCAAGCTCGACTCTTTGCGCAGGGGCTCCTCTGGGTTTCGCGTCCAGCATCACTTCTAGCGAACCGCCAGATTCATCAGATAGTAGCCGCGCTTTTTTTAGCACCGTGATCGCACCAGATTTTTTCTCGGTGCAACTTGCTTCTACCTCTACCGGCTGCGCGGGGCGCGGCGGGTTGATGCCGTTTGCGTCCGCGCGGTTAGTGACCACGCAACAGAGCAGAACAACGTTGACGGAAACGCCACACAAGACACGAAAACACGGCAGATTTGAAGTCATGTTTAGCCCTCACTGATTGTTGATGTGTTTGACGATCAATGCGGCCACATCGTCGGTCTCTTGATTGCCGGTGTCGACCACGAACTGCTTAATTTTCAAATGCTCGTCATAGCCGTTGAACGCCGGGTCAAACGTCGCGCACGGGCTGCGGGTGCGCTCTACCGGCGTGCAGTAAAGGCCGGTTAGCCATTTGTCGATTGAGGCCGATGCGACATTCAAGCGCACCGCATAGTCTTTCAGCGCTCTATCAATGGCGGGGCTTTCCGGCGAGACGGTTTTGTCGCGAAACACGACCGACAGCGCGAGCACTTTGCCATAGGCTTCGTAGCGCTTCAGCTTGATCTCGGCGATCTTGCCCATGTAGCTGAGATAAGTCGCCTTGTCGATTTCCTGCGTCTGGGTGAGCGGCAACACCGCGTAATACTCCTGCCACAGCGAATTGCTGTATTGCAAAAATTGCGCCAAGCAATCCTGCATTAGTGCGGTTTGCTGCCGTCGGCTCTCGTAGCGCCGCTGAAAATTTGGCACCAAAAAAGAGGTGATGAGAGAGCCCAGCAGCAGCAGCACGAAACCGTTGCTCAGCGTGCCAAGAATTTTTGCCAGTCGGCTCCTCGGCGGCTCGACGCGGCGCGCCGCCTCTGCAGCGACCAGCGCGTAACGGACTTCAGCGCCAATTTTCGCGCGCTCTGCTGCCGATAATTGATCGTCAGCAGGCGTCGCTTTTGGCGGTGTCGCGTGACTTCGGTGGTCGCTCATGGCTTGCGATTGGGCTCGGGTTGGCTGGCGATGAAATGGCACGTCGGATCAAGTCTATTCCCAAAACAAAAAAGGAAAACCTCGTCCCGATCCTCTGTGTAAGCAAACAAAAGCGCAATATTGGAATACTTGACCCAGCTGATTCTCAACGCTCAAAGCGGCGAATTCTTCAACTGACCCGCCGATGCTTGGGTTTGATGATTATGATGCGTCTCCGTTGCGTCGGTGACCCACTTGCGCGCGTCTGTGATCCACTTGCGTGCTAACCCGTTGCGTGCAACTGATCCCGTTCCGTGATCGGCGTCGCTTATCAGGGCTGCGCGTCAAATTGATAGTCGAATGTAGCTTTGAACGTGCAGCCGCCTTCGCCAAAGAAAAAACTGTCTGGGCAAGCTTGGAATTGCGCGCGGCGCACGTTTGCCATGGTGGCAACGTCAAGAATCTTCGAACTCGATGGTGCAACGATACGGGCGTTTTGCATCTCACCTTGCCGTGTGATCTCAAACTCTACGGCTACCCGACCCTCGGGACGAAGCCCGCGTTTGTCGAGCTGTCCGGGATAGCGGGCGACGGATGCTAGGTCATCACGTGTGCTGGCCAAATAGCTGCTGTGTACTTGGATCGTATCGAGTTCCTGATTCATCGTTGCTGGTGTTGCTGCGGATGAGGGTGAAGACGTGGTTGTGTTGCTAGCCAGCAATGTGAGTTCCACGGCACCCACTGGATTGACTATCGACAGCAGTGTTGCCGCGCCGATTACGACGAACAATTGAAAGACTTTCTTGCTGCAAACCATTTCCATGATTGACTCCTTTGTAGGCGCGGTAAATGCGATAAATGGCACGGGTCTCGCATTAATTTTCAACATTCGTGCGTGCGCAAAATACGTGCAGCCTGTACTCGATATTCAATTCGTTACGATGTCGGTTCGCACGTGGTGGAGGTTCGAGGCTACTGCTATTAACCAGCCCCCGCAATACTCCGTTCGGAGTACCGGCCATCCCCTAATCTGGCGATGGCTCAATTCATCGTCCGTGCGAGGGACGGCGGCGCGACCCGTTCCACCCCTGATCGCGGTATTGCTGCGCGCGATTGGTCGGCGTAATGTACTCGCGTGGGTGGTATTTGCGTGGCCGGCATTTGCGTGGGTGCAACTTTTACCGTGTGGTGCGAGCGCGTGGCGAGGGCTAAGTGCTGCCAGTTGTGTCTCGATCCCGTTGATCCAATGAATCTATTGAGCTCGCTACACGCGCGCCGTATTTCGCAACCGTCGCTCCAGATCAGGAGGATTGAATCATGACGAGACCAATGGCAATGCGCGTACGCGCGCTGATTTGCATGGCGCTGACGGGGTACTGCGCGTCTGCGTTTGCGCAGTTTCCGAATGCACATAATCCGCCGCCGACGGGCTGGAGCGGCCCAGTCTTTGAGCTGCGGCAGGATTATCCGCAAACATTGCCGAGTGCTGGCAGTCAACCTTGGCTGCAGTTTAGTTTTCGCACGCAACCCAATGAGTATCTGCGTGCCGTGCTCAATTACGCACTCGAGGGCAACAAGGAAGTCGATTTCGTGGTGCGCAACAACACGGTGCGCGGGTGGTATCACGCGCCATGGATGCACCCCGGTGCCGCTGGTCGCGAATTTATCCGTGGGCTCACGCGTGAACGCAGCTCGCGCCCGCGTGAGCTCCACCCGGATCAAGCGAGCACGTGGGAGAACTGGGCGGTGAGTGTCTACAACCCACGCGGTGGCTACACGCTGGGGCGCGTGTGGCGCGACGCGAATGCACCTGACCCGACGATGTCAAAATTTCCCAGCGGCGCGGTCAGCGCCAAGCTGATCTTCACGCAGGCCCCGGTGAGCGAAGTGCCCTATCTGGCGGGCTCGGTGGAGTGGCAGGCAGACATTGATCGCGCCACCGACAATGGCCCGCGGCCGACCTTGCGGCTCTTGCAAGTTGATGTGGCGGTTCGCGACACGCGCGCGACATCCACCACCGGCTGGGTGTTTGGCACCTTCGTTTACGATGGCAATGCGCCGGGTGCGACGCCGTGGGAGCGGCTGGTGCCCGTCGGCCTGATGTTTGGCAACGATCCCAGCAAACTGGGCAACACGCAGGCGCTCGTGCAAAGCAAAATCAACAATGGCCTGCAAATTCCGCAGCATCTCGGCTTTGAGAAACGACTGAATGGCCCCGTCGATAATCCGCGCTCCTCGTGTTTGTCGTGCCACTCCACTGCGCAAGTTCGCGCCAATCTTTCCGAAACCACACGCGGCGCGATTCCGCCGGCGGGTGCGACCATCGACACCTTGCGGCTGTATTTTCGTAACATCAAATCGGGTCAACCCTTTGATACCGGCGCCTTGTCGCTCGACTACTCGCTGCAGTTGCAAAACGGCATCGCCAACTGGGCGCAGGCGCAGCCGCCCGCCGACGCAGCACCAGCCACCGCCGCGCGGCGACGCACGGTACTCGACACCTCGCGCGGCGTGAACATCACGCCCGTCGGTCGCGACGAGTGACGGCGATGGTGACGCGCAAAACGCCGATTGATCCCGCCGCCAGCCCACGGATTGCGCTGCGCGGACGCGTAGTGACGATGAACGACGCGTTTCAGGTGATCACTGATGGTTGCGTCTTCACTGAGAACGGCAGCATCGTCGCAGTGCAGGACGCGCAGAGACCGCCGCCGCCCGGCTTTGGCAATGTGGCCGTCACCGATACCGGCGGCACCATCTATCCTGGCCTAATCGATCTGCATAATCACCTGCCGTACAACGTGCTGCCGCTGTGGCAAGTGCCGAAGAAATTTACCAATCGTGGGCAGTGGACACGCCACCCGGAATATCACAGCAAGGTGTCGGCGGCGATGCAAACCTTGGCCGCCACCGAAGACTTGCTCGCGTCTATTTGCCGCTATGTGGAAGTGAAGGCGCTAATGGGCGGCACCACCACCAGTCAGGGCATCACGCTCGCCAACGAGGCGGGCATTCGCCGCTATTTCAGGGGCGTGGTGCGCAATGTCGAGGCGACTGACGATGATGACCTGCCCGAGGTAACAACGCGGGTGCCGGATGTGGCCGCGCGCGACGTGCAATCGTTTCTGACCCGCCTGAAACGCGAGAAGACATGCTATCTGCTGCACCTGTCAGAAGGGCTTGATGCGATGGCGCAGCGCGCGTTCGCATCGTTACAGCTGCCGGATGGTCAATGGGCGATCACGCCGTCGCTGTGCGGCATCCACGCTGCGGCGCTTCGTCCGCAGGATTTCCGCGTGCTCGCAGACAACGGCGGCAGCATGGTGTGGTCGCCGTTTAGCAATTTGCTGCTCTATGGCGGCACCGCCGACGTGGCCGCCGCCAAGGCGGCGGGTGTGCCGATTGCGTTGGGCCCCGATTGGGGGCCATCCGGCAGCCGCAATTTGCTTGGCGAATTAAAGGTGGCTCATCTGTGGAGTGAACAGAGCGCAATTTTTTCGCCGCGCGAGTTGGTGGCGATGGTGACGCGGGTCGCTGCGGGCATGCTGGAATGGCCGAACGTGGGCACGCTGGCAGCAGGCAAGCGCGCTGATTTGATTGTGATCGCGGGCACGGACGACGACGAGTACCTGCAGCTCATCACCGCCAAGGAGAGCGAAATGGCGCTGGTGATGATCAACGGCGTGGGGCGATTTGGCGCTACCCCGCTGATGCAAGCACTCGGTTTCGCCGGTGAACGGGTGCAAGTCGGTGGCGTGCCACATATGTTATTTCTGGCGCACCCAGCCGCCGATCCGCTGGTGCAATCGTTGTCGCTGAAGGCGGCGCGCGACACGCTGGAAGCGGCGCTCGGCGCACTGCCTGCGCTGGCGCGGCGGGCGGAAAAGCCCAAGGCCGTATCCGCCGCCGCGCGTTCGCGACACGCCGGCAGCACATGGCATCTGGCGCTCGATGAGCTGATCGATACCGGGGTGGATTTGCGCACTAATATTGCCGGGCAAAATTCACAAGGCCCGGTGCCCGCCTCAAAACGCGCGGCGGCCGCTGGTCCGCGACGGTTGTCGGACGCGGTCACGCCACTGACCATTGATGCACTCACGGTGGTCGACGACGCGAATTATTTGGATGCGATCGATGCGCAACGCAACCTGCCCGGCTTTATCAAAACGGGTCTGCGGCGGTTGTGGTCGTGATGCGGTCGTGATGCCCGGCGCGCCAACACATGCGGTATTGCTGAAGGAGAACCCATGACCCTGCGCGACGCGCTGGCAGCGTTTTCGCTCGGCTGGCGCGATGATTTATCTGCCGACTGGCGCGCCATGCTTGGTAACGCCGAACCGAATCCGCTCGCGGTCGCCGCACCACTCACTTTTGATGACGCCACGCCGATCTATCCCGCGCGCCGACCATCACCGCTGCCGGGCGCGCGAGCCGATGCGCATGTGTTTCGTGCGTTCGATGGTCTGCCACCCGCACGCGTGCGCTGCGTGCTGATTGGTCAGGATCCGTATCCGGCACTGAGCAGAGCCACCGGTCGCTCGTTTGAACAAGGCGATCTGACCACTTGGGCACGCCCCGCTGGCGAGGTAGCAGCAAGTTTGCGTAACCTCGTGCGCATGCTGGTGGCCGCGCGCGCCGACAACCACGCATTCGCAACCGGCAGTTGGCAGGTCGTGATGGCACGCGCTGCGAGTGCCGAGGTCGCGCTGGAAGCACCCGTCGCGTTATTTGATCGCTTGCAAAAAAACGAAGGCGTGTTGTTCCTAAACGCCGGGCTCACCATCACGCGCTACAAATCCGGCGGCGCGCCGGAACAGACGCAGGGACATTTACCATTCTGGCGGCCAGTCGTGGGCAGCGTGCTGCGCGCGCTGGCTACACGCAGCAACGGACAGTTGGCGCTGCTCTGCCTGGGATCGTTCGCGCAGCAGTTGGTGGTTCGCGAAGGCGTCCAAGCTGCAGCGACCACCGCAGGCGCGTGGGGCGCGCGGGTACGCAGCCTCGCGCTGCCGCATCCGGTCGCACCCGCGTTCATGAATGGCACCAACCCGTTTCTAGCGGTCAACGAACAATTACAGCAAATGGGCGCGCCACCCATTTCATGGTGAGGGGCGTAGTGTGGCGCGTGGCGAACGACGTGGTGGGCGGCATCGACGCGCGCTGTATTGCGATGGTGCGATAGGCTGGCTAGCCGCCGATCAATCTACAGCGTTTTTAGATACTCAATCAGCGCATCCTTCTGTTGCTCCGTGATTTCCGTGCCGAACACATGGCCCTGATTGCCATTCGCTTTCTGGCTGACATCAAGCTTGGTGCCGGCGCGTTCGGCCTCGGCACCGGTGGTGACAAAGCCGACATTTTTTTGATCGTAAACGTCGTAGCCGCGATAGAACGATTTTGGCCGCTGCTCAACGGGTAACAACAGATCGCGCAGCGTCGGCACCGAGCCGTTATGCAGGTACGGGGCGCGCAACCAGATGCCATCGAGAAACTGGATGACATAGCCGGACGGGTTTTCTTCCACGAGTCCACGGCGTTCGAGGCCCATGTCTTGTACAACTTTGTTGGCCACCATCGCCGCCTCTTTGTTCCAACTATCGATGCGGCCACGGTCGGTGCCGATCTCTGCCAATGGGATGCGGGTGCCGGTGCGCTCGCTGGCGTGGCAACTTGCGCAATGGGCGTCGAACACGAACTTGCCCGCTGCCGCTTTCACGGCGTCAATCGGGAATGGATATTTCGGTGGCGGCAAGGCGCTGAGGTATTCATGTAGCCATTTCACGTGGCCGAGGAATTCGGCTTTGTTGTGCGGCGGCGCGCCGAGCAGGCCGAGTGCTGAATCCATGATCACCGAATAAGCGTCGTTGCTGTCGCCAGCAAAATTCATACGGTGACCTTTGTCCCATTTGTACTTTTGCAGATTCCAGTTGGACGGCATGTCGGTCGGGCCGAGGGTGTCGTCCATCGGCTGCTTCACCATGAAATATTTGGTGAGGTTCATCGCGTCATCACGGCCACGCCCCCAGTCGGGAAAGTCCTTGCGATAAATCCACGCGAATTGTTTTTCACGCGCGATCAACTGCTTTTTCATAATCGGGATGATGAAAAATCGATACAGGCCTTTGTCGATCAAATCGAGATCGGCCACCTGATTAATTTCGCGCATCAGATTGTCGGCGTTGAAGCGCGGGTCTTTAGCGCAATCGATCAGGAAGCGAAAGAACACTTCGATGTCCGCCGTATGGGATGGACCGCCGATGATAAACGTGGGGATTTCATCGTGTTTGGATCGGTAGCTGGCGGAGTGGCAGCTTGCACAGTTGTTGGCGATGCGCGCGAAGCCGATGGTCTTCTTGGTGAAACCAATCGGCGTTTCCATGCCCTGCTCCCACGGCACGCCGAGGCTGGCGTAACCACCCGACTTGGGCAATTTTTCCGGAAACATGCGCGGCAACACGTACCAAATCCAGTAGGGAATGCCAGCGTCGTGTTCGGCACCAATCGAGCCATATTTGAAACGCATTTCCGGCGTGGCATTGACCCATGCCTCTTGCGGATGTTCGCGAAAGCCGCGATCCCAGCCGATGTAGCCACCAATGGCGGCAAGGATTGCAATTGCGAGCAACCAGAATTTGCGCTTGCCGGATTTTGTAGTCGCCATAATTGACTCCACCTCAAAAAGTTTTCAGATGCTCCACCAGCGTGGTCTTTTCATCGACCGTCAATTCAGTGCCATATGCCCGGCCTTCGTGTCCTTGGTTGCCGTTGCCAGGGATACGCGTGTCGTAGCGAAAGTATTTGCGCCCGCCCTCCATCGAAACGTCGCTAACGAATCCAACGTTTTGCGCATCGAACACATCGTAGCCACGAAAAAATTCTGGCGGTCGCTTTGCACTCGGCTCGAGCAACGCGCGAAGCGTGGGGACCGAGCCGTTGTGCAGATACGGTGCGCGTAACCACAATCCGTCCAACGGCATGTTGGCGTAGCCGAAGGTCTTGCGGTAATGACAAAAGCGATACGCGGTACCCGCATAGGGCGTACCCATGTTCACCGCCAACTCATAGGTGAATGAGTCAAGGCGACGGCGGTCAGTACCGATCTCGGCAATCGGCGTGATCTTGCCCAATTGCGAGCCGTACAGAACCGCCTCAGGCGCACCAGGCGCTAGGCATTCAACCTTGCCCAAGCCCTCCTTGGGTGCAAACTCCCGACCATTCACGCCGTGACAACCCGCACAGTATTCGGCGTAAACGCGGCCACCCTGCTTGGCTTTCGCGTCATCAATCGGGTACGGATAACGCGGTGGCTTGGCATCGAGCAAATAATGTTCGGTGCGACCCACCGAGGCGAGGTCAATAGTTGGCGGGGTCGCACCGGTGGCGAAGGCCGCGTTTTTGTTGCGCTCAACCACCCCGCCGTTGTTGCCGTCCCAGTGCAAATTCATGCCGGTTTTTTGCCGCTGGTTCCACACTGCCGGGAAATCCACGGGTGCCTGAATTTCCTGCTCAGTCAATTTGTCGAACGGGAAGTTGAAGTAGCCTGCCTTGCCGGGATTGAACGTGTCCACACGGCCCGGGCCCCAGTGCGGCGGCTGCTCTGCCCACGCAAAGCGCGCACGTAGCGAGATCAAGCGTTCGCGCATGATCGCAATTGCCACGGGATACACCGCGTAGCGATCAATCAGGCTTAGTTTTTGTGCGCGCATTTCCATCAGGCGCTTTATTTCCGGCACCAGATATTCCGCACTAAATTGCGGCGCAATGGCGCAATTGAACAGAAATGTTTGAAAGCCAAGCATGTCGAGACGGTGCGCAGGCATCCCGACCACCGTCTTCGGCGTGCTCTGTGGCGTATCGCGAACCGTGCTAGTGTGGCACGCGGCGCAATTGAGGAACACACGGTCGATGCCGAGGTTGCGCCGCTTGGAAATGCCAATGGGCAAGTCCTTGCCCGGCTCGTAGACCATGCCGAACGCCGCATAGGCCGTGGCTTGCGGCATCGCTGCCCCGGCAGGTAGGTGCTGGCTACACACCTGCGGCATCGCCTGCCAGATCCAATACGGAAAGCCAACCGTGCGTTCGCCGCCAGTGGAGCCGTATTTGAATTGCTCCTCAGCATCGGCATATTCCACAGCGTGATCCGGCAAGAATCTGATTGCCGCATATCCGCCAATGGCAATCGGAATGATCAGTGCAATCGCCAGCCACTTCAACAGTCGCCACCACCATTTCCTCGGTGTACTCCGCGGCGAGTGGGAATACGGCGGGTAAATTTGTTCGCTCTTGGCCATGGGATGTCTCCGTGGTTTCGCTAGTGCGCAGCACAGCTAGGCAATTGCTCGTAACTGCGCCCGATCAATTGTTCAAGCGGAACGTTCATGTCAGTGCTGATCCACGGCGCGACGGTATTCAGCATGTTCGCGCGCGGCGCGTCGTCCACCCGGTTTGGTTCGGCTTCAGGCACCAACCGGATCTCAGGTGGCATCGGCGTTTTTGGCCGCTGGCTAGCTGGCAGCCGCGCCATGCTGAGGCGAAAATAAATCCGGTCGGCGCAACGTCGAAGTTTGGCCTGCACCTCGGTTGTCGAACCGTGCAAGAAATTTGGCGGCAATGATTCGGCGGTCGCATGGCAGCGTCCGCAGTGGGCGAAGAATGGCGTCAGTGCTTGGTCTTCAGGCATCGGCCCGCCAGCGCTGGCGTTCGCGTCATTGAACTCTGGCGGCGACGGCGCGTGCGTCGTTGCGCGATGTCCTGCCGATCCGGCGATGGCCAGCCGCCGGAACAAGGCATCACGCAACAGCGCATGCTGGATAGTTGGGCTATCGAAAACTCGTCGATCCACGGGATCGTTAACGAGTTGCATGACGGCATTGCGCAACGCTTGAAAGCCGCGTGAATTCCATGGCGATTCGCCGTGTCCTGCGTTCGCTGACGAAACGTTGATGCGCAGTTTGGTGGCAATGGCACGAATCTCGGCGCGCGAAAAAAATTCACCGACACCCTTGATCAGGCGATGGCGATCAGTTTGCCACTGCCATGTTTCCTTGCTGCCGCGCGGCAGTAACGCCTCGAAGCGCGCCGCGACATGGGCCAGCTGCTCCGCATCCGCAGTCTGCAGCGGATCGCGGTTCGGCAGGTCATTGCTGGCAATGTCGATGCCCGCCGCCCACCGCGCACGCCAATTGCGTTCGAGCGGAGTCACAAACCCATCGACGAACGGCAGGGAGGTCTGTTGAAATGCACGCTCTCCCGTCAGCCGGTATTGCAGCGCAGCCAACAGCGCTTGCGCACGGCACTGACGTGCAGCCGCTGCGGTGCCAGCGCAACCGTCGCGCCACAGCATCTGATAGGTCGCGAGCAGGTTAGATCGATCAGTCGCGTCGTCAATCGCGTTGGCAACATCGACACCGATGTTGATGGGCAGGCCATAAAAATCGCGGCGCTCGCCAGCCAGTCGTTGCGCAATCGCCGGGTTGGCGTTGGTTTCGTCCCACACCTGACGGGAAAAAATCGGCGCTTGATTTTGATGGCAGGCCACGCACACCACTCGGTTCGCATACACAATTTGCGGCGTCTGACCGGCGGCATAGTTTTTCACCAATTGAAATTCGAAGCGGCCTGCCTGCTCGTTGTAGCTGATCACTTCAATGACATTCGCCTTCTCCTGATAGCCGAGATACAGGCGATCCTTGAGCAGCGGCAACGCGCGTTGGCTGGCGTGATTCGCATCGCTGGTAAACGCCACCACTACGCGCGGGTACTTGAAAAACTGCGGCGCGGCTGCGGTGCGCTGAAGTGAGCGACCCAACGGAATCAGCACCGCGCGATAGCAGTCGGGTTGGCGCGCGTCACGCGTGCAACCCGCCTGCGCCGCGAGGTCGCGAAGCAGCGCCGAAAAGGGAAAGCGTACGCGCACGCCAGTACCACTCTCACTGACGATCAGTTCATCAAACAAGGCGCGGCCAACCGGGGGAAGATTCGGCCTAGGTGCCTGCGCTTGATCGCGGTTCCGTAGTGCAGTGACAGTCTGCGACGCTGTGGTCAGGTCATTCATCGCGGGAGCCTCTCCGTGTGGCGCGGCATGACTGGTCGCGAGCAGCAACTCAATCAAGACGAGCGTGAGCGATAACCGTGCGACATGGCGGGGTTGCCAATTCATGCATCACTTTGCAGCCATCAACTTACGCGGCTGGGTACCGGCCCAGCAGTCCTCTTGGCCTTGCCCGGTTTTTATGAACGCGTCGGCCTCGCGTTTCGCAATGTCTTCGTTGTACAAAGTGAAATTGAGAACGAAGATGCGATCAAGGTAGGCGCGACCCAAATAAAATCCGGGGCGCACCATGCGAATCTCGTCACGCACTTTGAAGCCGCGCCGCCCGGCGAGGAAATCGGGTTTCTCTCTATAGCCGTCAATTTCGTCAGTAAACGCGTAGTCGATGATGATCGATTCCCGCCGCGAGTCCATGAGGCTCTGACCACAGTACAGCTTGGCGGGAAACAGCAACCACGCGTCCTTGCCGTTCACCGTTATCTTCTCCGGCTCGCCCTCGACCAAGCCGATGGATTGCAGCGGCTTTAGGTCGTTGATGCGATTACGCAGCACGCGTTGATCGCGGTAAAAAACCTTTCCCTTCCACAGTCTTTCGCCGATGAAATCCAGCTTCCGCACTTTCAGCTGTACCAGCAGTCCCGGCAAGCCACCGACAATTTCCGACAGTCGTGATTTGCCAGTGCTGCCCTTGGGAAAGAACAGATCGCCGTCGAATGCGCCTTCGGGGATGGGGCCGGCGGTGAGACGCGCATAAATTTGATCCACCTGCTCCTGATCGAGCGCACTCAAATAGCGCGGCGTAATTTTTGCAAGCTCTGTTGGCGAGAGCGGAAACTTGTTTTCGACGGCGGCGAAATCAGGTTTGGATTGATAGTCCGCAGCGAAGGTCGCGAATTTGATGTCCGGCTTCGGCGCGAATATTGACTGGATGAATTCGCAGCCCGTGAGTGTTAACAGTGCGGCAAAACAAATCGGTAGCATCCGTTTCATGATGGCTCCTCAGGGCTCTACATCGTGGCTAGGAACGCGATCAACGCATTCTTGTCGTTTGCCGACAGCCCCTCGCCGAAACGATGACCATCGTTTTCTATGTCTGCGGTGCACGAGCTATACGCGTTAAGAATTTTCGGGTGCTTGCCAACCGCCGAAACCATTCCGTTGGGATCTTTAACGATTGCTGCCAATGTGTCGGCCATCGCCTGCGTCAGTGCCTTCCCTTCGGCACCGCCCAGTTGTGCCACCAGCTTTTTCTCCAGCGCGGGACGGTCCTTGTGCCCCAAGATCAAATCATTAACGAATTGCTTGTGCAGGAAATTACCCAATGTCCCTGCGGCGGTGCCGGCCGGAACTTCGAGCTTGAGGCCGAGGATTTGCTTCTCGTCGCGACCGTCCCAAAGCTTGGGACCAAAATCGAGCTCGACCGGAAAATTAAAGCGGGTAATTTTTTTGCCGCGCGTATCAGGATTCAACAGCTGCTGCATCGACTCCACATAGAGTTTGAAGCGACCGTCCACACTCGGGTCGTAAGCCCAGCAGGCCGGCTGTTTGTCCGCAGGCAGCAGCGGCAATTTGCTGTTGCTGACATCGACATAGCGCGGGCGGAAAAAATCATTCGCGGCGTTGCTCGGTTTGCCACACAGCTCTGGCCCGATTGAGTTGTTGTGCATGAATGGCGCGTGCGCCCACAAACTCAACAGGGAGATATTGCGGTAGTAGCCGCGCCCACCTTCGTGCGGCTCGGCGATGTTGGGGTCGGGTGCCTGTTTACGCATGGTCTCGGAACCGTATTCGGCGTAGACGTGGCCGGCCATATGATTGGAATGCAGTGCACGACAACGATAGGTGCCGACCTCGGTGGCTTTGACCGGCTGATCATTGCCGAGCCAGTCTTCGCGCATGCCGTTCGCATCGACTTTGCGGAAATCTCGGTTCTTGAATTCGTTCCCCACCGATTCCGGAATGCTGGAGTGGCAACGCGCACAATTCTCCGCGAACAGTAAGCGACCACGCTCCACCGCGCCGCTGCCGAAATCTTTTTCCAGATCGGCAACCAGATTTTTTTCGCTGTAGGTGGTGCGGCCGCTCGCGACGGCCCGTGCCGCCTGCAAGTCGGTCGCGTGCGCTTCCTTGGAGGCGAGAAAATCGAAGATGTTCGGCAGGCGATCCTCGATCGCGCGGAAGTTGGGACAATCGCGGCGGCATTGGCCAATATCAAGCGGTGACTGGCCGAAGTTGCGCTGCTGCGGATCGAGCTGTCGCAAATCGCTGAAGTGGTTTGCCCAGCACTGCTCGGCGCACACCCCAATATTGATATAAACGCGCTGCACCGCCTCCAATTTGCCGATCGAGTCTTCGCCGCCTTTCAAGATGTGATGCACGCCACTCTCCTGCGCGAGTTTTTTCTCCCAGCATTTTCCGTCGCGGCCCGGTTCGCACCAGCAGGTTTCCTCCGCAGCGCCCGCCGTGCACGCGGTCACTTTCCGCCAACGCAACACGGTTTCGTTTTTGAATGTCGGTCGCTTGCCCAGATTGATCAGCGCGTTGATGGTGCCGGGATTGTTGATCTGGTCGGTGGCGATGGCCGAGGTATCGTTAGTGCCGGGGCGCGCGTGTGAGAACACCTGCCATTCCAGACTGTTGACCGGCATGCCAGAGGTGAGCATTTCCGACATGCGCGAATACTGGTTGCCGACGGTGCCCTTGATATTTGTCCACTGTGGATTGGCCGGATCGGCCGGCGGATGCAGCGGATCAAACGCGATGTGGCATGAACCACAAGACGTGCCAATCAAGAACGGTGGCTCGATGGAACCATCACCCAAATGGGAAACGCGCGAATCGGAATTCTTTGGCTCGCTCGACAAATTCTTGTTGTATCCGTCCCAACTCCCGGGGCTGCTGTTGAGCTTCAGCCACCTGGCCTTGTCGAAGCGCGGATTGGGAAACTTGCGCACCCCCAGCGCGCCGGTAGATGTGCCAAACGCGAGATCGCAGGCGTTGTGACGCTGGTCGAGCTTTCCATCCTTACTATGAATATCCTGCGCATCGAGGGCGGCATCCTTGAAGTCGCAAGCAGGGTCGCGATAGCCCGGCTTACCGATGTACTTGAGCAACACGTCGTCGCCCACGCAGTACTCAAAGCCATAGGTTTCATCCAAACTTTTCGCCGGGCAATCGCGCGAGCCCGGCATGCAACAGCCTGGATCGTTGATCAGTCCCCATGCCTTGAAGCGGTCATTGCGTTGGTCTGCACGCAACACCCGATGCCAATCGATCAACACGCCGGTGCGCTGCGGGAAGGTGTAGCCATAAAAGCGTGAATTGCCAGCGGTCGCGAAATACCAGATGTGGCGCCCGGCGCGCTCGGCATCGGTGAGTCCGGCATCGCCGGCGTAAAACTCCGGCGCGACGTATGCGCTCGACGGGCTGGCAGTTGCAGGCTGGATGGTTGGAGCGTCACTCAGCACCTGCGCCTGCGCCGCAGACACGCTGGGGCCGGTTCCCATTTTCAGCCACCAGCCGACCACGACAAAAGCCGTGATCGCGGCAATGGTAATGATGGTTCGCTTCATGCTTGCACTCCCACAATGAGCTGATCGGGGTTATTGAATCCGTCGCTGATGCCGCAGAATTTCAATCATGCAAAAAAATCGCAGGCCAGGGTACACAAATCCCGCTTCCACGCAGATAGCGGTTGGATCACGATTCCTTCCACGTCGAGGTTACCGTTCTCAATCAACGCCCGCAATACTCCAATCGCGGGATGCCCCATCCCGCGATCAGGGAGGGGGTACCCGCAAACTGACCGGCGGTCGGCTCTCTATGAGCGCCGCACCCGCCATTTTTTTCGGGTTGCAGCCGCGACTAACAGTCTCCGCCACGGCGCGGGTAGCCAGCTCAATCATCCATCAGCGCGTCAGCATTCCATGCAGAGACGATGAAGCGAAGCTGCCCGTCAACTCCCGGATTACCCTCACTCTTGAACGGAACGCGCACCTCAATTTTTCCGCCTTTGATGGCCTTGGCGTCAATCTCCGTGTCGGCTGGGTTCACCCCCGTTCCTTGCCATGCGTACTTGATCTTCCAGTTCGTGCTGGCGTCCTTGGGCGGAACCATTTCCAAGATGATGGCATCGCGATAAAGGTAGCCGCCCTCGTAGTGCTCATTCACCCACAGCCTTCGATCAATTTCATAATCGGGCACGCGAATGCCCAGCGTCATGCTGTAGGCGAGCGTGCGCCGCCTCGGGTTCACTTTGGCGCGGTTGGCGAGGAATACGGTCGACAGAAAATGCGAGCGGCACTTGGTGGGGTTGGCCACCCATTCCTGATGCGAGAGACAGGCGACGGAATCTTCTTCAGACGTGCGCCGCGTCAGATACCACAGCTTGCCACGCGGCGATGCGATCACCTCGAACTGATACAGGGCGTTGACGGTCTTGCCCGCTTCTTGCTCTTTTTGCACAGCAGCAGGCAGCCGGATGGCATCGACATCCACCCACAAATCAACGCGGACATCGCCGAAGAAAAAACGCGCGAGATTCTGAAACGCCTCTTCGCTATTGACGATGCCGAAGTAGCCGGAATGCGCGCGATAAGCGTAGGCTTTCGCACAGGGATCACCAGCCTGTCCATTGTCTTTTAGCCCACAGAGGGTCGCATTCTCGATTCTGACCAGGCCGTCACTGCCGTGGCCGACGAAGGTTCGGGACAGCCCGAATGCTGCTTCGTAATCCATTCGATTGGTGCCCACCATGCAAAAAATATTTTTCGATGGAAACCGACTTTCCGGAATCCAGTCGACGCGTTTCGTGCGTTTGTAGACATCATCGAGGTCCAAATATTTGGCCATGTTGTCGCGGCTGAAGTTATTTACATCTTCCGCGCCCAACCAACTCGGCACATTGACGCCGCCAATGTCGATACCGTTATGCGGCGTGGCATAGGTAAAAAACTTGTCGACGTACTGGCGCGCATTGGTTTTGCGGTCGAACGCCGGATTTTGCAGGAACGCACGGCACACCAGCCCGCCCATTGAATGCGCGACGAGATAACAGCGGAATCCATCCGGCGTCACACCGTTGTCTTTGTTATTGCACACCAGATCGCGGACGCGAACAATCAGCTCACCAAGTTTGGTGGCAAACGTGCTGATCGGCTGTGCTTTGCCCGACCCCACTAGGCGGGACGTTTCGTCGTAGTAACGAAAGACAATAATTGAACGGCTACTCAATTTGTTGTCGGGGTCCATGTCCCATTCCGCATCGAGGATATCGTAGCCGTCCTCGTACACGTCCTGGTAGTGAAAGTCTGACGCGAGGCGAACGACGGGCGACTCAAAAATGTATTTTCGCGGCTGCCTTTCCTTGTCGGGTACCGCGCGATAAACCGTCGAGCCGAGATTGAAACCGCAAAAGGGATCGGCGGTGGTTTCATCTATTTCCGTCGGCGTCATGGCGTAGCCGCGAACGTAGATAATCGGATGGAACGGCGTGTTTTTATTGGGCATGGTGGCCTCCCTTGATTGGTTTGCCGAGTGCGGTGAAGGTAGCGTCGACGACCGTCAGCCAGTTGGCGCACGCGCGATTTGCATCGGATTTTTCAGGTCGATCTTGAGTGGAAACTTGACCTTTGGCGTCTCCTCCTGCGCCAGTTTTGCAGCACCATATTTCAGTACCGCTTTGGCTGAGCATTCGCCGCAGGCAATCGACCATATCTTGCCGTCGCGGATGGTCAGCGACGCGGTTTTGAACACGGCGTTGAGGTCTAGCTCGAAGCGTAGCGAGCACACCTTTTGCCCGGAAATTTTCACCTCGATTTGTGGATAGTTTTTCGACACCAGCTCGTGATTGCCCAGATGCACGATCGACACTTCGTCAGGCGGATGTTTTTTTGCGTCGACATATTCCCTGAGTGCATCGACTTTGCTCCAGCCCGTGGCAAACACCTCGATCACATCAAAATTCAGTGCCTCTTTTAGTTTTTCGGCTGCGCTATCCTTGACCAAATTCCACGCCAACTGTCCGGTGGTCGCGGTGTTGGAACTGGCCTCGATTTCCTGTTTCGCCACGCCACCCACATCGCCCACGCCGTTGGGCAGCAGGTCAATAATTTTTACGCCGTCATCGCTCATGATTTTTTCACCTCCACAGATTCAATCAGGTTTTCCGCGAGCACGGCGGACGGGCCGCTCGCCCAACTGGTGTTGATACTGACCGTCGGCCCATCCGAGCCGGGGGTGCGTTGCACGCTGGCCTCGGTCTCGGCAACACTGAAGTGCGGCACTATCGCGAAGTTGCTGGGCAGTGAGGGCGGCGCGGGTAGCGTGGCCGACGTCCGTGTGTTAAACCGCTTCACGCCGAGGCCGCCGACGATGCCTGCTACCAGCACCGCCAGCAGTGATGTCCCCATATTATTTTCTACCGCGTGAACCAAGGCTGGCCACGTCGAGTGTTGCCGTACGGTAAACGCCACCTGTGAACCGCGCAGACGCTCGCTGCCCGGTGCCGCGTCCTGCGCTTCGACCGCGCTAGACTCTTCCCACGAATCGCGCAGCGTCACTGGCCCTGGCGCCAACCCCGCATCGCCCAGCAGGCGCTTCGCTTCGATGTCGGAGCGGCCAAACAGATTGGGCACAATTACCAGCGTGCCGTCAGACACAGTGAGGGCCACGTTACTGCGCGGTGCTACCGCCGTGCCAGCAGCGGGCGCTTGCGACAATACTTCATCGCGACGTTGAGATGAAGCAGTAGTACTCACCGTCCCCGCATTCAAGCGCGCCGATTTCAGGGCTTGCTCGGCTTCCTGCTTTAATCGACCAACCACCGTTGGTACCGGCACGAGTGGTTCTTTTGCAACCCAGATTTGCACTGTGGTGCCGCGCGCAACCACCGTTGCGGCCTTTGGATCTTGTTGCAATACGGTGCCGGGCTTGCCCGCCGATTCTTTCTCGGTAATCGTGCCAAGCCGCAACCCGACTAGCGTAAGCGCGTCACCAGCCTGGCTCGCAGGCCTTTTTTCAAGCGGAGGCACGCTGACTAAGGAGGCGTCGGATAGTGTGACCTCAACACTGCTGAGCGGAACTACGGAAGCGCCAGCCGACGGTTGCTGGCTCAGTACTTGGTTTTTAGGTGCCACTGCCGCTTGCGTTTTTTGTGCGCCCAGCGCGAGTTTCCTGTCGCCCAGCAACGCTCGCGCTTGCTCCAGCGACTGACCGACAAGATTTGGTACGACCGACAACTGCCGAGCCACCACCAAACCGACTGCCGTGCCGCGCGCCACCTCCGTATTCGCGAGCGGAGTTTGGCCCAACACCTGCCCGGCCGGTGCGGATGAATCGGTTTCAGTACGGTTGCCCTGCACCAAGCCATTTTGTTGCAGCGTCGCGACCGCTGCCTCAGCAGATTTTCCGACCACGGCGGGAACCATGACCCGCGAACCGTCGGAGAGCCACACTCGCACCGCGGTGCTACGTGGCACCACCACCCCGGCGGGCGGCGTTTGTCGCAGCACCGTGTCCCTGCTTTGGCTTGACACCTCATAGCCGCTGGAACCCACAAAATTTAGGCCAACTGCCTTAACGTTCGCGCCTGCCTGACTGATCGTCAGGCCGCGCAACGGCGGCACTGACGCCTGAGGAATGGTGGACCCTGGGATTGGCAGCGGTGTCGGCCCGGTGACTGCGACAACCACGTTCACCACTTCCGTGTTACCGACCGGCTGGTTCGCTGCCGGATATTGTTCGATCACCCTGCCCGGCGTGTCGGTCGAGATTTTCGGCGAGCGAGCGCCAAGCCTAAGCTTCGCTTCCCTCAGTGTGCTCAGCGCCTGGTCAACGTTCAGCCCGACCACATTTGGGATCCTGGCCACCGGTGGCGGCGGGGGTAGTGGTTGCTGCTTGAGGCCATCCGACACGGACAGCGAGACGGTCGAAGCAACCGGCACTCTCGTTTGTGCCGACGGATTTTGCGCCACGATCACCCCGCGCGGCCTGTCGCTATTGACGATTGTTTCATTTGCGACAAGCGAACGCTCGCGCAGGTTCATCCTCCCCGACGCAACGGTTTGTCCGATCACGTTGGGCACAACTCGCGTGGTGTCCGCAGGCGGCCCATCGCTCGTCGAGCCACCCGCGCCAGTCCCAGCCTTGGTTTTGCCGTTCACCCACAGCGCCACTTTGCGATCCGCAGGCAACCCGGCATTTGCCGCAGGCAGCTGTCGCAGGACAGTGCCCGGCGCAGCTGCGGAATTGTCCAATACCTGAACACTGCCGATGACCAGCCCGCGTTGGCTCAACAGGGTTCTGGCGTCTTGCAGGGGTTTGCCGATCACGTTGGGTACGCGCGGTAGCGCTACGATCGCGGCGTGTGGCGTGTGCGGCACCGCCAGCACCGCGCTTTCCTTGAGGATCACCTTCGCTTTTGGCGGCGGCGTAGCGAACTCATCGACCGCGCCAACCGGTGTGCCCAGCACAAACAAAAAGACGCCCGCCATTGTCGAAACGGCAATCGCTACGAGGCGCTTCAGGACGCGGAGGCACATGGCGCTATGTCGGTGGAAAAAGTTCGCTACGTTCCCTGTTGTTCTCACACAAAAATGAAAGCAATCAACTGCAATGGATTTTCTTCTCGTGGCAAGTTTTCTCGCGACGCAAACCAATCGATCAGAACCGGTGGCAGGCACACAAAAGTCAAGCGCGCACGCCAGAAACCACTTTTCACGATTGGCAATGAAACAAGCTTATCCCCCAGATGTAAATCGCACAATCCCGTGTTCGCGGTACTGCCTATACCGCGACCCTGGGGATCATTGATTCGATCGCCGGTGATAGGTTGACTGCTGAGGACGAGACCTAACCGCAACGACGGTAGGTCGACGTGCGCAGCTAACCGACATGGGCTGTGGAAGTCAGATGCTTCGCACGTTTGCGAATGGCTTTTCCATTTGTGTGATGCCAATGAGCGAGCCTGCCATGACCAAGGCGATGCCTGCGCCAAGCGCATAGGGTATTTCCAGCGCAAGTCCTGGACCAACGAGCAGTGCGGTGCCAAGTGCGGCGATAACGAACGACAGGTAGCGCCGCCGCCGATGCGCCTGATACCAGATGCTTCCCAAATTCACGATGACCAACGCCAGCATGAGCGGGAACAGCCAATAGAACGCCGGCAGTTGTGGCATGGCAATAATTCCCGACAGGCTCAGGTAGGTGGCACCACACAGCGGACATTTTGGAAACAGTGCGAGCGCGAGCGAAAGCAATGGCCCAGTTGTCGCTTTGCAACGGGTGCCACTGTTAACGGCAATCGACGACGTGTTTGACGCGCGCGATGTTTTGTCATGCACCGATGCGGTAACCACTGTTTGCGTGGGCTCACGTAGGATGGCCATCACTTGAGCCGCAAGTATCGATTCATCCCAGCCGATACGCGTAAAGCGCGCCTTGACGGTGCCATCCGCGCCAACAATAAATGCTTCGACTCGGTGCCGATTCACGAGTGAGCCGATAAAACTCACGCCGAGCTGGAAGTGTTGGTGCAGCGCATCCATACCGGCGGTTGCGCGCAGCATGCGATTATCCGCATCGAGCTGGACGCCACGACTGTTTGCGTAGGCAAGCAATCGATCCGCTGTGTCGTAGCCCGGGTCGTAGGTAATGGCAGCGGTGCGTATGCGGCCAACGCACTTTTCCGCCGCAAGAATTGTTTGCACGCGGGCGAGCTTGGTGACCGTCAATGAACATTTTTGTGGGTTGTCGCACCGTGAATAGAAAAACACCACGACCGCAGGCTGACCGTTGAAAAATTCGTCGAAGGCAACCCGCCTGCCCTCCTGATCTTCAAACTCAATACTACCGAGATTGGCTGGCGCACCAGTGATGACGCGCCGCGCATCGACCAGCCAGCTCGGCAGCGCGCAGCAGTCGGTAACTGCGCCCCCTGCCGCCTTGATGCAGGCAATGGTGTTGTCGATGTTCTGGCGTTGCGCGGGCGAGAATCGCCGTGTCGGGTCTTGCGCCATTTCGTTTAGATCGACCAACGCCGGGGCCGCTGCGGCGCCCAACCAGCGCAGCGCCGCCAGAAGTTCGGCGAACGCGGTGGTGGCCGTTGGTGAATCGCCGACCCCGCCATACTGAGTGAGGTCAACGAGATCGTCGTGATCGCGAATGTTGGTGATCGCGCGCATGAGAAACGTTGCCATCGCGGGGTGTGGCGACGCTGAGCTTTGCAGCGCGCGCGCGGCTGCGGCGACCAAGTATGCGTGACGCCCGTTATCGAGTTCTTCCAAAACGTAGATATGCGCGTCAGCAGGCAATTGCTGGTTCGCGAGCGTCAACAGTACCCAACCGCGCATGCGCGCAATCGCACCAGCGCTACGCTGCGCGTACCCCGGATGACGCTCGTGCAACAGGGCGATTAATTCGGTCGTCGCGTGCGGCTGTCCGTTAAGGGCATCAACGCGCTGCCGAAATGCTTCTTCACTCCAGATCGAGGCCGGTGCACATGCCAGCGCGTCCATGGCGTTGCCTCGCAGCTTGTCGGACTTAAAGAATCGTTGCGAAAAATGAGCTGGGCGAGGGCAGATTTTCACGATTTTCTAGCCAATAGTTGTGCTATCGGCGACGAAAATCGGGGAAATATGCACCGTCCAGATCATTTTGCAGCCGATTCCCTTTAAGCCCGACAGGCTGCTAGAGCTTGTGCTTGGTGGTGAATTCTTTTACGGCGCGCTTGAGACCCGCGCCACCGGTCTTTGCCTCGCGCGTTTTCTTGGCAAAATCCTGAAGTTTCTGATCTGCGGCGATAGTATCGGCTGCCCCAAAATGAGTGAGCGCGACAAAACTAGTCGTCTTCATCTCGTCGCTTTCCGATGGATCAAGCACGATATCGCGCGCGCGGCCCTGCAGATTCTTCGGCGCGAGTTGCTGAAGTGCGGCCGCAGATAGCTGCCGAATTTCGAGTGGCTCGGTGCGGTTAGTCAGGATTTTTTCAAACATCGGCGCGGACGCGGTGTCTGCGGCGAGCAGACGCAGCGCCTCGCGTCGCGCAGCCGCGTTCGGCGGCTTCTTGGCGATCTCGCGAGCGATGTCATAAGCGCCCGCGTGCAGATCGTAGCTTAGCAATTGCAGCGCTTTCTCCGGCGGCACCAATGCCTTCGCGGGATCTCTCAATCCGTCCATCAGCCGTTCCTGCGTGCTGGCGTCGTTCTCACGCGCGAGCATGCCGAGTGTTCGCTGGCGCATTTCCGCATCGGCGTCCAGCGAGGCTTTACGCAAGGCGCGGAGATAATCGGGTCGATACGGCGCAAACTTGCTGACGTTAAACGTGGCGGACTGTACCGACGTCAGCGCGGCGAGACGCACCTCGATTGGCGCTGTGGCGTCGAGCAGCAAATCGAGAACGGCGTTGAACTTTCCGCCGTCTTCACAGACATCCCAACCCAACGCCGTGAGCGCGGCGGCGCGCTTCTTGACACTCTGCGCAGGATCAACCGCAGTTGACCAACCAACGCCGTATGCGGCGGCTTTCGCGACCGTTTTTGTGGCCGTTTTTGTAGCCGTTTTTGTGGCCGACGCGCGCCGTGCGCTAGGCGCGGGTTTGGCAGGCTTCGACTTAGGATTAGGTTTAGGATCAGGCTTAGGCATGGCGGTGATCTCCTCGTGGGTGTGTGGTCATGCAAACCGCACATCATCGTAGTCGAATCCCATCTGAGCCGCAGAACTGATCGCGCCCTGATAGTCGAAGCAATTTCGCACTTGCGGCGTGGGCCCCGGTGCGGTCACGCATGGCGAGTTAGCGAGCGCCCCACCGGGCGCGGTCGATGGGCGCGGCGGGGTTACCACGCCGTTCCACGGCCACATGGTGTCGTCCAGATTATGGCCGACACGAAACACGCCGGGCGCGAACGAATCGGCTGCCGATGCATCGAAGCGTCCGACCTTGCGTTGCCATTTTGCCCAGAGCCGATCAACGTTGGCGTGCAGCAGAAAAAATAGCGGGTCTTTGGCCGCCGTCGGGATCGACGAAATCGATCCACCAAATGAGACATGCGCCTGCCCGTGCGGGTTACCTTCCATGTCCCGAAAGGTAGCGAAGTCATTGCCACTCGCGAGCACGTCCGCCTCATTGATGACGTCGCTCGGGCTCGCCGACGTATTGAACAATGGTCGGCGCGTCACGCCCAAGCGCCCATCAGTGGTCCAGAATTGCAGGGGATTTCCGGCCGCGAAAACCACATTACCGAGGCTATCGGACGCCCCCATGAATTCCGGCGCAAACAGGCTCGGCGCGGGCCGATCAAAGCGCCAATAGTGCAGCGCCACACTCGGGTCAATTGCCTGCAACTCACGCTCAAGATCGACCAGATAGGCGCGGTGCCACGGCAGGAATGCGGGTTCGCCGTGCGCCTCGGGCGAGCCTGCATTGGTATGGACATTACGAAAATCAGCGTAGCGCCCAGTGCCTCGGTTGTTAAGCGCGGCATAGGCGGCGATGAAACGGTCGCGCTCGCCCGCCGAAAGCGTGGTGACGTCCTTGCGAATGCGCACCATCACCGGCACTGACACCAGCCGCGTCGCGCCGACGAACACTTCAATTGCTACATCTCCGTCGGTAGCGCTTGGTTTCCCGAAACGACCCGCCGCTGAAAAACTGACCGACGTACCGTCCAGCGGCAACGTGAGCTTGAGTGATTTCGACTGCGCCTTGCGGTTGGCCTTGCTGAAGCGCAACTCCCCGCCACCCGCTGCAGTGTTGCTACGAATCTCGATTTGCGGCGGTGCGCTTAGTCCAGTGGCATCGGATAGCCGAATCTTGCACGGCGAACGCGCCCACGTGAGATAACGGGCACGCGGATCGGCACTGTTGTTGATCAGAATTTCAACGTTCATCGATATGACCCTCTCAACGCGGAGCAATTGGTCACTGGCGATCTATAGCGTCAGCCATGGCTCGCGCAGCGCCGCACTCACCCAGCCGCGCACTACAACACGCGTTGCGGTTACAGATGCCACGCTATGCCAGAAAATGCGTCGCCGCAATACTCTGATCGCGGTACCCCATCCCGCAATCGGGGGATGGGCTGCATGCAACTTTAGTTGTGGGCAGCCAACCCCTAGCGAAATTAAAGGCTCTTGGCTTTGCCCTTGAACCAGTGTTCGATGGGCGCGGGGTTGGCGTTAAAGAAACCGGGTTTGCGATAGTGGATAAACGTGCCCTCAATGACATCGCCGCGCACGGCTCCTTTCCATGTCAAACGCCCATCTTTCGCGCTAGTGGTCTCGGCTTCAAAGGTGATCGCGTCACCTTGGGCGGCCGCTTTGTAATCGCCCTTGCCATAGCCATACTGATCGCAGCTGCTGGAATGAAACTTGCCGTCCTTGAAGGTGAGGACATCCGCTTTTTCGTCAGCGGATTTGCCTTTTTCGCCCGCATCGGCAATATAGACTTTGCTATCGAGGGAAACGTTTTGCGCAGTCGCCGGCGTTGCGCTGACAGACAGTGCGGCAACCAAGCAGAGGCTTGCGAATTTGCTGTAATGATAAATATTGAACATGATGGTCTCCTTGTTGTGGAGGGAGTCAAACACCGGGACTGGTGACGACCGCGCCGCAACAACAGCCGGGTAACGACGCAAAGGTTGCCAGCACCAAGGACAAGCGATGGCGGCGCAGCGTCGCCGCCATTGAGTGACAACGACGCGAGCGAAAATTCGTCAGGCGCGCAGGCACTTTTCAACGTGTGCACTCGCGCGAAATAGTTCGACCCTTCATTTCGATTCGCTGCTCGCGACTACCGTTCTGCTGAATGCATACGAGTTGAAGATACGCCCAGCACCTAACCCTGGCAATACGCCGTTCGGAGTACAACCATCTGCCGCTGCCGGATTCGTGCCTTAGGGAATGGGTAAGTCAACGCGGATCTGGGTTTTCGCTCCTTACCGGCCTCTCACGGATTTGGGCAGTGCGACCCGTGCGCCTACCCCGACCTTCACCAAACCCACGTATCCACGGGCCTGCTCAAGCAACGAACCCATTTTTTCGTCCCCGGCCTCACGTGCCAAGATCCTCCACTGGCACCGCCAACGCCGCATCCGGCGGATTACCAAGAATGCGGTTAATGGTCCGTTCGATCACTTCCCGGTTGTTGTCGAATGAGCCGTGCGAGGCTGGGATGAAGTTCTTGCCGGTGGAGACGTGGTCGGTCGTGACGACTTCGCATGCTGGGCGATTGTCGGGTTGTGGCGGGAGTGCATTGACCCACGCGCGCCAGTCACTCACTTGTGACCATGCGGCGATGTTCCACGCATCGTCATCGTGGTTGCTGGCGGTGGTATCGATGCAGTGTTGCAGTCCCGCGATTGGCGTCTTGCGCACCTCTTCAAAGCCACGACAAACGAGATAGAGCAACGATTTTCCATAGGGACCGGCGGTGTCTTCTTTCTCGCGCTCATCGGAGAGCATGTGCAGCCACAGCTTATCTGCGGGCACTGGCTCTGGTGCGATGAAATGTTGCGCCGCAAAATCGAGCGAGCAGGCGGGCGCATAGAGGGTCAGGGAGGCGGCTGTGGCGCTGGCCTTGGCCAATAGATCCAGCAGATAGCCGTGCACGAACGAGCCTGCGGAGTGGCCGACCAAATGGAACTCGGTACCGGGATATTTTTTTTGCAGCTTGGCGAGGTTGTCGGCGATCAGCGCCAGTGCGCGACCCTCGGCCTGCGCCGCCTCGGCGTTGTCCTTCATCTCGTTCCACATCCAGCGCGCGGCGTGCGCGACCGCTTCCAATAGTTTGTCCTTGGCATCGCTAAAGAAGCCAGTCGAAATCGCTTCAGTGGGCTCGATGCCGAATACATCTTCGAGTTTTGACTTTATCGTTTCCAGCGCGCCGGTACGCCAGGTGTAGAACAGCGGGTACACGCCGTTGGCGAGAAAATACGGGGCGATGATGCGAATGCGGTTGATTGAATCTGCCTCATTATTCAGCCCGCCATGCGCGTAAATCGCCACCTTGCGCTGCGCTTTCGGCACGCTGGCCAGCCACTGGCCAAGGTTGTCTTTGATGATCAGCTCGACCAAACCGGCGGCAGTGCCGATGTTGGGCATGCTCATACGCACTTGACCGTTATTGCCGACGACGACTGCGTGCTGATAGGCGCGTTGCGTGGGCCACGGCGGCGCGGTAGCAGACAGGATGGCAGTGTCGGCTTTGCTGTCACCCGAGAGCAGCGAAGTACCACCGTTTTGGCGCGCGGGGGAACTAGTGGCGACACCGGCACCGGTCGGTTGGGTGGTCTGTGGCACACCGAGCGAGCACACCCACGCGTCGGTGCCGTTGTCGACCCAATCGCCATATGTCAGGATCGCAAAGCCGCTCGCGCCCCAGTCGGTGCCCCACGAGTTCTGCACCACAAAGCCGAATTCGTTATAGCCGACCAGCGCAAACGAGTGCGCACCCGTGAGCTTGGTCGCTTCATCGTATTTCATCACGGGCAAGGATCCATGCGTAAGCGCCTTGGATTTTTTCTTTGGCGTTTCCAGATCCCAACCGCCATGCACGCACGCGGAAACATAGACGGCACCCATGTTCAGGATAGCCGCCTGCATATCGACGACCGAGTGGCGGTTGACGCGATAGTAGACGCCGACCGGCCGCGCCGCCGCGTCGAACGACCAATCGTCAGTGGGCTTATACGGTTTCTTGGCACGCGGCGCTTTGCGGCGCACGCTGTGCGTCCAGCGTGCGGCCTCGCACACGCCATGCTTGTGCCAACCCTTCATCGCGCCGCGACAGCTCGACCCGTCATAGTCTTCGCCCGGCCACTCGTCGTAGAACTGGGCGAGGTCGTAAAACATATGCGGGCTGACGGCGGTGAAGCCCTCAGTGTTGCCCGCTCTGAGCGCCCGCGTCCACAACAAATAATTGGCAACGGCGGCAAGACCGAACCCGGTGCAGGCTCCTTCTTTGCCTTGATCAAGGATCAAATTGCTTTTCACATAAGACTCAAGGTAGCGCGTCAGCGTTTGCTCTTCGGGAAAGTGCGGCGGCAGCGAATGCACCGGCGGCAGGTATTCCCGATCGCGCAGATCGAGTCGATCTGGGCGCGCGTCGAGGGTGTGTGCCGTGGTGCCAATCTGAAAGGATCGTTTGGGCATGATGGCTCCTTTTGTCGATGTTGGAGGCGAGTACTGGAAGTGATATTTAGGCGCTAGCCGACACGCACGACCAGCGCATAGTTCTGCGGATTCAGGGTAATGCCATGGGCGACGACCGACAGCCTGACGTTGCCAGCGGGTAGCTGATCCCACGTCACTTGCTCGACGTTATTTTTGCGATCAAATAATTTCGATCCCACCGGCATGTTGCCGTGGCGTTCTTGGTTGCCGACCGCGACGATCAGATCGAGATCATTCTGCAAGCCCTCGCCGGGGGGATCAGTCCAAACGAGCGTGACCTTGATTCGCCGCGCGCTGGCAGGCATCGCGACACTCCGGTCGTCGCGCGCACCGGTATCGAGCTTTTTTGCTTCGTCGAAAAACTGTACGCTTTCGCCAGCGCCGTACGGGCCCACCACGGCCTGTAGATCCACGCGGCCAAACCCCTCGCTGTTGTTGGGGATCCCACCCGACTCCGACGGCACATATTGGCCAACGAGGTCATGTGCACCGTTGATCAGCAGCGCCTTTAACAATGCTGCACTCGGTTTTTTCATGCCGTGCTTCACGCGCAAAAACGCGCGCACTGCCGCGACGCATCCGGCGACCAGCGGCGTTGCCATACTGGTGCCGCCCTCGAACATGTACAGCGGGTCCTTGGACAATCCCCACCCTTCTGATTTGGTCGCGCGCGAGCGCGTGGAGAGAATGTACGAACCGGGCGCGACGATATCGGGTTTGATACGCTCGTCATTGGTTGGGCCACGACTGCTGAAAGCCACCATGCCATCGGGGTTGTCCGCAACCTTGTCCGACTTGATCGGGTTGGCAGGAAAATCGTTCGGCCAGTCGTCGCCATAGGTGTCGGTGTGGTCGGGGCGATTGTTCTCGCTGGCACCGATGGTCAGGCAGTTTTTCGCGGTGGCCGGCGGTGTGACCGAGTTTGCATCGATCTGGCCATTCGCATCTTGATCTGTACCTTCGTTGCCGGCCGAGAAGCAAATGAGCATGTCACGTTTGCGGTAGATAAAATCATCCACCTCAAATGCCTGCTGATCGTACGCGCCGGGGTTACCGGGTGTGCCCCATGAGTTGGAATGGATGCGCGCGTTATCGACCTGATACGGCGGCGTGAACAGATCCTTAAGATCATTCGGCAATCCGCCCAGCCCGCCCTGGTTGTCGAGTACGGACTGCAGCACCAGCTTCGCGGCCGGTGCCGTACCGCGTACCGGCCCATCGGTTTTTGATACGCCATCGCCAAGCGCCGAGCCCGCCACATGGGTGCCGTGACCGTCCGGATCATCGCGTCTGCCAGCGCGACCTAATGCGTACAGTTTTTTCACGCGCCCTTTGAATGCGGGGTGCACATCCGTGGTCGAGCCTTTGTCAAAACCGGTATCGCAGATCGCAATCACTTCGCCTTTGCCGTCGGCGCCGCTGCTGCTGACGTCGCTCGGCACCCGCATGATCTGCCGCGCAATCCCGTTTGAAAGCTGGCGCGGCAGTACTTGCTCAAGGTGTCGTACTTCATCAAGAGCCGCGACATCTTCGAGGCGGCGCTGTTTCATGGTCAGGCGAATTTTGCCGCCCGCAATCGCCACCTCAGCGACTGGCTGGTGCGCGGCCTCGGCGATACGCTTCGCCGCCTGCTTCACGTTCGCGTTGCGATGCAGGACCACATCGATCACCACCCGCGTGGCATCGCGTGCGGCGGGTTTCGCCATCATCGCCCGTCCGGCGGGCACACCACCCGGCTGCGAATCGAGCTGACGCAAACCGGCGGAAATTTTTACCACCGCTGGATAGATGTCGGCCCACGCAACGAACGGCAAATTGCGCACACTCGCGAGGCCCGTCTTGGGGAAGTGGCAGACCAGCGCGCTACCGGGCACCGCCTCAAGAATATCGGCACCCGCTTTGCCGAGCTGCGTGCGTTGCGCGGCGGTCAGCGGCGCACGTGTCTGCACGAGGATGTAATCGGATTCATGCGCGGTCGCATGATCCAGTGAGAACGTGGCCCGCTCCACTTTCGGAGCCGCCGGGTCGATGGTAATTCCATTGATGGTGATAGCGCTCATGGTGAATTTCTCCGGGAGAAAATGGAAGGACAGTCCAGCATCGAACTACATCCGGCTCGCGCCATCTCCGGTTGCAGACGCCTATGTACTGGCGCGTGCATGCTGCCGAACGTGCGCGCGCCTAGATGCCAAGACACGCCTCCCTAGTTCGCATGCAGATTGCATTGCGCGCGGCACGCTACATCCAGCTCATTGCCGCCATGCGTTGAGTTGTGTTGAATTGAATTGAGACGGGTTGAGAATAGCCTCGCTGGTCGGCATCGGCAATACTCCAATCGCGGGATGCCCCATCCCCTGATTAGGGGATCATGATCGTGAATCTCCGTTTGATTGACGTTCGCATAGCTCGCGGCACCTGCTACTGATCGCTTAGATCGGCGCGACCGGTACCGACAAGGCACGAACATCATCCTTGTTGGCGACGGCAATATTCACCGTGGACAAATAATCGCCCGGTGCATGGCGTTGGTTGAGTTGCAGATCCACCTGAACACGCATCGCCAAGGATCGATTGGACGGAAGCGACGGTGCATCAAGTGCAAACGGCACACGCGCATTCGGACCAACAGCGATGTCGTAGATAATTCTGCTGGCAACGACGCTCGACGGCTGATCCTGGAGCGACACATCACGAAGCTCAACGGTAACGCGCGCGGCGACCCGCGCGGGGGTATTGGCCGGAAATACAATGTCCCCTTCAAGTCGGCGCAGCTTGGTCATGGCGTTTTTCCATTCTGCGCGGCCGCGCTTTCGTACGTGGCGCGCCGCTCACTTTGCATAAATAATCCGCCATTGCCTGCGCAATCGGCAGGCCGGTTCGTTGCTCAACGAACAACCACTGACCGGCGGGATTCACTTCCAGAAATACGTATTCGCCAGCGTCGGTGCGACGCATGTCGATGGCACCGTAGACCAAGCCGAGACGGTGTTGCAGCTTGCGCAGTTTGGTCTGTATCGCCGCCGGCAGGGTCACTGCTTTCACCACTGCTTCACCGACGACCATGCGCATGTCCACTTCGTACGAGGTGTTGCGCGCATCGATCTCGGCGGCAAAAATGTCATCACCGACCATGGTGATGCGCAGGTCGGCACCCGCAACATACTGCTGAAATATCACCGGCGCGAATCGTACCAACTCTAGCCGATTCAAGTCTTCCTGTTCTACCAGCCTCGTTTCGCGCCACTCCTGTATTGCCGCGAGGAAAGCCTTGAACACCACTTTCGCCGGACGCACACTGTCAATAAACGCGCGCGCGGCCACCGCATCGGTGGTGACTAGGGTGCGCGGCAAACTCAAACCGAGTTGACGCGCGACCGTCCATTGATACGGCTTGTGATGCGCTCTCGCGTCTGCGTCGCGCGGGTTCATCCATGGGCACGACAACGAATCGAGCATACCGTTGACCGCTTGCGAGGTTTCACTCTGCGCGAACGCACTACGCTCGGCGGAATGGATTGACGGGTCCACCGAAAAATTATTGACCCGCCGCCACCAAACCACATCAGCGTCGGCCAGGTTCACCCAACGACCGTCGTGGTCAACGCAAAACATCGGGGCGCTCGCATTGCCCCAATGCGCCTTGATCGCGCGCTTGATCGGAAAATCGGCAAGATCAATTTGCACGACTTCCCGACCCGCGCGCATCAGGTGTTCGACCACCTGCACCGTGTGCTCCTCATCGGGATACGAAATGACGAGGATCACGTTGCCCGCCGCGTGGTCGTCGTCATTGTCCGCCCTGCATCTGCGCCAGTGCGGCAACGGCCTGCTCATAGGCGTCCGCGAGCGCATCGGCCTGTTGCTGTGCCACCGTGTGCGCAACCGCAAGTTGTTGCACCTGATCTATCGCATCACCGAGCGGATCGCTGTGCACAAACCGGCTGGGCCCGGCCAGCACAAACGGGGTCGCTCCCATATCAAAACCCGGCCGAGGCGGGAAGCCACCCCCGCCTGGAAAGATCGGATCACGCGCCACCTCTTTGACAGTCGGCCCGGGGTCGCGAATCGGATCCTTGCTGATTTCCTTGATGGTGGGATCGCGCACCGGATCTTTGATACCTTCCTTAAACGATTTCGGGTCGGTGATGGGATCCTTGCGGATCTCCTTGACGGTCGGGTCGCGCACCGGATCCTTGATGCCCTCCTTGAAGGATTTTGGATCGGTTATCGGATCTTTGCGTACCTCTTTGATGGTCGGCTGCAAATTCGGATACATCGCCCGCACGCCGGCGATATCACCGGCCGAAAGCCCGCTACGCTGCCCCATGACCACGCCTGCGGGTAGTGGCTGACGCGGCACAATGGTCGCTTGCCCGTTGATCGAAAACGCGGTCGCCGGGTAATGCATGACCGAACCAAAATCGTATGGCCCGATGTCGTCGCCATCCGAGATTTGCTGGTTGAAATTGAACTGCATGGCCGGGTCGATGTTGGCAAAAATCACGTTGATGAAATTGCTGCGATCTTCGCGACTCTGTTCGTGCCACAGGCCGACGGTGTGACCGATCTCGTGAATCGCGTTACCGGTCGTACAGTTGGGCCCCAACGTGATGTTTTGTTGACCACCACGACGACCAACGTTCGACGAACACCCTCCACCGGGAACAAAGCGAACGAAATCGGCGTCGCCCGCTCGCGCGACAAATCGTATACCGGTATTGGCGTGCCAATGCGCAATCGCGTCGGTGACACGTTGTTGATTGGGCAGTGCCGGATCAATCTCAAACGGAATCCGTCCGTTTGGCCAGCGAAACTGCTGACCGGTGATGCCGATAGAAAACAACACTGGGTTGCCGCCTTCGTCGGACTGCACCTCCGCGATCGAGCCCAACACAATGTCCCCCTCAAACACCGCATTGCCATCAACCTCGGCGTAATGCAGCCACTTGTTGGAAAACGTCGCGCCGTTGATGACGGCAGAACCAACCATCGGCCCCGACCGACATTCGCATGCATCGTCTTGTGGCGTGACCGGCTTGCCGCCGCCACCGCCTTTGCTTCGAGATTTCGTTGCCATGACTTCCTCCAATGTAAATGCAGGGATGAAAGCTACAGGCAGGTGCGGTCTTCCCTACAAGAAACGAGCACCAAGCCGTCGTATCGCTCGCGTTGATCCGGCGAGCGAATGGATGCGAGCACCTCGACTGCGCGGGGTCCGTCAGGTGCATTAACATGCGACGTGCGGCAGTACACCCCAGCGCGCGAACAGCAACGCACAAGTACACTAAAGCACACTGAAGCAAACTGATGCACAGGGTAACGTGTTGTACGCACAACCGTTGCTCAGAAACAAAGCATGCCGCGAATCGTTGCGGCGCGCGTGGAATCACAGCGTATTTTTTCTCGCTAACTTTCGGTGGGCAGCGAGAAAACTAACGCTTCGGTTAGCGTGCGCGCCGCGATGTGTGCTGTCAATACCGCGATTGCGGCATCCCCCAACGCGATGCTCTCGACAAAAACGGAAAGTTGGCACGGTGCGCGCTTCGTAACCAGTCCCTACGTCGCTACGATGTTTGCATCTGCTGCTGGAACGTAATCTCGATGAACTCTGCCGGACGAATGAGCGCCACCAGCACTGTCCCGCGCAGAATGCCTTCGTGGATGTCCTGTGCCGTCATCGTCTGCCCCAGACCGATGTGTACTCCGAACGCATCCTCCGGTTTGATCCCGGCCAGTCCGCCGCGCCGCCAGATGCCGACGAGAAAGTTTTCAATCATGCTCTTGAGCGTCACCCAGGTATTAGCGGTATTGGGCTCGAACACCAACGCCTTGGCAGCAAGGCGAATCGACTCTTCGAGCATGATGATGGTGCGGCGTACATTGATGTAGCGCCAATCGAGGCTATTGCCGTCGAGCGTGCGCGCACCCCACACCAGCGTACCTTCGCCGACGAAGGCGCGGATCGCATTGACTGATTTTCCCTGCGGCGTAACGTTCAGGTCTTCCTGTTGCTCATGCGAAATCGGCACCGTCGGCGAGACCACGCCGTTGAGACTAACGTTTGCCGGTGCTTTCCAAACGCCGCGCGCGTTATCAATCATGGTGAAAATACCCGCAATGGCCGCACCCGGTGGCAACGCGTTCAGGCGCTGGCGCATATCCGCCATAATCGTTTTGAAAAACGGGCTTATCGCGGTGAGGGTCTTGGTCAGGAGCGCCACCTGCTCGCGCGCATTGAGGTCAAGCGACTTGACCTTTTCGACTTCAGCTAATCGCTCGGCGAGTTGCGCGGTGGTCAGGCCCATGCTGACAAGATCCGCCTGGATACCGTAGCTCAGCGCGTCGCGGCTGCTGACCTCAATATTGGCGACGCCGAGGTCGGTCTCCGGTACCACGGTGGTGTTGACCCACGGATAGTAGGCCGCGCCATAGCTCAGAAAATTATTGCCGAGCGAATCGCGAAACGCGGTCACGCAGTCGGGCACCGTACTTCGATCCTGATCGCCGTCCGGGATATCGAGGATTGCGATGCGGTTTTTCATCACATCGCCGCAATGACGCAGCGCCTCTTTTTGCACCTCGGCACACTGATCGTGATTGAGTAACACGGCTTCGGGCACCACCAGCATGGTCGGCTCCTGTTCCTGCACCAATGCATGGATGCCAGCCATCAGGCGGTCTTGGTCGATATGCCGACCCGCCGCCGGATCGTAGCCTCCCACCGAAACGATGAAACAAGGCCCGCCGCCATTCTGAAAGAAATGCAGCATGCAGAAATACAGCAGGTAAAAGCCAGTCGTCTGGGTGAGAAGGTAAGGTAGCGGGGTAACCGTCGATTCGGGCTTGCGCAGACTAAAAAGCACAACACCGCTAGTGATCGGGCCAACACCAAAGTGCTGCTTAAATTCTGCCATCGATGAAATGCGCCACGGCTTGTTACGCAAGGTATTGCCCGCGTTATCGGCCTTTTCGGTGTAGCCAACAAATGCGGGCACTGCGGTCGCCACTTCCACGACCGAATTCGGCAACGCATTCTTTTCAACAATGTAAACACCCGGTGTTTTCATCACGTCAGCCATTACCATCTCCTGTGAGCGTTGAGCAGCGAGCATTGAATAGCGCAGTGTGAACGCAAATACTCCCGTTGAATACGGTAGCCGACGGTTATGGAAACGCGTGCGAGCTGCGCATCGCATTGCGCTCACATCAATTCTTATCAACGGAACGCTGACGGGAGTCAAGACAACGCCCACCGCTTCTCTCTATCCTGTAAATTGCAAACAACACATCTGCAATAAAACATGCTTGGAGGAAGCCGGTGAAACTGACCCTCAACGTCAATGGACAACAGCAAGCGGTGGAGATCGCGCCCGACACGCCGCTCTTGTACGCGCTGCGCAACGACCTCAAATTTAATGGCGCGAAATTTGGGTGCGGTCTCGCGCAATGCGGCGCTTGTACCGTGCATGTGGATGGCAAGGCGGTTCGTGCGTGTGTGACGCCGGTCAGCGCTGTTGTCGATAAAAAAATAACCACCATCGAAGCACTCGGCAATGTGGAGAAACCACACCCGGTGCAAGCGGCGTTCATTGCCGAACAAGCTGGTCAATGCGGCTATTGCCTGAACGGCATGGTGATGAGTGCGACAGCATTGTTGAATACCAACAAAAATCCGAGCGACGCGGAGATTCGTGCGGCGCTCGATGGCAACCTGTGTCGCTGCGGCTCGCACCTGCGCATCATTCGGGCGGTGAAGCGCGCCGCGAAAGTCATGAACGGCGGTGCCGCATGAAGCCCATTTCGGTTTCACGTCGCGCGTTCATGCAGGCCGGTGGCGCGGTGGTGATTTCGTTTGCGTTTCCTGTTGTTGGTCATGCGCAAACTTCCACGCCTAAAGAAAAACTCGCTCTCTACGAAGGTCTTGATTCATGGCTGGCTGTGAGCGAAGCGGGAGACGTGACGGTGTTCTGCGGCAAGGTGGAATTGGGAACGGGCGTCACCACTGGGCTTTCGCAAATCGTCGCCGAGGAGTTGGATTTTCCAGTGTCGCGCATTCGCATGGTGATGGGCGACACCGCCATCGTCCCCGATCAGGGCACCACCACCGGCAGCAAAACCACGCAAATGGGCGGACCACAATTGCGCCAAGTGGCGGCGGAAGCGCGTGCAGTGCTGGCGAGTCTCGCCGCCGAAAAACTCGGCAAGAAAGCGGAAGCCATCGTGATTCGCAATGGCGTGGCGTGGGCAAAAACATCACCCGACAAGACGTTGAGCTTCGCGGATTTGCTCGGCGGCAAACGCTTCGAGCGCAAGATGAGCAAGCAGGCCAAACCGAAAGCGATTGCTGATTACAGCGTGGTGGGCACGTCGGTGCCGCGCGTCGATTTGCCAGCGAAGATTGCGGGCACGTTTGCGTACGTGCACAACTTGCGACTTCCTGGCATGTTGCACGGACGCGTGGTGCGGCCACCGGTGCTGGGCGCGAAGCTGGTCACCGCTGATGCGGCCTCAATTAAATCACTGGGCGCACGCGTGGTGGTGCGCGGAAATTTTGTTGGTGTGGTAGCGGAACGCGAAGAGATCGCCATCGCCGCCGCGCAACAACTGCAGGTCGAATGGACGCTGCCGCCGCAAGCCAATGTCGATGCTAACTTCCATCAACAAATGCGCAGTTACCCCAGCGAAACGCAAGCAGTCAAAGCCAATGGCGATGGCGATGGCGCAAGCGTGTTTCCGCAAGCGGCAAAAACGTTGAAAGCCAGCTACGGCGCGCCTTTCCAGATGCATGGCTCGATCGGCCCCTCGTGTAGCGTGGCGGATGTGCAAACTGGCAGCACCACCGTTTGGTGCGGCACGCAACACAGTTTTGGCTTGGTCACCGCCGTCGCGAAAGTGTTGGGCGTACCTGCCGATCAAGTGCGCATTGCGTGGACAGAGGCTTCTGGATGTTATGGCCACAATGGCGCTGATGATTCGGCGGTGGATGCGGCGCTCTTGTCGCAAGCCGTGGGCAAGCCGGTGCGCGTGCAGTGGATGCGCCATGACGAACACCGCTGGTCACCGAAGGGCCCGGCGATGCTGATGGATCTGGCTGCTGGGCTCGATGCCAACGGCGATATCGTCGCGTGGGATTTCATTAACCTCACGTCCACGCACAGCACGCGCCCGCGCCATCAAGCGGCTAACACGCTCGCGGGATTGCTCACCGGCCATGTACCAAAATACGAACTCTCCAACGGTGGACGCAATGCCGACGTCAGCTATGAATTTCCGGCAAAGCGTGTGCAGATTCGTTATCACAAGTCGAGTCCACTGCGCCCATCCGCGCTACGTGGCTTGTCTGGCTTTCAAAATACGTTTGCCAACGAATCATTCATGGATGAAATTGCGGCGTCGGTGAAGGCTGATCCCGTGGCGTTTCGTTTGAAATATCTGAAAGACGAACGTGCGCGCGCCGTCATCATGGGTGTGGCCAAAATTGCAAAATGGGACACGGCATTACCAGTCGGCACGAGCAGCATCGCCACCGGGCGCGGCATCGCCTACTGCCAATATGAAACCGAAAATGCGTACGCAGCGGTGGTGGTTGAAGTCGAAGTGAATCGCGCGAGTGGGCAAGTGCGCGTGACCAAAATGTTCGCGTCGCACGATTGCGGCTTGATCGTGAACCCCGATGGCGTGCGCAACCAAGTCGACGGCTGTTTGGTGCAAGGCATGAGCCGCGCGCTATTTGAAGAAGTCGCGTTCGATCACACGGGTGCCACCGCGCTCGATTGGACGGCCTACCCCATTGCGCGCTTCGCCGATATGCCGCAGGTGGTGGAAGTGGAACTCATCAATCGACTCGACAAGCCTTCAGTCGGCGCGGGCGAGGGTGCGACTTGCCCGGTCGCTGCGGCCATCGGCAATGCCATTTTCAACGCCACCGGCGCGCGTTTGCGCCAGTATCCATTCAAACCTGAGCGCGTAAAAACCGCTCTACTCAACAACGGTAACGTCGGAGTCTCTGCATGAAAAATTATTCCAAACTTGCGCTAGTGAGCGCCGCGCTGTTGATGTCGGCCTGCGTCTCCGTGCCGATTGTGCCGACTGAACCCATGCGCCTCTATGCCGCCGCTGGGTTAAAAGCACCCATCACCGATCTCGCCAAAGATTTTGAAAAATCTACCGGGCAAAAAATCACGCTGGTATTTGATACCGCCGGTGCCGCCGAACAAAAGTTTCTCGCTGACCCCGGCGCGACATTTTTGCTCACCACGTTGCCACGCATTCGCGACGCCGAAAAAAGCGGCAAGCTGTCAAACGGCGCAATCATCACCGTGGGCGATACGGTAGCTGGATTCGCAGCACCTCCCGGCAAATTGAAGCCGGACATCAGCACGGCAGAAAAACTCAAAGCCGCCCTACTCGCCGCACCACGCATCGCCTTCTCCGACCCCGCACGCGGTGCCACTGTCGGCGCGCACTTTGTGAAAGTGATCGAAGCTCTCGGCATCAAAGCGGAGGTGCTAAAAAAATCCACGCTCGCCAAGGACGGCATCGAGACCATGAAGCTGGTACTCGCAGGCGAAGTCGATCTCGGCATCACGCAAATCAGTGAGATCGTGCAATCCAATCCCGCCGCGCTGGTAGGGCCGTTCCCGGAGGCGTTCGATCTCGCGACCACGTATCAGCTATGGCAGCGTGTAGATGCGTCGGCAGCGGCGAAGGCGTTTGCGAAAGAAATTTCTAGCCCGGCGGAGCGCGCGAAGTTGGTGTCGCATGGGTTGCGGCCACCGAGGTAGGCGGCTTCAATCGAGACCAAGGTATCTGTGCCATTTTTCTTTGGTTTATGTGGGTCAGCGTGGACGTAAACCGTTCGTACGCAAAAGCTACTCACCACGCTGGTCGTGGCATTTGAAACGCGTGACTACGGTTGATCGCCGCGCCGCAT
>JAYTVA010000048.1:0-25179 GCA_043744255.1 Burkholderiales bacterium | reverse complement strand
GCGGCGCCGGATTCCTGGGCTCGCACCTGATCGATCGCCTGCTCGGGCAAGGCCATGAAGTCGTCTGCGCCGATAACCTGTTTACTGGCTCCAAGCGCAACATCGAGCACCTGCATGGCCGTCCTCGCTTTGAGTTCGTGCGCCACGACGTGACTTTCCCGCTCTACCTGGAAGTGGACGAGATCTACAACCTTGCCTGTCCGGCGTCGCCCATTCATTACCAGCACGATCCCGTACAGACTACCAAGACCTCGGTGCACGGCGCCATCAACATGCTCGGCCTGGCCAAGCGCCTGCGCTGCCGGATCTTCCAAGCCTCGACCAGCGAGGTCTATGGCGACCCCAGTGTCCACCCGCAACCTGAAGCCTATTGGGGCAACGTCAACCCGATCGGCATCCGCTCCTGCTACGACGAGGGCAAGCGCTGCGCCGAGACCCTCTTTTTCGACTACCACCGCCAGCACAAGCTCGACATCAAGGTCGCGCGCATCTTCAACACCTACGGCCCGCGCATGCATCCCAACGATGGTCGCGTGGTATCGAACTTCATCATGCAGGCGCTGCTCGGCATGCCGATCACCATCTACGGCAGCGGCCAACAAACGCGCTCGTTTTGCTACGTATCTGACTTGCTCGATGGTTTTCTGAAGTTAATGGCCACGGAAGACGCGGTTACCGGGCCAATTAACCTCGGCAACCCGCATGAAATCACGATGTTGCAACTGGCCGAATCGGTTATCAAGCTCACCAATTCGTCGTCCAAGCTTGTTTTCAAACCTGCGCCCACCGATGACCCGACCCAGCGCCGCCCCGACATCACGCTGGCGCAAACGCACCTCGGCTGGCAGCCCAGCGTGTCGCTGGAACAAGGACTCACCGAGACGATTCACTATTTCGATGCGCTGGTGAAAAAGAACGGCATCACTGCGGCGTCGCTCGGTTGACCGCTGTCAGTGTCATCATCCCGGTTCACAACACCGCCGCGTTCGTTGGTGCGTGCCTAGACTCCTTGCTTGCGCAAGACTTCACCGATGTTGAAATCATCGCCATCGACAACGCGTCCACCGATGGCAGCGCCGCGATCCTCGCAGATTATGCGGCGCGCGATTCGCGGGTAAAGGTGATCCGCCGTAGCGCCGCCGCCAATGGCCCGTCGGTCAGCCGCAATGCAGGACTGGAGGCGGCACAGGGCGAATACATTTGGTTTGTCGATGCCGATGATCTCGTGCAGCCCGGCGCGCTTGGGCATCTGTACGCAGTTGCCCGTGAAGCGGACGCCGACATCGTGGCGTTTAATGGCGAACGATTTTCGGCGCAGTCATCGGGTGAACGCATCTATGAACACGCAACGCCGGAGGGAGCCATGACCGGTGAAGCGTGGATCGTGCAGTTATCGACCAATCGCGAGCTTCGGCACTATGTGTGGTTGATGTTTTGTCGCCGCCGATTGTTGACCGAGCATCGCGTCCGCTTCCCGGAAAATATCTTGCACGAAGACATTCCGTGGGTGACCGAAACGCTGTTGCGCGCGCGACGTCTCACCTACACCGCCCGCGTGCTGTACCGCTACCGGCAATCTACGACTTCAATTACTGGCAACGTCGATGACGCGCATTTGGTGCGGCGCATTGAAAGCTACTTCACGGTGCTGCCGCTGCTGCGCGCGCAGATTGATTCCATCGCCATGCAGCCAGCAACCCGTCGTTGTCTACAATCCGAAGCGGTTGCGCAAGTCGTGCAGGTCGATAAGCTCATCAACCAGTTGCGTAGCGGCGCGACCAAAAAAATCCTGCGTCAACGCTGCCGCGACCAGCGCTTTTGGCAAGCCGCGTGGCGCGACGCGCTAAACTTCAAACGTAAACGCCAGCTCGCAGCAATTGTCATTCGGCAATGGTTCGGGTGAATATTCTACAAAAATGACCTCGCCAACACCCGCCGCCGATCCGTTCGTGAATCGTCTCACCCATTTTGCCCAAGGTGCAGCGGCACTGTCGTTATTCATCGCCCCATTCCGTTCCACTGCTGGGTTTCGCGCCGGGCTGTTGGTGCTTGCTGCGCTGGCCATCATCTTGGTCTGGAGCCGCACCCGTAATCAGGTGCCGCGCATCATGCCCGCGCGCGCGCTGGTGTGGGCGGCAGCGCTGTGGGCAATCACGGTGGGTGCGTGGTCGCTATTCGGGCCCGATCCGATGGAGAGCCTGCGCTCATGGCGGGGCGATGTGTTGACGCCATTGCTGGCATGCTGGGTTTTCTATGTGTTGACCGAAAATGTGCAGCAGCTCAATCGTTACCTCGCCGTCCTCGGTGCGGGGCTGTTGGTCTTGGCCGTCATGCTGGCACTCGATCCGTTCCAGCCGACCAATGCGAGCCACGCGCCTTACTACGGCACTGTCGGCCTCGCCTCAACTTGGCTCATCACGCTGGCGCCCCTGCTGCCGTTCGCATGGCGCGCCGGTGCCGATGGCAACCAGGCGTGGCGCATTGGAACCGTGGTCGCGGTGGCAGCACTTCTTAGTGGTGCATGGTTTACCGGCAACCGCATGATTTGGGTGTGTTATGCCGCAATGTTGGCTATTGGCGCAGCGTTCGCGATCATTCGCATTGAATCGGCACGGCAGCGGGGGAGGGTACTCCTTGCGTCAATCGTCACTGCATGCGTCCTGCTCGCTGGTTTCTACGGAGCCTCGTTGTACCGTGCCAATGTCACCGTCGGCAACAGCGACGCGGCCATTGAATTCATGCGTAACGATAACCGCAACCGCGTCTGGGAAGAAACCATCGGCATGATTCGCGAGGCTCCGCTCGCGGGACACGGCTACGCGCTCCCCGCCGTGGGCGATGCATTCACCGCGCGCTTCGTTGAGCCCCAACATCGCGGCGTGATCCGCCACGCGCACAACATGGTGCTGAACTACGCAATCCAAATGGGCGTTTTTGCTGCTGGGGTGTTGGTGCTGTTATTCGCGGCACTCTGGTGGACATTCGCGCGCATGACTGCGCAAGAAGTCACCGAGACTGCGGCACTGGCGGGCGTGTGCGGCTTGATGCTAGTCACCGGGTTTTTTCTGCGCAACATGGCCGATGATTTTTTCATGCGGCATACGTTGTTGCTGTTCGCGGCGATGGTGGGGATGTTGTTGGGGGTGGGCTTGCGTGCGAGCAGCGCAAAGCGAAGACTCGCATCTCGCACTGCACTTCCCCCTTTGCAAAAGGGGGACTGAGGGGGAGAGCGAAGCGAGGGGGCAGTTCGGCGGTCGGCCGAAGGTGAAGCTTGCTAGAACGGCGACTCGCATACCTCCGTGAGGCTCTCGCCATCGTTAAGCCGAAAACTGCAAGCGATGCAAACTCGCGTACAAGCCGCCACGCGTGAGCAGTTCGGCATGGGTTCCGGCTTCCACAATCTGCCCTCGTTCGAGCACCAGAATGCGATCCGCGCGCTCAATCGTCGATAGCCGATGGGCAACCACGAACGTGGTGCGGCCGCGCATCAAGGTATCCAGCGCCTGCTGAACAGCGCGCTCCGATTCACTATCCAAGGCTGACGTTGCCTCGTCGAGCAACAGAATCGGCGCATCTTTGTACAGCGCACGCGCAATCGCGATGCGCTGCCGCTGACCGCCTGACAGACGCGCGCCGTTGTCGCCGATCATGGTGTTAAATTTTTCTGGGAGCGCGTCGATGAATTCGTGACAGTTCGCTGCGCGCGCGGCAGCCGCTATTTTTGCGCTGTCAGTCGCATCCTCCGCGCCGTAAGCAATGTTGGCGGCAACGGTGTCGTTGAACAACACGACATCCTGACTCACCAGCGCCATTTGACGGCGCAGATCGGTGAGTTTGATGTCATTGAGGCGAATGCCGTCTAGCGTGATGCCCCCGCTAGTGGGCGTGAAAAAGCGCGGCAACAAATTGATGAAACTCGTCTTGCCGCCACCCGAAGGACCGACCAGCGCGACGGTCTCGCCCGCGCGAACGGTGACGCTGACCTCGCGCAGTGCTGGCGTATCTTGGTCGGCATACTGAAGGCTCACCGCGTCAAACGAGAACTCGCCGCGCGCCTTTGTCAGTGGCAGTTGCCCGGTGTCCTCTTCCAATTTTGTGTCGAGCAACGCGAACACGCTCTCGGCTGCCGCCAGCCCCTTCTGAATCTGTTCGCTCACGCCGGTAATGGCTTTGATCTGCGGCACCAACCCAGCGGCAGCGACGATGTAGGTCACAAAATTCGCCATGGATAATCCCGTACCCAGATGCTGGCTGGCGGCTAGATAGACGATCAGCGCAATGGCGACGGACACGACCAGATGCGTAAACGGCGTGCCCGCCGCCGCCGCCGCCGCGTGCTTCATGCTCAGGCGGCGCAATTGATTCGCCGCCGCGTCAAAACGCGATGCCTCGTAGCGCTCGCCGCCAAAAATCTTGATGACCTTGTGCCCGCGTACCGACTCTTGCAGGACATCGGTAATCGCAGCATGCGCAACCTGGCTCTCGCGGCTCACTTGCCGCAGCCGCTTGCCGAATGCGCTAATCACATAGGCCAGCAACGGCAAGGTGATGAAGATAATCAGCGTGAGTTTCCAACTCAAATAAAACATCGTCGCGACCGCCACGACAAGCGTGAGCACGCCACGCACCAGCGCGTTCAGCGCATTGCTGCTCGCCTCTTGCAAGCCCATCACGTCGTAAGTCACCTTGGACATCAGCGTCCCGGTGGTGGTCGCGCTGAAGAATGGCTCGGGCAGGCGGATCAGGCGCTGGAACATCAGGTTGCGCAAATCCATGATGACCTTGGTGCCGACGTATTGCATGCCATAACCTGCCGCAAACAACGACAGCCCACTGACCAAAAACATCGCGACGATACCAATTGCACCCCAGAGAGCGTAGCGTTCGCCGTTGGGTGCGAACAGTCCTTCAAGCAACGTATTCAAAAACAGCGCAAACGAACCCTGCACCGCCCCACCCACCGCCATTGCCAACACCGCGCCGATAAACGCCCAGCGGTAAGGTTTCACGTAGCCGAGCAAGCGTGCGTAGAGTTCCCGATTGTTGGTAGTCATGTGCGTTGTAAGTTTCGGTAAATCGCCGCGTATTGTTGCGACATATTTTGCGGGGTGAACGTCTCTGCTGTTCGCCGCGCTGCTGCTCCCATCGCGGCGGCTGCACCTACACATGCGCGCATCGCATGCGCAATTGCCGTCGTATCAAGCGCGTCGGTCACGTAGCCATTCACGCCTTCCTGCACTAACTCGGCCGCACCCGATGCACGGCTCGCCACCACCGGCAGGCCACTCGCCATCGCTTCGAGGTAGACGAGGCCGAATGGTTCATAGAGTGTGGGCAGGACGAACACGTCGCTGGCCGCGTAGTACGGCGTTGCATCAGGCACTCCGCCGGTAAATCGCACGCGCTCAGCAATGCCGAGTTTTTTCGCGAGCGCTTGATATGCTGCCAACTGTTTATCTCTGCCGACGACGACGCCGTAGGGTGCATCGTCGGCAGATTTGGCAACCACCGCCAACGATTCCAGAAACGCGCGCAGACCTTTGCGCTCAAAGCCGGAACCGACAAACACGGCCACTGGCGCGGTGTTTGGGATGGTTAGGGTGGCGCGCATGGTCGCTCGTAACGCGTCACGATCAGCCGATGAATATTTTGCGGCGTCGATGCCGCTGTAGACGACGTGCAACTTAGCGGGGTCAACATCAAAGTGCCGCAGGATGTCTTGCTTCACCATCTCGGAAATGCAAATCGCGGCTTTGAGCCGTGGCGAGGTGTACATCGCGCGTTCGGCTTTCAACACAAAGCGGTGACGCGGATTGATCGCCACGCCGAATCGTTTCGCGCTGCCGGAAATGCGTTCGCGTTGGCGTAACCACTCGGCGTGTACGCCATCTACCGCGTGGTAAATATCGCAGTTGGGCAAGCGCTCATACGATTGCACGAGGTCAAAATTTTCCTTCGCCATCGCCTGCGTGACAGCGGCATGGAAGCCACTCTCGCGATCAAGGGACGTGAAGTAGCGCGGATTGACGATGCGGTGTTGCAGTGACGCAGACGCCTGCGCAGGCCATTCGCGGGTGAATAATGTGAACGCGACATCACTACCTTGCATGGCCGCGACGGCATCATTCAGAAATCGCTCTGCGCCGCCGAAGGGGTTGTACTTGGCGCGCACCAACGCGACCTTCAATTGATTCTCACGCGGTCGCCAACAAATCGTTCAGCGCATCGAGTACCTGCGCGACCGGCAACTGCGTTAAGCACTCGCTCACTTTCGAGCCACCACAGCCATCGTTGCCACAGGGGCGACAGGCGTGGTTGGTGGCTTTGGAGGCGACGATGCGATGCACCACCCCCCACGGCCCCCAGTGCGCTTCGCCCGATGGCCCGAACAGCGCCACGGTTGGCGTTTGCATCGCGGCGGCCATGTGCATGGGGGCGGAATCGACGCCGACGAAGGCGCGCGCATGTACTGTGAGTGCGGCGAGTTCTTTCAGCGTCAGCGCGCCAGTGAGGTCGATCACCGGCGCTTTCAAACGGGTCTTGATGGCCGCGATCATCTCGCGTTCATCCGGCGTGGGGGCAGCGGTAAGCACGATGGTCTCACCCTGCTTGCCCAGCGCCAGAATCAAATCGGCAAAGCGATCCGCAGGCCAGCTTTTGAACAGCCAGCGAGAAGTCGGGTGAATGTGAATAAATTTTTTATGCGCAAAACCGTGCGTCGCCATCAGTTGCGCGACTTTGTCATCGGCGATTTTGCCGGGCACCAGCACCAGTTTTTTTTCGCCCTGTTCCGGTTGCAGCCCGATCCGTCGCAAGGCATCAAGGTTGGATTCGACGGTGTGGCGAAAGGTCGCGCGCGGCGTCGGATAGGTGTGGGTAAAACTCGATTTCCACCAGCGCGAATCGCGACCTTCGTTGATGCCCATGGCGCGTTGCGCAACCGCGAAACGTGGCCGCAGGAGTCGGGTCAGCCACGCGCCGCGCGGGTGTTCGGTGAGATGCAAAATCAAATCGTAGCGGCGCGCGCGCAGTTGCCGCAGCAGGCCAAATTCACGCGAGGTCTGGGTGATGACGCCCATCTGTTTCCACTCGCGGTCAATGGTGAATACCTGCGAAATGGCGGGATGTTCGGTGAGCATCTCGCGCGTGTCGTGATAAACGAGAGCGTCAACCTCCAGATGCGGCGCATGATTTTTCAGCACCTGAAACACGGGGGAAGTGAGCAATACATCGCCGTGATGGCGAAGTTTTATGACAAGCACCCGCGACAAGTCAGCGAGATTGATGGCGTCCGTAAGCATGCGGCGAAGATAGCAGAAATGGGGCGGGGTGCGGAGGTTGCAACGTTCTTCTAATGCGGCGGGATGAGATCCTTCGCTGAAAAGCGCTCAGGATGACAATTTTAACTATGTCATCCTGAGCGCTTTTCAGCGAAGGATCTCATCCCGAAAATGCTCGGAGAACCCCGCCAATACTAGGGTTTACACCGCCCTATTTGACCGAATTAATCCCCCAGTCATAATCCAAAAACGAAATCGACGCCTTCCCTTCCGCAATCGCCGCTTGATCCGCAGGCGAATCTGCCATCACTTTTGCATAGCGCGCAAAGTAATCCTCGCGTGACTTAATCGCGGCGGTTTTACCATCAAAGCCGGTGTAGCCGGACGTCCAGTCTTCCTTGAACCACTTAAAGATCATCGACACTTCGAGCTTGCCGTTTTTGAAATGATTACGTGAGCGATCTGACAGGAAGCGTACGGCTTGCTCTTCGAGCTGCTTGTCGAGTTTGTCAGCGGTGAACGCTTCTTCGCGCAACGCGGGGCAACCAATCGAAGCGCAGTTCACCGCGAAATGTACGCGCGGTTCGTTGTACGCGCCCGGTTTACGCAAGGTGTCGTGCTCAATTTTGTCCAAGAAAGACTCTTCGCCGAACAGCTTAAAAAACTTGCGCTTCCAGCGGTTATCAAACGTGCCGCCGATGTCTTTGATCGACTTCACGCCCGGGTTTTGCAGCATGAGTTCGAGTGTGTAGCCGTTGTAGGCGTTAATCAAAAACGCCATGCGCTGCGGCTTGCTCCAGCTTTTGAAATCGGCTTCGGACACCGCCGACAGGCTCGCCAAATAGGTCTTCAGCGCGGCGTGATCTTTGCCGAATTCCGTGTAGTTGACCTTGGTGGTCTTGCCGCCATCGACTAACACCACATGCTTTTTCAAGAGCGTGGTGAATGCGGCGTGGCTGTGATCGAATGCTTCGGCGTGCACAACGGCACTCACGAGCAAGGCGGCAAAAAATGCGCTGATAGTTCTGATGATGTTCATTGCAACTCCTGTGAAATCAACTGTGATGCGTTTTTGGGTAGGCCGGGGTTTTGTCGGGTGCCACCACGAGCTTGATGACGCTACTCAGCACACTGCCAAAACTGCCTTCGCAGCGTGTCCAATCATTGAGCGCCTTGCCGACTGCTAACTTGCCCACAGTGGCGGTGGAGCGCTTGTAGACACCCGCTGCGAACTTGTTTGCTTCACCTAACGTGGGATAGGTGTGGATGGTGGACAAAATGCCTTCCAGCCCGAAGCCGTGTTTCATCGCTGCGACAAATTCGACCAACAAATCGCCCGCGTGTTCCCCGACGATGGTGGCACCGAGAATTTTGTCGCTGCCTTTGGCCGTAATTACTTTCACCATGCCGTGCGCTTCGCCGTCAGCAATCGCGCGATCCAAGTCGTCGATGCCGTACACGTGCACATCGTGGGCTATGTTCTTTTCTTTAGCTTCCTGTTCGTTGATACCGACGCGCGCCACTTCGGGGTCGGTAAACGTCGCCCACGGCACCACCGAATAATCGACCTTAAATTTTTTGAACTTGCCGAACAGCGCATTCACAGCAGCGTACCACGCCATGTGTGCAGCGGTGTGCGTGAATTGGTAGGGCCCTGCGACATCGCCGCAGGCAAAAATATTGGGGTACAGCGTTTCCAGATACTCGTTAGTTTCTACCACCTTGCCCGCAGGGATGCCCAGCTCCTCAAGGCCATAGCCGGTGGTGTTGGCGATGCGACCGACCGCGCAGAGAATTTCGTCGAAGGCGATGTGCTTTTCTTTGCCCTCGTGCTCGACCACCAAAAATTTCTCGCCGCCCGCAACCAACACCTGCTTGGCCTTGTGGTTCACCAGCACCTTAACGCCTTCGGCTTCAAATTTCTTCTGTACCATCGCCGAGACTTCGACATCTTCGCGAATCATGATGCGCGGCAGCATTTCGACTTGCGTCACGTCCGCGCCGAAGCGCGCGAAGCACTGCGTAAGTTCCGAGCCAATTGGCCCGCCACCCAGCACCACCAAGCGTTTCGGTAGCGCACGAAGATTCCAGATGTTGTCGGACGTCAGCGGCTTTGCCTCGGCGAGGCCGGGGATCGGTGGGATGAACGGGCGTGCACCGGCGGCAATGACGATATTTTTGGTGGTCAGCGTGCGTTTGCTGCCATTCGCGTCGGTGACTTCCACTTCCCACGGCGACAGAATTTTCGCAGTGCCAGTCACACAATCCACGCCCAGCGCGCTGTAGCGTGCGATGGAATCGTGCGGCTCTACCTCGCCAACGATGCGCTGCACCCGTTCCATCACGTCGGCGAAGGTCCACGTGGCCTCGGCCGAGGCAATGCCGAACTCCCTGGAACGCTCAATGTGATTCAAGAGTTTTGCGGTGCGGATCAAGGCTTTTGATGGCACGCAGCCGGTGTTCAAACAATCGCCGCCCATTTTGTGTTTTTCAATCAGCGTAACTTTCGCTTTCACGGCAGCGGCAATGTAGGAAGTGACCAAGCCCGCCGAGCCCGCGCCGATGACAACGACATTGCGATCAAACTTTTTTGGTTTTTTGTCTGCCCACTTTGCGTAGATTTTGCGGGCTTTGAAGGCATCGACGATCTTTTTCGCGATGATCGGGAAGATGCCCAGCAGGATGAACGCACCAATCAGTCCGGGCGAAAGAATGCCCTTGAGCGAGGTAATTTTTGCTAACTCAGTACCTGCGTTGACGAAGACCAGCGTGCCCGCCAGCATGCCCAGCTGGCTCACCCAATAAAATGTGAACGTTTTGATCGGCGTGAGACCCATCACCAGATTGATGACAAAAAACGGGAACGCGGGTACGAGGCGCAAGGTGAATAAATAAAAGCCACCTTCCTTGGCGACGCCGTCGTTGAGTGCTTTCAATTTGTCGCCGAATTTTTTCTGAATGCCGTCACGCAACACAAAACGCGAAGCGAGGAAGGCGAGAGTGGCACCGATGCTCGACGCAAATGAGACCAGCACCGTGCCCCACAGCAAACCAAAAATCGCGCCCGCTACCAGCGTCAGAATCGCTGCGCCGGGAATCGACAGTGCCGCAACTGCAACGTAAATGACAAAGAAAATCGCGGCAGTCTGCACCGGATTCGCTTGATAGTAAGCCGAGATCGCAGCCTGCTGGCTCTTGAAATAATCTAGGCTGAAATAGCGGCCAAGATCGAGCACGAAAAACGCGACGATGGCGGCCACCACCACGAGAACGAGAATTAACTTTGATTTATTCACTATTGCCCCTTGAGTGGAATTTCTTACGCGCGGCGCTTGGTTTTGGATGCAACGTTGCGTGGCGTTTTGGCGGCGAGTTTAGTCGGAGGACGCGCGGCTTTCTTACCGGCACGCAATGATGACGATAGCGGAGCCTGCTCGCTACCGCTCGTCAAAAATTCGCGGCGCAGATCGACTGTCGAGCGTTTGCCGACGTGGGCAAAATTTTCTTCAAGCCACTCAGCAGCCGCATCGCGCCCCAGATCGCGCAAGCCATTGAGAAACGCCCAATCGCTATAGAACTTCGAGGCCGCTCCCAAATCGCCTAGTGCCTTTTCGGCGCGTAGCGAATGAATCCGCACGTATTTCAGTTGCTCGCGATACTCGTCTTTGATCCAGCCTTCGTCGAGCAGCTTTTGCACAAACGCGACCGCACGGAGCTCTTTGATGAGCGAAGAATTAAACGTCACTTCATTGACACGATCATAAATATCGGTCGGCGTTTGCGGCACGTTGGGGCGCTCGATGGGATTGACGTGCACGATCAACACATCACCAGCGTCGGTGTCGTAGAACAAGGGAAACAGCGATGGGTTCCCCATGAAGCCGCCGTCCCAATAATGCTCGCCGTCGATTTCTACCGCCTGAAAAAGTTGTGGCAACGCCGCTGATGCCATCACCGCGTTGGCGGTAATTTCATGGGTGTTGAACACCCGCACCTTGCCCGAACGCACATTGGTCGCCGACAAAAACAGCTTGGTTTCTTTGCATGCATTCAACACCTCGAAATCCACTTGACTGTTGAGTACATCGAGCAGCGGATTGAAGTTGGTCGGGTTGAGTTGATACGGTGAAAAGCTGTCCATCATGCGCTTGAACATCTCGAACGCGGGCGAATAATCTGTCTTGCCCACAAAAAATTGGTCCCACGGCGAGGACTTCACGGGCGAGTAGGTTTGCCCGGCATCCGACACCGCTTTCCAAAACTTCGTCAGCGCTTCACGCGCGCCATCCGCGCCGCCGATGCGTCGCCCATACGCGAACACCACCGCGTTCATCGAGCCTGCACTGGTGCCGGAAATGCCGTCGATGGCGAGGCGACCGTCTTCCAAAAGTTTGTCGATCACGCCCCAAGTGAATGCACCGTGCGCGCCGCCGCCTTGCAGGGCGAGGTTGATGGGTTTGGTGTTGGCCTTCGTGCTGGGTTGTTTTTTTCTCATGACCAATGCAAATTTGAGAGTTGCATGTGAGGTAGGTCGGGTTGCGCAGCTACCCGACAGCGGTGTGTGCTCATGGCAATGTCGGATAGCTGCGCAACCCGACCTACCAACCCACATCAAATATCAACCACGCCTAGAAGCCAAAAAACGTCAAAACGCCCGTGCTTGCTTATGTTTCAGCCTACTCTGCTGCCATCGCGACTGGTGCAGCCGTTGCCTCCAACGCGCCACCACAACTCGATCCCTGTCCCGCGGTGCAGCCGTAGCAATGGTCATTCACCACAATCGGACTGCCCAGCAAATCAACATCCATCAACTCACGCAAATGCGTTTTGAGTTGGTCGCCGTGCTGCAATGGTAGCGCCAGCATTTGATTGAAATCGCAATCGTACACAAAGCCTTCGTAGTCCACCGACAGCAGCGAGCGACACATCACGCCGTCCAAATTCTGCGATTGAAATGACGCAACCAGCAAGTCCATGTACGGCTCGAATTCACCTTTGGAGATCAACGTAGAACCAAAGCGCTGAATCGGCATATTGGTAATCGTGTAAAGGTGATTGAACACGATGCCGAAATTTTGTTGCAGCAGCCGGTGATAGTCCGCCTCCAGTTTTTCTTGTGGCGGCGGCAGACGCGGGCCTTGCGGGTTAAACACAAGATTGAGTTGCAGCTCGCCGCTAGGCTGACCATAGCCGAGCGCGTTTAATTTTTTCAGCGCAGAAATCGACTTTTCAAACACGCCTTCGCCGCGTTGTTTATCGACGTTTTCCTGCGAGTAGCAGGGGAGGGATGCCGTCACCTCCACGGCGCGCGCGGCCAAAAATGCCGCCAGATCTTCCTGGCCCGGCTCACTCAGGATGGTGAGATTGCAACGGTCAATCACGCGCACACCGAGGGCGCGCGCCGCGATCACCAGACGGCGAAAATGGTCGTTGAGTTCCGGCGCGCCGCCGGTGAGGTCTAGCGTTTTGATCTTGGCTGCGCGCATGAACGCGATCACGTCGTCAATGGTCTCGCCCGACATCATTTCCTTGCGATCCGGGCTTGCGTTGACGTGGCAATGAAAGCACGCCTGATTGCACTTGTAGCCGAGGTTCACCTGCAAGGTCTCAAGGGCGTGGCGGCGAATCGCCGGAAAATGGCGCGATTTCATCAGGTGCAAGGTGGCGTGCATGGGGTGTCCGAATGTGAGGGCTTATAGCCAAATGATAGGCCGTTTTACGGCGCAAATGCGGTGTTGGATTCAGTCATGGGTCGCGCTGATCGGCCAGGCCTCACACCCAGACGGCCGCATCCGTTTGCACGCGGGTGCCGTAGAGCCCATCTGGAGGTTGGGGCGGCGCGGCGCGCTTTGCAACAATCGTTTGGGTAACCGGGGGAAAGACAATATGGCCAACACTCTCACCGCTGACGAAATTCGCGCGTGGCAGCCGTACCGTTTGAACGATGACGGCCTAACGCCGATCCAGCGCGCGCGTCAGCGCGTGGAGCGTGCTAACCAATGGGCACCATGGCAAATGCTCGGTCGGCGCTTCGCGATTGGCTGCGTGGCGCTCGAAATTACCCAGCGCTGTAATCTTGATTGCAGCTACTGCTATCTCTCTGAATCCTCCGAAGCGTTCAAGGATATTCCCATCGAGGAAGTGTATCGACGCATCGACATGATCCACGCGCATTACGGTGACAACACAGATGTGCAGGTCACCGGCGGCGACCCGACGTTGCGCCAACGCGACGAGCTCATAGCAATCGTCCGCTACATCAAACAAAAACGCATGCGTGCGGCACTCTTCACCAACGGCATTAAAGCCTCGCGCGAATTGCTCGCCGAGCTTTGCGCTGTCGGTCTCGAAGACGTTGCTTTTCACGTCGATCTAACGCAGCAGCGCGAGGGTTACACCACCGAGCGCGCACTCAATGCACTCCGCGCGGAATACCTCGAAAGGGCGCGCGGGCTGGGCTGTTCGGTCATTTTCAACACCACCGTTTCGCCAGAAAATTTTCATGAAGTGCCGGACATTGCGCGCTTCTTTGTGGCGCATGCCGACGTGGTGCGATTCGCGTCATTTCAAATCGGCGCGGATAGCGGGCGCGGCACCAGCCGAGCGCGCGTGGCTGTGAATGCCGAAACGGTCAGGGCGGCGCTGCGCGAGGGCGCTGGTGGCGCACTCAGCTTCAATGCGGCGAGCTCGGGTCACGCCGAATGCAATAGCTACGCGTTTGGTATCGTCATCAACGGCCGGTTGCATGATTTTCTCGACGACGCCAAGTTTGCCCAATCGGTGCTGCATGCCAGCACCGGGGTCACCGCCTCGCGCGCCAACAAGCGGCAGATGCTTGCCACCATCCTCGGCTATGCGTTGCGGCACCCACGGCTGTCGTTCGCAGCGCTGGCACGCTTGGCCAAGCTCGGTTGGCGCGCGCGTAGCGATTTGGTCGCCGCGCGCGGCAAGGTGCAAAAAATCTCTTTTTTTGTCCACAACTTCATGGACGCCGACGCGCTCGATCACGAGCGTTGCGAAGCCTGTTCGTTCATGGTCATGACGCCCGAGGGCCCGCTCTCGATGTGTGTTCACAATGCGAAGCGCGATACCTATTTGCTGGTGCCCGCGACCGTTCAACGCGAAAACAAAATGTTGTATTTCAATCCGGCGACTGGCGAATTTCAGGCCGAGCTCCCCACAAAAATTTCGGTGTCACTGAATCGAAAAAATGCGCGCGGGCGGGCGAAAGCCGAGATCCAAAAACCGGCGTTGGCTGACTTGGCACGCGAAGCGGCGGAATAAATGAAAAGACTCCTTTGCTTCACACTCGCGTTGCTCCTGTCGGCCTGCGCATCCGTCCCGCGCCCCAACACGGGCGGCGTCACTGCCCTCGTGCCACCTTCAGCGCCTCCGTATGAAGCTTGGGCGCGCGTGCTCACCAAACACGTCGATGTTGAGGGCCGCGTCAATTTTGCGGCGCTCGCCAAAGACCGCGCCGATCTTGACCAATTCGTGGCCTATGTCTACGACGTTGGGCCCAACAATCAACCACAATTTTTTCCAAGCGCAGCGCACGTGCTCGCGTATCACCTGAACGCCTACAACGCGCTCGCCATGCACAAGGTGATCGTCACCGGCATTCCCACGACCAATGCGGGACTCAAGAAAGTGGCGTTTTTTTACTTCGGCAAAGTGCGCGTCGGTGGCGAGGATATTTCGCTCTACGACTACGAGAATAAGGTGATTCGCGCGCTCGGCGATGCCCGCGTTCATGTCGCCCTCAACTGTATGTCGGTGAGTTGTCCGCGGTTGCCGCGTGAAGTGTTCGTCGCGGAAAAACTGGAAGCGCAACTTGAGCGCGAGGCCAAATTGTTTTTCAATGAAGCGCGCCATGTTGAAGTAAACGACACCGCCAAAACCGCGCGCCTCTCCGAAATTTTGCAGTTCTACACCGGCGATTTTTTGGCGCAGGCATCTAGCCTGATTGCCTACGTCAATCGCTACCGCGAGCAAAAGATTCCCAACAGCTACAAGGTCGAATTCATCGACTACGATTGGACCATCAACCGGCAGCCCGGAACCTGACGCATGGCGGTGATTGTGTGGTTGAAACGCGTCCTGCGCGGGTTGTTCGCGCTGCTGATGGCCGCTTCGGCACTCGGCAAACTGGCGGATATGAATGGCTTCGCTGGCATCGTCGCAAGCTATCGCGCATTGCCAGATGGTTTGCTGGTGCCTGCTGCATGGGGGCTCGCGCTATTCGAGCTGGGCTGGCAATCTGGCTCGTGGTGGGCACGCAATTACGCCGCGCAGCACTGGCGTTATCGGTGCTACATCTCATCTATCTCGCGTGGGTACTGGTGGCGCTGGCGCGTGGACTCGTCGTTGCCAACTGCGGTTGCTTCGGCATGTATTGGGCGCGTCCATTGACGTGGCTCACGCCATTCGAAGATCTGTTTTTGTTGGCGCTCGCGTGTCTACTGTGGCGCACTACCCGCCGTTGAGAGCGTGGATCGTGTTGTCGTCGGTATTGACGTTGGCATTGACATTGGTGCCCACGCACGCGATCACCATCGGCAAAACCGAGTTACCCGATACGTGGCCGCTCGCCAATGAGACGCTGGTGTTGAACGGCGCGGGGTCGCGTGACTACAGCTTTTTGCGCATCCAACTTTATGCGGCTGCGCTCTATCTGCCTAGGCGGGAAGCCAATGCGGACGCCATTCTTCAGGCATCGACGCCGCGCGTGATGCACATGAAAATACTGCGTGATGTGAGCCGTGCCGATTCCGTCAGTGCTTGGGCGCATTACCTCGATGCCAACTGCACCGCGCCATGCGACAAGGCGGCGAAAACCTTCACAGCCGCACTCGTCACCTTCCAGCAAGGGGTACCCGAGACCAAAATCGGCGACACCCAAACCTTCATTTTTCGCGACGGCAACGTGACATGGTTTCGCAACGACCACTTGCTTGGCGAGATTCGCGATAGCCATTTCGCCCGCGCGCTACTCGCCAGCTGGATCGGCGCGGTGCCGACCACGCCGGAATTAAGGCGCCAGTTGCTCGGCCGACCCTGACTTATTTCGACTGCGTAATCCCGGTCAACAAATCCGCTATGCCATCCACGCGCGTGAGACGCGGATATTTGTGCCCGCCCTCGTACTTGATGCGCACACTGGAAAAATAATCCTGGTTCGCGACCAACAATTCAATCGGCGTTTTGTCTTTTTGCGCACGCGTGATGGCGTCATTCAATACATCGGCATCAAATGCTTCGCCGTTGATCGCCACAATTTTCAGACCGGGTGCTAGCCCCGCCTCAAACGCTGGGCCATTCCACAACACGTCAGCAATCTCGCCCGGCTCGGCACCACGTCCACGTTCGCGTGAGACGACCAAGCCCAACGAATACAACAAATTCATATTTTTATTTTGCTTCTCGCGCGCCTTGAACAAATCCGTTGGCGTGTCGGTGAACGTGAGCTTCCAGCCGCCACGGGCGATGCCGTCGAGCGGTGCGCGCTCATCAGTGGAGCCTAAGCGCGTGCGCAGCAGCGTTGCCCAATCGGTAGGCTGTACGGTGTTCAACGTGTTGACGATCTCATCGAACTCATAAGGCTTTACATCGTGACTGGTCTTGGCGAATGCAGCATCTTTGCCATAAAAAATTTTGATGAAATCATCGAGCGATTTTTTGCCGCCGGAAAGCTCACGCAAGCGGGTGTCGATGTCGAGCCACAGCAAACTGCCTTCTGGATAAAAGTCCACTGAGCGGCGATAGTTCTCCCACGCACGCGGTGCGTTGTACAGCACTTGCGCATGGTCGGCGGTGTCACGGAGTGGACGCCAAGCGCGACCGGGGCGATGATCCATCTCGGCGGCGGTGATCGCGAGCGCATCGCGATATTGCTCGGCGTTCCACATGCCTGAGCGCGCGGTCAACACTTCGCCCAAATAGTTGGTGAGACCCTCGTAGACCCACAGTAATTCCCCCTTCATCGGCAGGCCGAAATGCGCCGTGGCAAGCCCGGCGGGGCGGCGGAATTTACCGTTCCATGAGTGCACATATTCGTGCGGTAGTAGCGTGGGGCCGGACAGATACAGTTCTGGCGTGGTAAAAAAATCGGCTGCGCTGCGGTTGTCGCTCGATTGATGATGCTCCAAACCGAAATGCACGGTGCGCTCGGATAACGCCAGCAAAAATTCGTAACGGTCATAGTGTTGCGCACCGAACAGGGTACGCGCCTGTTTCACCAGCGTTTGGTGATGCGTGATTTGCGCGTCGGTGAGTTTCAGATTCTCGGCGCGATCCGCCACGATATTCAAAAACACGGGCGGTGTGGTGCCCGGCGCGAGGTCGATGCGTTTGTAATGCAGTCCGGTCATCAGCGGCGAATCGACCAAGTCGGTGAGCGTCACCGCCTTGAACGCCGCGCCAGTGCTGGTAGTTGCGACTTTCTCCAGTGCGGTCGCAATTGCCCAATTGGTCGGCACCTTAATGCTGGGCTGCACCTGAATGCGATCAGATGCGTAATCGGCTGGATAGAACACGACCTGATTCCACTCCAACACCGCGAGGCGCGGCGTCGCGGAAACGCCCGCGCCAAAATTACCACCGCCGGTCGGCGACAAGAATTGAAATTCGAGATCGAGTGTGGTGGCACCGGCGGGCACCTCGACATGCAGTACAAACATATCTTCGAGATCGCGCCGCCATGCAATGCGTTGGCCGTTGGCGCTGATCTTCAATCCGGTGACGCCATCAATCGGCCCGGTCGGGCCATGCTCACCGGGAATCCATTTCGGATACGCAAGGCGAAATGCGCCCGCCTTCACGGGAATGGATTCACGTATCGCGAAAATTTTGCGCGCGGCATCGCTGAGGTCAACACTGAGAGTTAAGGTGCCGGGATAGCCAGCGTCGATGGTGGCACCAGATTGGGCAGCGCTGGAAAACAAAAGTGTCAATGCGGCAATGAACGGCAGCAAAATTTTCGGCAGGCGGCGAGGAAAAATTGGCATCACGAGTAACCTCAGGGCGGTTGAAAAAAAAGACTGCGACCATTGTATGCAATCGCGCGACAGCAACTCTGCCAAGAGTGACAAAAAAATGGGGTCGCAAGCGACCCCAAAATAGCCGCAAGCTGCGCGGCTCACACAGTCAACTGGAAACAGGTGTCGCTAGTCGTCGTTACTTCCGGGCACCGGAATGCCTGCCGCAAACCATGGTCCTGCCGCAGCCGGCGTGCCGCCAAAGTTACGAATCAAGAGAATGGACGTCGTGCACGGATTCGGTGGAACCGGCGCGACGTTTGGTGCGACAGGGGTGAGTGCGCCGTTGATTTTGAAATCGCCTGCGGCATCCAATGCGGTCGGGGCAGAGTTGAATGCATCATTTCCGCAAAACAAGGTGGCAACGACCTGACGCGGAATCGCTGGGCGACCAACGTTGGCACCGCCGCCGAGGATCATGCCCTTGCCCTTCACGGAGATCGTGCCATCGACCCGCACCGTCGCGCTCAGATCGCCAATCGGCCAAGGTCGCCCGCCGGGCGCAATGCCCTTCACATCGTTGGCGACTGGCACACCGCCAGCACCTGCGGCAAACGGCTGCGAGCCGATGCCGCCGTCAAATCTGACCAACACGTTCCTGTCATCGTCACTCGCGAACGCGACCGACCCAACAACAGAACACACAGAAGCAAGCGCTAACGTAATCAACGTCTTTTTCATGGTGACTCCTTGAATGTTTGACTTCGGAAGATCGCGCGGCGGGGTACGTGGAAAACACGTGGTGACACACATGGTGATACACGTGGTGACGTACGTACGCGCCGCGCAGTGGGCACTACGAAGGCAAACACGGCCAAAGCCGGTTTATTCCGGCGCGGTAAATTTATTGTTGGGCAATGCTGGTTTTGGCCACCGAGGCAGGCACGCCATCCGCTCGCAGACCGTCATTGTTTTATCGGGCGACGTTGAGTGCCGCAGCGCAGGTGCTGCCATCGAAGCTACCATCGCGAATCGACTAGAGGGCATGTCCTAAATTCGATCACGCCTAAAAATAAATATCTGATAAACTGATTTTCAGATATTTTGTGGAGAGAAAAAATGCCAACCGTTTCTGTCAGCGTGACCGAATTTTCCCGCGGATTGTCAGAGTTCTTGAACCATGTGCAATATCGAGGCCAGGTTTTGGACATTGAGCGCGGCAGACGCGTCATTGCGCGTGTATCACCCGTCGCATTGACGGACGGGTTTCCTATTGACCAGTTGGACGAATTTTTGGCGAAAGGCCCGCAGCTTGGCGCTGATCGCAAATCGATGGCGGACGACGTCAAAGCGGTACGGGCAAAGTTGCGCAATCGGGCTTCTTCCTGGTCGCAATAAGGCGGGAATTACGCATGGGGATTCTGGTCGACACCGACGTTTGGGTACTTGCTGAAAAATCTGGCGGCGCGCTTAATCTTGCACGGTGGGCCGCCTATGGCGGCGCATACATGTCCGTCGTGACGGTGAGTGAACTCTTGGTCGGTGTGGAGCGCGCCAACACCGCGCCACGCCGTGCGCTTCGTGGTGCTTTTGTCGAAAACTTGCTGGCCACTATTCCTGTGATTGAGTTTTCACTCCCGGTCGCGCGCACGCACGCACGCATGATTGCTGCACTTTCAAAAAACGTTACCGCCACCGCGCACGACGCCATTATTGCTGCCACCGCTGTGCATTACGGCTATGGATTGCTGACGCGAAATGTCACGGACTTTAAAATATTTCAAGGTCTTAAAGTTGAAGCATTTCGGCAGGTAGCGTGAGTACCAAATCCTCCTCGCGCGGGTGGGGTGCCATCAGCGTTGCAAAATCGTGATCCAATTGCGCGCGGTTGATCGCGGCTCTCGCCAGCGATGCGCTGAAACGTCATCCCACTGGCGAGAACCCGGTTTGTCAGTGGTATTCGTCCTCGCTTATCAAGCGCCATTCGGAAAGAAACCTCATGCTGCCACCCCATCCCCGCCGTCGCTTCCTGCAGGTGATCGCACTCGGTGCCGCTGGTACCGCGCTTACGTCCCAGGCGGTGACGCCCTCTACGGCAACCACACCCGCCACCATTCGCCCGCGCCGCCTGAAAGCAGGCGATACCATCGGCCTCATCAGCCCCGCGCAAGCGCGTTACGAGCGGATGCCGTTCGCGATTGCGCATGAGAATTTGCAGGCGCTTGGCTTCAAGGTGAAGGAAGGGAAATTTTTGCGCGCGCGCAACGGGCAGTTCGCGGGCACCGATCGCGAGCGTGCCAGCGACGTGAATGCGATGTTCGCCGATACTGATGTCAACGGCATCATCGCGATGAGTGGCGGCTCGGGTGCGACGCGCATTCTCAACCTTCTTGATTACGACGCGATTCGCCGCAATCCGAAATGCCTGATCGGTTTTAGCGACATCACCGCGATCAACAACGCGATTCAAGCGCGCGCGGGTCTGGTCAGTTTTTCTGGGCCCATGGCGGCATCTGACTGGAACCCGTTCACGCTCGCGCACTTTCGCCGCATGCTTGTCGATGCGGAAGCCATGACGCTAAAAAACGAAAGCGAGCGCTTAGATCAGCTCACCCAAACCAAAGATCGAACCCAGACCATACGCGGCGGAAAAGCGCGTGGACGCTTGATCGGCGGGAATTTGTCGGTGTTGAATACCTTGCTCGGCACACCGTACGCGCCGGATTTTCGCGGTGCGATTTTGGCGTTGGAAGATGTCGATGAATACATCTATCGCGTAGATCGGCTGCTCGCGCATTTGCGCTTGGCCGGTGCCTTCGATCAGCTCGCCGGCGTGGTGCTCGGCCAATTCACCGACTGCAAACCCGGCGAAGGTTACGGCAGAGTCGCACTGGAAGACGTGTTCGACGACTACTTCAAGCCGCTCAATGTGCCGGTGTTTTCCGGCAGCCAGTTTGGACACATCAAGAAAAAATTCACCCTGCCCATTGGTGCAGATGTCGAGATCGATGCCGATGCCGGTACGATCACATTGCTGCGCGCAGCCGTCGAGTAAGGATCACCTCCCATGACTACGAACCCCACCATCACCTGGAAAGAACCCAAGCTGGAGCGCACCGCGCGCTGGCGTGCCGAGAACGGCTCGCCGCCACCCAAACGGGTGGTCGTGGCTGATGACACCATGAAGGCCGATGCCGCCTACCGCCTCGCTTGCGAAGGCACGGCGATCCTGTGGCGAGGCGATTTTCAGAACGCAAAACAATTGCTGCACGCGATGGCGAGACGCATAGACGCTAAATCGCGCCACCCTGCCAAATCCGCCAAGCCCGCAGCGCCTGGGGTTCTCGACCAATTCAACTTGCATCGTCTCGCGCAGTCGCAACGCGCGCGCACGCTGTCAATGCTGCTGATTCCGTTCAATGACGATTACACCGTTCCGCTGAACCGGGCACCAGACGTGGCGCGCGCATGCACCGAGGCATGGGGAAAGTCGAGCGGCGATTCGATTACCTCGTTGCGCGAATTGCTTGGTGTTATCGGTGCGCACGAGTGGCGAAAGAAAGGCGTGGAGATCGCAGCGTTAGGCGATCGCGTGCATCCGCACTACGGCGTGTTCGCGCCGGTTCGCAGCGAATACGTTGACCTCATCGCGCAGGCGGCACTGCCAAACCCCGCGCCAGTATTGGCGTTTGACATTGGTACGGGCACTGGTGTGTTGGCCGCGTTGCTGGCCAAGCGCGGCATCAAACGCGTCATTGCCACCGATCAAGACCCACGCGCAATCAGCTGCGCGCGCGAGAATTTGCAGCGGATGAAATTGGACAATCGCGTGCAGGTCGTCGAGACGGATTTGTTCCCAGAGGGCCGCGCACCATTGATTGTCTGTAATCCGCCATGGCTGCCCGCGCGCCCATCCTCGCCGCTGGAACACGCCATCTACGACCCGGATAGCCGCATGCTGCGCGGTTTTTTGCACGGACTCGCCGCGCATCTGGATGCGAACGGCGAAGGCTGGCTCATCTTGTCCGACCTCGCCGAGCACCTTGGCTTGCGCTCACGCGAGGCGTTGATGCAATGGATCGATGACGCGGGTCTAGGTGTTGCTGAACGGATCGACGTGCGACCGACACATCCGCGTGTGTCCGATGCGGACGATGCGCTGCATAGTGCGCGGGCGAAAGAGGTGACTTCGTTGTGGCGGTTGCGGGTGAGGGGTTAAGCGGAGTTTGTCCCAAACGACATCGGCATGAAAGGTCGCGCCGTCGTCCGCACGCGCGCAGACAGTACCTCTGCTGCTAAACCTGCCGCTGTTCTCCTGCGCGATGAGTCGGAAGGGTGTGCGCCAAGCGAATTACAGCAGGCTAGGGATGCAACCCTCATGCGAGACGCCGCGTGATGCCGTTATGCCAATCTTGCCGCGAGGATGCCGCCAAACTCCTTTATCCATGCGGTGTTTCCGATCTATACCTCGGCGCACGTGGCGCGAGGAAATAACAGTTATATTTCAGTTATGCGAAATAGAACACGTTATGCCCCGCTATGATGTGCGTAGTATCTCAAACAACAGGAAAGCCTCCATTGCATGAGACTTGAAGCAAAGAAACGCCGGGTTTATTGGGTTGCGGAGCTTGAAAAGCTGCGTGGATCATTTGGCGATGACTCCGCAAAAATGATTGCCGAACTCCAGAGAGAGATCGCTTCCGAGGGCGTGGGAGCACTCGCAGACCATCTCCGAGTCTGCGGCGCAATGCCAGAACAATATGGGCACGACTCGTCTGCCGAGAAGCTCTACTCCAAATATACGGATGCCGTTATCAGCGAAACTCTTGCGGCCCTCGGGCTAAAAAGCGCAGTAATTACGGCCAGAGCGGACGCGGCAGACGTTCAAGCTCGCGCAAGTGGCTATTCATTAGTCGCGGACGCGAAAGCATTTCGCTTAAGTAGAACGGCCAAAAATCAGAAGGATTTTAAAGTCCAAGCAATGGATGGCTGGAGAAATGGGCTCGACTATGCCGTAATCGTTTGTCCAATTTATCAACTCCCCGGCAAGACAAGTCAAATCTACCTACAAGCGATTGCCCGAAATGTTTGCATTCTGAGTTACTGCCATTTAGCTGCCCTACTCGCACTTTCACAAAAGCGGTCTCAAAAATACGCTGAGTCGGGCTTGCGCAAATTATTGAGTAGTGTCTCTGAGTTACATCCGAGCAAAAATGCGACTGACTACTGGACGGGAATTAACCGTGCACTTCTTGGTGTTCTGGCGAAAGATGCTAATCTCTGGACTGAAGAAAAGAGAGCAAGTCTTGCGGGCCTCCAAGTGGTCAAAGATGAGGCGCTAATCTATCTGCGATTAGAGCGAGATAGATTACTTGGCCTCTCTCACACGGACGCTCTCGCTGAGCTCTTACGATCTACAGGCCTAGATTCCCGCATTGTGCAAATTGAGCGCCTTCAGCACGGCGGATTGCTTGGACTCTGACCCATGAAATACGAACAACTGCTCGACCACGTGATTCATGGCGACGGAATCGCCGGAGTTTCTCAACTCGCAGCTGAAAGCGTCCACCTCATACTTAGCGATATTCCCTACGGAATCGGCGCTGATGAATGGGACGTCCTGCACAACAACAAAAATTCGGCGCTGCTCGGCACGAGTCCCGCGCAAGAGCGAGCCGGCGCAGTCTTCAAACGTCGGGGCAAGCCATTGAACGGCTGGTCGGAAGCAGACCGAAAAATACCACTTGAATATCAAGAGTGGTGCGCATCCTTTGCAAATCATTGGCTGCGCGTTCTCAAGCCGGGGGGCTCAGCCATAGTCTTTGCGGGTCGCAGACTTTCGCATAGATGTATAGTTGCGCTCGAAGACGCTGGCTTTACATTTCGTGACTCTCTTGCTTGGCTCCGTGAATCCGCTCCGCATCGGGCACAGCGCGTCAGTGTCGTGTTTGAGCGCAGAGGTGATACACGTAACGCCGAGCTTTGGGAGGGTTGGCGAGTTGGCAATCTTCGGCCGACGTTCGAGCCGGTTCTCTGGTTTGTAAAGCCTTACCCGATAGGTACCACCATTGCGGACAACGTTCTTGCGCACGGGGTTGGAGCCTTTAATGAAAATTCCTTTGTGCAGCATGAGCGATCACCAGACAACGTCCTCAGGTCGGGTTTCGCCCGCGGCGAGAGCGGGCTTCATTTGGCCCAGAAACCGCTTAAGCTCATGCAGGCTTTAATCGAGCTTACGACTCAGCCGGGTCATACGGTGCTTGACCCGTTCTGCGGAAGCGGGTCTACCCTTGTAGCAGCGAAGGCGCTTCGGCGTAAATATCTTGGTTTCGAGCTAGACAAGGAGTCAGCGCAAATTGCACAGGATCGATTGCGCCCTGACATGTTTGATCTTATCAACGAGCGTGTGGCAGGCGGGGCATAACGAATAAGGTTAGATCGCGCTTGCCGTGATCTGCAAGACCGGGGTCACGTCTCAATACTGTTCGCTTAACAATTTTCATGCTATCCTGTTCCCACTTTCCTTCAGCATGCGCACGCAGCGGGGTCAGTTCTAAAGCATGCGCACGCAGCGCACGCACACGCAGCGGGGTCCACGCACACACGCGCAGCCGGGTCAGTTCTAACACGCACTAACACGCACTAACACGCAGCCCTAACACGCAGCCGGGTCAGTTCTAACATTCCAACATTTCCATGTTGCGCTGAGCTAGCGCAGCGCAATGGCGAGGCCGCTTCTGACATGCAAAGTGTCAAGTCTTTCAATCAGGCATTCCTGCACTAGCAAGCGCCCGCCTGACCGAGAAATGCTCGTTTGCAAGACTTGACCCAATACTGTTCGCTTAACAATTTTCATGCTATCCTGCCCCCACTATCCTTCAACAGGAGGCGACGATGGCACGAACCAAAGCGGTATTGGGCAA
>JAYTVA010000047.1:0-2032 GCA_043744255.1 Burkholderiales bacterium | reverse complement strand
CGCGCCCGCCGATGCGCACCTCCCCCAGATCGCCCACCAAAATGGTCTTGCCGGCTTTCGAAGCAACCACGGTGCGGGCGATGTCATCAAGATTGTTGAACAAACCGATGCCGCGAATCACCAATGATTCGGCCCCACGCCGGAGCAATCCGCCGCCATAGTTGGCGCTGTTGTTTTGCAGCGCCGTGCTGACCTGGTCGAGCGTGATGCCGTAGCGCTTCAACGCAAATGGATCAACCCGAATTTGATATTCCTTTACTGTTCCGCCAAAGCTCACCACATCAGCGACACCCGGCACCATGCGCAAGCGCGGCTGAATCACCCAATCCTGCACCGCGCGCACGTCATATTCCGCCATCCCCTTGGGGGCCTCGAGAACGTAGCGGTAAATTTCTCCCACTGCCGTCGCCAGAGGCCCGAGCGCTGGTTGAACCCCGGCCGGTAGCGTGATGTTTTGCAACCGCTCAATCACCTGCTGGCGCGCAAAATAGTCGTTGGTGCCATCGGCGAAAGTAAGGGTTACAACCGACAGACCGGTGATTGACACTGACCGAATCTGCGTCATGCCGGGAGTGCCGGCCATGCCGATTTCGACCGGCAACGAAATCGCGCGTTCGACTTCTTCGGGCGCCTGGCCGCGAAATTGCGTAACGATCTGCACCTGCACATCCTGAACGTCGGGGAACGCCTCAATCGGCAGATTGCCCACTGAGCGCATCCCAAAGAATGTCAATGCAACGACCGCAAGCAGCACAAACAGCCGCTGGGTCATGCAAAACGTAATCAGTCGTTCAAGCATTGCATGCCGACGAACTTGGCGGATTCAATCAGGAGCCCGATGCCATTTCGGACTGGAGCAGCAACGCACCGCCCACCACTACGCGCTCACCGCGACCGACACCGTCGGCGAGGTAGGAGTATTCGCGGTCCTGCACCGACAAATTCACTTTTCGTTTGGTGAATGTACCCGGTGTGGCTTCAACAAAAACGTAGCTGTACAAGCCTTCGGTCACGAGCGCGCTGTTCGGCAAACGCAAGGCGACCTGCCCGTCACGTGTCAGCAGCGACACGCGTGCGAACATCTCCGGTTTCAATATTCCTTCCGGGTTCGGCAATTCGCAGCGCACCTGAATCCGCCGCGTCGCCGGATCCATCACCTGCCCTATGCGCGTCACTCTGGCGCGAAACGTCTCGCCCGGATAAGCGTCGACCGAAACACTTGCGCTCAGTCCCGCGGACACCTTGGCCAGATAGCGCTCCGGCAGATCAACCAGCACCCACAAACGCTTCGGATCGGTGACCACAAATAACGGATCGGCCATCCCCGGCTGCACTTCCATGGCCGGGTTGGCACGACGATCGGCGACAACACCATTGATCGGGGAACGCAGTGTGAGCCCATGCCCGTCACCACCGGCAGGCACCAGATTGCGCAAGCGCAACTGCGCGCGCTGGATTTCGGCTCGTGCAACAGACTGGTCAGCTGCGGCCACTTCAAGATCCTTGCGTGGCACGACGTCAGCGTCGAACAGCTTTTGTGCACGCTCCATCGCTAGCTTCTTGCGGCTCTCGTCGGCTTCGGCCTTGCGCAAGTCCGCTATGGCTGCTGCCAAATCCGGCGCATCAATCACGGCCAGCGCCTGGCCGGATTTCACAGTATCTCCAGGTGCCGCGTTTAGAGACACAATCCGCCCCGCGACCGGCGAAGAGATGCGCGCCGTCACATCCTCGTTATACGCAATGCGCCCGTTGAGCGGTTCGGCGACGGGCAAAGGTGCCTCCTCCACTACAGCCACTTTGAGCGCCGCAAGCTGCGAAGCACCAATTTCAAACTTGAGCACGTTTGGCGTACGCGCTGGCGGCGCAGTCGTGACGTCAGAAGCCGGCGGATGGTTGACACGCGCACCTGCGAAATAAGCGCCCGCCGTCAATCCAATTACACCCAGCACCGGCAAAACGTAAGTGCGCAACCGATTGCTCACTGTGCCCCGCCCCCGCTCAGCACATAAGCGGCGAGAGCTTTTGCATGATC
>JAYTVA010000046.1:0-6554 GCA_043744255.1 Burkholderiales bacterium | reverse complement strand
ATACGGCAAAAAACGTCTACGCGAAATCGACAAACGCATCCGCTTCTTGACCAAGCGGCTCGACAACGCCGAAGTCGTGGATCCCCTCACCCCACGCGACCCAGACTTGGCCGACCGTGTGTTTTTTGGTGCCACGGTGGTCTACGCGAATGGAGCGGGCGACGAGAACACCGTCACCATCGTCGGTATCGACGAACTAAATCTAAAACGCGGCTACATCACCTGGATCTCGCCCCTCGCCCGCGCGCTCATGAAGGCACGCGAGGGCGATACCGTGGTGCTGCACGCACCGGGCGGGCGCGAGGAATTGGAAATCGTCGAAGCTCGTTTTGAGGCCGTGCAAACTGACGCGTTTGTGCCGGAGGCACCGATTAGTTTGAATCAGGTGAAGGGGTAGGTCTTCGGTCAACATGTGTGCCACCGGCGGCCTTTGTTCTGAGCGATGCGTCCCAAACCCAAGCGCTGTGTCAGACTGATCTCAATTGCCTCAAACTGACTCAAACAAAACTGCCGCTGCGAAACCCGCGACGATTCACCAATCCATTAGCCTGTAGCCGTCCCTCGTGAAAACGTTGGAATACCACTGAAGCAACCTATTCGATGAACCCATTCCAAAAGCGCGCTGCCATCCGCATCGCTGCCGTCAGCGTCGTTCTCGCGGCAATCGCCAGTCCGGTGGCTTGGATTCTTGCGCGTGAGAATTCCGAGAAAAGCATCATCGCGGTAGCCACGGAGGAATCGCGCGGCCTGATCAGGCATTTCAATGTGGGTGACCTTGGCGGCCCGCAGGCGGCAGAGCGCGCCAATCTTGCGGCACAGGCGCTCTCCGGCGGTCTATTTGACATCGCCGAAATTTACGATGTGAGCGGTGCCAAGCTTGCCGAGGCAATGACCAAAGATGGCGGCGCCGTGGAGCCGTTGCTGCCGGATCACGGCAAGCCGACATATACAGTCGCTTCGTACGATAGCTTTGAGTTGCCCGGCAACCGCTTTGTGCTGCGCATTTTTGTACCGTTGCATAGCGCAGAGACAGGCGAAGGCGGTCCAATCACAGGCTATTTCGAAGGCGTACGCGTGGTTCCGGCGTGGGAGCAGGATCTGATCTTCGCCAGTTCACGTTCAGTTGCATTGATGGTGGGCCTAGCGTCGCTATTGTGTGGCGCAGCGCTGTATCCGGTGGTGGTGCATTTGTCCGCGGACAACGAACGCAAGACGCAAGCGCTGCTGCAAGCGCAGGTGGCTCTGATTGAGGGTTTGCAGCGCTCGGAACGCGAACTGGAAAGCCAGGTTTCGCTACGTACCTTGGAACTGCAACGCGAACAGGCGCGGACCAAGGAGTTGCTGCACAACATTCTTCCCGTCGAAATCGCCGATGAGCTCTCCGCCACCGGCAGCGCCCGCCCCGCCCGGCACGAGGCCGTATCGATCCTATTTTCGGATTTCATCGGCTTCACCCAAGCCGTTTCAAGCATGCCGGCGGATCGAATGGTCGCCGAACTTAACGAGATCGTTGCTGCGTTTGACAGCATTACGGATGATTGCGGTGTAGAGAAAATCAAGACGATCGGCGACGCCTACATGGCCGCGGCAGGCCTGCCCATTGCCTGCGCAGACCATGCTCAACGCTGCGTACGCGCCGGACTTCTAATGATTGATTACCTTGAGGATAGAAACAAAACCGCCGCATTCAAATGGGCATTGCGGATCGGTGTGCATTCCGGCCCGGTCGTTGCTGGTGTCGTCGGCAAACGAAAATATGCCTTCGATATCTGGGGCGACACCGTCAACCTCGCATCGCGCATGGAAAGCGCAGGAGAGGCTGGCCGTGTCAACATTTCAGCGTATACCTACGATTTGATCCGCGACCAGTTCGAATGTGAATACCGCAGCAAGATCGACGCCAAAGGCAAAGGTCAGCTCGATATGTATTTTGTGAAGGGTCTACGCCACGCCGACGCCTGATTCATTTTCGGCCCGGATTGGGATCGCGGCGTTTTGCCACCGGCAAAAGTGCACCCTACCAACGGATGGTCTGCCTGCGAGGCGGGAGACAATCAAACGCACAAGACCGAGACCTATGGTGCAGCTACTGCTTCGGCTCCACCGCCACCATCATCGGTATCGGCGAATTGAATCTAAAACGCGGCTACATCACCTGGATCTCGCCCCTCGCGCGCGCATGAAGGCACGCGAGGGCGATACCGTGGTGCTGCGCGCACTGGGCGGGCGCGAGGAATTGGAAATCGTCGAAGTACGTTTTGAGGCCGTGCACACTGACGCGTTTGTGCCGGAGGCGCCGATTAGTTTGAATCAGGTGAAGGGTTAGGGGGGCGTGCCCCCTTGGCGTATCGCTTGGGGCAGCAAAATCTCAATGACTGTCGGCAAGTGTGTTGTACAGACCGTCTTCATTTGCTCAGCCACTTTGAGGGACCTCAAATGCGGGGGTTCTGCTTGATTCGGCGGCTGCTTCATTTGATTTGCATGAAGCACATCATTTCCAAATTTGTGAATCTCAGTCACTGCCGCTTGAACGCGATCACCTTCAACTTTATCGATAGGCTCCAAGAGCTTGCGCACGTCATCTTTATATTTACCCAACCCATTTTTATAGCCGTGCAAGTGCATGATTCGCTCAAGTGTGGCACGCGACAGCGCAGCCACCGTGGCAGGGCGGTCAAAGCAAAAAGCAGTCTGAATTTCACGAAGCAAAATCGGCAATTCAGGCGCTTTCCTCAAAAGGTCAGCCGGTACGTCGTACTTCCGGAGATCATTTTTTCTCCGATAGAAGAGTTCGAAGTCAAAAGGCCCATGCTCTAAAGCCCACCAAATGGCTTTATTACCCAGAAACTCATCCGCCTTGGCTATCTTTTTCTCAAACTCTTCTTGCATCTCCAACCTTGCCTCCCGGTCAGGCACGCTCTCGCCCGACCAAGTATCGTAACGACCGTCAGAGGCATCGAACGCCTCGTCTACCAGTCCCTTCAAGCTGTGCCAGGTCTCCGGAAAACGCGACTGCGGTTCAATTGAAGGTTTCTGAGCGCACAGCATGTCAAACAAATCGCTAGCGCTTAGAGATTCGGAGTCTGGAAAAAGTGCAAAGAGGTCGTAGGGTGCAAAGGCTGGCAAAGGTGAAACAATATTGAATCTCGCAAAGTCTCCATACTCTAGCAGCGCATCCCTGTCCAGCGCCTCACTACAGCGCTGCCATTTAGTGAACGCTGGGGAAGTCGTAATTGAGCTCAGCCGTTTGAGCTCATCGCTGCAATATTCGCGCGGTATCCGCCCTATCTGCGCATCAGATACTGCGATTGACTCGATCCATGCAGTCAGCCGAGCCTCTTCATACCCAAGCTCCGATTGCTTCCGGAGTTTTTCCTGAACAGTGGGCAATAGACTTTCATCGACGGTACTAGCGTGTTCAAGTTGTTCCTCCAGTTTTTTTGCGAGTCTTTCCACAAACAGCTTTCCGACCGCGAGACATACTTCAGGCAGTCGTTCAATGTCTTGTCTAAGCGGTTCTGGGAGCCCAGCGCTGACACGAGCGAGGTCGTCCTCTTCCCCTGTGGAATACTTGGCGTCATTACGGATGGCGGCTTGATGATCCCGGACTTGGGCAAAAAATGTGTCAATTGCTTGAAGTTGGTTGTCGGTCAGCTGGTTCGATTCGCGGCCAAGCAGACTGGCCAGCTTTGGAATGCGCAGAGCCAAAAACAGCTTCTTGATGTGCCGAGGCAGCTCGGAAAGCGTTGTTTCAATTCCTTGTCGGTGGACATTTTCCATTTTGATCCGTAGAAATCACGTTACTCATGAGTGTTGGACTTCAAAGAAATCAATACCGGGTTCAGTGCCCGCTATACAAAGGTACGTTAGCGGAATCTGAAGCCCTAGAATTCCATAGTATCGCAACTACCCGCGCCCCTCCACCGCCACCGCATGTCCACCAAACTCCTTGCGCATCATCGCCAGCAACTTCGCCGCGTAATCATCGTGACCTTGGGTGGCGAAGCGCGCCATCAAGGCTAACGACAACACAGGCGCTGGCACGCCGAGCGCAATTGCTTCTTGCGCGGCCCATCGGCCTTCGCCGGAATCACCGACCACCGGTGCCACGCCATCGAGCGCGCGGTCACGTTGCAATACGCTCGCGGTGAGATCGAGCAGCCACGAGCGCACCACGCTGCCGTGTCGCCACGTTTCGGCGAGGGCGGCAGTATCGAAATCAAATTCGCGTTTTTCACTCAGCAATGCGAAGCCCTCGGCGTAGGCTTGCATGAGGCCGTATTCGATGCCGTTGTGCACCATCTTGGCGAAATGCCCCGCGCCCGATGGCCCGCAGTGGAGCCATTGATTTGCGTTTGGCGCGAGGGCGTTCAACACGCGTTCGATTCGTTTGACCGCCACGGCTTCACCACCGAGCATCAGGCAGTAGCCGTTCTTTAGTCCGTGTACACCGCCCGCAACACCGGCGTCGATCAAATGCAGATTGAGGTCACGAAATTTCTCGGCTTGGGTCACGCTGCTTTTGTAGAACTGATTCGCACCGTTCACCACCACGTCCTCTGGCGATAATTTCATGCGCAATTCTTCCATCGTGGCGTCAGTGGCGCGGCCCGCGGGCAGCATCACCCAGACGGTGCGTGGCGTGGGCATGGCGTTGAGCATCGAATCGAGTGAGTACGCGCCATCGAAGCCCGCGACGTTCACCAGCGCATCGACTGCTTGGCCGGCGGCATCAAAACCGACGACGTGAATGTCTGCGTCGCATAGCCGTGTGGCCATTGCGTTGCCCATGCGACCGAGTCCGATCATGCCGATTTGCATCTTGTAGTTCCTGAATTGAGAGAGTTGAAAACGCGCGCCGCAGGTTAACGCCATCTGCAGGCAGAGAGTGTCAATTTTAGCCGAAGCCCCATTGCTGACCACTCCCTCTGTAAAATCCAGTGCTATCAATTGTCTGGAAGCCGTTAGCGTATGCGCCCATCACTTTTTTCTGTAGCTATCACTGCAATCGTCACCGCTTGGCTGGGTATCGCGGCACCCGCGTCTGCGCAGCCGAAGGTCGCCGATTACGATCCCACGCAACGCCCGCAAGTCGCGTCCCCCGTGCCGCACGCTGCGGCGGAACGCTCCGCTAGTGCAGGTTCGAGCAAACGCGCGTTCATGTGGCGCGTCACGACACCGACGAACACGGTGCATCTTTTTGGCACGATGCATGTGGGCAAGCAGTCGTTTTATCCGTTGCCCGAGGTGGTGGAAGCGGCGCTCACACGCGCGACGAAGCTGGTGGTCGAAGCCGACATTACCAGCACCGATGGGATGGCGGATCTCGACAAGATGATGTTTTATACGCCGCCGAATTCACTGGAGCGCAATATCGCCAAGCCATTGCTGGCGCGCATGAACACGCAGCTCACGCGCCTGAAGATGCCACTGGAACCAGCGAGGACGATGAAGCCGTGGTTGGTGGGCGGATTTTTGTCGGTGGGTGAGTTTATGCGCCTCGGCTATGAGACGAATCAGGGGGTCGATGCCTACCTGATTCAAGCGGCTAAAAAAAATGGCAAGCCGATCATTGAACTCGAATCGCAGATCGGGCAAATCAAAATGCTCGATGGCATGAATGCGATGCTGCAAGAAGCGTTTTTGGAGAATGCGATTTACATGCTCGAAAGCGATCTCGCTGAAACGCAGATTGGCGGCCTGGTCAGCGCGTGGCAAGCCGGTAACGCGCAGCAGCTTGAGGCCATCGCCGACCAAATGCGCAAAGATACGCGGCGCGCAGATGATCTCAATGACGTGCTCATCTACAGTCGCCATGATGCGATGCTGAAAAAAATTGAAGTCTATCTCGCAAGCAAGGAGCCGCACTTCATCGCGGTGGGTTCGCTACATCTGGTCGGCCCGCGTGGACTGGTGGCGATGTTGCGCAACAGGGGTTATTGGGTCGAGCAGCAGTAGATCCTGTCCGGCATGGCGGGCGATGCAGGGGCGACAGGGTTTTGTGATTGCGCAATAGACTCCATGCCCACTCTTCACTGTCTCCCCGGCGCAGGCCGGGGCCCAAGATTGGCTGCATCGCAGCACCACGTAAATTGGCGCCCGGTCTTTCGATGGCCGCCCCATTCGGAGTGCCGGGATGACAGAGTTGGGTGATCGCGCAATAGACTCCCTGCCCACTTTTCACTGTCTCCCCGGCGCAGGCCGGGGCCCAAGATTGGCTGCATCGTGGTGCAACGTAAATTGGATCCCGGCCTGCGCCGGGACGACAATGTTTTGTGATTGCGCGACGAATTTCTTGCCAACTTTTTCGCTGTCACCTCCGCGTCTTCACTGTCTCCCCGGCGCCCCGAATGGGGTCTCCATCGAAAGGCTAGGGCCCAAGATTGGCTGCGTCGCAGCACCACGTAAATTGGCGCCCGGTCTTTCGATGGCCGCCCCATTCGGAGTGCCGGGATGACAGAGTTGGGTGATTGCGCAATAGACTCCCTGCCCACTTTTCACTGTCTCCCCGGCGCAGGCCGGAGCCTAAGATTGGCTGCATCGTGGCGCAACGT
>JAYTVA010000045.1:0-6561 GCA_043744255.1 Burkholderiales bacterium | reverse complement strand
GCCAAACCACGGACCCCATGAGCCACACCCCCGTCAACAAGAAATGCTACGCTTCCTTTTGACGGGTGTCATCCACAAATTCAATGGTAGACCCCATTCAACCCCATTTATGCTATCGGCGTGGTGCTCGTCATTTCGCTGGCTGCCATCAACGCGCCAAACCATTTTCGAGCAGGTGCCGCACATAGCGCGTGTAGGGAATGCCTTGCCGCTGCGCTTGTTGCTTCAACGCGTCGAGCAACTTTTGCGGGATGCGCATGTTCAGCGCGGCCGACTTGGGTTGCAACTCAAATCTCATGGGCTTAAAGCCAGAAAGATCGTATTGGCTCAAATCAGCCGTTTGAACGAATTGTTCAGCCTCTTTATCGTTACGCAGGGCTGGCACGGTTTTAGATTTGGCTTTCATAGCGCTTAATCTCCTTTGCGTGCATATAACGGGCGCTGATCGGTCGCGGCAATATGCTTGCGCCCCGCTTCCCTAGCCTGAACACCAAGGACACGTAGCGCCCAGCGGCAGTTTTTCCAATGGCCCGCATACGCGGCTCTGTCGGATAAGGATCAGGCATGACAGCCGGTGAACCAAGCAAGACTTCTTCAATTTCATGCTTGGAAAGTCCATGCTTTGCACACTTTGGCCAATTACTCTCATCCCAATCAAATCCGTGAACTTTCATCAACGAATGATACACGTTTGCTTATACATTTGTGTATACGTATTTGTCCCACCATAGGCTGTTGCACTTGGCGCTAATTCTCAACGCCGTTACGGCTTTGCCGGTATCCCCGCCAAAATCTCCTTCGCAATCACCGCCCCATCCGAATTCGGCGCGATTTTATGAGCGTGTCGAGCTTTTGTTTGGCTTCTGGTACGCGGTTTTGTTTGATGAGCAAACGCGCGGCGGCGTTGTAATTCAGCCCGCACTTCGGCACGGCGGCGATCCCTTTGTCGAAGGTGGCGAGTACATAAATTGGGTCAGACGCCTTAATTTATGCTCATGCCAAATACAAGGCTATGCGGTCAGATGTCCAGGTAGCCACACCGGTGCCAAAGAAGTCCGCGTCTTCAGTCCAGACGGGACAACCTAATGTCATTGCGCACGCCAACACAGGCCAGTCATCCGCATCGCGAACTGCGATGCGCTGCAATGCCTGCTGTTGCATGCCCTCATACAATTCTGCGTCAATGGACTGAACAACGCCCTCAAGCCGATCCAGCACCAGCATTGCTGCACTGGCATCAATGCCGCGCTTTTTCAACAGCACTGGCAGATACTTTCGCGCATCTGCATAGGCAACATCGGGGGCGAAAAATTTGACTGTCGTTACGTTGTCAAAAATAAGTTCTCGCACCCGCTTTCCGAGCACCGCACGAATCAGGATGTTCGCATCAAGAACGATGGCTTTGCCACTCATGCCGCTTTGACTTTCAGCTTCTTCGTGGGTGTGCTGGCTTTCCGGCGTGCTGCTTTGAAGTCTGCAACCACGGACTCTACATCCACGCTCCGCGCTTCGAGCAGCTTGTCTAAGGTCTTGCTGGCTTTTTTCAAGGCTGCAATGTCTGCCTCAACTTGTCCCTGCGTAGGTATGAAGTAGCCAACGGTCTGGCCGTGCCGCGTGACAGCAACGGGCGTGCTGGATGCGATGTACTCGGCCAAGTCAGCGCGGAACTCGCGTATGCCTACCTTTGTCGTTTCCATGTGGATGCCTCTACGATTGTGAATCAATGTGTACACATTTTGCGCCAATATCGCCGCCTTGGCAAGTGCTGTCCCCTCAGCGATCAAGCCATGCGGCGCGGCCCGGGATCAGTCTTGCAATCGAGCATTTATCCACCAGCAATCGCCCCGCCAGCTTTAGAGTAGAGCTTTCCACTGCCGCGAACTTCCCAGCTTTGAAGTGTGCGCTCCACATACTGTGGTCTGCCCAAGCGGGTCTTTAGCGGTTGAGCGCCAGCCCCGTCATCCCTGAAACAAGTCGGCAGACCAACGACGCAAGCTGGCCATTCAATGACCGATTTGTCTTCGCGCCGCGCCCAACCCAAGCCGAATTTGCCCCCAACCCGCCCGCCGCGCTATAATCGCTCGCTTTGTCGGACTCAGGACATTTCGCGTTGAGAAATCGGTTGGTGATCGGTAATTGGAAGCAGAACGGCTCGCTGGCGGCGAATGCGGCGCTACTTGGCCAGTTGGTTCCGGCGGTCAGTTTGCAACCGGGCAAGCTCTGCGGTGTTTGTGTGCCTTTTGCCTATTTGCAACAGGCGCAAACGTTGTTGAGCAAAACGGCGATTGCTTGGGGCGCGCAGGATGTCAGCCGCTTCGACACTGGCGCTTACACGGGTGATGTTTCGGCTGGCATGGTTGCGGAGTTCGGCAGCAAGTACGCGATCATCGGCCACTCGGAACGGCGCGCGGTGTTTGGTGATACCGATATGATCGTCGCCGAAAAATTTGCGCGTGCGATGTCTGCTGGATTGACGCCGATTTTGTGTGTGGGTGAGACGCTTGATGAGCGGCTTGCTGGTAGTACCGAGGCGGTGGTTGCACGTCAGTTGAGCGCGGTTGTTTCTGCGCATGGCGTGGCGGCGCTGGCGAGTGCGGTCTTGGCGTACGAGCCGGTGTGGGCGATTGGCACCGGGAAGACGGCGACGCCAGAGGAAGCCGAAGCAGTACACCATTTTTTGCGCGCTGAAATTAGCAGGCAAAACGTGGAAATCGCGGGGAACATGCCCATCTTGTATGGTGGCAGTGTGAAAAAAGCAAACGCAAAGACATTATTTGCGATGCCCAATGTCGATGGCGGTTTGATCGGTGGGGCGTCGTTGGTGGCGGATGAATTTTTGGGAATTTGGCAGGCGCTGTAGTGGCGCGGTTGGACGAATTGGAAAAAAAATGTTGGCAAATATCATTTTGGCGTTTCACTGTTTACTAGCGGTCGCGATCATCGTGCTGGTGTTGTTGCAGCACGGTAAAGGTGCTGACATGGGCGCGGCATTCGGCAGCGGCTCGGCGGGCAGCTTGTTTGGTTCGTCTGGCGCGTCGAATTTCTTGTCGAAATCGACCGCTTGGTGCGCCGCATTTTTCTTCGCCACCAGTCTCGGCTTGACGTATTTTCATGCGCCGCGCGTAAACACGGGTGTGATGGGTGGTGCGACTGATGCGCCCGCCAAAACAGAGGCCGCGAAGGACACCGGCGTAAATTCGATTCCGGCACCAACGGCGAGCACTGCGACGCCGGCGATCCCTGCGGCACCCGTTGCACCAGCCGCGCCGGTCGACGTCAAGACGGAAACAAAACCGGCGCAGAATCCGAAGTAAAATATCCGAGTTGATCGGCTCGATTCGGGCAGATCAACTGTCAGTCAACGTAGTAAAGCCGTCGTGGTGAAATTGGTAGACACGCTATCTTGAGGGGGTAGTGGCGAAAGCTGTGCGAGTTCGAGTCTCGCCGACGGCACCATATAGGAAATGGACAGGCTGCAATTAGTAGCCTGTCTGTGCGTCAGAGTAGATGAGTGGGGTGTGCGCGGCATGCCCCGAATGCGAAGGTTTCAAGCGAATATGTTGGCCAACTACTTTCCCATTCTGATTTTTGTCCTTGTCGGTATCGCTATCGGTGTTCTACCGCTGGTGATGAGCAAGGGCTTGACCGTCCTCCTCGGCAACAACAATCCCGACGCTGAAAAACTCTCCCCCTACGAATGCGGCTTCGAAGCCTTCGAAGACGCGCGCATGAAATTCGATGTGCGCTATTACCTCGTCGCGATATTGTTCATTTTGTTCGATCTCGAAATCGCCTTCATGTTTCCTTGGGCCATCGTGCTTCAGGAACTCGGCTGGTTCGGCTTCTGGTCGATGATGGTTTTTTTGGGCATCCTCGTCGTGGGTTTTATCTACGAATGGAAGAAGGGTGCGTTGGACTGGGAGTAGCGGCGTCGCGAGTCATTTAGCCACTGCGCCTGTCGCAACAAAAGTTTGGTTTAGCAAAGTTTCCGGAGATTCAAATGCCCGAAGGCGGCAGCATCACTCAACAAGGTTTTGTCACCACATCCATCGACACGCTGCTCAACTGGAGCCGCACCGGCTCGATGTGGCCGATGAGTTTTGGCCTCGCCTGCTGTGCTGTGGAAATGATGCACGCCGGTGCCTCGCGCTATGACCTCGACCGCTTTGGCATCGTGTTCCGCCCAAGCCCGCGCCAGTCAGATGTGATGATCGTCGCTGGCACGCTGTGCAACAAGATGGCACCGGCGTTGCGCAAGGTCTACGACCAGATGGCCGAGCCGCGCTGGGTGATCTCGATGGGTTCCTGCGCCAACGGCGGTGGCTATTACCACTACTCGTATTCAGTGGTGCGCGGCTGTGATCGCATCGTGCCGGTAGATGTGTACGTACCCGGCTGCCCGCCCACTGCGGAGGCGCTTCTTTACGGCATCCTGCAGTTGCAGAACAAGATCCGTCGCACCAACACCATCGCGCGCTAAGCGGCTTGCCACACCCGGTCAATACATGAGCCCGCTCAGCGAACTCGAATCCAGCCTGCGGTCCGCCCTCGGCGACCGCATGGTGTCGCTCACCCAGGCGTTGGGCGAGGTCACGGTGGTGGTCAAGGCCGAGGCATACGCCGAGGCGGCGACCATCGTGCGTGACGACCCGGCGCTGGCCTTCGCCCAATGCATCGATCTTTGCGGCATGGATTATTCGTCGTATGGCGAGGGCGCCTGGGATGGCGCGCGATTCGCCGTGGTCGCGCACCTGCTTTCGCTCGAGCACAACTGGCGCCTGCGCCTGCGGACGTTTTGTGCCGATGACGATTTTCCCGTGGTCGCCAGCCTGTGCGGAGTCTGGTCCGCGGCGGGCTGGTACGAGCGCGAGGCTTTCGACCTTTTCGGCATCATGTTCGAAGGTCACGAAGACCTGCGCCGCTTGCTGACTGACTACGGTTTCATCGGGCATCCGTTCCGCAAGGACTTTCCGATCTCCGGCCATGTGGAAATGCGCTACGACCTGGAGCAAAGGCGCGTGGTTTACCAGCCGGTGTCGATCGAGCCGCGCGAGATTGTCCCGCGCGTGATCCGGGAAGAGAAATACGCCGGAATGAAGAAGTAGCGATGGCGGAAATCAAGAATTTCACCCTCAACTTCGGACCGCAACATCCGGCGGCGCACGGGGTATTGCGGCTGGTGCTCGAACTCGACGGCGAGGTCGTGCAGCGCGCCGATCCGCACATCGGGTTGCTGCATCGGGCCACCGAGAAGCTGGCCGAGCAGAAGACCTTCATCCAGTCGGTGCCCTACATGGACCGGCTCGACTACGTGTCGATGATGGTCAATGAACACGCCTACGTGATGGCGATCGAAAAGCTCCTCGGTGTCGAGGTGCCGCTGCGCGCGCAGTACATCCGCGTGATGTTCGACGAAATCACGCGGGTGCTCAACCACCTGTTGTGGCTGGGGGCGCATGCGCTCGACGTGGGCGCGATGACGGTGTTCCTGTACGCGTTTCGCGAGCGCGAAGACCTGATGGACTGCTATGAGGCGGTGTCGGGCGCGCGCATGCACGCGGCCTACTATCGTCCGGGCGGCGTCTATCGCGACCTGCCGGATGCCATGCCGCAGTACCGTGCCTCCAGATTCAAGAACGAGAAGACGATCGCATCGATGAATGCGAACCGCAACGGCTCGCTGCTCGATTTCATCGAGGATTTCACCACCCGCTTCCCGCGCTATATCGACGAATACGAAACCCTGCTCACCGACAACCGGATCTGGAAGCAGCGCTTGGTCGATGTCGGCATCGTCTCGCCCGAGCGCGCGCTTGCCATGGGGTTCACCGGCCCGATGTTGCGCGGCTCCGGCATCGCCTGGGACCTGCGCAAGAAGCAGCCCTACGAAGTGTATGACCTGCTCGATTTCGATATCCCGGTCGGCACCAACGGCGACTGCTACGACCGTTACCTGGTGCGAGTGCATGAGTTCCGCGAGTCCAACAAGATCATCCGCCAGTGTGTCAAGTGGCTGCGCAACAACCCGGGCCCGGTGATGACCGACAATCACAAGGTGGCGCCGCCGTCGCGCGTGGCGATGAAGACCAACATGGAAGAGCTGATTCACCATTTCAAGCTCTTCACCGAAGGGTTCCACGTGCCCGCTGGCGAGGCCTACAGCGCCGTCGAGCACCCCAAGGGCGAGTTCGGCATCTATCTGGTGTCCGACGGCGCCAACAAGCCTTACCGTCTCAAGATCCGCGCGCCTGGCTTCGCCCACCTCCAGGCGTTGGACGAGATGGCGCGTGGTCACATGCTGGCCGATGTGGTGACCATTATCGGCACCCAGGACATCGTGTTCGGCGAAATCGATCGATAGGCCCGCCATTTCATGTTGAGTCCGGACGCATACAGGAAGATCGATCGCGAGTTGGCCAAGTACCCGGCCGACCAGAAGCAATCCGCCGAGATGGCGGCGCTGGCGATCGCCCAGGACGAAAAGGGCTGGCTCGCGCCCGAGACCATGGAGGCGGTCGCCGCCTGTCTTGGAATGCCCGCGGTGGCCGTACAGGAGGTGGC
>JAYTVA010000044.1:0-2052 GCA_043744255.1 Burkholderiales bacterium | reverse complement strand
GATTTTTGATGACGGCCATCGCCAGTGCGCGGCGTGTTGGCGGAGTAACCGGCTTGCCCATTTCGCTGTGGGTTTCGTCGATTTGGACAACTATTTTTCGGATGTTGGTCATAGAATCGTTTTCAGTTTTTCTACGCTGTTAAGGTCAAATTGGATTCCCGCCTACGTTTATCCCCTTTTCGGGACGGGAATGACGCGGTGGTAAGCGGACCACTCGTCGGATAGTTTTTCTCTTTTGACACAACTCGGACCCGCCCTTGAAGTCGCAACACCGCGCGCTCCAACAATCCCTCGGCGAGATATTGTTCCGCCGCGTGAACACCGTTATTAAGTGCAGCCACAACACGTTCTTGATCAAGCATTGGAACATGCCGTGTGACGAGCATTTCACCCAAATCGGACTCAGGAGAAATCTCGTTTGCGGGAACGCGCACGATTTGCGGATGGTCGATATTGACCGCATTCGCGATCATCGTCGCAGCCGCATCGGCCTGCGCGGCGTTAGCGGCGAGCACCGTTACGCTATCGGCAATGCCCAAACTAAAGCTGCGGCCGCGCCAGCCGCTGGTGGCTACGCCGCGAATCGGATCATCTGCGTGAATACAGAACTGACCTTTCATGCGTGCGTCTTCTACACCAGCAATGCCGATATCGAATTGTTCGCCATTCGCGAGATGCAGCGCGATATCGCCACCGTTGTTCACATAGGCGCGGCGCAAATCACGGCCTCGTGTTAACGCTTGCAACACTTCATCGGCGACAGCACCCGCGACCGCCGCCATTGGCGTGATGAATTGTTCGCGATAATGCCAGACGGCACGCGCCATACGCTGCGCAACTGGATCAGCGAACATCGGAACATTCTGTTTGATAGCGCTGCGAAGCAATTTCAATTCGCCAACCATACTCGGAAGCAGGCCGGAGAAGCGCATGGATGCTTGCTCGTAGGCCGAGTCGATTTCGCGCGCGTCATCCGCAACTGCTTCGATAATCAAATCGATGGGGCCGTGTTGCAAGTGCAAGCGGCCGTCGGGCAGTCTTGTACTAATGGGCTCGCTCATCATCGTTGTGCCACCAACGGCCAAGGGTTGTCGTCGCGCTCGGTTTGCGCATCGAACTTCACATTGCGAAGCGCCTGCTCCACCGAAAGCACGCGATCCATGTGCCCGCCCAATGCGGCGTAGTGCTCGCGCGCCATAGTGAATTCGATCGGGGCGACTAGCGCAGGCGTAGGCACATAACCGAACGAATTGTCCGGCATGCGCGTCACGTCGACCATGAGTGTGATGCCACCGCCGGGCCAGACGTACACCGGCGCGCCGCCACAGGTAACGCGCGTGAGCAAATCTTTCACCGAGCGCGTAAGCCGTACTGGATTTTCCGTTACACCCGCACGCAGGCTACCGCCCGCGCCGCCCATGAACAACACCGTGCATAAAGCCGGCTCGCAATTTTCGGCGATACGCTCGACGACGGTTTTGATCGGCGCGGGCATCGCAGCTTGTTGCGGTTTGAGTTCGTTATCCAATTCGAACCATGCCGCATGTTCGCCAGTCGTCGAGACCATTAACAACTTCAAACCTGGCCACGCCAGTTTTGGATCGATTTTCTCGATGATGGCAAGCGGGTCGGTGAGATTCGTGCCGCCCCATCCAAGACCGGGCTCCGCCACTTGAAAATATCTGCCTGGCGTCGAGCGTTTACCTTTCACTTTGATGCCCGCCGGTTTCATGTCGAGAAACTTTCCGGCTTGATGTTCCGTCAACACGCCGGTGATGTGATCGTCGACGACGATGACTTCGTCGGCTTCACCGAACCATTGCTTGGCAAAAATTCCAATCGTCGCGCTGCCGCAGCCAACACGCATGCGCACCTCGGGCGAGCCGTTGACGATCGGCGCTTTGCCTGCTTGCACGATCACGCTCGCGCCACCATCGACACTCATCTCAATGACTTTTTTGTTGCACAAATCCAGCAACGATGCACACGTCACACGGCCTTCTTTCTTGCCACCGCCGGTGAAGTGGCGCACCCCGCCCAGCGCCAACATTT
>JAYTVA010000043.1:0-2054 GCA_043744255.1 Burkholderiales bacterium | reverse complement strand
TAAGGTGCGCAAGGTCATCTGCTCGTTTCCACGTCAGGCGGATTCGCACGTGTTTGACGCGCTGTATCGCGCCGGAAAAATCGAACTTGAACTGGTGCCGCAGGGCAATCTCTCCGAGCGTATTCGCGCGGCGGGCGCGGGCATCGGTGGATTTTTTACCAAAGTTGGGTTCGGCACTGAACTCGCGAAAGTCAACGGCGTGGGAAAAGAAACACGGGAAATCAGCGGCGAGATGTATGTGCTCGAATCAGCGATTCACGCCGACTACGCGCTGGTGAAAGCGGAGCAGGGTGACCGCTGGGGCAATCTCACGTATCGCATGGCCGCCCGCAATTTTGGGCCGGTGATGGCGATGGCCGCGAAGACGACGATTGCTTCGGTGCACTCCATTGTTGAGCTGGGGCAGCTTGATCCAGAGGCAGTGGTCACGCCGGGAATCTTCGTGCAACGCGTCGTGAAAATCGCGCGCTCGGCAACGGTCGCATCCGGCATAAAAGCGCGCCCAATACCGGGCTTCAAGGCGGCATGATGAGCTACGTGAAACTCACGCGCGAACAGCTCGCCGCCCGCATCGGCAAAGACATTCACGACGGTGCCTACGTGAACCTCGGCATCGGCATGCCAACGCTGGTCGCCAATCATCTGCCCGCAGATCGCGAGATCATTCTGCAAAGCGAAAATGGAATTCTCGGTATGGGGCCTGCGCCTACGGCTGGCGCTGAAGATTTTGACTTGATCAATGCGGGAAAACAGCCGGTGACACTACTGCGTGGTGGTTCGTATTTTCACAGCGCGGATTCGTTCGCGATGATGCGCGCGGAGCATCTCGACATCGCTGTGCTGGGCGCGTTTCAGGTTGCCGCCAATGGCGACCTCGCGAACTGGCATACCGGTGGCAAGGACGATATTCCTGCGGTGGGTGGCGCGATGGATTTAGCCGTTGGTGCCAAGCAAACGTGGGTGATGATGGAGCATCTCACGCGCGGTGGCGAGAGCAAACTCGTTGAGCGTTGCACTTATCCGCTCACGGGTGTGGGCTGCGTCAGCCGCATCTATACAGACCTTGCCGTGATTGATGTCACGACGAGCGGATTTAAGCTCGTGGAAGCCGTGCTTGGCTTGTCGCTCGCTGAACTGACATCACTTTCCAACGTTTCAATCGCACCTTAAAGACAAACTATATGAACGCCTACATCGTCGACGCACTTCGTACTCCCATCGGTCGCTACGGTGGTTCGCTGTCCTCGGTCCGCACCGACGATCTGGGTGCGATTCCGATTGCGGCGTTGATCGCGCGCTATCCCAATCTCGACTGGGCGGCGATTGACGACGTGATTTACGGCTGCGCCAATCAGGCAGGTGAGGACAATCGCAACGTGGCGCACATGTCCGCGCTGCTGTCAGGATTGCCGCAATCAGTGCCGGGCGCGACCATTAATCGCCTCTGTGGGTCTGGTCTCGATGCGCTGGGCACCGCAGCGCGCGCGATCAAAGCAGGGGAGGCCCATTTGATAATCGCCGGCGGGGTGGAAAGCATGAGCCGCGCTCCGTTTGTGATGCCCAAAGCCGATAGCGCGTTCTCGCGCAACAACGCCGTGTACGACACCACCATCGGCTGGCGTTTCATCAACAAATTGATGAAAGAAAAATACGGCGTCGATTCGATGCCCGAGACCGCCGAGAACGTCGCCACCGAGTTTAAGATTGGACGTGAAGCACAGGACAGGATGGCGCTTGCTTCGCAACTTAAAGCCGTTGCTGCGCAGAAGAGCGGATTTTTCGATGCCGAGATTGCGGCGGTGACGATTGCGCAAAAAAAAGGCGATCCGATTGTCGTCAGCAAAGACGAACACCCGCGCGACACTTCGCTCGAAGTGCTTGCGAAATTGAAAGGTATCGTGCGGCCTGACGGGACGGTAACGGCGGGTAACGCCAGCGGCGTGAACGATGGTTCGTGTGCGATTCTGGTTGCGTCCGAAGCTGCGTTGAAGTCGCACAATCTCACACCACGAGCCCGCATTGTCGGCATGGCCACCGCTGGCGTGCCGCCACGC
>JAYTVA010000042.1:0-87159 GCA_043744255.1 Burkholderiales bacterium | reverse complement strand
TCAGTGGTTTAAGGCGCTGTGCAAAGAGGGGGCATCTTTGCTTTGTACCAGCACCCGCAACGTGTCGCGTCCGCGCATGGTCAAGCGACGAAATTCGCCGTATCCCAGCCATGTCCGCCCGCCACCAACGAGCATCCCAGCCCCCAACAATCCGCAGCTGCTGCCGCCGCAGGAAATTACGGCGCGGGTGAAATTTGCGATATTTAGTTAAACGAACAGTATTGGGTCAAGTCATCAAACGGTGTGCCCATATCCAACTCGTGGCCGTGGCGATCCACGATGGTGATGTCGATGGCCATGCCGTAGGAATGGATTGAGCCGACCACCGGATTCGCGAGGTACATGCGTAACTCGGTGCCCTCGAGTGCCGCCCACAGCGCCTCTTGCACCCGTTGCGGGCGCAGGGCATCAAGGACAAGCAAAGTGTAGTCAGCGTGGGTTTTTGTGAGCGATGCGACCGCAGCCTCTAGCCCCGCCGCGCTGTCACGATGCAGCCACGCGCAATCGAGTGGCGAGTACAGATCGCGCCCGACGAAGTTATCGACACTCTGATAACGAAGGTCAACCTTGATACCCGCAATCGACGATAGGTGACGAAAGTCGGGGTGCGTGGGGATGGCTTCGCAGGGGATCGCTTCTGGGTTGGGTAGTGGCATAGAACGCGGGTGGTTGGAGGCTCGCCACAATATTGACATGATTTGCCACGACGACAACCGAATCTCACGCCCATCTTCAGATAACATCCGCCCACATCATCGAACTTGGAACGAACTCATCATGTCAGCAGAGCAGAAATACATCATTCAGGGCGGCCATCCAGTGAGCGGCCGCATCAAAGGCTTAGGCGCAAAAAATTTCGCGACTAAAGCCATGGTCGCCGCCCTACTCGCCGAAGGCACTACCAAATTACTCAACACGCCGCGCATCGGTGACGTCGAAATCACCTGCGACATGCTCGAAGCGTCCGGCGCGAAGCTGACGTGGAGCGATGACGCACTCACCATTGACGCATCGAGATTGCAATCGTCGAAAGTACCGACCCCCGACAGCGGCTCGAATCGCATCCCGATTTTGTTGCTCGGCGTGTTGTTGCATCGGCTCGGCGAGGCTCATGTACCGGTCGTCTCCGGCTGTAACATCGGCGCGCGTCCCGTTGATTTTCATTTGGACGCGGCGAAAATGTTCGGTGCCGAAATCACCGTCAGTGACGATGGTTACTACGCTACACGGCGCGGGCCACTCAAGGCGTGTCACTTTACGTTGCCGTATCCATCGGTCGGTGCCACCGAGAGTTGTCTGTTCCTCGGCGTGTTGGCGAAAGGTACTAGCCTTATTAAAAACGTCGCGACCGAACCCGAAATCATTGCACTCATCACCATGCTCAACGCCATGGGCGCGCGCGTGCAACTCATGCCGAATCGCGAATTAAAAATCGAAGGCGTGGATCGCTTGTACGGCGTGACGTTTGAAGTGTTGGGAGACCGCATCGAAGCCGCGTCATGGGCAGCCCTCGCGGCAGCGACCGACGGTGAAATCACTGTCGATGGGATTGACCCGTCCACGCTCATCAATTTCTTTGGTCCGTTCAACAGCGTCGGTGGCGGCGTATCGATTGAAGGGCCGAAGTCGATCCGCTTTTTCCGTCGCCATGCGCTGAAAAGCACCGTGCTGGAAACGGACGTATTTCCGGGCTTCGCGACCGATTGGCAGCAGCCGTTCGCGGTCATGCTCACGCAGGCGACCGGTGCCTCGATCATTCATGAGACGGTATATGAACGCCGCTTCGATTATTTGACCGCGCTCTCAGCACTAGGCGCGAAAACGCAAATCGACACGCATTGCTTAGGCTCAGTCGATTGCCGATTCCGTGGCCGCGACTTCCCGCACAGCGCCATCATCCTCGGCCCGACTCCGCTAACCTCGAATGGCCTCACGCTCAACGTCCCCGACTTGCGCGCGGGTCTGGCGTATGTGATGGCCGCAGCATTGGCGAAAGGCGAAACGTCGATTACCTCGATTGCGCGGATTGAGCGAGGGTATGGAGATTTGCCGGCGCGCGCCAAGGGATTATCGCTGGCGATTCAGAAGAGGTAAAAAGGTGAAAAACGGCGCGAATAGCGCCGTTTTCACGTCAGATCACCTGTGGCCGCGTAGTGATTTCAAAGATTTTCAAGTAAGCGGGTACTGACTTGCATTGTGTACCGGCGAAATGTATATTGATAATGTTGATATATACATTTTAGGTTGAAATGTCACTACAAATTGCCAATCCCACCGTGGTCGCCAAAGTGGAGCGCCTGTCCAAAGCGACCGGTCTCACCAAAACCGCTGCCGTTGAGCGCGCGGTCGATCTGATGTTGCGTGACGCCGAAGGGACGGTCGCTCCGAGCAAAACGTTTGCGGCGTTGTTGGCGCAGCTAGATCGAATTCCCGAACGCGCCGACGCGTTCGATGCCACTGAGTGGGACGCGCTGGGCTTGCCGAAGTGATCGTGATTGATACGTCGGCGCTAGTCGCGATTGCGTTCGGTGAGCCAGAGCGCGAGCCGTTTCTGCGCATCATTGCAGCGACACCGCGCGTGCTGGTCAGTGTACCGACCGCGTTGGAAACACGCATGGTGGTGCACGGTCGCCGTGGTCAGCGCGCCGTGATTTTGCTCGACGATCTGTTGCGGCAACCGCCGTTTGAGTTGATCGCCCCCGGTGAAGCGGAATTGAATGCGGGGTACGCTGCGTTCGTTGCCTACGGCAAGGGTAGCGGGCATCCAGCGGGATTGAACTATGGCGATGTATTTAGCTACGCGCTGGCAAAGGTGCGAAATCTTCCCTTGCTTTACAACGGGGAGGATTTTTCACAAACCGATATTGCGGCGGCGTGGGCAGCGTGATGATAGGCTCGAAAAAAACGGCGCCGTCAGCGCCGTTTTTTGTTCCCAAACTACTTCGCCGGTTTCAAACTCATCGCCTGGGTGTACTGATCGGTGCGCGGCGCGTACTTCAGCGCCTTGGTGGTTGCCCAAGTAGAAACTTCGTAGTGCAACGGAATCAAGCCCACATCATCCATCGCCGTCTCGGCGGCTTTTTGAATCAGCGCTTCGCGCTTTTTCTCGTCCAAGGTCACCAGCGCAACGCTGAGTTGTTTGTCCAATTCTGGATTCGAGTAGCGGCCACGATTGGTCACGCCCATGCCTTTCGGTGGATCAAATGTTGCCAGCAATGAACGCAGTGACGAACCCTGCTCGCCCGATTCGGTTCCCCAGCCGAGTACCATGTAGCTGAATTCCAATTTGCTGGCGCGGGTGAAGTAAACACTCGAAGGCATGGTGTCTACTTTCACGTCGATACCGACGCGCGAATAAAACTGCGCGATGGTTTGCGCGATGGCCGAGTCGTTGATGTAGCGATTGTTCGGGCCGTGAATGGTCATGGCAAAGCCGTTTGGATAACCCGCTTCAGCGAGTAATTTTTTCGCACCGTCAGCATCAAATTTCATCGGCTTCAACTTCTTGCTGGTGCCGAAAAAATTATCGGCCAAGAGCTGGGAGGCAGCAACGGCGCGGCCTTCCATGACGCGGCTGACGATGGCGTCGCGATTGATCGCCATCGACAAGGCCTTACGTACGCGCACGTCTTTCAGCGGATTCTTATCGAGCGGTTTGCCCGCTTTGTCGGTGATGAATACCGGCTCTTTGTCTTGATGCTGATTCAAGTGCACGTAAATCACCCGGTTCGAGACCTTGCTCGATAGCGCAAATTTTTTGTCTTTCTCCAACCGTGCGATGTCGGCGGTTGGTACGGTCTCAATCATCTCCACGTCACCCGACAAAAATGCCGCCACGCGCGCAGCGGGATTGGTCAACATCTTGAAGGTCACCTTATCCCAAGGCTCTTCACCACCCCAGTAGCCGTAGTTCGCTTTGAACACAATGCGTTGATTTGCGATGTACTCGACAAATTTGTAGGGGCCCGTGCCAATGGCAGCCTTGCCCGAGTTGTAGTCGTCGGTGGTCGCTTTTTCACCATGCAGCTTGGAAACAATGCCCACCGCCGTGAGATCCGACGGCAGCAACACATGCGGCGACGCGGTCTTGAAAATGATCGTATGTGGGTCAATGATTTTTACATCGACAATCGGCTTAGTGAAAGTCGCGAATGAAGACGGGCTGTTCGGGACATTCGGTACGCGTTTTAGCGTGAACGCCACGTCCTCGCCAGTGAATGGCGAGCCATCATGCCAACGTACATTTTTGCGTAGCTTGAATTCCCAGGTCGTGTCGTCGAGCGCTTTCCATGATGTTGCCAACGCCGGAATCAATTTCTGATTTCCATCCTGCGTAATGAGCGGCTCGAAGATGTGCCGCAAGGTGCCATTGTTCGGCCCGATGTTGTGATAATGCGGATCCATCGAAGTGATGGCCGCTTGCAGGCCGATGGAAATATCGCGGGCATTGGTGGGCTTGCTTTGCGCAGATGCCGCGCTGACAAAAACCATCGATGCGAAGGCGAGAGACAGAGCAACAACGCGGTGCGCGTAAATCATGGGTTCTCCTGTTAGGCGAAGTCAGATTTGAATCCGGGGTGATAGCGTTATTTTATGGATAAACTGAACACTGTCACGCGCTCAATTGAGGAATCCACATGAGCATGATCGAAAATTTTGAAGCGATGCTCGCCAAGGGCAAGGATTCTGCCCTGCTGCGCTTCTCGCTGGGCAACGAGTACATGAAAGTGGACGATGCGGCGCGCGCGATTTCGCATCTGCGCGCAGCAGTCGCGCTCGATGCGCACTACTCGGCCGCGTGGAAACTACTCGGCAAGGCGCTGGCCGCAACCGACGATGTTGCGGGCGCGATTGAGGCCTATGAGAAAGGCATCGCGGCCGCCGATGCGAAGGGTGACAAGCAGGCAGCCAAGGAAATGGGCGTGTTCTTGAAGCGGTTACAGCGCACCAGCCCGTAACTGTCGCTACGCGCGACCGTTTTCTAGAAATGCGTGAATGCGCGGTGCCGAAATCGTGGCGTCAACGTAGGCGTAACCGATTTCTTTTAGCAAAATCAATTTGATGGTTCCGGCCTCGTTTTTTTTATCGCGTCCCATGTGTTCGAGCATCACGTCGGCGGCGATATTGGGTACCTTCGTGGGCAAGCCTGCGCGCTCGATCAACCGACGCGTACGCGCGACGGCATCGCGGTCAATCCGACCGAGTTGCTGCGAAAGTTGCGCAGCCAGCAGCATGCCGCAGGCCACCGCCTCACCATGCAGCCACGTGCCGTAGCCCAGCGCGGTTTCGATAGCGTGGCCGAAGGTGTGACCGAGATTGAGTAGCGCGCGGCCACCTTCTTTTGCTGTTTCGCGCTCATCCTTGGCGACGACATCGGCTTTGATTTCGCACGAGCGCTGGATCGCGTAGGTAAGCGCGGCGGGGTCGCGTGCAAGCAGTGCGTCGATATTTTGTTCGAGCCAGACAAAAAATGTGGCATCGAGAATCAGGCCGTACTTGATGACCTCGGCCAAGCCGGCGCGGAGTTCGCGTTCAGGCAGGGTGGCGAGCGTCTCGGTATCGGCCAGTACCAGTTGCGGCTGATAGAACGCGCCGACCATATTTTTTCCGCGCGGATGGTTAATCGCGGTTTTGCCACCGACTGAGGAATCGACTTGCGCCAATAAGGTGGTGGGAATTTGTATGAACGGCACGCCGCGTTGATACGTGGCGGCGGCAAAGCCCGTGATGTCGCCGATCACGCCGCCGCCGAGCGCAATCAAGGTGGTCTTGCGGTCGCAGGCGTGTTCTAGTAGTGCATCAAAAATTTGATTGAGCGCAGGCCAGCTCTTGTACGCTTCGCCATCTGGCAACACGATGGGCAGCACTTGAATATTTGCCGCATGCAATGCGTTGGCAAACGCATCACCGTAGAGCGGCCACAGCGTATCGTTGGTCACCAGCGCCACGCGCGGGAGCGGTAGATGGTCGCGCACGAGCGCAACGCTTTGTAACAGACCGCGACCAATGACAATGGGATAGCTGCGCTCGGCGAGTGAGACGGTGATTTCGGTGGCGTGGTATGGCGCGGTCATGGGCGGACTTCAGGAAATGCGGTTGGGGAGTTGATTCTGCCTTAGCAGCCTGTCGGACTTAAAGGGAATCGGCTGCAAAATGATCTGGACGGTGCATATTTCCCCGATTTTCGTCGCCAATAGAACAACTATTGGCTAGAAAATCGTGAAAATCTGCCCTCGCCCAGCTCATTTTTCGCGACGATTCTTTAAGTCCAACAGGCTGCTAGCGTTTACGGCTTCAATTATCTGCTGCACCAGCTTGGAAACATTGTCGCGGCTGGCATCGACTATGACATGCGCAGTCTGGGTATAGAGCGGCTCGCGGGTGGTCAACAGGCGCGTCAATACGGCCTCTGGGTCGTCGCCCTGTAGCAGTGGGCGCTTGGTGTCGCGGCGGGTGCGCTCACGCAGTTGCGCAACACCCGCGCGCAGATACACCACCGTACCGTGTTGGCGCAGCAGTGTGCGGCTGTCCGCGTTGAGCACCACGCCACCGCCGGTGGCCAACAAGATATTTTTCTCCAGTACGAGATCGGCGATGGTCTGTGCTTCACGTACCCGAAAGCCCGCCTCGCCTTCGATCTCGAAAATGGTGGCAATTGGCACACCGGTGCGCACAACCACTTCCTTATCGGCATCGACAAAGCGCAAGCCCAGTCGCTTCGCCAAGGTCTTGCCAACGGTGGTCTTGCCGGAGCCCGGCATGCCGACCAGAAAAATATTGGTGATGTCGCGTTCGGTCATGCTGACAGTTTACGAGATGGGTTGGCGGAAACGAAACGGGGCGCTTAAGCGCCCCGTCAAAGTTCTGTTGGTACGTGCGGCTTAGCGAATCGTGAGTTGATCCTTGATGATGCGTGGCGTGATGAAGATTAGGAGTTCGGTCTTGTCTTCTTGTTTGCGTGTGGTTTTGAACAAGTTGCCAACGAACGGAATGTCGCCGAGCAACGGCACTTTTGTCGTATCCGTGCGGATGAGTTGTTCATAGACCCCGCCAAGTACGGCGGTGTCGCCGTTCTCAACCAGTATCTGCGTGCGCAGCAATCTAGTATCAATCGACGGCACCGTGCCCAGTGTTGCCACGGCAACCAACTGGCCCAACTGATCTTTCTTGATCTCCACGTCCATGATGATTTTGTCGTCCGGCGTAATCTGGGGCGTGACCTCGAGCGACAACACGGCCGCTTTGAAGGCGATAGTTAAGCCACCACTTGCCGCTTGCGTCAGGTACGGGATCTCGGTGCCCTGGCTGACAAACGCTTTACGCTTGTCGGCGGTGATAATTTTCGGACTAGACACGACCTTGCCGCGGTTATCTGCTTCAAGTGCTGACAATTCCAGATTGACGACATTGCCGTTGCCAAGATTCAGGAACGTGAGCCCGAGATTGCCTGCGGCACCGGCGACGGGCAAGTTGACGTTGAGGCCGCTGTCGGGAGCGCCGCCGCGTGCGATATTGTTGGTGCCGGGCAGACCACTGCCGATACCGATGTTGCGGTTGTTGACCGAGGTGCCGGCACCAAATCCGAAACGCGCACCGAGCTCACGGCTGAATTTGTCGTCAGCGATCACAATCCGCGCCTCAATCATCACCTGACGAACCGGCACGTCGAGTTGGGTGATGAGACGACGAACTTCCTCCAGTCGCGTCGGCACATCCTGGACAAACAAGGTGTTGGTGCGGACATCAACCGTCGCCGCACCGCGCTTGGACAACACTTTTTGGTCTTTGTCGGAAAGCAACGTCTTAACGTCTGCGGCCTTCGCGTAGGACATCACGAAAGTCTCGGTACGCACCGCTTCAAGTTCGTTGATTTGTTGCGCAGATTCCAGCGCCAGCTTTTCCTTGTTCGCCAGCTCATCTAGAGGTGCAATCAGCACCACATTGCCGCTCTTGCGTTTACCCAAGCCCTTGCTCTGCAAAATGATGTCCAGTGCCTGATCCCACGGCACGTCCTTCAATCGCAGGGAAAGATTGCCACCGACGGTATCGCTCGCCACGATATTCAGGTTGGTGAAGTCGGCGATGACTTGCAGCAGCGCGCGTACTTCGATCGCCTGAAAATTCAGAGTCAATTTTTCGCCGATGTAGCCCGTACCCTGCACCAGCTTATTGGGGTCTTCCTTGAGCACTTTTACTTCGACGATGAACTGAGTGTCGGTTTGGTACGCCGAGTATTCCCACGAACCGCGCGGCTCAATCAACATGCGCGCCGCGCCACCCTGCTCGATCATATCGACGGTCTTTACGGGTGTGCCGAAGTCGAGAACGTCGAAGCGGCGCACCAAGTTCTTTGGCACCGTCGTACTCACGAAATCGACGACAATATTCTTGCCCTGCGTGCGGATATCGATGCCCGTGTTGGCTGCAGACAACTCAACCACAACGCGGCCTTCACCGTTGTTGCCACGACGGAAATCCACATCGCGCACGGACTGTTTCACGGGCTGGCCAATGGTCGGCACCGCTTCAGCGAACTTCGCAACCTGCGAAGCCTCTTTGGTCACGCCCTGCGCGCCTGCATCCACGGTCAGCACCAAAGTATTGCCCTCAATCTTGGTGGTGTAATTCATGGTGCGCGCGAGATTGACGACCACGCGCGTGCGGTTGGCGGCCTCGACAATGCTGAGTGAGCGCACGTCGCCCTCGCCAATGTCTATGGTTCCGCGACCCAAGCCGTTTTCGGTATTTGGTAGATCGAGCGCAATCCTCGCTGGGTTGCTGACCGCGAAGGTATTGGGGCTTGCCGTCAGCGGTTCCTTGAAGGTCGCACGGATGATGACTTTTCCACCTTCCTGCGAGGTCGAATTAACGGTTTCCAAGCGGTTTTTCGTCGCCGTCTGCGAGTAGGCCGCCGTCGTCAGCAGGCTAGTGATCGCCGCGACTAGGTAAACCCCAAAGGATCGAGCCCAGCGTTTACCAGCGGATGCAGTGTTTTGAGTTCCCATTACAATTTACCCCCCGTTCCTTCCAACAGCGGCAGAACGCTTTCACGTTCCGTCCAGTCGCCCGCTGTGTCTTGAACGATTTCCTTTAGTTTGATTTCGGTGTCAGTGATCGACGTGATGAGTCCAAAATTCTGACCCATGTAATTGCCCTTTTTGACTCGGTAAAGCGTCTTCTCCGCGCGCACCAGTCCGTAGGTCACGCCGGTCTGGGTCAGAATGCCGACCATCTTGAGTTGCTCCACCGGGAACGCTTCAAGCGGCTCTTTGCGACGGGCTTCATCGGGAGCGTTACCGCCACCCGTGAGGCGCAGCTTTCTCGGTTTGAACGGGTCGGGAAGATCAAATCCGTCGTACGTAAATGCCTCGAACGGTTTGACCTGCGGCAGTTGGTCGATTTTACGTACGGCTTGCTTCTCTGACTGCTTCACGAATTGCTTGAGGTCAGCATTGCCTTCGCCGCAGCCAGCAAGTAGCGTCACAAATAGTGAGGCACTAATCAGCGAGGTGCGTTTCATTATTTGCCCCCCGCTTTTGCTGCATCTTTAGCTGCTTTTTTCTGCGCGTTGACTTCTTCAGGATCCAGATAACGGAAGGTTCGTGCCGTGGCTTCCATGGCGAGTGGTCCGCTGGTTTCCTTGGGCGAGTCTATTTTTAGATCGTTGAGCAGAACAATCCGTGGCATTTTTGACACGTCGCTCGCGAAGGCGCCGAGGTCATGATAGTTGCCGACCACCTTCAAACTGATCGGGCGCTCCGCGTAGAACTCGGTCAAGGTTTCAGCTTGGTTGGGCTTAAACAACTCGAACTGCAAACCGCGGCCTAAGCCTGCCTGATTGATGTCAATGATCAGCGCTTCCACCTGTGAACGCGTGGGCAACTGCTTCAACAAGGCACCAAACGACTGTTCGATTTCCGCACGCTGTTGGATATAAGCATCCAGATTCACCGCCAAATTTTGCTTTTCGGTAAACGTGGCCTTCAGCGATGTTTCTTTGTTGGTGGCCTTCTCCAAATCGTCCAACTGCGCTTGATAGACGATGAAATAGGCGGCGACCAAGATCAGAGTGAACAGCAGCGCCAAGGCCAAAATCTTGACCGGCCATGGCCACGCTCCGGGTTTACGAAAGTCCAGCGTTTTCAGGTCTTCGAGAAATTTGTTCATGTTTTTTTCTCCGCAGCTTTTGCGGGAGCGCCTTTTTTGGGCGATTTACCATCATCAGGTTTGGCGCGCTTAACAGAAAAGTCGAGCGTAAACGCGTTGGCCTTGACCGTATTGACCGTGGTCGCCGAGATCTCTACCAAATTCGGGTTTTCCAAGTGCGGCGACGCCTCGATATTTTTCATGAGGGCTGCGACCCGCGCTTGCGATTGTGCAATCCCGGTCACCGTCACCTTGGTGCCGCTCTGCTTGATTGATTTCAGGTACAGACCCTCAGGCAGTTGGCGCAATAGCTGATCCATCAAGTAAACGGCCTCGGAACGATTGCTTTGCAACGCTTCCACGACCTGTTTTTTGGCCAATAGCGATGCGGTCTCTTCGCGAATGCGCTTGATCTCGTCGATCTTTTTGTCCAGCGCCGAAATCTCGCCTTCCAAATACTTATTGCGGCCATTCTGGTTGTCGATTTGACCCGAAAAGATGGTCCACAACAGACCGGCCAGCGCCAGTGCGAGCGCCGCAGTAATTGCCGCTAAGTAAATAAATTGTTTTTGCCGCGCTTTGCGCGTTTCTTCCCGGTGGGGAAGCAGGTTAATGCGAATCATGACGGGTCAAACCTCCGCATGGCCAGACCGCACGCCACCATCAAACTGGGGGCGTCGATGGTCAACTGGCGTGGTTTGATTTTTGCCGACAGTGCCATATTGGCGAATGGGTTGGCGATGATGGTGTTGACTTGCGTCCGTTGCGCGACCATTTGTTCGAGACCGTCGAGCATCGCGCTACCGCCGCACAAGACGATGTGATCGACCTTGTTGAACTGGGTGGAGGTAAAGAAAAACTGTAGCGCGCGCGAAATTTCTAGAACAACCTTCTCGTTGAAGGGCTGCAATACGTCTGGCACATAGTTGTCTGGTAGCCCGCCCGACTTTTTGGCGACTTCGGCTTCTTCCAGCGGCATGCCGAATTGGCGCGAAATATCCTGGGTGAGTTGGTAGCCGCCGAGTTGCTGTTCGCGCGAATACACTTGCTGGTCTTCGTGCATCACCGTCACGCGCGTGGACTGCGCACCAATGTCGATAATGGCGGTAATGTCGGTGGCGGTAATGCCGGTGGTCGCGTTTTGCATCAACTCGAATGCAGCCAGTGAAGCATAAGCCTCGACGTCCATCACGGACGTTTTCAATCCGGCAGCTTCCGCTACCGCGACGCGATCTTCAATTTTCTCTTTGCGGGACGCGGCGATTAGGACTTCCACCTCCGTCTCACTGTTTGGCGCGGGCCCAATTACCTGAAAATCAAGATTCACCTCGTCTAAACTGAACGGGATGTACTGATTTGCTTCCGACTGAACCTGGAACTCCATCTCGTCGTCGCGTTGTGCACCGGCGAGTAGAACTTTTTTGGTGATCACGGCCGAGGACGGCAATGCCAACGCAATGTTTTTGATGCGTGTACCTAGTTGTTTGTGCGCGCGCCGCATCACTTCGCCAGCGGCTTCGATGTTGGAGACATTGCCGTCAGTGACGGTGTCTTTCGGTAACGGCTCAATCACGTAGCGCTCGACGCGATATAGTCCGCGACCAGCCTCAGCGAGCTCCACCATCTTAATGAAGGACGAGCTAATGTCCACCCCGATCAATGGTGGTGTCGACGCCCGCAAAAACTCAAACCGGGAGGCCAGCTTTTCTTTAAGCATGGTATTGGACTGCCCTTTTAATGAATAGACTTACAGCCGAATGCGCATAATTTACATTAAATGCTAGCAACAAGCGTCGGAACTGTAAAGCAAATTCTGCGAAACCTCGAAATAGCATTAATCAGTTTGAACCATAAATCGGCTCTTGGGTGTGTCCCCGCCTGATTGTTGACATCATTTCACCATTATCGTGTCCGAATCGTATCTCTGAAGATTAGGTCGTCCCGACCGACGCCGATATAATGGCCTTCCACAATGCTTTGGATGCCGAGATGACGCTTCGATGGTGGTTTCGCCCGCTGATACTGGTGCTATCTCTGCTGATGGTACCGGTGGTACTGATCGCGCTGATGTTTGTGCTGCTCTACCCCAACCTGCCCTCCATTGAGGCAGTCACCGATTATCGCCCGAAGCTGCCGCTGCGCGTCTACACGGCAGAAGGCGAAATCATTGGCGAATTCGGGGAAGAAAAGCGCGCATTCGTCAAAGTGCAGGATTTTCCAGCGATCATGAAACAGGCGCTGCTCGCCGCCGAGGATGAGCGTTTCTATCAGCATGGCGGTGTCGACTACAAGGGTGTCGCGCGCGCCGCCGGCAGCGCGTTGATGGCCGGTAAGCTTACTGGCGGTGCCAGTACGATCACCCAGCAGGTCGCCCGCAACTTCTTTCTATCCAACGAAGTTTCGATCAGCCGTAAAGCGTCGGAGTGGTTACTCGCATTCAAGATTGAGCGCAACCTGACTAAAGATCAGATTCTCGAAATCTACATGAACCACATTTTTCTCGGCAACCGTGCCTACGGTTTCGCCGCCGCCAGTCGCGTGTATTTTGGCAAGGACATCGGCCAGCTCAATGTCGCCGAAGTCGCGATTTTGGCCAGTATCCCGAAAGCACCGTCGCGGTTCAATCCATTCGACAACGTCAAGCGGGTCACGCAGCGCCAACAATACGTATTGCGCCGCATGCGCGAACTCAATTACCTCACCGACGCGCAACAAAAAGCCGCACTGGAAACCGCGCTCAAATTCAGTCGCGAGCGCACGCTCTACGCGGTCGAGGCTGACCACATTGCGGAGATGGCGCGACAGGAAATTTTTGACCAATACGGCGACAAGACCTATGTCAGCGGCATCAAGGTCTACACCACCGTGCGCAAACTCGATCAGGATGCGGCCGTGGCAGGCTTGCGCAAGGGGGTCATGGAATACGACCGTCGACACGGCTACCGTGGGCCAGAAGGGCAGGTCAACCTGCCAACGAATCCGGATGAAGTCGAGGATGCCGTTGAGGAAGCCTTACTGAGCCGCGAAATCATTGGCGATCTGGTGCCTGCGGTCGTGTTGACTGTCGAGCCCAAGCAAGTTGTCGTTTTGACCAAGCGCGGTGCAACGCTGACCATCGGCCCCGAGGGGCTCAAGTTCGTGCAGCGCGCGTTGGCAGACAAGGCGACTGCCTTGAAGCCTGTACGCGGCTCGATTGTGCGCATTGCCACCGACGAAAAAGGCGTGGCGGCGATCGCGCAATTGCCGAAGGTAGAGGCGGCGTTGGTTTCACTCGAGCCGGGCGATGGCGCCATCCGCGCGCTGGTCGGTGGATTTGATTTCATCGCCAACAAATTCAATCATGCCACCCAAGCGATGCGCCAGCCCGGCTCCAGCTTCAAGCCGTTCGTCTATTCCGCCGCGCTAGAAAAAGGCTTCACGCCGGCCACCATCGTCAACGATGCGCCGATCGTGTTCGATCCGGGTCGTGGCGGTGGCGAGATTTGGGAGCCAAAAAATTACGACGGCACCTACGATGGCCCGATGCGGTTGCGCACGGGTTTGGCGAAATCAAAAAACATGGTCTCCATCCGGGTGTTGCAAGCGATTGGCCCCGCGTATGCGCAAGACTATATTTCGCGCTTCGGTTTTGAGCCCAAATTACACCCGGCCTATCTCACCATGGCGCTCGGCGCTGGCTCGGCCACCCCATTGCAAATGGCCTCCGGATACGCGGTGTTTGCCAATACCGGCTATCGCATCAAGCCCTATTTCATCACCAAAATTACTGACGACAAGGGTGCTGTACTGTTCGAGGCCGAACCGCAACGCGCGACCCAGAAAGACGGCAGCAATGCCGCTGAGCGCGTGATTGACCCGCGCAACGCGTTCATCATGACTAGCATGATGCGCGACGTGGTGCGCTATGGCACGGCGACCAAGGCGATGTCCTTGGGGCGCGGCGATCTGGCAGGTAAAACGGGCACCACCAACGATCACATCGACGCGTGGTTTGCAGGCTTTAACCCCGGCCTCGTTGCGGTCGCGTGGATCGGCTTTGACAATCCCACTGATCTCGGCAACAACGAAACCGGTGGGCAAGCGGCATTGCCCATATGGACTCACTACATGCAGCGCGCGCTTAAGGGCGTGAAAGAAAAGGCGTTTGAGCCGCCGTCGGGCATTACCACCATCACCCTCAATGGCGAGGTCAGCAGGGACGGCAAACCGCTCCACGAATATGTGTATAGCGAGTCGGCAGGCAGCGCGGTTGAGGGGCCGTCGGCGTTGCGCGAAGCGAACAAGCCGTCGGAAGAAGTCAAAAATCAAATTTTTTAGCGATGCCACGCCATGCGCACGCCGCGTCGATCTCACGCCCTCGATCAGGTTCGTTTGCGCATCGCGCAAGCGGCGGCGAAGCTGATTGCCGAAGGGCAGTCGGACTATCACACCGCGAAAATGAAAGCCGCACGGCAGCTCGGCATCGACGACAAACACGCGCTGCCGGACAATTTGGAAATCGAAGCTGCCCTCCGTGAACATCTCGCGCTGTTCAGCCGAGATCGTCAACCGGAGGCGCTTGCTGCCCTCCGAAGAGTGGCCGTGCGTGCCATGCAATGGTTGATCCGCGCCGACTTCGAGCCGTGGCTGACGGGTGCCGTGCTCAACGGCACCGCCAACGAATTCTCGGCAATCGAGCTAGAACTGGTTGAGGTCGAGGCGAAACATTTCGAAATGTTTTTGCTTAACGCGAACGTGGATTTTGAGTTGCATGAGACTGACGTGGTGCAATACGAACTCGAATTCGAAGACGCGCCGGTTCGCATTTCGCTATTTTCCAATCACGCCGCGCGCGCAACGGCGCATCCGCGCACCAGCGTGCGGCATACCCGCGCGTCGCGTGACGAGGCGATCAAATTGTTTGACGCCAATCCGCTGAAACCCTAGCATTGGCGGGCGTTTCCAAGCCGTGGACGCTATCGCCGCCGCAACAGCCGCGCCGCCTCCAGCGCAAAATAAGTCAGCACACCATCCGCCCCTGCGCGCTTAAACGCCAGCAACGATTCCATCATGCACGCCTCGCCATCCAACCAGCCGTTTTGTGCGGCCGCTTTTAGCATCGCGTATTCGCCCGACACTTGATACGCAAACGTTGGCACCGCAAATTCGCGCTTGCAGCGCGCGACAATATCGAGATACAGCATGCCGGGCTTGACCATCACCATATCGGCGCCTTCTTGCAAATCGAGGGCAATTTCACGCATCGCTTCATCGCTGTTGCCCGGATCCATCTGGTAATTTTTCTTGTCGCTCGCCCCCAAGTTTCCGGCCGAACCCAGCGCATCGCGAAACGGGCCGTAAAACTTGCTCGCGTACTTCGCTGAGTACGCCATGATCGCGGTGTGAATGTGCTCACCAGCATCCAACGCTTTGCGAATCTCACCGATACGACCGTCCATCATGTCGCTGGGCGCGACAATATCGACGCCCGCTTCGGCTTGCGTCAGCGCCTGCTTTTTTAGCGCCTCAATCGTCACATCGTTGAGGATGTAGCCAGTCGCATCTATCACCCCGTCTTGTCCGTGAGTGGTGAATGGATCGAGCGCCACATCAGTGACGATACCGAGTTCCGGAAAATGCTTTTTCAGTTCACGCACGGCGCGCGGTACCAGCCCGCTGGCGTTGAACGCTTGTTCGCCGTTCGGCGTCTTAAGCGAGGCGTCAATCACCGGAAACAGGGCAATAGCGGGGATGCCCAGCCGGAGCGCCTCTTCCGCCACTGGCAGGAGTAAATCGACCGACAAGCGCTCGATGCCAGGCATCGAGGCAATCGCTTGACGTTGCTTAGTGCCATCCAGGATAAACAACGGGTAGATGAAATCTGCGCTGGATAGCGACGACTCGCGCACCAGGTCGCGCAGGAAGCCGGTACGGCGAAGGCGGCGCATACGCCGCTGGGGAAATTGTCCGAGATTCATAGCAAATCATTCACAGAAATGACGAAGAAAATTCAGGAGCGGGCATTGAACTTTTGCCCAACCGCACCATCTTATCGTATGAGAAGCATTGCTTCTCCCCGCTTCTCCTCCCTGAGCGGGGCCTTAATCCAATTAAGGCTTTAGGCGGGCTCGGGTTACCCTTTATCCCGAGCCCTTCTTTTTTGTCCGATGCTTGGCAATTCAGTCTTACGCAACGGCTGGCGAGATTCCATACATTCGCCCCAGCGCGATCTCGGCTTCCTCGACGCCAGTCTTCTTTAAACTCGAAAACAACTGCACGGTCGCGTTGTATTGCCGCGCGATCAATTGTTTTTTCACGTCACGTAACGTGTTCAATTGCTCGTTGCGGGTCAGTTTGTCCGATTTCGTCAACAACACATGCACCGGTTTATTGGTCGGGCGATACCAATCCAGCAATTCAACATCAAGCGGACGCATCGGGTGGCGCGCATCCATGATGACCACCAAGCCCTTCAGCGCCACGCGTGTAGACACATAAACGGCCAAAAATTCCGTCCAATGCGCCTTTACCGCAGGCGGCACCTTGGCGTAGCCGTAGCCGGGCAAATCGACCAGCATGCGGTCGTGGCCAATCGCGAAAAAGTTGATGAGCTGGGTGCGCCCTGGCGTCTTCGACACGAATGCCAAGCGCTTGTGATTGGCGAGCGTATTGATCGCGCTCGACTTACCCGAATTAGATCGCCCGACGAAAGCGACTTCGACGCCGACATCTGGGGGAAGTTGCTCCACGTCATGCGCGGACGCGATGTAGGTCGCACCATCAAACAAACCCACGGTTTCCTCTTCTGCCTCGATAGGCTAAAATTCGCGCTTCGTCATATCACTTAGCGCAACACAAACAAAGGTTTGGTCATGAAAAAAGTTCTGGCAACGTTGATGTTTTCGGCTTTCGCCTCAATCGCCTCAATTGGCACTGCGGCCGAACCCGCCGCCGCAGCGACCGCAGCGGCCACACCCACCAAAGCCGAACTAATGGCGCGCGGCCAGCAAATCGCCGGTGCCGTCTGTGTTGCCTGCCACGGGCTTGATGGCATGAGTGCCGTCTCGGCCAACCCCAACATCGCTGCCATGCCTGCGCAGTATATCGCCAAGCAGCTTGAGCACTTCAAATCAGGCGCGCGCAAGAACGCGGTGATGCAAGGGATGGCCGCGAATCTGTCACCTGCCGACATGAAAGCGCTAGGCGAATATTATTTTTCGCAGCGGGCAAAAAACAACGCGGTCGCGCGCGATCCGGCGCTCGCCGAACAAGGCAAAAAGATTTATCGCGCCGGGATCGCAGACGCCAAAGTGCCCGCCTGTGCCGGTTGCCACGGTGGTGCCGGTGCGGGAATCCCGGCGATTTATCCGCGTCTCGCTGGTCAATGGCCGGAGTACACGCTGTCTGCCCTGCAGGCGTATACCTCGGGTGAACGTAAGCACCCGATGATGAATACCATCACCAGTCGCTTGCGCGACAAAGACATGGTCGCGGTGGCGGAATACATCGCGGGCATGCGTTCGAAGTAATTTGCGTCACCAAAACAAAACGCCGCGAGGTTAACCATGCGGCGTTTTTTTTCGTGCCGATGCTTCAAGTCACGAGGTAAATACCGTTTGATTGCGCCCCGCGCGCCTAGCCAAAGTCCGCGCCGAATCTGCCTTGGCGAGCAAATCGCTGCGATCACGCCCGTCCTTCGGGAACATGCTCACGCCAATACTGGTCGCGAGCCTCGCATCAGCGGCGGCAATCGCCTTGACGAGTTTGTCGGCCACCCGGCGCGCGGTCGCGTCGTCGGAGACTTGTGGAATCAGCACCAAAAATTCATTGCCATCCAAACGCGCCAAATAGTCCGATTCGCGAAGCGCTTGCAGCATGTTGGCCGCCGCCGTTTTCAGCAACGCAGCACTGACCGCGCCATCACTTTCCAACGCAAACACCAGCGTCGCAAAGCCACCCAAGGCCGCCGTCGAAACATCGCCAATCAGCGCATCCATGTGCTGTTCAGCGGCGGGTCGATTCGGCAGCGATGCGTCGTGATGACTCATGGGTGGCGGAGTGGGTTGTTGAATCAATTCAGTATATGCGCGGCTCAGCCCAATTCGGCAAATGCTTCGCGTGCGGCAGCAATGGTGGCGTCAATGTCCGCGTCGGTGTGTGCCGCCGACACGAACCCGGCCTCAAACGCCGACGGTGCCAGATACACGCCGCGCCGCAGCATCGCGTGGAAAAATTTATTGAAACGCTCTCGATCCGCCTCCATTACTTCAGCGTAATTCGTCGGCAGCGCAGCACGAAAATACAGACCGAACATGCCGCCAAGGCTGGCGCCACTCATCGGAATACCCGCGTCCTTTGCCGCCGCCGTGATGCCGGTCACAAAGCGCTCCGTAGTCCGGCTCAGTGATGCGAAAAACCCAGGCCTAGCAACGAGTTCCAGCGTTTTTAATCCCGCCGCGACCGCCACCGGGTTACCTGACAACGTACCGGCCTGATACACCGCACCGAGCGGCGCCAAGTGCGCCATGATGTCGCGTCGTCCGCCGAAGGCCCCCACCGGCATGCCGCCGCCGATCACTTTGCCGAGCGTGGTGAGATCGGGTGTGATGTTGAAGTGCCCCTGCGCGCCCTTGAGGCCGACGCGAAACCCGGTCATCACTTCATCGAATATCAGCACCACACCATGCTTGCTACAGAGCGCGCGTAGCGTGTCCATATATGCCTGTGATGGCAGCACAAAATTCATATTGCCCGCAATCGGCTCGATGATCACGCAGGCCAACTCGTTGCCAATGCGCGCGAAAGTGTCAGTCAATTCCGGCAAATTGTTGTACGACAACACCAGCGTTTGCGCCACCACCTCGGCCGGAACCCCCGCCGAGCTTGGGTTGCCAAAGGTTAGCGCACCCGATCCCGCCTTCACCAACAGTGCATCGCCGTGACCGTGGTAGCAGCCTTCGAACTTAATAAATTTGCTGCGCCCCGTGAACCCGCGCGCCAAACGGATCGCGCTCATGGTCGCTTCGGTGCCTGAGCTGGTCAGGCGCACTTGCTCGATGGACGGCAGCAACTGATGCAAGCGCTCGGCGATTTCGTACTCACCCTCAGTGGGTGCGCCAAAACTCATCCCGTGCGCGGCGCGCTCCTGCACGGCGGCTACCACCTCCGGGTGTGCGTGCCCCAACACCGCCGGGCCCCATGAGCCGACGTAGTCGATGAATTTATTGCCATCGACGTCCCATAGGTAAGCGCCGTTGCCCTCACGAAAAAAGATCGGCGTGCCGCCGACTGCGCGGAATGCCCGCACGGGGGAATTCACGCCACCGGGAATCAGGCGTTGCGATTTTTCAAACAGTTGCTGGCTTTTTTCGAACATGATTTTCAAAAAGTTGGTGAAACATCGCCGCGCGTGCGGTGATGTCGGGAGCAGCGAATAAATCGGAAATGACGGCAACGGCATCGACGTCCACATCGATCAATTGTTGCGCATTGCCGAGGGTGACACCGCCGATGGCGACGATGGGAATATTGAGACGGTGCTTGGCCTCGGCAAGCAAGGCCACACTCGCGCGCACCGCGCCAGGCTTGGTGTTTGAGGCAAATATGCTGCCAAATGCCGCGTAATTCGCGCCCGCTGCCGCAGCAGCGTCGGCTAACGCCATCTCGTTGTAGCAAGAGACGCCGATGATGGCGTCCGCCCCCAAGGCGCTTCGTGCCTCCGCCACGCTGCCATCATCGCGGCCTAGGTGTACGCCGTCTGCGTTGACGCGCAGTGCCAGTGCCACATCGTCGTTGATGATGAGCGGCACACGTTGCGCTTTGCACAGCGCGACCAGCGCGCCGGCCTGAACCACGCGCAACGCAGCGTCAGCGTGTTTCTGCCGATACTGCACCGCGCCCGCGCCGCCCGTGAGCGCGGCGCGCACGCGCGTCAGCAGAACGGCGGTGTCGACCAATTCCGGGGTAATGGCGTACAGCCCGTGAACGCACGCTGTCATCTCGCGCCTCAGTGTCTGGTGCCGTGTGGGTCGATTTCTTGCGCGTGTTCGCGTGCAGTGTCGCCATTGTCCGCAGGCTCATCTTCATCATCGCGCGCCCAGAACAGGCGATCCGGCACAAATTGCCCCATGCCTGGGCGATAGCCAAACTTCAGCGAATGCCAAGTAAAATCCTGCGCTTCGCGAATCGCATCCGAAATGTCGAGGCCACGCGCCATGGTCGCGGCGATGGCCGATGCCAGCGTACAGCCCGAGCCGTGATAGCTGCCCGGCAGGCGCTTCCATGTGTCGCTGCGGACGATGCCCTTGTCGTTGTATAGCGTGTTGATCACATCGGCCGTGGATTCATGGGTGCCGGTGACGAGGATATATTCCGCACCAAGGGCGATCAGGCGAGCAGCGAGTTTTTCCAGCGCCACGCCCTCTTCATCTTCTTCCAGCGCCAGACGACGCAGCTCGATGGAGTTCGGCGTAATGATCGTGCACTGCGGAATCAACAGTTCGCGAATCGCTTGAATACTCTCGTCGTTGGCAAATTCATCGCCACGTCCGGACGCCAGCACCGGGTCGAGGATCAGCGGAATTTCCGGATAATCTGAAACAATTTCGGCGATCACGGCGATATTCTCAATACTGCCCATCACGCCGATTTTGAATGCCGCCACCGGCACATCCTCCAGAATCGCGCGCGCTTGATCGGCCACCCAATCGGCGTCCATCGGGTAGATGTCCTCGACCCCGACCGTGTCCTGCACGGTAATCGCGGTAATGACACTGAGTGGGTGGCAGCCCATGCTCGAGAGCGTCAGCAAATCAGCCTGCATGCCTGCGCCGCCCGAGGGGTCGGTGGCGGAGAAGGTCAGCACGGCGGGCGGCGCTTTGGGTGATTCAGGCATGGGGTGGGTTTTGTATGGTGGCTGCTGCGGTGGTAGCGAGATCGCGGTAGCGGTGGCGTGATCGCGATAGAATGCCGCTCTTCGCTTGGTGTACGACATTTTAGCCCGGCAGACGGCAAACCTCGCGGCAACGGTGTTCAGGATTACTCGTATGACAACAACAGTAACTTTCAAAACGTGGATGTGCCTCGTGTGCGGGCTGATTTACGACGAAGCCGCAGGCTGGCCCGATGATGGCATCGCGCCCGGCACCCGTTGGGAAGACATACCAATTAGCTGGGCCTGCCCCGAATGCGGCGCGCGCAAGGAAGACTTTGAGATGGTGGAGTTGTAGCCCCTACCAAGTACTTACGCGTAGACTGCGGAATTCGCTTGATGTGCATGGGTTTTGTTCTTGTTTTGAAAGAAACATCGCCGTCGCGAGGTGAAGTAAACTGATGCAACATAGTGGGCTAACCCAAGGGACATTCGGTGGCGGAGTCAAAAGCATTGTCAGGCGTAAGAGTAATGGTGATCGATGACTCGAACACTATTCGGCGCTCGGCAGAGATTTTTCTGATGCAGGCAGGGTGTCAGGTGATTCTGGCCGAGAACGGCTTTGACGCCTTGTCGAAAATTGCCGACCATCAGCCGGATCTCATTTTCGTCGACATCATGATGCCGCGGTTGGATGGCTACCAAACCTGTGCGCTGATCAAGAAAAATGGCAAACACAAAACCACGCCCGTCATTATGCTGTCCAGCAAAGACAGCCTGTTTGACCGCGCACGCGGGCGGATGGTGGGCTCCGACGAGTATTTGACCAAACCCTTTTCCAAGGACAGCCTGTTGCGCACGGTCGAGACGCATCTTGCTGAGCGGCGCGCGACACGCGAAAGCAACGCCGTCTAAAACGCCGCTGGCGCATCCACACAAACTTCGAGAACCCCCAGTCTGCAGTATCTCTAGGCTATTCGCATTGATCGGAACCGTGTATGACCGTAAAGAAAATCTTGATAGTTGACGATTCGCCGACCGAGCGCGCTTTCCTGCAGGCGCTGGTACTCAAGGCGGGCTACACCGCAGTGATCGCGATGAATGGAGAGGAAGGCGTCGCCAAGGCCAAGTCGGAAAATCCGGACTTGATTCTGATGGACGTAGTCATGCCCGGCCTCAACGGCTTTCAGGCAACGCGCGCGATCTCGCGTGATGACGCCACCAAGCACATCGCGGTATTTTTATGTACCACCAAAGATCAGGAGACCGATAAGATCTGGGGCATGCGGCAAGGCGCCAAGGACTATCTGGTCAAGCCGGTCAACGCCGACGAGTTGTTGGCCAAGATCAAAGCCCTCGGCTAGCGGTTTGACATGGCGCGCAAAACCAGTCTTCGAGAATTTCAGCAGCAGGTCGCAGAGCGGCTGCGCGATTTGTCATCGCGGAAAACGGTCGCCTCCAAGCTCGGCCTGCAAGTCGGCAACGAAAATTGGCTGGTCAATCTTGCTGACGTCGGCGAAGTGATTCCGGTGCCGCATTTTTTCCCGGTGCCGCTCACCCAGCCATGGTTTCGCGGCGTATCGAATGTGCGCGGCAAGCTGTACAGCACGGTCGATTTTTCCGCGTATCAAGGCGGTGCCAGCATTGGCGCAGGTGGTGACCGCCGCGTGGTGCTGATTCACGAGAAAATTATCGAAGGCGCAGGCTTGCTGGTCACGCGCATGCTCGGCCTGCATAACCCGGATACCTTCACCGCCGATGGCGCGCCCGATGCCAACCGCCCGTGGGTCAAGGCGCGCTACCGCGATGCCAACGGCACCGCATGGAGTGAACTCGATCTCGCGGTGCTGGCGCGCGAATCGCGATTTTTGGAAGTGGGTCAGACCGACGCTATGAGCGCGCACTCGCCCGTGGCGCAATAGAAGAAAAATTTACCGACGTATTGGAGAATCAAGATGGCGAGTCAAACCCCGTTACCCTCAAGCCCCAAAAAGCCTGATGCGCCCAAGGTAAAAAAAGAAGGTGGCTTGGCCGCACTGCTTGGCTTTGGCAAGAAACAGACACTTGCCAGCACCGCAAAGACAGTCGCCGCGCCCGCAACTACGCAGGTCGCAGCCAGTCCCGAAGCGACCAAAACCAGCACCAACTTCAGTGCCAGCGCCAACCAAACGCAGAAGATCGCCGCGACTGTTGCGGCCAACAAGATCAACAAAACGCAGAAGCTCTCCGGCACCGCGTTCAAAGTGCCGATCATCGGCGACAAGCCGCTGGAGTCGCAACTCATTACGCTATTGGTCGTCGCGGCGATTTTTGCGGTGTTGGCGTTGTTGGCGCTGGGCTATGACCGCGTCAAGGCCGGCCACGGCGCGGCCTACAACAACATCACTGCGCAAATGCAGTACCACACGCAGCGCTTGGCAAAAGCGGGTGGCTCGGCAGCGCGTGGCGACGTGACGTCGTTCGCACAGTTGCAAAGCAGTAGCGAAGAGTTCAAGGTTTTGCTGAAGACTCTCAACGAAGGTGGGGATGCACTCGGCACATCCGTGCCCCCGGCAGGTGCTTCCGATGAGACGGTGTCGCGACTCGACGAGTTGAACAAACGCTACACCGACACAGCGAACGCATCCACCGCCATCCTGGCCGCAAAAACCGACTTGACTGATCTCTCGCGCAACATCGCGCAGGTGCGCACCGGTGCGGACGAAATGGCGCAACTGGCGCAGGATTTGACTGGACTGATGCAACAAAAAGGTGTGCCGCCCGCGCAAATTCTAAAAGTGGATCGGCTGACGTTTCTCTCTGAACGCTTGGCGCGCGGCGCTGCCGAGATTCTTGGTGCCGACGTGATCGGCCCGGAAGTGCCATTTTTGCTGGGCAAGGACACCAACGATTTTCGCGAGTTGGTGAAAGCGCTGGAATCGGGTTCGGACACGCTCGGTGTGGCCGCCTTTCGCGACGCCGATGGCAAAGCGCAGGTGGCAAAATTGCGCGAGCAATTCAGCGCGTTCGAAAAAAATATTCAGCCGATCCTGGGCAACGTGCAAAAGCTGGTCGCGGCGCGCCAGTCGGGTCGCTCACTGCAACAGGGTTCCGAGCAGCTACTGTCGAGCGTGGAAAAACTGCAGGGCGCCATCGCCACGCAAAAAAGCATCCTGCCACTGCTGCTCGCACTCCTGTTCGGGCTATTGACGTTGGCGACCTTGGCGCTGTTGGCCATCGTGTTCTTGGGCGACGCGCGTCGCCGTGCCGCCGAATCGGAAGCGGAAAACAAGCGAAATCAGGAAGCCATTTTGCGACTGCTCAACGAAATGGGCGACTTGGCCGACGGGGACTTAACGATTCGCGCGAAGGTGACTGAAGACATCACCGGTGCGATTGCCGACTCGATGAATTACACGATTGACGAATTGCGTACGCTGGTCACGGGGGTTAATAACGCGTCGAATTCGGTGTCGGTGCGCTCGCAGCAAGCGCAGGCGGTGTCGGTGCAATTGCTGGATGCGGCGGAAAAACAATCCAAGGGTATTCAGGCCACCACGCAGGACGTGCTGCTGGTGGCGCAAACCCTGACCTCCGTTTCGGCATCCGCTGACGAATCCGCGCAGGTCGCTATGCGCTCGTTGGCTGCTGCGAGCAAGGGGCGCGTAGCGGTGCAAAACTCGATTGCCGGCATGAACGACATTCGTGATCAGATTCAGGAAACCTCAAAGCGGATTAAGCGCCTCGGCGAAAGCTCGCAAGAGATCGGCGAGATCGTTGAGTTGATTTCGGACATTACCGAACAAACCAACGTGCTGGCGCTCAACGCCGCGATTCAAGCCGCGTCGGCCGGTGAAGCGGGTCGCGGCTTCTCGGTGGTGGCCGAAGAGGTGCAGCGCTTGGCGGAACGTTCCGGTGAGGCCACCAAGCAGATTGGCGCGATTGTAAAAACCATTCAGGCCGATACCCAAGACGCGGTGGCCGCGATGGAAAAGTCCACGGCGGGCGTGGTCGATGGCGCAAAACTGTCTGATGCGGCCGGCCAGGCGCTGACCGAGATCGACGCGGTGACGAAAAATCTTGCTGCATTGATTCAACGCATCTCGGTCGATGCACAGACTCAGGCAACGTCAGCCAACAAGGTCGCGGGCAACATGCAATCCATGCTGGAAATCAATCGCCAAACCACCATCGGTACGCAACAAACCGCCACCTCCATTCGCGATCTCGCCGACGTGGCATCCGACCTGAAGGCATCGGTCTCCGGCTTCAAACTCTAAGCACGACTCCATGCACGACGCGGACTTTCGTTCCTCACGCGGACTCACCAAGGCGTAATTCCCCATGGCTGCAAACCCCATCGCTACTGCACCCTTCGACATCGGCCCGCTCTCGTGGGTCAGGACCGAGATCGAGCATTCATTGGGTGAAGTGCGTACGCACCTCGATGCGTTGCTGGCGCAGCCGACCGACGCCAAGGCGCACAAATTCGTCAGCACACATTTGCACCAGGTGACCGGCGCGTTGTCGATGGTCGGCTTGGGGGCGGCCACCCGGTTCAACGAAGAGATCGAGCGACTGGCGGCGTCATTGGAGGATCCCGCGATGCGAGGCGAAATACCGCAACGCGTGGTGGTCACCCATAGCGCGATTGCGCGATTGTCGGCCTATCTCGACAACCTCATGACTGGGGGTGTAGATAGACCGATGATGCTGTCGTCGGCGTACGTGGCCGTCAATCGCGCGCGCGGTGCCAAGGACGCCACCGAGGCCGATTTGTTTTCGCCCGACTTGTCGGTGACGTTGCCGATGTCGGACGTCACCGTGGTCACGCCGGACGCGCAAACCCTCTCTGAGGGGATCGCGCGTCGCCGCAGTGTCTATCAAGCCGGGCTACTGAAGTTATTGCGCGACAAAAACCTCACCGGTGGTGCCCGCGATATGCGCAATGCCACGCTGTCGATTGAGGCGCTACAGCTCGGCTCGCCGACGCGCGCGTTTTGGTACACCGCAGGCGGATTTTTTGACGTGGTCGCGGGGGATCCGGATAACGCCGGTGCGCTCGCCGTGCAGCTGTTTGGCAAGATCGATCAGCAAATCAAATTGCTGATCGAAGGCGTGCAAAAGGTACCCGAAAAATTATTTCGCGATTTGCTGTTGGTGATTGGCAACGCCAACGTCAAGACCGAGCGCACTGAACGTATTCGTGCGCTCTATCGTTTGGACGAACTGCTGACCGCCCCCGAGCCAGTCGGCGATAGCGTCGCGGACGATCAACGCAAGCTAGTACTGCGCGGACTGCGCGACAAGCTGCAGCTACTCAAAGCACACTGGCTCAAATTCAGCAGTGGCAATCAGGCGTCGCTCGATCCGTATGTGGCCGACGCGCAAGCGCTGGCCGTCGATGCGCAAAACCAATCGAACCGTGACCTCTCCCAGCTGTTCCAGATATTGGCGACGGCTGGCACGCATCTCCATAAGTCGCAGGCTACGCTGAGCGAGGGGCAGGGCCTGGAAGTGGCGACCGCGCTATTGTTCGCAGAATCGACGTTAGAAAATTATTTCAAACTGTCTGCCGATTTTCCGGCGCACGTTGCCAACATTAGCGCACGGGTAAAGGGCGCGCTCACCGGTGCCACCCTGCCGCCACTCGATGCCGCCGCTAACAGCTTGATGGACGACATCACCCAGCGCGCACAAGAGCGCATCCTCATGTTTCAGGTGGGACAAGAGGTGCACGCCAATCTCGCGATTATCGAAACCACGCTGGACAATTTTTTCCGCGAGCCCAGCAAGACCGGCGAGTTGACCACGCTGCTGCCGCTGTTCTCGCAGGTGCAGGGTGCGCTATCGATGTTGGAGTTGAACGAAGCCGCTGCGCTCAACCAAGTGTTGCGCGAGCGCGTGTCGCAATTCGCCTCGGGGGCATCAAGTGGCACCGGTGAGGACGCCGAATTGGTCGCAGAAGGCGTATCGGCACTCGGCCTCTACATCGGCGCGTTACAGCGTGGCGCGTCGCAGCCGCGCGACGCATTGCTGCCTGCCCTGCTGCGTTTTGGCCTTGCCGCAAAGCCAGTGGAAATTTTGGCCATGCCGACACCGGCACCAGTATCGGCCACCGATGTCGATGTCGCCAAACAAAAAGTGCAAGCGGCATACGAAGACTGGAAGCAGCAACCCGAATCAACCGCACCACGCGCGCAGCTACGCGATGCGGTCAAAGAATTGCAGCAAGAAGCCACGCTGATCGAAGACACCAAGTCAGCGAAGCAAAGCGAAGACGCGCTCAAAGCCATTGATGCCAGCTTCGATCCGCTCAAGGTGGGCATGAGCGCGGCGCTGCAGGAAATTGCCCCCAGCAAGCCAGCGCAAGCGCCGACCCAACAAGCCGTACAACTCATGGATGCACCGGCGGCGGCAGTCGATCATGAGTTGCTCGAAATTTTCCTAGAAGAAGCGACCGAAGTGGTCGCCACCATTCGCGAAAACCTCGCGGTCGTGCGCGCAACACCGCATGATCGCGAGGCACTCACCACCATTCGTCGCGGCTACCACACACTCAAAGGCTCGGGTCGGATGGTCGGGCTCAATGACCTCGGTGATGTGGCTTGGAACTGCGAGCAGGTCGCCAACAAGTCGCTCAAAGACGAAAAACCGGCGTCGTCCAGCCTGCTGCATTTCATCGATCACTCGTCCACCGCGTTTCAAGCATGGGTCGAGCAATTGCAGGCCGAGGGTCACACCAAGATAGACGGCACCGAGATCGCACGCATGGCCGATCTCATCAAGAACGACAAAGAGCTTTCGCTACCAGCGGCGGTTGCCACACCGGTCGTGGTGGTGGCGGTGCCACCGCTGTTCAGTGGCTTGGACTTGCCGTCACTCGATCTCGGCGCACCCCCGCCGCAGGCCGCTGCCGAATTCGATCTACAGGCCACGCAACCGCTGCAACAACTCGTGGTGCCGGTCGTGGCCGAAATACCTACGGTCGTGATCGCGGACGCGCCGCCTGAGCCGACCATGCTGCCTGCGCCGGAAATTGCCGAGGTGCACATCGGCCCCGTCAAACTGGCTGCGGCGTTCTTCAGTATTTATTTGGACGAAGCCAATTCCCATTCGGCCACGCTCGACAACGAGATGGCTGCGGTTGAAGCCAACATGCAAAAGCCGGTCTCATTCGAATTCATGCGCGCCGCGCATACCTTGACCAGCTCCTCGCGCACCACCGGTTTCACCATGATCGCCGACGTTGCGCACGCACTGGAAAAATGGCTACAGGATGCGATTGACGTCGCACCCGCGTGGTCGCAGCGCCAGCTTGAAGTCACACGCGAAGGGGTCGATGCCGTCAATGCCATGGTGCGTGGCTTGGTCACGCACAACTGGCCCATTGCGCGACCGGATTTGGTGCAGGAACTCAATGCACTGCGTAGCGAATTCGCCACTGACAAACGCCTTCAGGAAGCCCACAAAACGGCCTCCTTGCTGCGCGCAACGCAAGCGATGACGCCGCCCGCGTCACCCCCTGTCCCGCCAGTCGCGCCACACATCGCCGCACCTGCCGTGACCGCGCCGTCGACGGAAACGTCGCCCGCGCCAAGCGACAACGCCGACTTCGATTTTTTTGATGTGCCCGCCAAGCCCGAGGTGGTCGCGCCGCCGCTGGCACCGGTGGTAGAACGGGCGCTGGAGCCACCACCCGTTCTGCCACCCGTTTCACCTGCCCCGCTTGCACCCGCACCGCCTGCACCCGCACCGGCTGCACCCGCGAGTGCACCCCCCGCGGCACCCGCAGACAGTCCGTGGTGGAAAATCAGTGCCGTCGCTGGCGCGGCCATTGGTGGTGCGGCTCTCACCGGTGCCACCGCCTCACCGTTCAAAGTGCCCGGCGTGCCGGTGCCTAAGTCAACAGAACCGGTGCCGCCGCCGCTGGCGCCAATCGAGACCGCGCCACCCGTTGCGGTGCAGTCTGCGGTCCCGCCGCCGGTTGCAGCACTGGTCGCGGAGCCCGAGCAAAACCGTCGCGTGGTCAAGGATGACGTTGATCGCGACTTGCTGCCGATCTTTCTCGAAGAAGCGCGCGAGATCACACCGCAGGTCGGCGACGCATTGCGCCGCTGGCGCGCCGCGCCGACCAATCCTGCGCCGGCGGCAGAATTGGCGCGCCATTTGCACACCCTCAAGGGCTCCGCGCGCATGGCCGGGCTGATGCGCCTCGGCGAACTCTCGCATGTGCTCGAGACCCGCGTCATCGACATGGCGGCGCTGGCCGCGCCAGATGCCGCGCGATTCGATCAGGTGGACGAGGGGCTGGATCGCTTTAACGTCGCGTTGGGGCACTTGGAAAAAGGCGAGTTGGCCGCGCCAATGGAAATTCCGGTGGTACCGGATGTGTCGCAACACTTGCCCGCGCCGATGGCAAAACTTGCCGCAGCGCGTGCCGAAATCATTGCCGAAGGCGAGAAGCTCGAAGGCCGTGAACGTCACGCCCTGTTGCGCGTCAGTGCCGACATGATTGATCGCTTCGTCAATGAAGCGGGCGAGCTGGCGATTGCGCGTTCGCGGATCGATCTGGAAGTCGCGACGTTCAAACGCGCACTCATGGAGTTGGCCGAAAACGCCACGCGCATGAAAATGCAACTGCGTGAAATCGAAATTCAGGCGGAATCGCAAATCCAGTCGCGTACCAAGGAAGCGCAAGAACATGGCGGTGACTTTGATCCGCTCGAGTTCGACCGCTTCTCGCGGATGCAGGAATTAACGCGCTTCGTGACCGAGAGCTTGAACGACGTCGTTACGCTACAGCAATCGCTGGCTGCCAATTTGGACGAAACCGAAGCGGCGCTGTTGCAACAAGCGCGCATTACCCGTGAGCTACAGCAAGGCTTGATGGGCGTGCGGCTGGTGCCGTTGGGCAATCTGCAGGATCGTTTCTACCGGCTGGTGCGACAGACCGCCAAGGAGCTCGACAAAAAAGCCAACCTCGAATTCCGTGGTGTGCGTGTCGAGATTGATCGCTCGGTGCTGGAAAAAATCACCGCGCCATTCGAGCATTTGTTGCGCAACGCGGTCTCGCATGGGCTGGAACTGCCCGCCGAACGGGCGTCTCAGGGCAAATCCGAGATTGGCGAAATCACCATCGACGCACAGCAGGTCGGTAATGAGGTCGTGCTGACCCTGACCGATGATGGCGGCGGGCTCAACTTGGAACGCATTCGTGCCAAAGCGATTGCGCAAGGTTTGATCGACCAAGACGCCGAGGTCACCGACGCGCAACTGACCCAATATATTTTCATGGCCGGATTTTCGACTGCCGATACGGTCACGCAAGTGTCCGGTCGCGGCGTCGGCATGGACATTGTGCGAAATGAAATTCTTTCGCTCGGTGGCCGCATCGACATCAGCACCACCGCCGGTCGCGGCACCACCTTCACCATCGCGTTGCCATTGACCTTGGCGGTCACGCAGGCGGTGCTGGTCAAAATTGGTGAGACGACTTACGCGATTCCGTCGGTCATGATCGAGCAGGTACAAGATTTCAACGGTAAGCGCTACGAGGGCTTGCTGGAACGGAGTGAGATCGACTGGAAGGGCAACAAATATCCCTTGCGCTCACTGGAAGCCACGCTCGGCGGCAAACCCACGGTCTCGGCCACGCGCCGCGCCTCGGTCATATTGGCAAAAAGCGGCCAACAGCGCGCGGCGGTGCAGGTCGATGAGATTGTTGGCAATCGCGAGATCGTGGTGAAAAACATCGGCCCGCAACTCGCGCGTTTGGTCGGTTTGTCGGGCGCCACGTTGATGGGTTCGGGTCAGGTCATTTTGATTCTGAATCCGGTGCAGCTGGTGTACCGCGAAGCCGCGACCGTGAAGGTCGAAAGTGGCGTGCCTTCCGCGCAATCGGCAGTGACCGTATCGACGCCCGAAGTACAAACGGGAACATCGCTGGCGGAGACCATGGCCGCGAATATGTTCGACGACTTCGGGTTCGTCAAAGACGAAAAACCAGTCGTGGTGCGCACCATGCCGCTGGTGATGGTGGTCGATGATTCGCTGACGGTTCGCAAAATCACCACCCGCATGTTGTCCCGCGAAGGCTTCGAAGTCGTCACCGCCAAAGACGGCATCGACGCATTACAACAGTTGCAGGACATTGAGCCTGACGTCATCTTGCTCGACGTGGAAATGCCGCGTATGGACGGCTTCGAATTCGCGCGCAATGCACGCGCCGATGCCCGCTCACGCAACATTCCGATCATCATGATTACCTCCCGTACGGCCGACAAACACCGCAATCGCGCCTTCGAACTCGGCGTCAACGAGTACATGGGCAAGCCCTATCAAGAAGAGCAATTGCTGGCGGTGATTCGTACCTATACGCAGAAGAAGGCGTCGTAGCGCGTGTTTAACGCAAACAAATAAACCGGCACGTGATGCCGGTTTTTTGTTTCTGCAACCCAAGCCTACTGCTTCGTCCAGTCCACCACACCAAAGTACGCGGTCGCCATGATCACTAGGCCGAAGGCAATGCGATACCACGCGAATACGAGGAAGTTATGCGAGCTGACATAGCGAATCAGCCAGCGCACCACGACAAAGGCAGTGATAAAGGCGGTGACCGAGCCGACGCCAAACAGCGGCAGATCAGCGACCGATAGCATCGCACGGTCTTTCCACAGTGAATAGACGGTGACCGCAAACAGGGTCGGAATCGCGAGAAAAAACGAAAACTCGGTGGCACATTTGCGCGACAGGCCGAAGAACATGCCGCCGATGATGGTCGCACCCGAGCGTGAGGTGCCAGGGATCAGCGCTGCGCACTGTGCCGCGCCCAACTTCAATGCATCCAGCGGTGTGAGTTGGTCGATGCTGTTGATGCGTGGATGAAGGCCATTCTTTTCACGGCGCTGGTACCAGCGCTCGGCAAACAAAATGATAAAGCCACCGACCGCGAACGCGAGCGCCACGGGCACAGGCCCCCACAGCGCGCCACGGATGATGTCTTTGAACACATAGCCAAGGCTGGCGGCGGGCAAAAAAGCGATGGCGAGGTTGCGCGTAAAGCGCTGCGCCACCGCATCACTCGCGATCCCGGCAAACGTGGAGATCAAGCGCTGGCGGTACTCCCAACACACCGCAAGAATTGCGCCAGCCTGAATGACGATATTGAAAATCTTGATCTTCGCGCTGCCGCCGAGCCCCAACAAATCGGCGGCAAGAATCAAGTGGCCGGTGGACGACACTGGCAAAAATTCGGTGAGTCCTTCGACGATGCCGAGGATGACCGCTTGAATGAGCAACACAATATCCAAAATCGCCTCTTTGCTGACTACTGCATCAGCAAACGAATGCCGTCACGACCCACTTCGACGCGCTGCGGATTGAGCCTCACCCCCAGTATCGACAGCTCGTTTTCTGCGAACGTGCGCAATGGTTTTTCTTCCAGATATTCCTTGGCAATGGTCGAGGCTGCTTTCGCCACGGCGGCCGACAACGCATCGGGCATACCCTCGGCGCGCAATGAATCGACCCGCGCATCACGCAAAAATATTGAGCGCGTTGCAGCATCGTAGTGCGGCACACCAGACATGCCAAGCCTGCCAACAATGGTTTTGCTCGATAGCGCCATCTTCACCGACACATCGAAGCTCGCGCCCAAACGCAAGGCCTGGCCTGCGTCTTCACGGGCTTCCACTTGCGGATGCATGAGCGAAACATCGAGCAACCCCGCGATGCTTTTCTCGACCGGAAAGCGTCTGGCGAGGTGGCTGGTCAATTCCGCATTCGAAAAATTGAGCTGATTCAACCCCATCACATTGCCGGCACAGCCCGCAAGCAGCAGCGCAAAAATGGGGCCCAAAATTTTGGTGGCGAAGTTCAAGTCAGTCTCCTAAAGGTGGTTGCCGCTGCATTATACGGATCAAGGTAGAATCAACATGGGTCGGCAGTTCACCAAGGCGTCGCCACCTTCGCTTGCGCGAGGGCGCTAAACCTGCCGCAACAGATTCATCTCATCGACCACGCCTATTTCTCTGCGCTGTGTCGGAAGGGCGACCACCGGCAATTGATGCACCGTGCTTGCGGCGCATGCATTTCATCAGCGCATTCACTGAGGAAGCGTCCATGTCTAAATCCCCCACTGCCTTCACCTTGCCGTACTACGCGGACGATGTTTCCATCCTCGCCCGCTTACTGACGCGGCAACTCGAACCGACCGGTCACGCGCTGAGCCACGTGGAAATGCTCAACGTGCTGGCGCGCGCCATAGGTCATCGCAACTACCAGCATCTGCGCGCCTCGGCACTGGCGTTGAAACGCTTGGCCGAACCGCCACGCGCCGTCATCGATGTCGATTACGCCAAGCTCGAACGACTCGCGCAAAATTTCGATGCCGAGGGTCGCCTCACCCGCTGGCCGAAAAAGTTTTCGCTGCAACTGCCGTGCATGTGGGTGATCTGGTCAACCATCCCGCCGCGCGAAAAATTCGATGAAGCGCGCATCAACGAATTCATCAAAGCCGTACACACCTTTGGCGATCACGCGACCTTGCGCCGGGAGTTGGTGAACTACGGTTTGGTCACGCGTAATTTGGATTGCAGCGACTACGAACGCGTAGAACGCGAGCCGCCCCGTGAGGTATTGGCGTTGTTGCGGCTGTTGCGAAAATAATTTCGCTTAGTTTGGAACGCCGCGCCAATATTAGGGTTTCGGCACCTACCCCTCGGCCGCTTCCAGTATCTTCGCGACCCGCTCAATCCCCGCACCCGTGAGCTTGCGCCGCCAGGCGCGTGCGCCAGACAAGCCCTTGTACAGCCCGACCATATGTCGCATCACCGCGTGACGGGTGGAGCCAAGCGCGACTTGTTGATCTGCGTAAGCAATCATCGCTTGTTCAATTTCTTCCCGCGTTGGCTCAGTATGCGCATCGTCGTAAAACTCGCGATCCCACGAGCCCAGCCAATAGGGGTTGTGATACGCCTCGCGGCCAATCATGACGCCATCGACGTGCGCGAGGTGGGTGCGAATTTCGTCGGAGGTATTGACGCCGCCGTTGATGACAATTTTCAAATGCGGAAAATCACGTTTGAGTTGATAGACGAATGCGTATTTCAACGGCGGGATTTCGCGATTTTCTTTGGGGCTGAGACCTTTGAGGATGGCGTTGCGCGCGTGCGCGATGAACACCCCGCAACCGGCCTCGCTGACCATGCCAACGAAGTCGCGGACAAAACTGTACTCCTCGAAAGCATCAATACCCACGCGGTGTTTGACGGTGACGGGGATGGAAACCGCATCACACATGGCTTTGACACAATCGGCCACCAGCGCGGGCTCTGCCATCAAGCACGCGCCGAAACTGCCGCGCTGCACCCGCTCAGACGGGCAGCCGCAGTTAAGATTGATTTCGTCGTAGCCCCATTGCGCGCCGAGCTTGGCGGCGGTGGCGAGATCCGCTGTGTCGCTGCCGCCGAGTTGCAGCGCGACGGGATGCTCCTCGCGATTGAAATCGAGATGACGCGGCTGGTTGCCATGAATCAGCGCGCCAGTGGTCACCATCTCGGTGTAGAGACGCGTGCGGCGCGTCAGCAGGCGATGAAATTTACGGCAATGGCGGTCGGTCCAATCCATCATCGGCGCGACGGAGAGGCGGTGCGTGTCAGGAGTAATGGCGTTCATAGGCGCGACGATACCGCAACACGCCCTGCTGTGCGTTTAAACACAAACGAGCCAGAATCGCGGAAGAATCGACTAACATGGCGTACTCATCGACAGAACGGCGCAGATTTCCACCCATGAATGCAATTGCAAACCCATTACTCGACTTTTCCGGCCTGCCTAAGTTTGCGGCCTTCACGCCGGCGCACGTCAAACCCGCGATCGAACAATTGATCGCCGACGCGCGTGCCGTGGTGCACGGCTTGGCAGCAGATTCATCAGCGCCCACGTGGCAAACGGTGGTGACGCCGCTTGATAACGCCCACGAGCGGCTGTCGCGTGCCTGGGGCGTGACTGCGCACTTGAATGGCGTGGTCAATTCGGCTGAAATTCGCGATGCGTACAACACCATGCTGCCTGTGGTCACGCAATACTGGTCGGAGCTCTCGCAAAACGACGCGCTGTACGCGAAGTACAAAGCGCTACGCCACGGACCGGCGTTCGCGACCTTGAGTGCCGCGCAACAACAAACGCTCGAAAACGAATTGCGTGATTTTCGTTTGGGAGGTGCTGAGTTATCCGACGAAAAAAAGGCGTGCTTTCAAGCCGTGCAGGAAGAGCTCTCCTCCGTCAGCTCAAAATTTAATGACAACGTGCTCGACGCCACCAACGCGTTTGCCTATTTTGTTGACGACGAACAGGAGCTGGCAGGAATTCCCGACGACGTGAAGACGGTCGCGCGTGAGGCCGCGAAGGCTGAGGGTAAGACCGGCTGGAAACTGACGCTGCATGCGCCCTGCTATTTGCCGGTGCTGCAATATGCGGGCTTTCAACCGCTGCGCGAGAGGCTGTACCGCGCCTTTGTCACCCGCGCCTCCGAGCTGGGGGCCGAAGCCAAGTGGGACAACACCGCCAATATTCAGCGCATTCTCACTTTGCGCGCTGAGGCGGCCGCCCTGCTGGGCTACCCGAGTTATGCCGACGTTTCGCTCGCCTCCAAAATGGCCGAGTCGCCTGCCGAAGTGGTCGCGTTTTTGCGCGGCATGGCGGCGAAGTCCAAACCGTTTGCAGAAAAGGATTGGCAAGCGTTGCTTGCCTTCGCGCGCGCTGAACTTAACATGGCCGACTTGAATGCGTGGGATGTATCGTATGTTTCCGAAAAATTACGCCAGCAGCGCTACGCGTTTTCGGATCAGGAGGTAAAACAGTACTTTGCCGAAGAGCGAGTATTGGCGGGGCTTTTCAGGGTGATCGAGACGATTTACGGGGTCAAAATAGCACGTGCTGCGGCCGAGGCTTGGCATGCGGATGTCGGATTTTTCGACGTGCGCAGCCCCCAAGGTGCGTTGGTCGGTCAGTTCTACCTCGACCTCTACGCGCGCGTCGGCAAGCGTGGCGGCGCGTGGATGGACGATGCGATCAATCGCCGCGCCGTCAATGGTGCGGCACAACACCCGGTCGCCTTCCTCACCTGTAATTTTGCCGCTCCCGTGGGTGGCAAGCCCGCCTTGTTCACCCACCGCGATGTCATCACGTTGTTCCACGAATTCGGTCACGGCCTGCACCAGTTGCTCACCGAAGTCGATGAACTCGGCGTGTCCGGAATCAGCGGCGTGGAATGGGATGCGGTCGAACTACCGTCGCAGTTCATGGAGAATTTTTGCTGGGAGTGGGAGGTGCTCACGCACATGACGGCGCACGTTGACACTGGCGCATCGCTCCCGCGAGCGCTGTTTGAGAAAATGCTGGCGGCGAAAAATTTTCAGGCGGGCATGGGCTTTGTGCGGCAGCTTGAATTCGCACTGATTGACATGGGGCTGCACACCGATTTCGCGCCGCTCACCGCGCAAATTCAGCCGCTCATCAGCCGGGTGCGTGCTGAAGTCGCGGTGGTGCGTTACCCGGAGTTCAACCGTGCCACGCATGCCTTTGGTCACATCTTTGGTGGCGGCTACGCGGCCGGGTATTACAGCTATAAATGGGCCGAGGTGTTATCCGCTGACGCGTTTGCTGCGTTTGAAGAAACAGGGGTGTTGAATCCTGAGACGGGTGCCCGGTTTCGACGCGAAGTGTTGTCAAGGGGTGGCAGTCGCCCAGCGATGGAATCATTCATCGCGTTTCGTGGGCGCAAGCCAGAGATGGAGCCATTGCTGCGGCATTACGGGATGAAGTTGGCAGCGTGACATAACGTGGCACAAAATTTCATGAGCATGAATGGTGGGAGCGAATACGTGAAGCAGTTTTTTCCTGGGTGACCGTGGCTACGTTGGTGGCAAGCATCGCCGCGAGCGCGGCTGCACAAGGCATCTATCGTTGGGAAGACAAGGGCGGTCACGTCACGTACTCGGATTCGCCGCCACCAGCGGACGCAAAATCGAAGCAAGAAAAACGCTTGCTCGACAACGTGGTCGAGCAGGAGCGCGTGCCCGCTGCCACCAAAGCGGCGCAAAAAAGTCATCCCGTGACGTTGTACATTACCGACTGTGGTGCCGCCTGTGCCGATGCACGCGCGCTGCTCACCAAACGCGGCATTCCGTTCACGGAGCTCAATCCGCAGACGAGCATTGCGGCCAATAAAAAGCTGAAGGAGCTGGTGGGGGGGTTGAAAGTGCCCACCGCGACCGTTGGTGCGACCAAGCTGGAAGGTTTTTTGGCCGAGACTTGGATGGCTGCACTCGATACTGCGGGATACCCGAAGATTAACGCGACCACCAAAGCCGCCGTCGCAGCGGGGAGCCCGACGAAAGTTGCTGAAAAAACCATTACGGCATTGCCCACGCCGCCAAGCAAAAGCGCCACCGAGAAAAAATAATTGATGAAGCTCGTCACCTGGAACGTCAATTCGCTTAACGTACGTCTACCGCATGTACTCGAATGGTTAAAGACCCACCAGCCAGACGCGCTGTGTTTGCAGGAACTGAAACAGGAATCGGCAAAATTTCCCCTCGCCGCGTTTGACGAAATCGGCTATCAAGCGGCGTTCGAAGGGCAAAAAACCTATAACGGTGTGGCGATTCTCACGCGGGTCAGACCCGAAGATGTCGTCAAGGGAATGATCGAATTTCCCGACGAGCAAAAGCGCGCGATTGCGGCCACCATCAATGGTGTGCGTATCGTCTGCGTCTACATTCCGAACGGCCAAAGCGTGGACTCTGACAAGTACCAATACAAACTGAAATGGCTCGATGGCCTGGCGGGCTACATGCAGCGCACGATTGCCGAGTTTGGCGACGTCGCGCTACTGGGGGACTACAACATCGCGCCCGATGACCGCGATGTGTACGACCCGAAAGCGTGGGAGGGTCAGGTGTTGTGTACCGACGCCGAGCGCGCCGCGCTGCAGCGCCTATTGGCGCTGGGAATGCACGACAGCTTTCGCCTATTTGAGCAGCCGGAAAAAAGCTTCACCTGGTGGGATTACCGCATGAACGGCTTCAAGCGCAATCTAGGACTGCGTATCGACCACATCCTGCTGACCAAGAATCTTGCCAGCGCGTGCAAAAGCGTCAGCATCGATCTGGCCCCGCGCAAGCTGGAGCGACCGTCGGATCACACACCGGTGGTAGCGGAAATCGGCTGACCCCGCGGTTGGCGCTGTCAGCGTGGCAACATCGTAGCAATAAGACACGAAAGACACAGAATTCAGACGCAGGTTTTAAAACCTCGCAGGGTAGAATGGGTCACTAATTACTCATGCGACGATCAGACGTGCGGCGCACGCGCACTCCGTCCCTCCATTCGTGACCTCCGACCGCACCGCGCTCAGCAAAAAAGACGCGCCCGCCCACTTGGGTGGCGTGGCGCGCTACGAAATCCTCGACACGCCACCCGAGGGCGCGTTCGACGATCTTGCTCGCCGCGCCGCCGAGCTATGCGCCACGCCAATGTCGGGCATTTCTTTTTTCGAGCGTTCGGGTGCCTACACGCCGCGCGAGTGGTTCAAATCGCGGCAGGGATTTCCGATTGAATCGTTGCCGCTGGAGCAGAGTTTTTTCCATTCCGCCTTGCAGCAACATCAGCCTTCCAGCGTGCCGCTGCCCAAGGTATTTGTCATCAACGACACGCAATCCGATCAACGCGTGCGCGAGAAAGAGTTGGTGGTGGGCTCGCCGTTCGTCGCGTTTTATGCAGGTGCACCGATTTATTCGAACACCCATGAGCTGATCGGTGTGCTGTCGGTGTTTGACCTCGCCGTGCGCAGCCTAAGCGCGCGGCAGCTTGAAGCGCTGGCCAATCTCGCCGAGCTCGCCAGCGCGCGTCTGGAAGCGCGGCTGGTGGCGCGGCATGAGCACCACACTACTCGTGCAGTTTCGCCGCGCGCCGCCGGTGCCGGCGCAGCACTGGCCGCCCTGCCCGCAGCTGCACGTGCGGAGGGAGTCACCGCCGAGTTCGCGCGGCTCGAGCAGGCGCTCGAAGACGAGATCGAAGTTCGCCATGCGGTCGAGATCAAGCTACAGGGGGAAAAAGCGTTTGCGGATGCTGCCATCCAGAGCCTGCCCGGGGCATTTTTCATGTTCGACCGTAACGGCCGCTTGGTGCGCTGGAACCGAAATTTTGAAATCACGACTGGTCGTAACGCGGAACAATTGGCCGCGATGTATGCGCTCGATTTCGTCACGGATCGGGATCGCGCGGTCGTCGCCGATGCAATTCGCCGTGTCCTCGATCATGGCGAAGAAGTCTCGTTGGAAGCAGCGATGCGCGGCAAGTCTGGCACTGAAATTCCGTACGCCTATCAGGCACGCGCGGTCAACATCGGCGGAGAGCGCTACTGCATTGGTGTCGGTCGTGACATCAGTGATCGCAAGCTGGCCGAAGCCGAAGTTCGCATGGCCAAGGAGCGGTTGGATCTCGCGCTCATGGGCTCCAATCTTGCCACTTGGGATTGGGATCTGGTCGCCAACAAGGTGTACTTCAATCAGGGCTGGGCGACTTTGCTCGGTGCGGTGCCGAACCAAGGCATCGTGCCCGGCGCCGAAGTCATTGCGATGACCTTTGCTGACGATCAGCCGCGCATGCTGATCGCGTTGGAGCACGCGGTGAAGGGGATCGCCAGCGAATTCGACTGCGAATATCGCGTCGCTGACGTGGCCGGTAACCCAATCTGGCTGCACACACTGGGCAAGGTCACCGAGCGCGGTGCCGATACCCGCGCGCGGCGTATGACCGGCACCAGTGCCAACATCACAAAACGCAAAATCGCCGAGGAGCGCGCTGAGTTTTTGGCGACCCGCGATCCACTCACGGGTCTGCCCAATCGCATGCTTGCCAATGATCGGCTCGAACAGGGCATCGCCACGGCGGCGCGTCAGCAAACGCATTTGTCGTTCATGTTTATCGACCTAGATCGCTTCAAAACCATCAACGATTCGCTCGGTCATGATGTCGGTGATGAGTTGCTCAAACGCGTCGCCACGCGACTGTCCGCATGTGTGCGCGCCAGCGATACGGTTGCCCGCCTAGGCGGCGATGAATTCGCGGTGATACTCGAAAACGCGTCAACCAACACGCACGAAGGTGCGCAAAACGTCGCCGAAAAAATGATCGCGTCACTCGCCACGCCGATCATGATTAATGGTCAGCAACTCACCACCTCATGCTCCATCGGCATCGGCATCTATCCAGAAGATGGTGGTGATCCGCAAAGTCTGATGAAGCACGCCGACGTCGCGATGTACGACGCCAAGGCCAAAGGTCGCAACAACTACCAGTTTTTTTCGCATGCCATGAATGCCAAGGCGCAGGAGCGGCTGTCGGTGGAGAACTACTTGCGTTTGGCGCTCCAACGCAACGAATTAGTGCTGCACTATCAACCACGCGTATCGTTCAAGACCGGCAAAATCACCGGTATGGAAGCGCTGATTCGTTGGCAACATCCGCGCCACGGTTTGGTCTATCCCGGCAAGTTTATCGGTGTGGCCGAAGACGCCGGATTGATCGTGCCAATGGGAGAATGGGTCATGGAAACCGCCTTCGCGCAATGCGCATCGTGGAACAAACGCACCGGCATGGAACTCATCATGGCGGTGAACTTGTCGGTTGGGCAAATGCTCGATGGTGAGCGTCTGATGCGCGCGGTGCAATCGACCGCCGAAGCCGTCAGGCTCGATCCGCGTGCCATCGAACTCGAGCTCACCGAGAGCATGTTGCTCAAGCACAGCGAGGACACCACGCAGCTGTTGCACCGGCTGGGCGAACTCGGCGTGGGCATCGCCATCGACGATTTCGGCACCGGCTATTCGTCGCTGTCGTATCTGAAGCAGTTGCCAGTGGACACGATCAAGGTCGATTCATCGTTCGTGCGTGACATTGGCACCGACGCCAACGACGAAGCCATCATCCGCGCCATCATCGCCATGACCCATAGCTTGAAGCTCAATGTGGTGGCAGAAGGCGTTGAGCGAGACGACCAGTATCGGGTATTGCGCGATCTCGAATGCGATGAGTATCAAGGCTTCTTGTGTTCACCGGCGCTGCCGGCCGAAGAGTTTGAGGCGAAGTTTTTGGACATCGTGTGAATGGCTGAAACGCCGCGCCCCGCCTAGCGTTTTGGCAAAAAAAGCGCCAGCAAATCATTTAAAAATAAGCGCCCCTTTGCGCTCGGCGTTACGCGTAGATGATCGCGTTCAATGAGCCCCAGTGCAGTCGCCTTTTCCAGCTCGCGCGAAATAGTTGAAATCGGCAGGCCGGTGCGCTCGGTAAACAAGCTGTTGGCAAAACCATCCGACAGTCGCAACGCGTTAAGCATGAATTCAAACGGCAGCTCAGCCACGGCGACCATTTTCTGTTCTTCATTACTGATGCCAAGCGGCGCTTTTTCCATGTAGCTTTTTGGCTGCTTGAAACGTGCTTCGCGGGTGATGCCGCGTGCGGGATCGGGATACGAAATCTTCCCGTGTGCGCCCGCACCGATGCCAAGGTAGTCGCCAAACTGCCAGTAATTCATATTGTGCTTCGATGCTTTGCCCGGCTTGGCGTAGGCTGACGTTTCGTAGTGCGCATAGCCAGCAGCGGCAAGTTTGGCTTCGATCAAGTCTTGCATATCGGCGGCCAGCTCATCATCGGGCAACGGCGGCGGAAAGCGATGGAACAGCGTGTTGGCTTCCAACGTGAGGTGGTAGACCGACAAATGGTTGGTGCCCAATGACAGCGCCGTGTCGATGTCCGCTGCGCACGCAGCGAGCGTTTGTTTAGGCAAGGCAAACATCAAATCGAGGTTGATGTTGTCGAAGTGCTGCTGCGCGATGGCGATAGCGCGTTTGGCTTCATCGTCGTTGTGAATGCGCCCCAGCGCCTTGAGATGCGATGCGTTGAACGACTGAATACCAATCGACAAGCGATTCACCCCGGCAGCCCGGAAGCCGCGAAATTTCTCGGCTTCAAACGTGCCGGGGTTGGCTTCCAGCGTGATCTCGGCCTCGGCATCCAGCGTCACGCGTGCGCGCACTGCGGCGAGAATCGCATCAATGCCTGCCGCCGAAAACAGACTCGGCGTGCCACCACCGAAGAACACCGTATACACGCGCCGCCCCCAGATGTTGGGCAGTGCGTGATCCAGATCCGAGATCAGGCAGTCGATGTATTGCTGTTCGGGGATCGCGCCTTTCGATTCGTGCGAATTGAAATCGCAATACGGACACTTGCGCACACACCACGGGATGTGGATGTAAAGCGATAGCGGTGGCATCACTGAAAGCGTCGTCGCACGGTCGTTTCCTGCTAGCATAGGCTGGAAATGCACGCCAGCATTGGTGTTTGGCGGCATTAGCTGATGCGCTGGCGCAGTCTCTGCGCCAGCATTTGCATGGCGAGGCCGCGATGACTGATGCGATTTTTCACCTCCGCCGACAACTCGGCCGCCGTGCATCTGTGTTCGCGCAGCAAAAAATACGGGTCATAACCAAACCCGCCTGCCCCGCGCGGCGCATCAACAATCTCGCCATGCCACACGCCATCAGCGATCAGTGGATGTGGATCGTCGGCATGCGCCACCCACACCAACACACAGGTATAAAACGCGCGACGATCTGTATTGCCACGCAGCGCGGCAATCAGTTTTTCATTGTTGCGCGCATCCGATTTCGGCTCCCCCGCATAGCGCGCCGAATGCACGCCGGGCGCGCCGCCAAGTGCATGCACACAAATGCCGGAGTCGTCCGCGAGAGCCGGTAGGCCAGTCGCGCGGGCGGCATGGCGTGCTTTCGCCAGCGCATTTTCAACAAATGTTGCAAACGGCTCATCCGCCTCACTCACGCCGAACGCGCTTTGCGGGACCGCGGCAAATGCAAATGGGGCCAGCAGCGCGGCGAATTCACGCAGCTTGCCCGCGTTGTTACTGGCGATCACGACTTTATTCATGGTGCGATGATAAAGCAGTCGCCCCGTGCTTACGCTAAAATCAACCGTCAATTCCATCAATCTCCCGCAGGAAAAATTCTCCATGACTCTTCGCGTCGCCATCAATGGCTATGGCCGTATCGGCCGCAACATTCTCCGCGCTCATTACGAAGGCGGCAAAAAACACGACATCCAAATCGTCGCCATCAACGATCTCGGCCCGGTAGAAACCAACGCGCACCTGACACGCTACGATACGGCGCACGGCAAGTTCCCCGGCACCGTCACGGTAGAGGGCGAATCTTTGGTCGTCAATGGCGACCAGATCAAAGTGTTTGCACAGCGCGATCCCGCGCTGCTGCCGTGGGGCGAGTTGCAGGTGGACGTGGTGCTGGAGTGCACCGGCTTTTTCACCACCAAGGAAAAAGCCTCCGCGCACATCAAGGGCGGCGCGAAAAAAGTCATCATCTCCGCTCCCGGTGGCAAGGATGTAGACGCCACCGTGGTCTACGGCGTGAACCACAACGTGCTGACCGCCGCGATGACCGTCATCTCCAACGCAAGTTGTACCACCAACTGTTTGGCACCACTGGTCAAACCGCTCAACGACAAACTCGGCGTGGTTAATGGCTTGATGACCACCGTGCACGCGTACACCAACGACCAAGTGTTGACCGACGTGATGCACGAAGATTTGCGCCGCGCGCGCTCGGCACCGGCGTCGATGATTCCGACCAAGACTGGCGCAGCGGTAGCCGTCGGTCTCGTGTTACCGGAGCTCAACGGCAAGCTCGACGGCTACGCAATTCGGGTGCCGACCATCAACGTGTCCATCGTCGATTTGTCGTTCATCGCCGCGCGCGACACCACCGTCGATGAAGTCAATGCCATTATGAAATCCGCCAGCGAAGCGCCGGGGATGAAGGGCATTCTTGCCTACAACACCGCACCGTTGGTATCCGTCGATTTCAACCACGACAGTCACTCCTCATCGTTCGATGCGACCCTGACCAAAGTGTCCGGGCGCTTGGTGAAGGTGTCGAGCTGGTACGACAACGAGTGGGGCTTCTCGAACCGTATGCTGGATACCGCCACCGCGCTGATGGCCGCGAAGTAATTCACGTATGGCCACTATTCGGCATATCACCATTGCGGATGCGGCGAGCTATCGCGACTGCGTTGACGCAGTGATGCGCGAGCGGATATTTTTGGCGTTCTTCGAGGCGTTTCCGCTCGAACAGACGACGCAATTTGTCGCGGACAATATCGCCAATGGCAATTCCCAGTTTGTTGCCATCGAGTCGGGCGAAGTCATTGGCTGGTGCGACGTTCGGCGTGAAACGGTGCCAAGCTACGCGCACTGCGGGCACCTTGGTATGGGTGTTTCTAAGACCCATCGTGGGCAGGGCATCGGCCCTGCGCTGATTCGCGCGACACTCGAACATGCCAGGGCGCAGGGGTTTGAGCGCGTGGAGTTGTCGGTGTACGACAAAAATTCGCGTGCGCGTGGGCTGTATGAAAAATTTGGTTTTAAGTTTGAAGGCACGCGCATTCGCGGCAAGAAAGTAGATGGCGAATACGATGATGTGCACATGATGGCGCTGACGTTTTGAACAAGACAGAATGAAATACTCGGGAGGAAAAAATGAATACGCGTGTGGTGAAGACGGTGGTGGTGGCACTGGCATTGTTGGCGCTGGCGGCATGTAAGCGCCAAGAAGCACCCAAACTTGAGGCGATTGACCCGAACAAGGAGCTACAGGCGACCAACGCCGACATTGCCAAGCGCCTCGCCGACCAAAACGCGGAGGTCGAGGCCAAGAACGCCGCCGCGCGTGAAGCCACTGATCGTCAGAGAGCTGACCAAGCGTCGCGCCAAGGTGCCGAGGCTGCACTCAACGCGGTCGCAACGCTGAAGTCCAAGTGGGATGGACTGTTGAATGAGGCGAACAAAACGCCAGCAACGGAATTCGCGGGTCTGCTGGGTCGCATGGATGGCGTCAAAACTGAGGTGCAACAGATCAAGGGCGACGAGTGCAGCGAGCCCGCGCGCATCACCTTGCTCGCAGGCATTTCGCAAGGCTACGACACGTACCGCGAGTTTTCAGCGGCAAACGTGGCGCCGACGCCAGCGGTGCAAAAAAAATTGGATGATTCACGCGCCCTCGTGGAACGTGCGGAGTCAGATCTTCAGGCCTGCCGTCGCTAACGCATATTTGCCATGACATTCAAATTCAATCGTCTCACTGATCTTGCGCAGCGCGGCGAACTTGCCAACAAACGTGTTTTCATCAGAGCCGATCTCAATGTGCCGCAAAATGATGATGGCAACATCACCGATGACACGCGCATTCGCGCGTCGATCCCTGCTATTGAGCTTGCGCTAAGCGCGGGTGCGGCGGTGATGGTGACCTCGCATCTAGGTCGCCCAACGGAAGGCGAATTTAAGCCCGAAGATTCGCTCGCACCCATTGCTACGCGCATGGCGGAGTTGATGAAACGCGATGTACCACTCATCGCGAACTGGGTTGATGGCGTTTCCGTCGCACCGGGCAAGCTGGTGTTGCTGGAGAATTGTCGCGTCAACAAAGGCGAAAAAAAGAACGATGATGCGCTCGCGCAAAAAATAGCGGCGCTCTGTGACATATACGTCAACGATGCCTTCGGCACCGCGCATCGTGCCGAAGCCACCACCCATGGCATCGCCAAGTTTGCAAAAATTGCCTGCGCCGGGCCATTGCTCGCGGCCGAATTAGATGCGTTGGGGGCAGCGCTAATGAGCCCGAAACGCCCGCTGGTAGCCATTGTTGCCGGTTCCAAGGTGTCCACCAAGCTCACGATTTTGAAGTCGCTCGGCGCGAAAGTCGATCAGCTCGTGGTCGGCGGTGGCATCGCCAATACCTTCCTACTCGCCAAGGGTTTTCCCATCGGCAAATCACTGGCCGAGCCGGATTTGGTGAGCGAAGCCAATGCCATCATCGACATGATGGCCGCGCGCGGTGCAGCGGTGCCGATTCCCGTTGACGTGGTGTGCGGCAAAGAATTTTCAGCCACGACTCCTGCCGTCACCAAGCATGCGAAGGATGTCACTGCCGACGACATGATTTTCGATGTCGGCCCTGCGACCGCTGCGACCCTCGCCGCCATCATGAAAAATGCCGGCACCATCGTTTGGAACGGCCCGATTGGCGTGTTCGAGTTTGACCAATTCGGTGGTGGTACTAAAACGCTTGCGCACGCCATCGCCGAATCCAGCGCGTTCTCCATCGCCGGTGGCGGCGATACGCTCGCGGCGATTTCCAAGTACGGCGTGACTGACAAAATTTCTTACATCTCAACCGGCGGCGGCGCATTTTTAGAATTTCTCGAAGGCAAAGTCTTGCCTGCGGTAGAAATTTTGGAACAGCGCGCGTCGCGTTAACTTTGGATAACCCATGAAACGCGCCACCAAAATCGTCGCAACCCTAGGCCCCGCGTCGAGTTCCGCCGAGGTGCTCGAACGCTTGATCGTCGCGGGCGTCGATGTTGTACGCATGAATTTTTCGCATGGCACGGCCGAAGATCACATCAATCGCGCGACCGTGGTGCGCGAGTTGGCGGCAAAACATCATCGCTCGGTGGGCATTTTGGCTGACTTGCAAGGCCCGAAAATTCGCGTCGGTAAATTTACCGAAGGCAAGATCACGCTCAAGCCCGGCGACAAATTTATTCTCGATGCGACCTGTGAGTTGGGCACGCAAGAGCGCGTCGGTATTGATTACAAAGAGTTGCCACGCGATGTCAAGCCCGGTGATTTACTGTTGCTCAACGACGGATTGCTGGTATTTGAAGTCATCGTCGTCAAAGGCGAAGAGATTCACTGCGTGGTGCGCCAAGGTGGGGTGTTGTCAAACAACAAAGGCATCAACCGCAAAGGCGGTGGACTCACCGCGCCGCCGCTGACCTCCAAGGACATGGAAGACATCAAGACGGCGGTAGCGCTACGCGCCGATTTTCTCGCGGTGTCGTTTCCAAAGTCGGGTGCGGATATGTACATGGCGCGTGAACTGATGCGCGCAGCGGGCGGCAAATCACTGTTGATCGCTAAGATTGAGCGCTCGGAAGCGGTCACCAACGAAGCGCTGGCTGATATCATGCGCGCCTGCGACGGCATCATGGTCGCGCGCGGCGATTTGGCAGTGGAGGTCGGCGACGCGGCGGTACCCGCGCTGCAAAAACGCATGATTCGCATGGCGCGTGAAATGAACAAACTCACCATCACCGCCACGCAAATGATGGAGTCGATGGTCAATTCGCCAATCCCCACGCGCGCTGAAGTTTCCGATGTGGCCAACGCGGTGCTGGATGGTACCGACGCGGTGATGCTGTCAGCAGAATCGGCCTCGGGCAACTACCCGGTGGAGACAGTGGAAGCGATGGCGCGCATTTGTGAAGAAGCCGAGAAGAGTGCCGAGGTAAAACTGGACCGCGAATTTTTGGATCGCGTGTTTTTGCGGGTCGATCAATCCATCGCCATGGCGGCACTATTCACCGCGCATCATTTGAACGTGAAATGTATCGCGTCACTCACGCAGTCGGGTTCCACCGCGCTGTGGATGTCGCGCTTGAATTCTGGCGTGCCGATTTACGCGTTGACCCCCGAGGTAGCAACACTTACCAAGTGTTCGCTAATGCGCGATGTGCGTCCATTCACTCTGGCCTACGAAGGGCATGATCGCGAACGCCTCCTGCGCGACGCGGAGGCAGAGCTGCTAAAAAACAAGGTTGTTGAACCGGGCGATCTAGTGGTGCTCACGATGGGCGAGCCCATCGGCCAATCAGGCGGTACCAACACGATGAAGATTGTTAAGGTTGGCGAGCATCGCGCGGCCTAGCAACCCGCCGAATTAAACTTGCTCCAAATCGACCGGTAGCAGTACTGGCTCACCCGGCTCGACGGCAGAACACGCAGCGGATTTCGTCAATCCCATCGCCGATTTCGCGTGCGTCCGTACCTCATCCATCGCACGATGTTTGATCGAGCCGACGGGATCAAGCGCGTAACCCACCCATGCCGGGATTGCGACGATGTGGTCATTGACCAATTTCATCGCAAGGCCCTGCGGGGAACGCACGTAGCCGATGATTTCTTTCACGGGCTTGATGCGATCCGAAAATTTTTCGGCGTCGTGCGCGAGGGTTTGCGCTTGCGTGGGCGCGCTACCGCAGGGGGTGGCGACTTCGACCACGGGCGCGGCGGCGGGTTGACACATCGGAAAGCAGTCGTTGCTGTCGCCGGCTTGTTGAGCCGACGCGTGCAGGGCCGCAAACGGGCTGACGATGGCGATGATGGCGGCAGCGATGGTTGCGGCGGTTGGGGCGGTTGGGGTGCGTTTCATGTTGCGGCTCCTTGTGAGTTGGACTGCGGCGGGCTTCGGTTGTTCAGTGACGCCATTGTTGCCCCGTAGGTCTCTACATGCAATACAATTGCAGTTAGGTATTGTTTGGCGATACTATTCGTTGCCTTCACCACTACAAACCCGGAGCAACCGTGACCACCAAAGCCCGCACCAGCACTCTCGTCGCCGCCCTTAAAGCCACACTGAAGGCGCGCGAACTGACCTATCGCGATCTGGCCAAGCGGCTGTCGCTATCCGAGGCGAGCGTCAAACGACTGTTCGCCGAAGAAACGTTTACGCTGAAACGCCTCGAAGAAATCTGCAACGTGTTGGAAATGGATTTTTTTGAGTTGGCGCGACTCGCACGTGGTGCCAGCGCGGACACCGATGAGATGACCGTCAAACAAGAAGAAGCGCTCGCCGCTGATCCGCGTCTGCTCGGTATGTTCTACCTCACGTGTAACGATCAAACCATCGACTCGATATTGGAAAGCTACGACCTGACCAAACCAGAGTGTTTGAAACTGTTGCTGCGGCTCGAAAAACTGGGCTTGATCGAGGTGGGCGCGAATGATGCCATCCGCCTGAAAGTGCCGCGCACCGTGCGCCTGCGTCGTGAAGGGCCGATTCGCAAGCAGCATGGCAAGGCAGTGGTGGCCGACTTTATGGCGGCTGATTTCGCGGCCAGCGGTGGCTATTTTCGGTTTGAATTTCGCGAGCTGTCGCGTGCATCCGTCAGCCACATTGAACGCAAACTCGTGCGCATTGGTCAGGAGTTTCACGAACTCGCCGAGCTCGATGGCTACCTGCCCGCCGATCAACGTCAAACCATCGGCATGGCGCTGGGCGTGCGGCCTTGGATGATTTCACTGGTCACGGGATTGAATAAGCGAAAGACCGTGGCGAAGACGTAAAATAGTGCCTTGCACACTCACTCGTCCTCAGGAGAATCCCATGCTCGTATCCATGCGCCAACTACTCGACCACGCTGCGGAAAATGGCTACGGTCTGCCCGCCTTCAACGTCAACAATCTCGAACAAGTGCAGGCGATCATGGAAGCTGCCTACGAGACCAATAGCCCAGTCATCATGCAGGCGAGTGCGGGTGCGCGCAAATATGCGGGCGAACATTTTCTGCGTCACTTGATTGAAGCCGCCGTCGAAAGCTACCCGGATATTCCGGTGGTGATGCATCAGGATCATGGGCAAAATCCCACCGTGTGTTTGCAAGCGATGCGCCTTGGATTTTCGAGCGTGATGATGGATGGCTCGCTGATGGGTGACGGCAAAACGGTCGCCAGCTACGAATACAACATTGACGTCACCAAGCAAGTGGTCGATATGGCGCACGCAATCGGCGTCACGGTAGAAGGTGAATTGGGCTGCTTGGGCTCGCTTGAAACCATGAAAGGCGACAAGGAAGACGGCCACGGTGCGGAAGGCACGATGACGCGCGAACAGTTGCTCACCGACCCAGAGCAAGCGGCCGACTTCATCAAAAAAACCGGCTGCGATGCACTCGCCATTGCCATCGGCACCTCGCACGGCGCCTACAAATTTTCGCGTAAACCCACCGGCGATATTCTCGCCATGGATCGCATCAAAGCCATCCATGCACGCATCCCGAATACGCATCTTGTGATGCACGGCTCATCGAGTGTGCCGCAAGACTTGCTCGACATCATTCGCGCCAACGGCGGCGAAATCAAAGAAACCTACGGCGTGCCGGTAGAAGAAATTCAGCTCGGCATCAAACACGGCGTACGCAAAATCAATATCGACACCGATATTCGTCTGGCCATGACCGCTGCGATCCGCAAATTCATGAACGAAAATAAATCGCACTTTGATCCGCGCGATTATTTGAAACCTGCGCGCGCCGCCGCGAAGGCGATTTGCAAACAACGTTACGAACAGTTTGGTTGCAACGGTCAAGCAGCGAAGATCAAGCCGATTGGCATTAGCGTGATGGCGGAAAAATATGCGAAGGGGGAGTTGAAGGCGATTGTTAAGTAGAACGCTGTCATTCTGAGCAACGCGAAGAATCTTGTTGCCGGGGCGCAATGATCGCGCCTGTCGTGACCAGATTCTTCACCCGATAGCGCTGGGTTCAGAATGACAAGCCTGAGCTAGAGTCTTCGCACTGCGTGCAACAACTTCCTTTCTCCTACAGCGCATTCACGACTCATGTACCAATCCACCATCAAATCCCTCCCCCTCATCGCGCGCGGTAAAGTGCGCGACATCTATGCCGTTGGCGACGACAAGTTGCTGATTGTCACGTCAGATCGCCTGTCGGCGTATGACGTGATTCTCGCTACGCCAATTCCGCACAAGGGCGAAATTTTAGTCACGCTGGCAAATTTTTGGTTTCACAAATTGGCGCACGTGGTACCGAATCATCTGACCGGCATCGACCCGACGACGGTGGTTGCAGCAAGCGAGCGCGACCAAGTGATTGGCCGTGCGCTGGTCGTGAACAAATACGAAGTGCTGCCGATTGAAGCCGTGGTGCGCGGCTATCTCGAAGGCTCGGGTTGGCAGGAGTACCAGGCGTCGCAGACCGTCTGCGGCGTGAAGTTGCCGCCGGGTTTGCAGCGCGCCTCGAAATTGCCGGCGCCGATTTTTACGCCTGCAACTAAGGCCGCAGCAGGCGAGCACGATGAGAATATCGACTTCGCCTCCTGCGCCAATATCATCGGTGCCGAGCGCGCGGCAGAGGTGCGCGAGGTTGCGATTCGGTTGTACAAAGAGGCGGCCGATTACGCACTAACACGCGGCATCATCATCGCTGATACCAAGTTCGAATTCGGGATTGATGCGAACGGCAAACTGCATTTGGTCGATGAAGCACTCACGCCGGATTCATCACGCTTCTGGCCGTTGGACACTTATAAAGTCGGTGCATCGCCCGAAAGTTTCGACAAGCAGTTCATTCGCAACTGGCTTGATTCAATCGGCTTCAATCGCAAACCACCTGCGCCGGAAGTGCCCGCCGACATCGCACGCCAGACGGCGGACAAGTATCGCGAAGCGATGGTGCGGCTCACGCAATAGCCTGAAACCCTAGCATTGGCGGGTAGTTTGGGGCAGTCGCTAGGCTGTTTTTTTCCGCGTCTTGGCGGCTGGCTTTGTGACCTTCTTTGCAACAGGCTTGGCAACGGGCTTCGCGACAGCTTTCTTCGTTGCGGTTGCTAAGGGCTTCGCCGCCGCTTTCTTCGCCGCAGGTTTTTTCGCCTTCGCGATCACGCCGCCCGATTTTTCTTCGATCAACTGAATCGCTTGATCGAGCGTGATGGAGTCCGCGTCGTCTTTGTTTGGAAGCGTGGCATTGGTGGTGCCGTGCTTGACGTACGGGCCATAGCGGCCTGAGTACACCGAGATGACTTGATCGTCCTCGGGATGCTTGCCGAGGATACGCAGCGCCCCGGCAGAGCCGCTGGCCGCGCGTGCCTTGCCACCTGCCTTGGGCTCACGCACTTCGAATTCAAAACCTACTTTGCCATCCGGCTGGCGCACCAAATACGCGGAGAACGGACGGCCTTTCTTGGAGATGAATTTTTCCAGCAAATCGGTTTTGCCATCCTTCAACAACTTCATCATTTGCTCGCGCTCAATCGCGCGTTGCAAGATGGTGCGACCCGAACGGAAGTCGCAAGTCTTGGCAGCACCCACCGCTTTTTCGCAGGTGTAGGCAATCGGCAGTTCGAACACATTTGCCTTGCACTTCGGGCAAGGCCCCAGCGTTTCTTGATCGGAAAAATCGGGCGGCTCGCCGTCGTCGCTGTCTTTGTCGCCCCACGAAAACTCGATGCCGAATTCTTTGTTCATGATGAGGTTGGCAGAGAACGCGCGCCCCAAGCGGCTGCGGAAACCTTCGAGCGGACCCACATCTTTTTTCTCGATCAGCGTTTCAGCTTCATTCACTTCCAACTGACGACCTGCGACGATTTTCCAGAAGCCGAATTCACATTTTTGGCACTGAAATTTTTTGTAGTTCTCGTGAATTTCACCGCCGCATTTCGGGCACGGCACATTGAGTTTGCCGAAGTCGCCGGGGATGGTGTCGGCTTCAAAATTCTTTGCCTGACCAACAATGTGCTTGGTCATCTCGACAATCTCGGCCATGAACGTCTTGCGCGACAGTTTGCCTTGCTGCATTTGCGAGAGCTTGTATTCCCACGAGCCGGTCATCTCCGGCGAAAACAATTCCGGCACGCCGAGGCCGTGCAACAAGGTCATCAGCGAAAACGCTTTTGCGGTCGGAATCAGTTCGCGACCTTCGCGCAAGATATATTTTTCGTAGAGCAATCCTTCGATGGTGGCCGCGCGCGTGGCGGGCGTGCCCAAGCCTTTTTCTTTCATCGCGGCGCGCAGCTCATCGTCATCGATCAGCTTCCCCGCACCTTCCATCGCCGACAACAACGTCGCTTCAGAAAAGCGCGCGGGCGGCTTGGTGGCGTTGGGCTTGGATTCGATGGTCTCGGCCTTCACGACCTCTTTGGGCTTCACCGCGCTCAAATTACTGGTCGCGTTTTCATCGTCGATCTCACGGCCATACACCGCCAACCAACCCGCATTGACCAGTACCTTGCCCTCAGATTTGAATGGCTCGCCTTCGACGCGGGTGATACGCGTGGTCTGCATAAATTCTGCACTGGGATAGAACACAGCGAGGAACCGCTTCACCACGAAGTCGTACAACTTCGTTTCGATTTCATTCAGCGATTTGGGCGCTTGCAGGGTCGGGATAATCGCGAAGTGGTCAGAAATTTTCGTGTTGTCGAAAATTTTCTTGTTCGGCTTCACCCATTTTTCATCGAGAATTTTTTTCGCGAAGGTGTTGTAGTTGCCTTCCTTTAACATCGCCATCGTCTCTTTGACGGTGTCGATGTAATCCTCTGGCAATGCGCGCGCGTCGGTACGCGGGTAGGTCAACACCTTGTGCTTTTCGTACAGCGCTTGCGCCAAACCGAGCGTCGTTTTCGCGCTAAAACCGAAGCGTGAATTGGCTTCGCGTTGCAATGAAGTCAAATCAAACAACATCGGTGGTGCTTGCGTGGTCGGCTTCGATTCTTCTTCAACAATGCCGGGCTTGCCCATGCACTTGGTGACCAGCGCACGCGCTGTTTTTTCGTCCCAAATGCGATCCGCCTTCAGACCTTCGTCATCGGACTTCTTGAATTTTTCATCAAACCAGCGACCCGCGTAATCGCCGCCGCTCGCCGAAAATGTGCCGTGCACTTCCCAGAAGTCACGCGATTTGAACGCTTTGATTTTTGCTTCACGCTCGACCATGATCGCCAGCGTCGGGGTCTGCACGCGACCCACCGTGGTCAATTGGAAACCGCCCGAGCGCGAGTTGAATGCCGTCATCGCGCGCGTGCCGTTGATGCCGACTAGCCAATCGGATTCGCTGCGACACACGGCCGCGTCGGCGAGCGGATCGTAGCGTTTGCCGTCTTCGAGTTTCTTGAAACCATCGCGAATCGCGGGCTGCGTCATGGATTGCAGCCACAGGCGTTGCATCGGATGCTTCGAATTTGCATACTGCGCGATGTAGCGAAAAATCAATTCGCCCTCACGCCCCGCGTCGCAGGCATTAATGAGGCCAGAAACATCTTTGCGCTTCATCAGCTTCAACAACATCTTCAAACGCGGCTCGGATTTTTCAATCGGGCGCAAGGCAAATTGCGTCGGGATCGCCGGCAAATTCGCGAACGCCCACTTGCCGCGCTTGACCTCTTCATCTTCCGGCATGGCGATTTCAACGAGGTGACCCACGGCTGAGGAGAGCACAAAATCGTCGCTCTCCAAGTAGTCGTCCTTCTTGGTGAAGCCGCCAATCGCCTTGGCAATATCGTTGGCGACGGAAGGTTTTTCAGCAATGATGAGGCGTTTGGTCACGGCGATTTTGGTGGGGGCGGTGGACGAAGAAACATGGTCGCAACACGCCCCAAAGTGGCGAAAGGGGACAAATGATAGACAGGGTTGCAGCGTTTTTACAAGCGCTGATTATTTTTATTGCGGAAATTTTTGCGCGAACGCATGGTCGTGACCAGCTGATCCGCCGATAAAACGCTACACCATGCGCTGATATTTTCCGCCGGGCATGGCGGCAATCACGCCGTCGATTTCGAGTTCCGTCACGCGCGCAATCACCTGATCGGCGGGCAGATCAACGCGTTCCATCAGCGCGTCTAGTGACACCGGATCGTAGCCCATTGCGGTAAGCAGCGGGTCGTCGGCGCTTTCTGTTTCAGCTATTGCACCGACCGCGCGCTGACCGATTTGCCATTGCAACTCAAGCAAGATGTCATTGGCTTCATCGACCAGTTTTGCGCCTTGCTTGATGAGTTGATGACAGCCTTTGGAAAACGGCGAGTGGATCGTGCCGGGAATGGCGAACACTTCGCGACCCTGCTCACCGGCTTGGCGCGCGGTGATGAGTGAACCTGAAGCAAGTGCTGCCTCAACCACCAACACGCCGCGCGACATGCCGCTGATGATGCGATTGCGGCGCGGAAAATTTTGCGCGAGCGCCGGGGTGCCCAAGGAAAACTCAGAAATGATGAGCCCCTGTTCCACCAACTCGCGCGCCAACGCTTTGTTGCGTGCGGGGTAAATCAAATCAAGGCCGGTGCCGACCACCGCGATAGAAGATGCACCGCCATCTAGTCCGCCCCGATGCGCGGCAGCATCAATGCCCAGCGCCATCCCGGAGATGATTGTTAAGCCCGCCTGCGATAGCGCGCGCGAAAACGATTCGGCGTTTTGCAAACCCACCGGCGTGGCGTTGCGGCTACCAACGACCGCGATGCACGCGGCAGACAGCAATTCGCGCCGGCCTTTCAAATACAACAACGGTGGCGGGTCGCTGATCTCCAACAACGCTGGTGGATAGTCGCTGTCCGCGAGGGTGAGCAGGTGATTGGTGTCGGCAGCGAGCCATTGCTGCGCGGCCTCAAGTCGCGCGGGATCAGCTCCCGCAACAATGCTACTGGCGACGGCGGCGGAGACGCAGCGCTGCAAATTGACGGCGGGTTGGGCGAGGACCGCGGCGGGTGAGCCGAAAGCGGCCAGTAGACGGCGCAGCCCTTCCCCACCTAAACCGGGGATGAGATCAAGCGCCAGCCACGCCAGTGGCTCGGCTCCCGCTGAGGGCAGCGGCATGATCGGGACGCGGTTACGTTTGCGACTACGGCGTTTGGATAATGTCGCCGACCAGAATCGGGCGCGAGCTGCTGGTTACGAGCGCGTAGGAAACTTTTTCGAATGTGCGGAACACGAACACGAGACCGATGCGTTCTTCCGGGATCTTGATTTCGCCGGGCATCTCTTCGACTTTTTTGATCTTCTTGCCAGCCTTTTCCGCTTCGTAGTCTTCGTTGAATTTCATGAGCTTGTCGAAGTTGTCACCAACCCCTTTGAAAAATTGCGTGACCACTGAGTCGGTAGACGCAGACGATGACGTACGGTCATCAGTCGAAACCATTTTGCCCTTGCGCGATGCGCCGAGCACATGGCCTACCTGAATGCCATCACGTTTGCCGAGGCCGACCACTACCACTGAATACTGCACGCCTTCCGACACATTGCCCGGCAGCGCGACGATGGAGCCACGAACCTGTTTGTCTGGGCTGCGCGGGCTGTAGGACGGCACCGATGCATCGGTAGTCGCGGTAAGACGATCGCCGCGCGCAATTTCGAAGTTGGACTTCACTACTTCGAGCGTCGAGCTTTCGCCAATATTTTCACCAAACCGCGTGACTTTCGCGTCGCCCAAATACACCGCTTCATGACCCAACACTTCGGCCGTCACCGGATCGGTGAGTGCCTTGCCGGGGCGATAAATCTGCCACTTCACGCCTTGATCTGTCTTCAGGCCAGCCGCATAGGCGCGATTGCCTGCACCAACGATCACGCGGTCATCCTCGGTGGCGACAATACGCGGTGCACCGAGCAATGCGCCTTCTTCCGTGACCAACGGCTGCGTCAAATACGGGTTAATCACGCGCGACGGAATCGACGGAATCGCTTCCGACAGCGAAGAGGCGCGGACTTTCGGCGACAGCTTCACGATGTCGCCCGCACCCGCGCTGCTCACCACGGATAACGAGGGATTGCCATTGGCATCGACGGTGAGCGCAATCACGTCACCCGGATAAATCCAGTGCGGGTCGCTCACTTGTGCGCGATTCATATTCCAAATTTCTGGCCAGCGATACGGCTCCTTCAGGAACTTTGCGGAAATGTCCCAAAGCGTATCGCCCTTCACTACCGTATGGCTGCTGGGCGCGTCGGTCGCGAGTGCCAGCGGGCGGCGGGTGGGGGCGGCCGCGGCGCGGCGCGCACCGGCTGCCTTGCTGGCACCGGTCACCGCCGCATCGGCGGCGGGAGGTGCGGCTTGAGCCCATGCGATGGGCGGAACCAATGTGGCCAACGTCAGGACAAAGCTAAGGGTGTTTGTTTTATTCATCACAGGTCTCATTGGGCCGGGCAGGCATTGTCGGACTGGCCGCGTTGGTCGCAGCACGACGGGTTAAGTCCCGCGCATTTTCGATTTGGGTCGTCCAGTTGCGCTCGTTCGCGGAAATTCGCCAAAAATAGTGCTGCTGGACTGCTGTGCACACGCCGACGGATTTGCTAGTTCGAGCAACTTCCACTAGACTTGACAGCTAATAAGCCAATTCAAAGTTAAAGTTAACTCTGAAGATTCTGCACCTAATTTATTCAATTCGCAAGCAATTATGGCCATTCTGGACGTTCTAACTTTCCCCGATCCCCTCCTGCATCGCACGGCGGAACCGGTCAAAATTATCGACAATAAGATCAAAAAACTGGTCGATGACATGGCCGAAACCATGTACGAAGCGCCCGGTATTGGCCTTGCCGCCACCCAAGTGGGTGAGCTCAAGCGCCTGATGGTGATCGACATTTCCGAAGAAAAGAACCAGCTACGCGTGTTCATTAACCCGGAAATCATCAAAAAAGAAGGCACCGCCATCAACGAAGAAGGCTGCCTGTCGGTTCCCGGTTTTTTCGACAAAGTTGAGCGCGCTGAGACCGTCATGGTCACCGCCCTTGACCGCGAAGGTCAGCGTTTCACGATCAATGCGTCGGGATTGCTCGCCGTCTGCATTCAGCATGAAATCGACCACTTGGACGGCCACGTATTCGTCGAATACCTGTCGCCGCTCAAGGCCAACCGTATCAAGAACAAGCTCGTCAAACGTAGCCGCGAGCTTGAGCGCGAAATGGATATGGCGGCGCCGCGTCGTCGTGTCGCCGTTCGCGCCTAACCGACACTGCATCATTTTCTGCACCAACGCCGGCGCTACCGCCGGCGTTTTTGTTTAGCCTAGGCTGATAGATGAAGCTCATTTTTGCGGGCACGCCACCGTTTGCCGCCGCCGCCTTGCACGCTCTAGCGCGCGCCGGGCACGAGGTCGTGTTGGTGCTCACTCAGCCGGATCGCCCCGCCGGGCGGGGACTTAAGCTCACGCCCAGTGCAGTTGCGGTCGCGGCGACCGAACTCGGTTTTGCCATCGCCAAGCCGCCATCGCTCAAAAACCCAACGATCCAAGATACGCTGCGCAGCCTCAATGCTGACGTCATGATCGTCGCCGCCTATGGGCTATTGCTGCCACAAGCGGTGCTCGACATGCCCCGGTTTGGCTGCCTCAATATCCACGGCTCGCTGCTGCCCCGTTGGCGCGGTGCGGCACCCATCCAGCGCGCCATTGAGGCAGGTGACGTTGAGACCGGCATTGCCATCATGCAAATGGACGCCGGGCTCGACACCGGCGCGGTGCTGCTCGAACGTCGCCTGCCGATTACAGCGGATGACACCAGCGCCACGCTATTCGTAAAACTCGCTGAACTGGGTGCGGAAGCCCTGTGCCAAGCCCTCGCGCGCTACCCTGCCATCACTCCCCAGCCGCAAGCGAGCGCCGGGGCCACCTACGCCACAAAAATTGACAAGTCCGAAGCCCGCATCAACTGGTGCCTATCAGCTATCGCGCTGGAACGCCGCTGTCGCGCGTTCGATCCTTTCCCCGGTTGCGAGACGCTCGCAGCGGGCGAGACCCTCAAGATTTGGCGCGCCTCGGTATTGGCCGGCAACGCCGCCGTCGCGCCGGGCACGATCCTCTCGGTTGAGGGTCAGACCATGTCGGTGCAATGCGGCTCCGGCGCGCTTGGATTACAGATTGTTCAACGACCCGGCGGCAAGCGATTGGCCATCGGTGATTTCATGCGCAGCACGCGCTTACAGACAGGTGAGGTACTCGGTTGATTCCCATTCAAGTAGCAAGTGCAACGGTGGTTGGCGCAGTATTAGGCGGCAAAAATCTCGACCGCACGTTGGAAGCCGTGGTCACGCCGCAAAAGCCACTCACACCCAACGAGCGCTCGGCCGTGCACTCGATTTCGTTCGACACGCTGCGCCACTACGGCTTGTTGTCGTCGCAACTCGAGTTGTTGCTGTCGTCGCCACTCAACGACGCGCCGGTGCGTAACCTCATCCTCGTCGCACTGGCGCAGCTCCAGTTCTCCAAAGCCAGCCCGCACGCGATTGTCGATCACGCGGTCACCGCCACTGAAACGATGGGCTTTCCGCGTGCCAAATCGCTGGTCAATGCGGTGTTGCGCAACTATCTGCGCACACCGGAAAAGTTCGCGCGGGAGCGGTTCAAAACCGACCTCGCCAAATTTGATTTTCCGCGTTGGTGGACTGAGCGCCTCAAGCGCGAACTTCCCGACGCATGGGAAACCGTGCTGTTGTCTGCGGCCGCGCATCCGCCGATGGGGCTACGCGTCAATCTGCGCTTAGGCACGGTCGACGATTACCTCGCGCGCTTGGCCAAAGTCGGCATCGCCGCCGAAGCGCGTGGTGGTGCGGCCATTGAGTTGGTCAAGCCGGTCTCGGTCAACGAGCTGCCCGGTTTTCGCGAAGGCTTGGTGTCGGTGCAGGACGAAGGCGCGCAATTCGCCGCCACGTATCTCGATGCCAAAGACGGCATGCGCGTGCTCGATGCGTGCGCCGCACCGGGCGGAAAATCGGGCCACATTTTGGAACGCGCCAACGTCAATTTATTGGCGATGGACAGCGACAAGCAGCGCTTAAAGCGAGTGTCTGAAAATTTGGATCGCTTAAAACTAAAAGCGACCGTGCAGCACGCCAACGCCACCGAAGTCGATACTTGGTGGGACAAAAAACCGTTCGACCGCATTCTTGTTGACGTGCCCTGCTCTGGCTCCGGCGTCGCGCGTCGGCACCCCGACATCAAGTGGCTGCGCCGCGAGACCGACCTGGGCAGCTTCGCGCGGCAGCAAAATCGGCTGCTCGATACCCTGTGGAATTGCCTAGGCGTTGGTGGTAGATTGCTATACGTTACCTGCTCGGTGTTCCGCGCTGAAAATCAGGATGCCATCAGCCGGTTCCTAAGCGAGACCGCAAACGCGCGCCAGATGCCCCTGCCTGCTGGATCCGTCAGTCAACCTGCTGGCACCACAGAACGCCAAGACGGCCAACTTCTTCCCGATGATCATCACGACGGATTCTTCTACGCCCTGCTGGAGAAGATTGCTTAGGCTGGCTTCAGCCGCACGTGTCGCGGCGTGGCTACTGGTCGCGCTGCTGGCATTCGCCACACCAATGCTGGCGTTCGCCGAAGGTGCCACGATCCGCAGCGCCAAACTCGAAGCCACCGAAGACGGCTACGCGCTCAACGCCGACATTGATGTGCAACTCACGCCGTCGATGCAAGAAGCGTTGCGCAAAGGCATGCCGCTTTATTTCACGGTCGATTTCGAAATCGACAAAGGCCGCTGGTACTGGTTCGATCAAACCATCGTGCGCGCGACGCGCGAGCGGCGAGTGGTTTACGCACCATTGACCGATCAATACCGCGTTACGGTCGCGGGCTTCTCACAAAATGTCGCCACCATTGAGGATGTGCAGCGTATTTTGTCGCGGGTGCGCTCATGGGTGGTGCTCGACAAGGGCCGCCTCAAGCCTGGCGAAAAATACCAAGCCTCGGTGCGCTTTCGGCTCGATAACGCGCAATTACCCAAGCCATTCCAGCTCAATGTGCTCGCCTCAAAAGACTGGAACTTGTCGAGTGATTGGTATTACTGGACGGTCACGGGAGACGGCAAATGATCTTGCGCGGCCTCATCTTCGTGTGCGTGGCGCTGGGCGTTGGCCTGATTGTGTTGCTTTTCCGGGCGAGCAGCAACAACGCCGTGTTTGGCGAACACTACACGTGGTTATTTGGCCTCGGCATCACGCTTACCGCTGGGTTATTGATCCTGATCGGCTACCAAATTTTTCTGTTGGTGCGCAAGTTGCGCGCGCGCGTGTTCGGTTCCAAGCTCGCATTGCGATTGATGGCCGTGTTCGCGTTGATGGCGATTATTCCCGGCGGGCTGGTGTACACGATCTCGGTGCAATTTCTAAATCGCTCGATAGATTCGTGGTTCGATGTACCGGTCGATAAAGCGCTGAACGCCGCACTCAACCTCAGCAAAGGCACGCTGGACGCGGGTCTTGGCGAGGTTGCCCGCAAAGCACGCGCGGCGGCCGCCGCCATCGCCGAGCGTGCCCCCGAAGACGGCGATGGCGTGTCCGCATTGCGGCGCACGCATGGCTTCGATGAACTAGCGCTCTATACACTCGATGGCACCCCGCTCGCGCAGGCACACAGCAACACCGAGCCAGCACCCGGCAGATTGCTTTCTGATAAACCGATTCCGCAAGAATTGCGTGATGCGGTGGCCGGTCGTCCCACGCGCGTGATCGAGACGCTGCCCGATGGCGGCTTCGTGTTGCGCGTGGTCACTGCGGTGCCAAATGCGGCTAATTTAGTGGGCTCGCGCGCGATTCAAGCGCTGCAAATGGTGCCACGCAACGTCGCCGCTGACGCCATGGCGGTGGAGGCGGGACGTAACGATTACGCGCTACTGGGCTTGCAACGCACCGGCTTAAAGCGCCTATTCGCGCTGACGCTGACCCTCGCCATGTTGCTCACCTTATTCTCAGCGCTCGCGCTATCGTTTTTGCTCTCAGAGCGCCTATCCGCGCCACTCTCCGCGTTGGCCGACTCGACGCGCGCGATTGCCAAAGGCGATTTTTCTAAGCTCAATCCGGTCAAAAGCCGCGACGAATTCGGCGTGCTCACGCAATCTTTCAATACCATGACGCGGCAACTCGGGGAAGCTTCGGAGGTGGTCGCGCGCAAGCAAAACGAATTGGAAAACGCCAACACCTATCTCGAATCCATCCTCGGCCATTTGACCTCCGGCGTGGTCACGCTCGATGAACGCTGGTACGTCAAAACCATCAACCGCAACGCCGAAGAAATACTCGGCATCGACCACCACGCGCTGCGCGGCTTGAAGCTCGCTGAGTGGGCGGTGGCTGAACCCAAACTCGCCGCACTCATCAGCGAGCTAGTCGCACAACTCAGCACCCCGCGTGACAAAGCGTGGGAGCGGCAAATCGCGTTCGATGGCCCGCTAGGCCGCCGCGCGCTGCTGGTGCGCGCCACCAAACTGCCCGCCACCATTGATTCTGGCTACGTGCTGGTGTTCGATGACATCACCGGCCTCATCCAAGCGCAGCGCGATGCTGCCTGGGGCGAAGTCGCGCGCCGCCTTGCCCACGAAATCAAAAATCCACTCACACCGATTCAGTTATCGGCTGAGCGCATGCAAATGAAATTGTCCGACAAACTGCCCACGGCTGAACGTGAATTGCTCGCGCGCTCGACCCACACCATCGTCACGCAAGTCGCGGCACTCAAAAGCATGGTCGATGATTTCGCGATCTACTCGCGCAGCTCGCGCTTAAAACCCGTGCAGCTTGACCTCAACGAACTCGCGCGCGATGTGCTGGTGCTCTACGAATCCATGGGTGCCACCATCGATACTGACTTGGCCGATAGCCTGCCTGAGATCAGCGCCGACCCTGCGCTGCTGCGGCAAGTGGTGCACAACCTGCTGCAAAACGCGCTCGATGCGTTGAGTGGTGTGGCAGCCCCGCGCATCGTCATTCGTACGCTGGCGGCAGGTGACAACGTGAAGTTGTTGGTTGAAGACAACGGCACCGGCATCAGCGCCGATTTAATGACCCGCATTTTTGAACCCTACGTCACCACCAAACCGAAGGGCACCGGGCTTGGTCTCGCCATCGTCAAAAAAATTATCGACGAGCATCACGGCACGATCCAAGTCACCAACGTTGGTGCTGCCGAGCAGGTCACTGGCGCACGCATAGAAATTGTTTTGCCCATCGCTGTAGCAAGCGAAGTTTCACCACTCTAGCAATTCCGTACGCACCAAATGCATAACCCGTATCATGAAAGCCGATAGAGGTAAAAAGCATGCCAACAAATAATATTCTGGTCGTCGATGATGAGGTCGGCATACGCGAACTTCTCTCCGAGATTCTTCAGGACGAGGGCTTCGACGTAAAGCTCGCGGAGAACGCCGCCGCTGCACGCGCCGCGCGCCGCGATGCGCGCCCCGATCTCGTCTTGCTCGACATCTGGATGCCCGACATGGACGGCATTTCCTTACTCAAAGAATGGGCAGCGTCTGGGCAACTCACCATGCCGGTGGTGATGATGTCCGGCCACGGCACCATTGAATCTGCGATTGAAGCCACCCGCATCGGCGCGTTTGATTTTCTCGAAAAGCCGATCAGCCTGCCCAAATTGATTGCCACCGTCGGCAAAGCCTTGCAAGGTGGTCGCACCACAGCGCGCGCGGGGCTGACCTTCGAGCACCTCGGTCGCGCCAAGGCCATGCTGGAACTCAAACAACGCGTCGAGCAGGTCAGTCGCCTCAAGGTGCCGCTGTTGCTCAATGGTGAAGTGGGCTGCGGCTTTGAGTTGGTCGCGCGCATGGTGCATCAACGCAATACCGCGTGGGTCGCACCAACCACGCACGGCTGGCTCGCCGACAACCCGTTCGCGCCGCTCACCGAGGCGCGTGATGGCGTGTTGTTTATTGAGCATATCGAAACGCTCAATCGTGCCGAACAAAAAGGGCTTGGACAACTACTCACTAAGCTCGAAAAATTCAACGTGCGGCTGGTCGTTGCCTGCGCGCAACCGATGCTACCGCTATGCGAAAGCGGCGTGTTCGATGCTGCCTTGCTCACGCAACTAGCGGGTGTGACGTTACGGATTCCGGCGCTACGAGATCACGCCGAAGACATTCCTGATTTAGCCAACACCGTGCTGCTGCAACTGATCGAAGCCAATGAATCGCCGATGCGACACTTCAGCGTCGGCGCATTGAATGCACTGCGTAATCTCGATTGGCCCGGCAATGTGCCGGTGTTACAAAACGCGGTGAAAACACTCGCGCTGACTGGGCTCATCACCGAAATCACGGCCGAAGATGTCGCCAGAGTCGCGCGCGAATTCGGCTTCGATCATGGTGCGCCGGTTGCCCCGGTCAGTGGCATCGCCTACGATTTGCCGCTGCGCGAAGCCCGCGAACGTTTCGAATTTCAATATTTTCAACACCACATCCGCCGCGAAGATGGCAATATGTCGCGCGTTGCGGATCGCGTCGGGCTCGAACGCACCCACCTCTATCGCAAACTAAAACAACTCGGCATCCGCCCCGCCAGCAAGACCGAATAGTCTCGCGGCCAACATTTTTTTCGATACCAACCATGATGAAATCCAAGGGACTAGGCCGCGGCCTCGATGCGCTGCTCGGCGGCGGAAAACCCGACGCCAGTGCCAAGCCGGACACGCTACGCGAACTCGCCGTCAGCGATCTCAAGCCCGGCAAATACCAACCGCGCACGCGCATGGATCAAACCGCGTTGCAGGAATTAGCGCAGTCGATCAAACAACGCGGCATCGTGCAACCGATCCTCGCGCGCGAAGTGGCGGGCGGCAAATTTGAAATCGTTGCCGGCGAAAGACGCTGGAGAGCCGCGCAGATAGCCGGTCTCGCGAGGGTACCCGTGTTGGTGCGCGAGATCGCGGACGATGCCGCACTCGGTATTGGCCTCATCGAAAACATCCAGCGCGAAGACCTAAACGTGATGGAAGAAGCCGCTGGTATTCAGCGCTTGATTACCGAATTCAAACTCACCCACGAGCAAGCGGCCGATGCCGTCGGTCGTTCGCGCACCGCCGTCACCAATCTACTGCGCCTGTTAGAACTCGCCAAACCCGTGCAAGACATGGTCATGGAAGCCAAGCTCGACATGGGGCACGCGCGCTCGCTGTTGTCGTTGGTAAAATCCCGCCAAGTTGAACTCGCCCATCAAATCGTCCACAAAAATCTTAGCGTGCGCGATGCCGAGCGCTTAGTCAAAGCCGAAAGCGCGCCACCCAAAAGTAGCAAGACCTCCATCACCAGCGACGCCGATACCCGCCGTTTAGAAACTGACCTCGCCGAAAAATTAGGCACCCGCGTCACGCTAGTCGCCAACGCCAAAGGGCGCGGCACCCTGACGATTGAGTTTTTGGATTACGAACATCTTGATGGGATTTTGGAGCGGACGAAGTTGAAGTAGTGCGTCGCCAGACTGGGTGCTAAATGCCCGTCATCCCGGCGATGTTACGTCACCTCGCCGGGACCCAGTCCGCCGTTCCACTGACTTGAAGGAAAAACCGTCTCTGTGACAAAGTGTGGAGTGATGGGTATGGCCCTAGGCCACCCCGTCGCTTCGCTCCACCCATCCTACGACACCCTACCGTTCACGCCAGTAGGTCGGCTTGCACACCCACCCGACACCGGCGTCACCGCACGTACTTCCAATTTTTAATCTTCCCCTCAGCCAGCCACTCCACCGCCTGCTGCAACCGCTTGTCCCGAGTAACGCCCGTCTTCGCCTCAACAATCCACTGCGCATACTCTTTCTTGTTCGAATAACTAAACCCTGCAAACGTCGCCGCCGCAGCCTTGTTTTTCTTCAACGCCGCCAGCAACACCGCAGGCGCCACCAACTCGCACTCCGCACCAGAAAGCTTTGGCCGCGCAGGCGCCACCGCACCAGCCTCATTGAGCTTCATCGCCGCACGAATCAACTGGGCAAACTCCCGCGCATTCGGCAACTCCGCGATGGAAGTCAGCCGCCCAAATTGCCCCATCGCCGCATCCGATTTATTCGCAATTGCAAGCAGATCACCCTTCCAAAACGACACCGCACAATGCGCCTTAAACGCCGCCATGCTGCACAGAATCCCGTGATACTCAAAGTGCGGAAACCCCCACTTGATCGTCTCCTGAACCGCAGGGCAAGCCTTATGCACCGCCGCGCGGACGTGCCGCAGGATCGGCTGCGCGAAGGGGGCGGATTTTTCGATATAGGCGTCGATGCGGGGGTCGTTCATGGAGCTAAATGTAGCACTGTTGCGCTACTAGAGTGAAAAAACTTGGCCGGAAAGTGCTCGGAAAGCCCCGTCATTGCTTGAGTTTGGCGATGGTACACTGACTGCTCGTGACATCGCTGCAATACGGCACTTGGTCGAAACGACTGCAGGATTTTTGTATGGTTTGCGTACCTGCGTCGTCTAGGCGAGGCAACGTTTTTGGAGGCGCTATGCGTTCAGTCAATCTGCTCGAAGCCGAATCATCTCTCTCACGTTTGGAGGAAGCAATCGAGCGCGGCGAGGAGCACGAAATCGTCATTGCGCGTAACGGTCGTCCGGCCGCCAAACTGGTGGCTATTGAAACGTCGTCGGTGCAAAAGCGTATCGGCGTCGCAGCCGGTCAGTTTGTGGTGCCAGAAAATATCGACGCGCACAACGATGCTGTGGCGCAAGCTTTCATCGACCGATTTGTCGAATAGCTATCAAGACTCAATCCCGATTCGCCCGGTGAATTGTTGACGACGATGGATGACACCAACGGCGAGCGCTATGTCTTTGTTGTGCGTGGTGAAGGCGTTGCAGTGCTTCTGCTATCAGCGTCGTCGGAATCGCCGATCACTTTCTCGCTGGGTCGTAGCGCCTAATTTTTTTGAGTTTGGACGCATACGGATTTTTGCGCGCCTTCATTTTTGAAAGATCGTATTCAGATTTCATCGCGTTGCTCCTTGAGCATGTTTTCCTGTTGTCGTCCTATCCTAATCGCCATTCGCGCGTAAAGACACCGAATTGCGTTGCCATCGTCCTGCTGGTAGTCACAAAAAATCTATAGGGTGAACCTCGTATTTTCCGACTAATTAGCACAACATTCCATATAAGTCGCGGCTTTTGTGGAAACATGGTTAAAATAGTCGCATGAAACGCTATTTAGATCACCGCGTCCGTGCCGACCTCGCCAAAAAAATGGTTATTCTGACTGGCCCTCGGCAGGTCGGAAAAACTACCTTGAGTCAGCTATTGATGGGTGAGCAGGTCGGCGCGACGTACTTGAATTACGACATCCCCGCACATCGAGAAATTTTGCGCGCGCAGTCGTGGAGCAAGGAGAGCCCACTGCTGGTGCTCGATGAAATTCACAAGATGGATGACTGGAAGAGTTGGCTCAAGGGCGTGTACGACGGTCGCACGCTGCACCTGAGCTCACCCGCAGGTCGCGAGGCAATACTGACCGCACAACAGCTACTCGTCACTGGTAATGCGCGTATGGATACTTTTCGACAAGCGGGCGAATCATTGGCCGGCCGTTTTTACCAACTACGCCTGCATCCAATTTCGGTGCGGGAGTCGGTCGAGCAAGCGAGTGCATCGCCTGCGGCCGCGCTCACACGCTTGCTGCAACGCGGTGGCTTTCCAGAGCCCTGCTTGGCGGAAGACGATAACACCGCGCAACGCTGGCGGACGGCGTATTTCAGCGCGCTCGTGCGTGAAGACGTGCTGGAGTTTTCTCACCTGCAAGAAGTGAACGCGATGCGCGTGTTCGCAGAAGCGTTGCGCAGCCGCGTAGGCTCACCACTTTCGATTGCCGCGATCAGCCGCGACATGGGCGTGTCGCCAAAAACGTTGAGCAAATACTTGGATATTTTGGAAGCGCTATTTATCGTCTTCACCGTGCGTCCGTGGCATCGCAACATCACGCGCGCCACCTTGCAGCAACCCAAAGTATATTTTTTTGATACGGGCTTGGTGCAAGGTGACGATGGCGCGAAGTTTGAAAATCTCGTCGCCTGTCACCTGCTCAAAAATGTGCACTGGCAACAGGATGCCCTAGGCAAGCAAGTAGATCTGCATTACTTGCGCACCAAGGATGGCGCGGAGGTGGATTTTTGCCTCAGCGATTCATCGCCAAGCACCCCAACTCTCACACACTTGATTGAATGCAAGTTGAGCGATGCGAAACCGCACCCCGCGCTAGTTCGATTCGCGATGCAATTTGCCGACGCCGAAGCGGTGCAAGTAGTGCGCGAGTTGCGCGCCGAGCAGGATCGCGGTCGCGTAAAAGTGCGCGATGCTGCGGGGTGGCTGAACAAGCTCGACGTGTAGAGTATGTCGATACGAAAAGCCCAAAACTCCGCGCCCCGCCTAGTGTTTCATCACTCCAACGCCGCATCCACCAACCCCGCAATCGCGCCCACGTTCTTCACCAACTCATCAGGAATGTTGTGGCGTTGCTTCAAATAATCGGCGCTGTTGTAGCCCAGCCAAACCTTGCCGCTCGCGTCTTCCCACGCCAACGCTTTCAACGGCAAATCAATCGCGGCCGATGGTGAAGCGTTCATTACCGGCGTGCCTGCTTTGGGGTTACCGATGATGAGCAATTGCGTGGGGCGCATTTTCATGCCCGCTTTTTCGGCTTCACCGGCGTGGTCGATACGCGCGAAAACGGTGACGCCTTTTGCCTTGACGATTTTTTCTAAACGATCCATCGTGTCAGTCACCGAATACTTGCTGGGCTTGGCGACTAGGCCGTTGGTTTGGGCGAACGCACTGGTGCATGCGAGTGCAAGGGGGAACATGAGTAGGGCGAACAATTTTTTCATGGTGACTCCTTCTGAGGGTGTGAAAATAAAACAGCACGGCAATGTACGTTTGCCTACCATCAACAGATTCAACGAAACCCAGTATCCACCGCAATCCCCAAAAACACCGCCGCACCCAGCCAATTGTTGTGCAAGAACGCCTTAAAACAACCATCACGATCACGCCCGCGAATCAGCGTGTAGTGATAGACCGCAATTAGTGCCGCAACCACCAGCCCGAGCCAGTACGCGAAACCAAAACCCTGCATACGCCCAATCACCATCATCAGCGCAAAAAACGCTGCGTAACAGGCCATCACCGCGATCACATCAAAGCGACCGAACAACAGCGCCGTGGTGCGAATACCGATCTTCACATCGTCATCGCGATCCACCATCGCGTATTCGGTGTCGTAGGCAATCGTCCAACAAATATTGGCGGCGAGCAGCCACCATGCGAGCGCCGGTACGGTGTTGATGACTGCTGCGAATCCCATCGGAATACCGAAGCCGAACGCGATGCCGAGGTAGGCTTGCGGCATCGCAAAAAAGCGTTTGGTGTATGGGTAGCTTGCGGCAATGAAGGCGGCGGCGAATGAGAGGGTAAGCGTGAGGCGGTTGAGGAAAACTATCACCAGTGCTAACGCAATCAACGCCAACACCACCGCGACCATGATCGCTTCCTTGCTTGAAATTTTTCCTGCGGCGAGTGGACGCATCGCTGTGCGTTGCACATGCGCGTCAAAATTGCGATCGGCGTAATCGTTGATCGCGCAGCCCGCCGAGCGCATGAGCACGGTGCCGGCTACAAACACGATCAGCACCGTCAAGTCTGGCACGCTGCCGCTCGCCATCCACAGTGCCCACAGCGTCGGCCATAGCAGCAACAGAATGCCGATGGGCTTGTTGAGCCGCACCAGCTGGAAGTAAAGACGCAAACGCGCCATCATGCCGCGGCGGCCATAAAGTCACGCAGTTTTTGTGGATCGAGTCTACCGTCTGTGCGCACGCCGCTGCAAATATCGAGGCCGAATGGCGAGACGGCGGCAATCGCTTCGCGCGCATTGCTCGCGCGCAAGCCGCCAGCCAAAAAAACGGGCTTCGCAACGGATTCGCAAATCTTGCGGCTCAGCGTCCAGTCATGCGTACGACCGGTGCCCCCGAGTTCCTTGACGGCAATTTTTTGATTGCCCGAATCAAGTAACAGCGCATCGACAAATGGCGCGGCAGTACGTGCTTCCTCAAGCGATTCATCGCCATGCACATGAATCACTTGTACCAAACCGATGCCGGGCAGCGCACGGCGCAGCCGACTCAACTCGCCGTGTGGTACGTGATCGACCAGTTGCAAGGTATTGGTGCGGCAAGTTTGATGCTGCGCGATGATCGCATCGGCAGCCTGCAAACTGGTGAGGAGAAAAGTGCCGATCCCTGGCGGCACCCGCGCAGCAATTTCGGCGATCAATACCTCGTCAATCACGCCCGGCCCACTCGGCATGGCAGAAACGAGCCCCAGCGCCGATGCGCCTGCGGCGATGGCAAGTAGAGCCTCTTCTACGCTGGAAATGCAGCAGATTTTGATTCGTTGACGCATGTGCCTTAACGTCCTCATGCGTCCTCATGCTTTCAAATAGTGTTGACGCGAGCCCAGCCAACGAGTGAGGTGTTTTTCCGCAGCGGGCACATTGTCGTTTAACAGCATAGTGGCCGCATCACGCGCGGCTTCAAGCAAATCAATATCACGTTCAATATCGGCGAATCGCAGCAACGGCGCGCCCGATTGCCGCGCGCCCAAATGTTCTCCCGGCCCACGCAACAACAAGTCCTGGCGCGCGATTTCAAAGCCATCGGTATTTTCAAAAATCACTTTCAAGCGTGCGCGCGCGATTTCACCGAGTGGATTGTGGAACATCAAAATGCACATACTTTCTTTCGCGCCACGCCCGACCCGTCCGCGTAGCTGATGCATTTGCGACAGCCCCATGCGCTCAGCGTGTTCGATCACCATCAGCGTCGCGTTCGCGACATCCACGCCCACTTCGATCACGGTTGTCGCGACCAGTAACTGAATTTCATTGGCAACAAATTGCGCCATCACCGCGTTTTTTTCAGCGGGCTTCATGCGCCCGTGCACGAGACCCACTTTCAAATCTGGAAAATCCGTCTGCATGGATGCAAACGTATCGACCGCTGTTTGTAATTGCAGCGTTTCTGATTCTTCAATTAGCGGGCACACCCAGTAGGCTTGCGCACCAGCCTCACACGCATCGCGAATGCGCGCCAGCACCTGCTCGCGGCGCGCATCGCTGATGAGCTTGGTGACAATCGGTGTGCGTCCCGGTGGTAACTCATCAATCACCGAGACATCAAGGTCGGCGAAATAACTCATCGACAGCGTGCGTGGAATCGGTGTGGCGGACATCATCAATTGATGCGCTTCTTGGCCGGTATTGCCAGCGGCTTTCTCGCGCAACGCAAGCCGCTGACCCACGCCGAAGCGATGCTGCTCATCAATGATCGCAAGCCCCAAATTCGCGAACGTCACGCCGTCCTGAAACAACGCGTGCGTGCCGATGGCGAGCTGGGTATGGCCAGCAGCAATTTCCGCAATCGCCTCGCGTTTTTCTTTGGCCTTCAAGCTGCCGGTCAGCCACGTCACGGTCACGCCCAGTGGCACCAACATCGACGAGAGCTTGCGAAAATGTTGTTCCGCCAAAATTTCTGTTGGTGCCATTAACGCGGCCTGATAACCATTTTCAATCGCCTGTGCCGCAGCAACGGCTGCCACCACCGTCTTGCCGCTGCCCACATCGCCTTGCAACAAGCGCTGCATCGGGTGTTGCGCCGCGAGGTCGCCCGAAATTTCTTGGCTGGCGCGAACCTGTGCGTTGGTTAATGCGAACGGCAAGGCTTCACGTAATTGCGCGGTAAGTTTTGATTTCGCGATCAAGCGCGGTGCGGATTTCGCATCGCGTGCAGCGCGGGCTTTTTTCATCGCCAGTTGTTGCGCTAATAGCTCGTCAAATTTGATGCGTCGCCACGCCGGGTGAGTGCGTTCGATCAGGCTGTGTTGTGATGCCTCAGCCGGTGGGCGATGCAGCGTCAACACGCTAGGACCGAAGTCTTCGAGATGCAATCTTGCGCGCAACGATTCAGGTAACGCATCGTCCAGCGCGAGTGTCGCCAGCGCCTTGTCGATGGCGCGACGAATCATCGTTTGCGACACGCCTGCGGTGGTCGAGTACACCGGCGTGAGCGCTTCTGGCACGGCGTCGCCGGCGGTCACGATGCGATACCGCGGATGCACCATTTCCGCGCCAAAAAAGCCCTGCCGAATTTCGCCAAACAGCCGAAGACGCTTGCCCACCGCCATTTGTTTGAGCTGACTCCCGTAAAAATTCAGAAAGCGCAGGTACAGCAACTCCTCGCCATCTTTGGTTTGCACCACCAGTTGGCGGCGCGGGCGATAGGTGACTTCGGCGTGAATGATTTCCGCTTCGACCTGACACGCCACGCCAGTCAGCGCGTCGCGCACATGGGTGATGCGGGTCTCGTCTTCGTAGCGCATCGGCAGATGCAGCGCAAAATCCCAATCATTGCGGAGGCCAATGCTGGCGAGCTTTTGCGCGACCGTGGTGGCGGGTTCAGTACGTTTAGATTTTTTTTTGGCGGCTGTTGGCATCTCAGCCGAATTGTAGCGCCCGCGCTGTGTGGCTAACGATCCGGCAACACCATGATTGCTTCCATCTCAATCATCGCCCCGCGCGGCAGCGAGGCCACACCGATAGCGGCGCGCGCCGGATACGGCTGCACGAAATAGGTCGCCATGATTTCATTGACCTTCGCAAAGTGGCTAAGGTCGAGCATGAAGACCGAGAGTTTCACGATGTCGTTCATGCTGCCGCCTGACGCTACGCAGACAGCTGAGAGATTGTCGAACACACGTTTGATTTGCGCGTCCATGCCCTCAACCAATTGCATCGTCGCTGGATCAAGCGGGATCTGGCCGGAGAGGTAGATGGTGTTGCCCGCGCGAATCGCCTGAGAGTAAGGGCCAATGGCGGCGGGGGCGTTAGCGGTGGTGATCGGCGTTTTCATTTGTCGTGGTTCTTGTGGTCGTGGTCGTATTTCACGCGCGTCAGACGCACTACTTCAGGCAGCGCGCGTAGTTGTTGCAGCACATGCGCGAGGTGTACGCGATGGCGTACGTCGATGGTGAATTGCAGCGTGGAATATTTGGCGTCAGCGGCTTCGGATTCATCAATCTGCACGCTGACGATGTTTGAATCCGCGCTGGCGATCTCGGCCGCGAGCCGCGCCAATACGCCACGCCGATCGGTGACGATGATGCGAATATCGACTTTGAACAGACGATCAATGCTGGGATCCCACTGCACATCGACCCATTTTTCCGGATCAAATTTGAACGGGTGCACGGTCGGGCAATCGTGGGTATGCACGATCAAACCTTGCCCGCCTTTGATCTGCGCCAGAATTGGATCGCCGGGGATGGGCCGACAACACTGCGCAAATTGAATCGCCATGTCCTCGGTGCCGCGAATGGTGATGGCGTCGCGCGGGCGATGCTCAGGCGACTCCAGTTCAGCCAGCGCAAACAGTTTGCGTGCGGCCACCATCGCGAGCCGTTTGCCCAAGCCGATTTCGGCGAGCACCTCTTCGCGCGTGGTCAGATGATCGCCTTTGAGTAGGCGCTGCCAATGCGTATTGCCGATTTCGTTGGCATCAAAATTAAGTGCGTTCACGGCTTGAATCAACAGCAACTCGCCCAGCTCCACCGACTCAGAAAGCCTCGTCGTTTTTAGGTACTGGCGAATATGCGAACGTGCACGACCGGTGGCGGCGTAGTTCAGCCAGGCCGGAGTTGGGCGACCCGATTCGCTGGTGATGATCTCGACGCGGTCGCCGTTTTTGAGTCGCGTGCTGAGCGGTACATGCTCATCGTTGACCTTGGCCTCAACCGCGCGGTTGCCAACATCGGAGTGAATCGCATAAGCAAAATCAATTGGCGTCGCGCCTTTGGGCAGCGAAGAAATTTTCCCCTTGGGTGAAAACACATAGACCGCGTCGGGAAACAAATCGACTTTGATGTGCTCCAAAAACTCCAGCGCGTCGCCGGTGCCCGATTGAATTTCTAACAGCGATTGCAACCACTGATGGGTCTTTTGTTGCACGTCCGAGAGGCCGTCGTCTTTTGCGTCGGCGGTCTTGTACAACCAGTGCGATGCGACGCCCGCTTCGGCGATCTTGTGCATATCGGTGGTACGAATTTGCAATTCAATCGGTGTGCCAAACGGACCAAACAGCGCCGTGTGCAACGATTGATAGCCATTCGATTTTGGAATCGCGATGTAGTCCTTGAACTTGCCGGGGAACGGCTTGTACAGCGTATGCAGCGCACCCAGCGCGACATAACACGAGGGCAAATCTTTAACGATGATGCGAAAACCGTAGATGTCCAACACCTCAGAAAACGAGATGTGCTTTTCTTGCATCTTTTTGTACACCGACGATAAATATTTTTCGCGGCCCGTGACGGTGGCTTCGATTTTGAATTCGATCAGGCGCGCCTTCATCGCCTCCAAAATCTTGCCGATCACTTCGCGACGATTGCCACGCGCGGCCTTCACCGCTTTTTCGAGAACCTTGAACCGATTCGGGTGCAGATACTTGAAGCCCAAATCTTCCAGCTCGTAATAAACCGCGTTCAGCCCAAGCCGATTGGCAATTGGCGAATAAATTTCCAGCGTTTCTTTCGCGACCCGCTCTTGCTTGGTCTGCGGCAAACCTTCGAGCGTGCGCATATTGTGCAAACGATCCGCGAGCTTGATGAGGATCACGCGCACATCGCGCGCCATTGCCAACAACATCTTGCGGAAATTTTCCGCCTGCGCTTCTTCGAGCGTGGCGAACTGCAAACGATCCAGTTTCGATACGCCATCAACCAATTCGGCGACCGCCTTACCGAATTTTTTTGCGATGTCGGCCTTGGTGGTGGGCGTGTCTTCCACCACATCATGCAAGATCGCCGCGATCAAGGCCTGCGCATCCAAATGCCAATCGGCGAGAATGCCCGCGACCGCGAGCGGGTGGGTGATGTACGGCTCACCCGAGGTTCGCATCTGGCCCTCGTGCGCGTCTTTGGCCATCGCAAACGCCGCCGCCACCTTGTCGATGTCGGCGGGTTTTAAATACGCACTGATGCGTGTTTTGAAGGTCTCGAAACCGTCGGCCTCTACCACCGGGGGCGGTGGGGCGGTCACAACGGGCGGACGGGTACGAGTAGAGCGGCGCGCGCTGCCGCCAGTTGGAACTGCGGCGTGGGACGCGTCCTGTGGAGCCGCAGTGGAGGGTGGGTCATTCGGCATGACGATCCCTCACTGCGGCGCGGCTTACATCTCGACCGGCGTCGGCACGACGGGGGTCAGGATGCTCACAGTGATGTGGCCGCCGGCGATTTCGCGCAGCGCGATCACGCATGGCTTGTCTTTGCCCGCCTCGACGTAGGGTGCTGAACCCAACGCTAGCTGGCGCGCGCGCGCAGTAGCGGCGAGCGTCAATTGGAAGCGGTTAGGAATCAGTTTGACGCAGTCATCGACGGTAATACGAGCCATTTCAATACTCCAAATTGCGGGGAACAAAATCCAACCAACAGCAAAAGTGTTGGTGGCAGCAAACAACAAAGTCTAAGAAATCAATTGCGCGTGGCGCTTGAGCTGGCGCGGCGCGGCTAACCGCAATGCGCGGGTGACGGCGACCAGATCGGTCACGGCCACGCCAAAGTCTTGATTGATAATAACATAGTCGGCTTGGCGCACATGGTGCAAATCCTCGCGCGCAGCCGCCAAGCGGCGCTCAATCACCTCTGCCGAATCCTTGCCACGCTTCACCAGACGTTCGCGCAACACCTCGATAGACGGCGGCAGAATGTAGATAAAGGTCATGTCCGGAAAGATCTTTTTGACCTGCCGGGCACCCTGCCAGTCAATTTCGAGAAGTACGTCCTCACCTGCGGCGCGCGTGTCTTCAATCCAGCGCTTTGAGGTTCCGTACAGGTTGCCATAGACCTCGGCGTGCTCCAAAAACTCGCCCTCGGCGATCAAGGTTTCAAACCGCTCGCGGCTCACAAAATGGTATTCGCGCCCCGACTCTTCGCCCGCGCGTGGTGGGCGCGTCGTGTACGAAACCGACAGTCGAATCGACGGATCGCGCTCCAACAATGCCGCGACCAAGCTCGACTTGCCCGCACCCGATGGCGCCACGATGACATACAAACACGCAATCTGATCCACGCTAGCGTCCATCAACCCTACTCGATGTTTTGAATTTGTTCGCGCATTTGCTCGATCAATACCTTCAGTTCCACCGAGACATTGGTCGCGTCCGTTGATACCGATTTTGAGCCCAGCGTATTGGCTTCGCGATTGAGTTCTTGCATCAAGAAATCGAGGCGCTTACCGACCGTGCCGCCGCCTTTCAACACGCGTTTTACCTCGCTCACGTGCGTGGACAAACGGTTCAATTCTTCCGCCACGTCGATGCGCGACGCAAACAACACCACTTCTTGTTTGATCCGCTCGTCCGTGCCCGCCGCAGCGAACGCTTCGGTTAATTTGAAGGTCAGTTTTTCTTGGTAAGCCACGACCAGCGCGGGGATCAAGGGGGTGACCTGCTTGACCAAACCGTCAATGCCATCCAAGCGTTCGGTCAACATGCCTGCCAATTTTTCGCCTTCGCGCGCCCGTGTGGCATTGAGTTCGGCAATCGCTTGCTTCAACAGCGCCAGCAATTTTTCTTTCGCTTCATCGGTGCCGAGCGCTTCGGCCGCCATCACGCCGGGGGCGTGCATGATTTCCCACACCGATAAATCGCGCGCCGGAAATTTGGCCTTGATCGCGGTTTGTAGTTCGGCCAGCGCGGTGAGCGCGGCGTCATTCGGTGCCAGCGATTCGCGCGTGGCGACCGGCGTGAATGTCACCCGGCAATCGACTTTGCCGCGCGTCAGCTTGGCCGCGACCAGTTCGCGCATTTGATGTTCGAGGGCGCGCAGGTCTTCGGGCATGCGCGTCTGGAATTCCAGATAGCGGTGATTGACCGACTTCAATTCCAGCGCAAAACGTCCACCCGGCACTTCGCCACTGACAGAGGCGAATCCAGTCATACTGCTAATCGGTAAGGGCATGGCAACCTGAAAAAAGCGTGGAATGGAGCCGCCGGGCGCAAACTGGCGCAAAATGACGGCTAAATACGGCTCGCTTCGGTGATTGCGCTCTCTGCTCTCCCCATCGCGAGCGAATTATAGCTTAGGCACTCCGACGGACTTGTCCATCGGCTGCCACTTACAATCGACAATGAGCTCGCAAAACAACCAACCGCTGCCAGACGGCTATCAGTTGCAAAACTATCGGATCGAGAAGCCACTCTCATCGGGTGGATTTTCGATTGTCTATTTGGCGCGCGATGAACATGGCGCGCCGTTTGCGATTAAAGAATACTTGCCCTCATCGCTGGTGCTGCGCAACAACGCCGACGGTGCCATCGTCCAAGTCATTTCGGATGAAAATCTTGCTGTATTTCGCCACGGCCTCAAGTGTTTTTTTGAGGAAGGCCGCGCGCTCGCGACCATTTCGCATCCCAATATTGTGCGCGTGGAAAACTTTTTTCGCGCCAACGAAACCGTCTACATGGTGATGCAATATGTGCGTGGCCGCACGCTGCAATTCCATATTCAGCATCACCGTAAGGATTTCGCCGAAAGCTTCATCCGCCGCCTGTTTACGCATCTGCTCAATGGCTTGCGTGAGGTGCATTCCAACAAGCTGCTGCATCTCGACATCAAACCCGCCAACATTTATATCACCATGGAAGGCAAACCGGTGCTGCTCGATTTCGGCGCGGCGCGCCAGTTGCTCACCGCAGATGCGCCGCGTCTGCGCCCCATGTATACGGCAGGTTATGCCGCGCCCGAGCAATATCGCAACCCCGAGCAAATGGGGCCATGGTCGGATATTTATGCGGTCGGTGCCACTATGTTCACCTGCATTTGCGGCACGCACCCGCAGGCCGCCAGTGATCGCGTGATCGACGATAAGGTCGCACCGCTCGCGCAGCTCGCGGACAAGAATTACTCGAACGAATTGCTCGACATCGTTGATTGGTGCCTCAAGCTCGATCATCTTGAGCGCCCGCAGACGGCGTTCGAATTACAAAAAGCGTTGATGAGTGATTTTCAGCCGGTTGAGCCGAGTGCACCTGTTGACGACGAAACGCCTGATGAAACCGAATCTGACCCGGAAGCGACCTTTACGTCGCGCCTGAAGGCGCGACTCCAACGCAAAATTTTTTGACATAGCACTGACCAACACACCCCATGCGCTTCACCATTTTTCAGGATAGTCATATCGGCGGCCGCAAGTCCAACCAGGATCGGCTCGCCTACTCGTATTCCAAAGATATTTTGCTGATGGTGATTGCGGACGGCATGGGCGGTCATGCGCGCGGCGAAATCGCCGCCGAAGTTGCGGTCACCTCCATCACGGATCGCTTCCAAAAAGAAGGCGCACGCGGCACTTTCAAACGTCCCAAAGAATTTCTCGAAAACGCCATTCAGGGTGCGCATCGCGCCATTGCCACTTACGCCGACGCGCATCACATGCTGGAGTGCCCACGCACCACCATCGTGGTGTGCATCGTGCAAAACGGCCAAGCGGTGTGGGCGCATTCCGGCGATTCGCGTCTTTATATCTTTCGTGGTGGCAAACTGGTCAAGCGCACCATGGACCATTCACGCGTGCAGCAGCTCATGGACGCCGGCGTGCTCACGCCCGAAGGTGCCGCTGTTCACCCGGATCGCAACAAAATCTACAACTGCCTCGGCAGCGTGTTGCCGCCATTCGTGACCGTTTCCGAAGACTGGGCATTGCGTGTTGGCGACACCATCCTGCTATCCACCGACGGATTCTGGGCACCACTCGCGGCAGAGGATATCGCCGCGCGATTGGAGCGCGAAAATATTCTCGATCTCGTCCCCATGCTATTGCTCGAAGCGGAAGAAAAAGTCGGTCGCGATGCCGACAATCTTTCGGCAGTTGCACTCACTTGGGAGCACCAGGAAGCGCACGCGGAATCTTCCACCGCCACGGTTACCGCTACCATGCCCATCGACAGCTTCACCACCTCGGCCATCAACTCCACGCAACAACTCTCGCTCGGCAAAGACGATGTCACCGACGAGGATATCGAACGCGCGATTCTCGAAATTCAAAACGCCATCAAACGCGTCGCCAAGTAATTTTTTTGGACTAACTATGCCCCGCTCATTCAACCGCAGCGCCAGCCAACTGCGCCCCATCGTCATCACCCGCCAATTCACCAAACACGCCGAAGGCTCCGTCCTGATCGCGATGGGCGACACCAAAGTCCTGTGCACCGCCAGCATCGAAGAGCGCGTGCCACCACACAAAAAAAACTCCGGCGAAGGCTGGGTCACCGCTGAGTACGGCATGCTGCCACGCTCCACGCACACGCGCAGTGATCGCGAAGCCGCACGCGGCAAACAGACCGGCCGCACGCAAGAAATTCAGCGCTTGGTCGGACGCTCGCTACGCGCCGTCGTCGATCTGAAAAAACTCGGTGAACGACAAATCACCCTCGATTGCGACGTGCTGCAAGCTGACGGCGGCACGCGCTGTGCGTCAATCACCGGTGCGTTCGTTGCGTTGCACGATGCCGTGGGTGTGTTGCTCAAACGCGGCGCAATTGCCGCGACACCGTTAAACGATTTCGTCGCCGCCATCTCAGTCGGCATCGGCAGCAGCGGCGCGATTCTCGATCTCGATTACATTGAAGACTCCAGCTGCGAAACCGACATGAACGTGGTCATGACGGGGAGCGGCGCGTTCATCGAAGTGCAGGGAACGGCAGAAGGCACGCCGTTTACGCGGGCGGATATGGATCAGCTCATGTCGCTCGCCACGGCGGGGATTGGGGAGTTGGTGGTGGCGCAGAAGCGGGCGTTGGGGTTGGTGTAGCTATAGAGCACAACGCAAGAAAATCACTGTCATTCCGAGCCGCTTTTGCGAGGAATCTGCTGTTAACGGTGGTCAGGCAACGAAGAAGCAGATTCCTCGTAAATGCGCCTCGGAATGACAGTGAAAATAGTAGATAGCCCCAAACCCCCCGCCAATAAAGGCGTTCCAGCCATTACCCCTTCAACGCATACCTTGCCATAAACCCGCAATCAATCCGATCTTTCCGGCGCCACACCCAATCGCCCTCAATCGCAAACTTGCCCCACGACGCAATCGCGTGTTTCGCACCGGTGCTGACCGGATAGAGCGGGCGCGCTTGTGGTGAATACATCTTCAGCGAGTCCTCACGCCGAACCCCCACGCCGAACCCGGCAAAAATTTGGTCCGCGCGACACGGTATCCCTCCGCCGAATCATGTTCCTGCAAGACTTGCTGTAGAGGGCGCGCCGTCGCCAGTGCGTTAATCTACTTCGGCGAGCGCACCACCTTGATCGACCGCGCAATTTGCAATAGCTGATCACCAGTCATGCAGTCCCCGCTCTCACAATTGACGCGCAAGTCAAGGCTTCGATTCTCGTCAAACCAGATCAGTGCCCAAGTCACATTGCCGAGTGGATCCTGCGACTTGTTCAGGCTGCCTGGCTTGCCGACAATCTCGACATTCATCAACTCCTTCAGCATGAACGTGGCACCCCGTGTGCGGTGATCGGACTCTTCCAAGAAGAACAAATTGTGTGATGCATCAACGTAGGTTCGGGTCACCTGTGTCCATGGTTCATCCGCAAGCTGCCCTGAGCGTGTCACGCCAAGCAATTTCATGCTGGCGAGCGCAGAAGCGGTTACATTGCAGAAACGAAACGAGAATTGCATTTCGCTCAACTTTGGCGCGCCTCCGCCGCTCAAGGCGTTTGCGGTGGCTCTACCACGTAGCCGTGAATTCGAGTTTGGCTCAATGCCGTGATCCCAATATTCCTGCGTCGAATCGCGTCCGTCGGCTGATTTGATCACACCCTTCTTGCCATTGAGTTGCCACGCAAAGCGTGGCCGATCAACCTCCGGTAGGTCGTAAATTGACTTGATAATGACGCCCGAGGCGTGGCTCCCGAAGATGACGGTAGGATCAAAGTTGGCGGGAGGCGGGGGGCCAGGAGGCGCTAGACGCCGCCGTGCGTCGTCCGCTGGGTCGGCGAATGCGATTTGCGATGCCAGCAGGAGCAGTACAGTGAGAAAATTTTTCATTCAAATTCCTGCCGTGTGGTTGACCCGTTTTCAATCTTGACGCAGCAGCAGAATAGCGCGTCCGCGTGATTGTGTGAGAGTTTCTCCGCAGTAGCGCGTTTATTGAAGTGCAGGGAACGGCAGAAGGCACGCCGTTTACGCGGGCGGATATGGATCAGCGAGGTCGTTGGCGACAGTGGGGATTGGTGAGTTGGTGGTGGCGCAGAAGCCGGTGTTGGGGTTGGTGTAGCTATAGAGCGCAACACAAAAAAATCACTGTCATTCCGAGCCGCTTTTGCGAGGAATCTGCTTCTTCGTTGTATGACCACCGTTAACAGCAGATTCCTCGTAACAGCGACTCGGAATGACAGTGAAAATAGTAGATAGCCCCAGACCCCCCGCCAATAAAGGCGTTCCAGCCATCACCCCTTTAACGCATACCTCGCCATAAACCCGCGATCAATCCGATCTTTCCAGCGCCACACCCAATCGCCCTCAATCGCAAACTTGCCCCACGATGCAATCGCGTGCTTGGCACCCGTGCTGACCAAATAGAGTGAGCGCTCCTGCGGCGCATAGGCTTTGAGCGAATCGCCACGCAAATATCGCCGCAAATTTTCATTGAGCGGCGCACCTGCCTTCACGGCATACACGCCTGACTTCGGCCGCACAAAATTTTGCATGGTGGCGCAGTCGCCCGCCGCGAATACATTGGCGTGCGATGTTGATTGCAAAAAGTCATTCACTAAAATGAACCCTCGCGCGTCACTCGCAAGCCCGGCTTCACGCGGCCAGGTCGCGGCTGACGTGCCGGTGGCGACGATGATGACATCGGCGTCAACCACCTTCGCCGATTCCAGCAGCACTGCGCGTGGCGCAATACGCGCCGCCGCTTGATTTGAAATCACCCGCACGCCGCGTTCCGCCATGATGCGCGCGAGGCGTGGGCCGACGCTACCGGGCAGCGTGTCGGCGGCGGAGATCAGGGCGATGTCCACGCGCGCGCCGTACGCGTGCCGCAACGCCATCGCCAGCTCCACCCCACCCGCGCCCGCGCCGACGAAGGCGATATGGGTACTGCGGCGTGATTCGATGTCACGTTTCACGCGCTTCATGGATTCAATGAACGCTTCAATCGGTCGAATCGCAATCGCATGTTCCGCAGCACCCGGAATCGTTGCCACGTTTGCAATTGGCCCCGTGTCAATTGACAACACATCGAACGCCAACTCGGCACCGTTCGCGCAATGCACAACGTTGCGCGAGAGGTCGATACCGGTAGCGGCGGTTTGTTGAAACGTGACGCCCGCTTTGCTCACCAGCGGCGGCAGCGGGATCACACACTCGTCAATGTTGTAATGCCCCGCCAGCCAGCCGGGCAACATGCCCGAATAAACTTGCCGTGCAAATGGCGATACGAGCGTGACGGACACCTCATGGAGAGGCGCGCCAATCAACGACTTCAGGACATGCACATGCGCGTGGCCGCCGCCCAGCAGCAACAGTTTTTTCATTCAATTTTTCTTGATAAATGCAAAATCGCCAAACCACGTGGTCACGGCCTCCTCGGTGTTGTCGGTATCGTTGCCAATCGCGATGCCGGTTACGGCCGGCGCGTCAACGCCGAACGCCTCCTTGAAATCAGCCGCAACATCACGCGACTCGTTCATCCATTGGTTGACGTTTGCCGGCCCAGTTTGCAGCACGATGCGCCGTGCGCGCGTCGTGTATGGGCTCCATTCGGTATAGCCGATACGGTGTTTGTTGTCCCACACGTAACAGAGCGCGGCAGTCGGCACTTCTGCGCCCGCAACCGCGCGCGCAAGACGAATTTTGCTGCGCTCGGCAAACGAGAGCGAGGCCAGTGGCACATCGAAAAATACGTACACGCGCGCGGCAAAATCATCAGCCGACTTTTTGTCGAGGTCAGCCGTGTCGAGTACGCGACTGACTCTCCAGCGCCACGTCAGCGTGGTGTTGCCCATATCGCGTGTGGCCGTGAGCGGCACGTTGACGCTGCCAGCGGAAGCGTTGGACACGACCTTCAACACTGTGACACCGGCATCATCCACCAATGAAGCTACGTTGCTTTTGGCGTTTGGCAACGCGATGAAGCGCAATGGTGACGGCAATGCCTGCCCCGACTTCAACGTCGAGAACGCAGGCACGTCGGCCTGCGCGGCGGTTGCTGCTACACACAATGCAAAAAACAGGAAGGGGGTTTTCATGCAGGCCAAAAAAATTCCAAAGGGAGCTGCAGTGCTTTCACACGTGCCAAATCTTCGGGGCGATCTACGTCCCACAGCGTGTCCAATTCTCGCCACGTGAGACCACACGCGGCGAGTCGCCGCCGCTGTTGAACCAACACTTCACTCGTACCCCAGTCAATACCATCGAATATCGCCACATGCGTGCGCCTCGCGCCGATCAAGGTGTAGCCGCCATCTTCGGCGGGGATCAACACCACATCATGCGCCTGAAGCGCGTCCGCCGCCGCGTTCAGCAGCTTCGGCGTCAGCGCCGGGCAATCCGCGCCGATCACAAGCGCATGCGCGTCGTCCGCCAAGGTGCGATCCAGCGCGCGCAACATGCGCTGACCGAGATCGCCGTCACCCTGCGTCGAGAGTTCCACATCAAAATCTTCGCTACAGTTTTCAAAAAACGCATGCGCAATATCCGGCGTCGCACACAGCTCCACCCACGCCGCGTCGGAGCGCAGCGCGGTGTCAATGGCACGCTCGGTCAGTGCCGCATGCAACAACGCCGCCTGCTCCGCACCCAACGCCGGAATCAGCCGCGTCTTCGCTTCGCCCGGCACGGGTGCCTTGGCAAAAATAATCACCGCGAAATCATTTGCCATCGTGTTCCAAATAGTAAAGGCGATGCAGCGCCGCCACATCCGCGCCGCGCCAGTAATGCCAACGCAATCGCCACATCAAAAAAATCGTACGCCACACACCGTGCTGTTCCCAGCGTCGCCCCGACGTAGTGATACGCGCGGCCAGACAACATGGTTTTGAAATCGCCAACAAGCGCTCTGAGAACGCCACATCTTCCATCAACGGCTGATCGGGAAATCCGCCCACCGCGTCAAACGCAGCGCGGGTGACGAAGATACCTTGATCGCCGGTCGCGATCCCGGTCAGCCGTGAACGACGGTTCATGAACCACGCAATCACCCGCAACATGATCGCCTCGCCAGAGATCGCAACATCGAAACGCCCCCACTGGCGCGGCGTTTGGGCAAGTGCGCGGTTTATTTGCGCGTCAGCGTCAGTCGGCAAACTCGAATCCGCATGCAAAAACAGCAGCACCTCGCCACGCGCAATTTTGGCTCCCGCGTTCATCTGCTTCGCACGTCCACGTTCGCACGAGACAAGCTGTGTTGCCAACGGTGCCGCGATCTCGCGCGTCGCATCGACGCTACCGCCATCGACGACAATAATCTCGATGTCATGTGCACGCAGCGCTTGCAATCGCGTTAGCGCTGCGCCAATGTTGGCGGCCTCGTTGAGGGTGGGGATGATGATGGATAGGTTCACTGAGCGATTGTAGCGAGGATCGTGGAGGGTGCGATTTTGACTGAATCCGCGCGTCGGCCTGATACGCTATGGGATACGGGTTCCGTTGGTTTGGACGCGCGAGCTTTGGCTTCGCGTTCATTCAGTTTGCATTTCAATTGGTCACTAACGAAGTCGTTGGCAAATCATCGCGTAGGATGGGTATCGCTTCGCTCCACCCACCCTACGAATGGCAATTGCTAGACGTGCAATGCGGGCGAATCAATGCGTTGATGAAATGCAAGCGGAATGGCGTATCTATGAAAATGCAGGCAATGTGCGCGACTTCATCATCGCAACCAAGAAATTCAAGCTGTCGGTACTAACCCCCTGGACAATTTTTAAGGATTATCGCGACATGAGCAACACCACTCCCCGCTCTGCGAAGCCTGCCGTTGCAAAGCCTGCTATTGCAATGCGCGCGAAGGCCGCCTACCCATTGAAATTGCCGCATTCGATCAAGAATGCGGCACAACGACTGGCGGCTATCGACGGCGTTTCACTGAATCAATTTATCGCTGTTGCTGTCGCGGAAAAAATTGGCGCCATCGAAAGTGCCGAAGTTTTTCTCAAGTCACGCGCCGGTCGCGCCAAGCCTGCGGACATGCTCTCGGTGCTTCGTCGCACGCCGCGCAGCCCAGTTGCCGAAACAGATCGATAGCGCTAGACTTTGCCGCGCTCTGCGTACTGGCAAAGGCGTTGCAGCAATCCGCGTGCCGCTCGTCAGCGCCGCATTCAACCAAAAGGGAAATGATGAAAACAAAATCGTTCGTTTGTTGGGCTAGCAAAGTGGCAGTTGCCGCTGTCATTACCGTTGGCACCGCCACCGCTGCCGAAGTCCGCGTGATGATTTCGGCGGGCTTTCACGGTGTCTATGCTGAACTTGTCCCAGCGTTTGAACGCGCCAGCGGCCATCGGCTCGTCACCATTCGCGGCCCGTCGATGGGCGATTCCCCCGAGTCCATCCCCACGCGACTAAAACGCGGTGAACTCGCTGATGTGGTGATCCTCGACGGTCACGCGGCGGACGAACTCGTCAAGCACGGCGCGGCACGCGCGGAAGGCAAAACCGAGTTGGCGTTGTCGCAAATCGGCATGGTGGTACGCGAAGGCGCTGCAAAACCGGACATCAGCACGGCGGACGCGTTTCGCAAAGTGTTGATACAAGCCAAATCCATCGCCTACTCGGACAGCGGCAGCGGCACCTACATCTCAACCAAAATGTTCGCCAAGCTCAGCGTGGTCGATCAAGTCGCAGGCAAAACGCGCAAGGTGCGTGGCCCACCATCGGGCGAGCCGGTTGCCGCCGTGGTGGCACGCGGTGAATCAGAGATCGGGTTTCAGCAAGTGAGCGAATTGATTCACGTGCCGGGCGTGACCTTTGTTGGCGCGCTGCCCGCAGATGTTCAGCCGGGATTTTCGTTTGCCGGTGCCGTCACCTCCAATTCGCAACAACCCGAAGCCGCCCGCGCGCTGATTCGATTCCTCGCGGCACCGGATACGGCGGCGATCAAAGTGAAGGCCGGGTTGAAGCCGCCTGCGTAGTGTTCATGCAGTTAGTGCAATAGCCCACTTGCCTGAAACGCCGCGCCAGTGCTGGCGTTTCAGCGCATGCCCTACCGGTCACTCCGCTCCGCCTCCACCCGCTGCACCACCTTGTTCACCACGCGTTGGTCATCGCCGATCATCACCGCCAGCTCGGCGCGATAGCCCCAAGAGTCTTGAAAACGGTAGTCCCATGCAGTCGCGCGTAGATTGTTGAACCGAACGCGCTGATACGGTGGGCCGATGCGTGCCAGCACCTCGTCGGCGGTCAATCCCGCAACGATCTCGCTGAAGCGCTCGTCGGTCAGCACGTTTTGGGTGATCGCGATGACGCGATTGTCGGCGAGATCGACCGCACGAGTAGTGGTGCCGAGTGGTCCGCTGGTATAGAACCAGCGCTCAGCGCCGGTCATGCGAACGACTAGCGCGGGCGCGCCAAGGCGAGTCGTCAGTGTGGTTCCCCCTTCGCCAATTTGTGGCGGTGTCGTGCAGGCGGCTAAGGTGGAGAGTGCAACCGCCATCAGTCGCGTCCCAAAATTGGTACACATAGGCAATCTCCTAACTTTGTTGCGCCGCAGATACACTGTATACACAATGCAAAACATGCACATATAATCGCCACAGGCGCAGCAATCGTGTTGTTGGCGCTCCTGTTATCGCGCATCTCACAATAATAGACGCACACCTTGGAGGCACTCATGAAAAATTCTCAGCATCAACAATCGGGTTTTACCCTAGTTGAAATCGCCATCGTGCTGGTCATTATCGGCCTACTGCTTGGAGGCATTCTCAAAGGGCAGGAGCTGATTGCCAGCGCCAAGGTCAAAAATCTCATCGGCGATTTTCGCGGGATTTCGGCGATGGTGTATGGCTATCAGGACAAGTACCGCTCGTTTCCGGGCGATCAAACGCTGCCACAACTTGACGCCAGTTTCGGGGCGGGCAAAGCGAAGGCAGCGGCGGCAGGTGCCAACAATGGTCGGCTCGATGGCGCTTGGAACACAACTTCCCAGACCGACGAAACGTGGCTGTTTTGGCAGCATGTGCGGCTGGCCAATCTTGCCTCGGGACCGACCGACTCGGCTGACCCAAACGGCGACTATGTACCGAAGAATGCTGATGGCGGTCGCATTGGGATTGAGAGTGGCTTGAGTACTGCCGGTGCACCCGAGCCATTCATCGCGGGCATGACCGGCGCGTTCTTCGTCTGCTCTGACAACATTCAAGGCCGCTACGCCAAGCAAATGGACACGACCCTTGATGACGGCAACGCCAAGACTGGCTCGGTGCGTATCGTCAAGACCGGTGCTGCGCGTGGCGCAACGTCAGGCGAAACCACGAGTGACATTGTTGACGGCGGGTTGTACATCGTCTGCCAGTCGTTCTAAAAAATCACTCGCTAATAAAAAAGCCCGCGAACGCGGGCTTTTTTGTGTGCGCCCAGCATGGGCGCACTCTTGGAGGTGCAAGTCCTCCCGTAAGCTGACCACAGCGAACGAAGTGAAGCGCAACTGCGGAAGGG
>JAYTVA010000041.1:0-87623 GCA_043744255.1 Burkholderiales bacterium | reverse complement strand
CGCGGATATAGCGTTTGGCTTTGGCTTGTTCTTCGATGCCTGCGGATTGAAGCAAGAAAATAAATGGTCCCGCGCTGCCGTCCATGATCGGCACTTCTTCGGCCGAGAGATCGACGTACGCGTTGTCAATGCCGAGACCGGCGAAGGCGGACATCAAGTGTTCAACGGTGGCGACACGGGCACCGGTTTCGGCGCTCTCGATTCGCGTGGACATGCGGGTGTCGTTCACGTTCAGCGCGTGTGCGCGGACGTGTGGGTTACCGGGCAGATCGGTGCGGCAGAAGACGATGCCGGTGTCCGCCGGGGCGGGACGAATCACCATCTCGACACGCAGGCCAAGATGAACGCCGACACCAGAGGCGCGGACTTTGTTTTTAAGGGTGCGTTGTTTAATCATTTGGTTTTGCTGGGTTGTCTTGCTGGGTTGTCTTGCTGGGTTGTCTATCTGGCGGTGGTGAAAGTGTCACGGCGGAAAATCCCCCGGTTCTTCGTGATGCCAACGCTGCGGCGTGTTTGGCCCCCTTTAGCAAAGGGGGCAAGGTTGTGGTGATGCTTGCGCTGAAATTATGAAATGCCAATGACAGGAAATGGAGCGGTTCTACTACTTGGCACCGCCACACAAATGCGCCCTTTCCTAAAGGGGCCGCGTTGCGATGACGGTAGCATTCAGGTCGCTAGGGGATTTTCGCTGTCTACTTTGCGCGCAACCCCGGTAACAACGATCACTGCTTAAACACAGATGACGGCAAGTTTATCTGTTTCAACCGACTCGCCTCGTTTTGCGAGTCAAGGCAAACCGTGGCGACCACAATTGGTCGGGTTGCGCAGCTACCCGACGCTCCGTCGCCGACGCAGATGTCAGGTCGCTACGCAACCTGACCTACGAATCTCTGAAGAGCAGAGATCTCCTCATGGGGCTACTGTCATTTCAAGCGCCCGTTCGACACATCAATCGCAGACCACCACCCCTCCCCGACGGCAGAGGTTCGCCGGGGAGCGGTGGTGCCTGCGTACTGCTAGTCGGCTTGCTTGCGCAAAAACGCCGGGATGTCGTACATCTCAACACCCGATTGCTGCATCGCCGACACCGTTGCATCACGGCGGCGACGCGTCACTGCTGGCGTGTCTAGGTCCGAGTAATTGATTGCGCCGGCCGGTGAGGCCATCGCGCCAATCGCATCATCCGTCCCGGTTCTCGCCATGATCGGCGCGGAATAAACCATCTGTGGCTGGCGCTTGGACACGCTGCCGCCGAGGCCAGTCGCGACAATCGTCACGCGCAACTGATCGCCGATTTCCTCATCAAGCACGCTGCCGAAAATCACGGTGGCATCTTCCGCCGTAAAGCTGCGGATGGTGTTCATGACTTCGTGGACTTCTTTGAGCTTGAGCGACTTGTTGGCCGTGATATTGACCAGCACGCCGCGCGCGCCCGTGAGGTTCACGTCTTCAAGCAACGGCGATGCGGCTGCGCGCTCGGCGGCCACTTGCGCGCGATCAGTCCCGCTGGCCATCGCCGAGCCCATCATCGCCACGCCGTTCTCAGACATGACGGTGCGCACGTCAGCAAAGTCCACGTTGACGATACCGGGGCAGTTGATGATTTCTGCAATGCCCGCCACCGCGCCGTGCAGCACTTCGTTGGCCGCCTTGAAGCCGTCTTCAAACGTAGCGTCTTCACCCAATACCTCCATCAGCCGATCATTCGGGATGATGATGAGTGAATCGACGTTTTGTTTGAGCGCTTCGATTCCGGCCGCTGCGGCCTTCATGCGCTTGCCCTCAAACACAAACGGCTTGGTGACGACCGCGACCGTCAAGATGCCCATTTCGCGCGCGATTTCCGCAACGATTGGTGCTGCACCCGTGCCGGTGCCGCCGCCCATGCCAGCGGTGATGAAGAGCATGTCCGCACCCTGAATCATTTCCGCAATGCGTTCGCGATCTTCTATCGCGGCTTGACGGCCGACTTCTGGGTTGGCACCAGCGCCCAAACCGCGCGTGGTGGTGCCGCCCAACTGCATTACCGTCTTGGCCTGATTGCGTTTGAGCGCCTGCGCGTCGGTGTTCGCGCAGATGAATTCCACGCCCGATACGCCGTGATTAATCATGTGGTCAACAGCGTTGCCGCCGCAACCGCCAATGCCGATCACCTTAATTACGGCTTCCGGCTGTTCAGTGTCTAAAAGTTCAATCATTGTGACTCTCCTCTGCTGTGGAACTACAAGAAACAACCCAAAAAAATCTCCGACCCCAGATCCCTAATCCCTGATCCCTAATCCCGCATCTCAAAAATTACCTTTGAACCAACCTGCCATCCGTTCAAACACGCCTTTGATACTGGTCGAATGAATGCGCACATGCTCATCGCGTTTGCGTTGCTCTAGGCCAGATAGCAACAAGCCAACACCCGTGGAAAAGCGCGGATTGCGCACCACTTCCGACAACCCGCCTGAATAATTCGGCACACCCAATCGCACCGGCATGTGAAAGACTTCTTCGCCCAACTCAACCATGCCCTGCATCGCCGCACTGCCGCCGGTCAACACAATCCCGCTCGATAGCAATTCCTCAAATCCGCTCGCACGTAACTCGCGTTGGATCAACGAATAAAGTTCTTCGACGCGTGGCTCAATCACTTCGGCCAAGGTCTGGCGTGACAACTGGCGCGGCTCGCGTTCACCGACACCGGGGACTTCGATCACATCGTTGACACTCGCCATTTGCCGCAGTGCGCAGCCGTGCGCGATCTTGATGTCTTCGGCATCTTTGGTCGGTGTGCGCAGCGCCATCGCGATGTCGTTGGTGACCTGATCGCCAGCGATGGGGATCACGGCCGTATGACGAATCGCGCCGCCCGTGAAGACCGCGATGTCAGTGGTGCCGCCACCAATATCGACGAGGCACACGCCCAAATCTTTTTCGTCTTGCGACAACACAGCGATCGCGGATGCGAGTGGTTGCAACACCAGATCACTCACTTCCAGCCCGCAGCGGCGCACACACTTCATGATGTTCTGCGCCGCACTCACTGCGCCAGTGACGATGTGCACTTTGATTTCTAGCCGCACGCCGCTCATGCCGACTGGCTCGCGCACATCTTCTTGCCCGTCGATGATGAATTCTTGCGTGAGGATGTGAAGAATTTGTTGATCCATCGGGATGTTCACCGCACGCGCGGTTTCGATCACGCGATCCACATCGAATTGCGAAACTTCCTTGTCTTTAATCGCCACCATGCCGTGCGAATTGAAGCTCTTGATGTGTGAGCCCGCGATACCGGTCAACACGTCGCGAATCTTGCAATCGGCCATCAGCTCGGCTTCTTCGAGCGCGCGCTGAATGCCGTGCACCGTCGTCTCGATGTTGACCACCACGCCTTTCTTCAAGCCCTTCGACGGATGCTGGCCGATGCCCAACACTTCAATCGCGCCCTCAGCGGTGATCTCGGCGACGATGGCGACGATTTTCGAGGTGCCGATGTCGAGGGCGACCAGCAGATTTTTAGTCTCGCGCGGTTTATTCATGGGTGATCCTGAATGTGTGCATCATGATTTTTTCTCCGTACCTGGCTTCAGTGCGAGCCCCGTTTGGTAACGCAAATCGACATGCGCATTCGCAGACTGCAATGCAGGCACTTGCTGATAAGCGCGCACGAAGCGCGCGAGCCGCGCCTCTGATTCGGCGCGGCCAAGCTCTAGCGTCACGCCGTTATCCAACGTCATTGACCACGCGCGACGCGATGACAAGCGCAACTCTTTCGGCGTGCGTTGAATGGCGGCGAGTTGCTTACGAAATTGATCGAAGGTCAACAATACTTCTGCGCCACTGCCTGAAGGCCCACTAAAGACGGGCATCTCCACGGGTTTACCATTCGCATCTATGGGTCGCTTGGCCGTAAAAACCTCGCCAAAATTGTTGACCAATTGCGTCGCGCGCTCGCCCGTCACGTCACGCCACACACCATACGGGACGTGCTCTTCGATGTTGATAATCAGCGTGCCCGGCAACTGACGACGGATGTCGGCTTTGCGCACCCACGCCACCTCGTTGACCGCCGCCTTCACTTCGTCGAGGTCGGCGCGCAACAAGCTGCGACGAGTTTTGGCGATAGCGGCGGCGACTTTCGATAATTCATTCGCATCCACGCGCGCGAGCGTGCCGGTGAAGCGCACTTCTTTCACCGGCAATTCCGGTGCCCATTTCAGCGCAAACCACACCACCGCCAACGCGATCAGCATGGCGATGAAGCCGGCCGCGATCACGACGATGCGGCGGCGGAAAAATGGAATGTGGTCTGGGTTGCTCATGCTGATTTCAACGATGCCGCTTCAAGAATTTGCACACATAAATCCGGGTAGCTCATGCCGACTGCGCGCGCCGCCATCGGCACCAGTGAGTGGCTGGTCATGCCCGGTGAAGTATTCATTTCCAAAAATGAGTAGCGGCCTTCTGGTGTCAACATCAAGTCAGCACGACCCCAGCCCTCGCAACCCAACACCTGAAACGCCTTCAGTGCGACCGCGCGGATTTCGTCTTCGAGATCGGCGCGCACACCGGATGGGCAGTGGTACTTAACGATGTCGGTGAAGTATTTATTCTTGTAGTCGTACTTGCCTTCTGGCGCTTCAATGCGAATCGACGGCAGCACTTCGCCATTCACGATGGACACCGTGAGTTCTTGTCCCGCGATGAATTCCTCGGCGATCACCAGCGAATCGAGTTTGTGCGCAAGCTGAAACGCGTAGGGCATGTCACTGGCGACATTGATTTTGCTCACACCGATGCTCGAGCCTTCACGCGCCGGTTTGATGATGAGTGGCAGTTTCAAATCATCAACCACACGCAGCCAATCGCTGTCCGGCGTGAGCAAGTGATAGCGTGGCGTCGGGATGCCCGCCGCCAGCCACACCAGCTTGGTGCGCCACTTATCCATCGCAATCGCGCTACCCATCACGCCGCTACCGGTGTACGGAATCTTCATGGTTTCGAGGACACCCTGCACGGTGCCGTCTTCACCAAAACGGCCATGCAAGGCGATGAACACGCGCGCAAATTTTTCACGCGGCAGATCAAATAGCGAATGCACGGCGGGGTCGAACGCATAGGCATCCACGCCCTTCTCGCGCAAGGCCGCCAGCACGCCATTGCCCGAGAGCAAGGAGATTTCGCGCTCCGACGATGGGCCGCCCATCAACACTGCCACTTTGCCAAGATGCTTCATGTCGCTCATTTTTTCTTTCCTACTATTTTTACTTCACGCACCAACTCAATACCGGTCTTCGCTTTCACGGTCGCTTGAATATGGTCGATCAGTGATTCGATATTCGCAGCCGTCGCGGTGCCGGTGTTAATGATGAAATTCGCGTGCTTTGCCGAGACGGCCGCGCCGCCAAACGCGCAGCCTTTGAGTCCGCTGGATTGAATCAAGCGCGCGGCGAACGCATCCGGCGGATTGCGAAACGTTGAGCCCGCATTGGGTTCATTGAGTGGCTGCGAGGCGCGGCGTTTGATGAGCAATTCTTTGATGAGCGCCTGCGCGGTCTCGGCGTCACCGGGTGCAAAACGGAAACGCGCCGAAACAAACCACTCCTCAGACTTCGCGAGTGCTGCGACGTGCCGGTAACCCACATCGAAATCGGCCTTGGTGCGCGTGTGCAAGTTGCCCTGACGATCAATGGTGGTGCAGTCCACGATTTGATCCCACGTCTCGCTGCCATAGCATCCCGCGTTCATCGCCAGCGCGCCGCCAATCGTGCCCGGTACACCCGCGAGCCATTCCGAACCGGCGAGATTATTTTTCGCGGCGAACTTCGCGACGTGCGGTGAGATCACACCAGCACCGGCGACGACGATGGTGGGGTCATCCGCATCCAACGCGATGCCCGGCAACACGGCAGCAGTCAACACCACCGTGCCATCAAAGCCGCCGTCGCGCACCAGCAAATTGCTGCCGAGGCCGACAAACATGATCGGCTCTTTCGCATCCACGGTTGGTAAGAACGCTTGCAAATCGGCGAGGTCGGCGGGCTTGTAAAAATGTCTCGCCAGGCCACCCGCGCGCCATGAGACGTGCTTCGACATTGGCTCGTCTTTTCGCCATTCACCGCGTAGCGTTTGTGAAGTCGCGATCATCATTCGCCACCTCCCGCGAGTGCTGGTGCGACACCTGCGACCGAGCCAGCACCCATGGTCACGACCACATCACCATTGCGCACGCGGCTCGCGACGGCTGCGGCCATCGCGTCGGCGTTTGCAACGAACAGCGGCTCAACTTTGCCAACCATGCGAACTGCGCGCGCGAGCGAGCGACCATCAGCCGCAACAATCGGTGCCTCACCAGCGGCGTAAACATCGGCGAGCACCAGCTCATCGGCGGTCGATAACACGCGCACAAAGTCCTCAAACAAATCGCGCGTGCGCGTGAAGCGATGTGGTTGAAAAGCAAGCACCACGCGGCGTTTGGGAAATGCACCACGTACGGCGGCAAGCGTGGCGGCCATCTCGGCGGGGTGGTGGCCGTAGTCGTCGATCAAGGTGTAGGTGCCGCCGCTAGCAATCGTGACTTCGCCATAACGCTGGAAGCGACGACCGACCCCGCCGAACGTGGCGAGCGCGTTGGCGATCACGGCATCGTCAATGCCGACTTCGCGCGCGATGGCCATTGCGGCGAGTGCATTGGCGACGTTGTGCGCACCAGCGAGATTCAACGTCACATCCAGCGTGCGACCATCGCGCTTCGATACCGCGCTAAATTGCATTTGCGCGCCGACTGGCCGGACATTGATCGCACGCAACTCCGCCTCAGCACTGAGCCCGTAGGTCGTGATCGGCTTTGACAGGCGCGGCATGATCTCACGCACATTGGCATCGTCTGCGCACAACACAGCGAGACCATAAAACGGCAGGTGTTCTAAGAATTCGACAAACGCGGATTTCAATCGCGCGAAATCGTGTTCGTAAGTTTCCATGTGGTCGTAGTCGATGTTGGTCACCACGGCCATGATTGGTTTGAGATACAGGAACGACGCGTCCGATTCATCGGCTTCTGCAACCAGATATTCACCCGCGCCCAATTTCGCATTGGTGTTGATGGCGTTCAATCGGCCACCGATGATGCAGGTGGGATCGAGTCCCGCCGTGGCGAGGATGTGCGCAATCAAGCTGGTGGTGGTCGTCTTGCCGTGCGTGCCCGCGATGGCGATGCCGCTCTTGAAGCGCATCAACTCGGCCAACATCATTGCGCGCGGCACCACGGGGATGTGTGCGGCTTTCGCGGCGATGACCTCTGGATTGTCGGCCTTCACCGCGCTTGAGACGACGACCGCATCCGCGCCCGCAACATGCGCAGCCGCGTGACCGATGTGGACGCTGGCACCCAGCGTGCGCAAGCGTTTCACCGTGTCGCTCTCAGACAAATCTGACCCCGACACTTTGTAACCCAGACTCAACAGCACTTCAGCGATACCCGACATACCCGAGCCGCCGATGCCGACAAAGTGCAAGTGGTTCACACGATTCTTCATGCGGCCACCTCTGCGCAAACGTTCGCGCAGGCGAGCGTGGCTTGCGGTTTGCCTAGGCTGCGTGCGAGCGTCGCCATTTCGATGGCTTTTGCTCGCGTAATGTTGAGAATTTTTTTGGCTAGACCTTCCGGCGTTTCGTCGAGCTGCGATGCCAACACGCCCGCGTTCTTATCGGCGAGGAATTTTGCATTCGCCATTTGCTCTTCCGCCACAAACCACGGCAACGGGATCAAGATGCTGGCAATTCCCACCGCCGCAATTTCAGCCACCGTGATCGCGCCCGCGCGGCAAATCAACACATCACACCACGCATACATACTAGCCATATCGTCAATAAAGGCGCGGACTTCGGCCTTGACGTTCGATGTTGCGTAGAGCGCGATCAACTCCTGCTCGTTCTTTTCGCCGGACTGGTGAATCACTTCGGGACGCGCATCGGCAGGCATGCTTTGCAATGCAGCCACCACCAGCGCACTCATGGTCGCCGCACCCAAACTACCGCCGACGATTAACAAACGCAACGGCCCTTCGCGTGACGCCATGCGCGCATCTGGCGCGGCCAGACGGGTAATGTCGTCACGAATCGGCGTGCCTAGCCATTCGAGTTTCTTCGGGATTGGCAACATTGCCGCCAGCGCGTTTTTCGGTTTCTGCGCGAAGCTGTCCGGGAATCCCACCAGCACGCGATCCGCGATTAATGCCAACACGCGATTGGTCAGTCCCGCATGTGCGCCGGGTTCGTGCACCACCAACGGTTTGCCCAGCAACACCGCCATCATGCCGCCGGGAAACGCGATGTAGCCACCCATCGACACCACCACGTTGGGGCGCACGCGACGCAACACCGCGAGTGATTGCCAAAACGCGCGCAACAATCGCAGCGGCAGCAACGCCCACGCGACGATGCCTTTGCTGCGCACACCGGACATGGCGATGACTTCAATCGGGTAGCCTGCTTGCGCGACCAATTTATTTTCCATGCCATTGGGTGTTGCCAGCCAGACAATGTTGAAACCCTGCTGTTGCAATGCCTTGGCAATCGCGATGCCGGGAAAGATGTGCCCGCCAGTACCGGCGGCCATGATGAGTGCTGTCCGCGTCATGACCGTCTCACCTTCGACACCGCTGCAGGCGCGCGATTCTCGTAATCAATCCGCAACAAAATTGCCACCGCTACACAACTCACCAAAATACCAGTGCCGCCGAATGACAGGAATGGCAACGTCAATCCCTTGGTTGGCAACATGCCCATGTTGACGCCGATGTTGATGAACGCCTGCACAGTTATCCATACGCCAATGCCCTGCGCCACCAAGGCTGCAAAATACTTTTCGCGCATCATCGCCTCACGCCCAACTGCAAACGCGCGATAAATAAACAACACGAACAGCGCAATCACAATCGCCACACCAATGAAGCCCAACTCTTCGGCCAACACCGCCATCAAGAAATCGGTGTGCGCTTCCGGCAGATAAAAAAGTTTTTCCACACTCGCGCCCAAGCCCACACCCGTCCACTCGCCGCGCCCAAACGCGATCAGCGCATGGGTGAGTTGATAGCTTTTGCCATACGGGTCAGACCACGGGTCGAGGAAGCCGCGAATGCGCTCCAAGCGATAAGGGGACGTGAATATCAGCAGCACAAACGACACGCCGAGTAAGCCAATCAACGCAACAAAGATGCGCCAATTCAAGCCACCTAAAAACAAAATCGCCATCGCAATTGAGGTAATCACGAACAGCGCGCCGTAGTCCGGTTCATTGAGCAACAACACGCCGATGAACACCATCACACCCGCCATCGGCAGGAAGCCCTTTTTGAAGTCGTGCATGAAGGCCGCCTTGCGCACGGTGTAATCGGCGGCGTACAACACCACCAGCAACTTCATCACTTCAGACGGCTGCATGGTCATGAACCCCAGCGACAGCCAGCGCGAACTGCCGTTGACCTTGCGACCGACACCGGGGATCAATACCAGCACCAGCAGGAACGCTACCGCGATGAACAACCACGGTGCCAAACGCTGCAAGGTCGCAATCGGAATCTGGAACACAATCGCACCCGCCAACAAACTCACGCCGATGAACACGGCGTGGCGCATCAGAAAATAATGTGAGCGGTAGCTGGTCATCTTCTCCGCTTCCGACATCGCGATGGAAGATGAATACACCATCACCAGCCCGATGGAGAGCAGCAGCAACGCACTCCAGAAAATCGAGAGGTCGAGTTCAGCGCGCGGCGCGGCGGGGTTATAGAGCATGACCGCCCTCCACTGCTGCTTTCAGCGCTTTCAACGCTCTGACCGCTTCAGCAAAAACCTCACCGCGATGTTTATAGTTGTTGAACATATCAAAGCTCGCGCAAGCCGGTGACAACAACACGGCATCGCCTGAAGATGCCCGCCGATAGGCGAGTTCCACGGCATTGACCATCGACGTTGCATGCAATGACTCCACCCGCGCGGCAGTGATGGCGCTCTCGATCAAACGCGCATCTTTACCGATCAACACCACCGCTTTTGCGCGTTTGCGGATCGGCTCGGCCAGCGGTTGAAAGTCTTGCTCCTTGCCCACGCCACCGGCGATCAACACCACCGGCATGGTCATGCCGTTCAATGCGGCGACGGTTGCGCCGACGTTGGTGCCTTTGGAATCGTCGTAGAACATCACGCCGTTGATGGTGCCGACGTGCTCGACACGGTGTGGCAGACCTTTGAAGTTTCGTAAGCCGTCAACGAGCGGTTTGGTGCTGCAACCTACAGCACGACAAAGGGCAAATGCTGCGAGTGCGTTCGCGGCGTTGTGCAAACCAGAAACGGTTAGGTCAGTGATCGGCATGAGTGCTTGTGCACCCTCACAGAGATTGCCGTCGCGAATGCTGAAATCGGCCGCTGGGTCGAGGCCAAACGTTACCGGCGTACCTTCGGCCGTTGCCATACTTGCCGCGTCATCGCGATTCAACACTTGCGTACGCGCGTGGTTGAAAACACGTCGCTTCGCGGCGATGTAACCAGCCATGCTTGCGTAGCGATCCAGATGATCTTGCGAGATATTCAACATGGTCGCAGCATCGAGATGCAGCGAGGAAGTCGTTTCCAACTGAAAGCTCGACAGCTCCAACACGTACACATCCGGCTGCTCGGTTTCGGCCAGCGCGTCTAACACCGGTAAGCCAATATTGCCGGCCATCACGGTTTTGAAGCCCGCAGCGGCGCACATCGCCGCTGTCATCGCGGTGACCGTTGATTTGCCGTTTGAGCCGGTGATGCCGATCACGATTGGTTGCTTTCCTGAGGTTTCATTTAGCTGGTTTTGTTCCCACGCGAAAAGCTCGATGTCCCCAACGACATGCGCCCCTTTCGCGATGGCGCGCGCGAGGGCCGGGTCACACGCGGGCCCCGCAACGGCCACTCCCGGGCTTGCCACAATGAGTTCGGCGTTGCTAAAGAGGGCGTCGGTGAAGGCACCGGCGATGAACTCGCAATCGCCGAGTCGTTTTCGACCGGGCGCATCGCTGTGTATGTCGGTACGGCTGTCTGCGATTCGCACACGAGCACCCACTCGTCGGAGGTAAGCGACGACGGAGACGCCGGTGTCTCCTGCACCAAGAACAAGTACGCTTTTGTCATGCCAATTCACCTCCGTGCCTCATTTGTGGTGTGGTGATACGGCGCGCATGTATCTAGTCATCACGCTCACCGCAACTTCAACGTAGACAAACCAAACAACACCAGCATCATCGTGATGATCCAAAACCTGACCACGACTTGATTCTCTTTCCAGCCCTTCAATTCGTAGTGGTGATGTAGCGGTGCCATGCGAAACACCCGTTTTCCCGTGAGCTTGAATGACGCCACTTGGATCATCACCGACAGCGTTTCCACCACGAACACGCCGCCCATGATGACCAGCACGATTTCCTGACGGCACACCACAGCAATCAAACCGAGCGCGCCGCCGAGCGCCAACGCGCCCACATCGCCCATGAACACTTCGGCGGGATAGGCGTTGAACCACAGGAAGGCGAGCCCAGCCCCAGCAATCGCGCCGCAGAAGATCGCCAATTCACCTGCACCCGGAATGTTGGGCACACCGAGATAGGTCGCAAACACTTTGTTACCCGCGACGTAGGCAAAGATGGCGAGTGCGGAGGCGACCATGACGGTGGGCATGATGGCGAGACCATCGAGGCCGTCGGTGAGATTCACCGCATTGGAAAATCCCACCACGGTCACCCAGCCGAGCGCGATGAAACCGAACGTGCCGAGTGGGATCGCCACCGTCTTGAAAAACGGCACGATCAAATCGGTTTGCTGCGGCAGATTGGTGCGGTAGGCGATGTACCAGAGGGCGGCAGTGGCGATCACGGTCTGCCAGAAGAACTTCGTTTTCGCCGAGAGACCCTTGGAATTTTTGTGTACAACCTTGCGATAGTCATCAACCCAGCCGATCACACCAAAGCCGACCGTCGTGACCAGACACGCCCAGACGAAACGGTTTTCCAAGTCCGCCCACAGTAACGTCGTGATGGCGACAGCAACTAGAATCAACGCGCCGCCCATAGTCGGCGTACCGGCCTTGACCAGGTGCGTTTGCGGCCCATCGTCGCGCACGGTCTGGCCGATTTTGAGTGAGGTCAGTTTACGAATCATCCACGGGCCGATGATGAATGAAATCGTCAGCGCCGTGAGGGCAGCAAGCACCGTGCGCAACGTGATGTACGAGAATACGTTGAACGCGCGAACGTCCTTGGCGAGCCACTGGAATAGTTGATAGAGCATGTCAGTGGTGTCCGTTGTAGTTCGAAACAAGTTGTTGCACCACGCGTTCCATTTTCATGAAGCGCGAACCTTTGACCAACACCGTGACGTTCGGCGCTAAGCGTTGATCCACCTCGGCGGTCAGTTCTTCGAGGGTGTCGAAATGCCAGCCGGTGGCACCGATGGCCATCACCGTGGCTTCGGTCAATTTGCCGAATGCAAACAGACCATCGAGATGCGCGCGTTTGGCGTAATCGCCGATGCCTGCGTGCAACGCTGGCGCGTCCTTGCCAAGCTCGCCCATGTCGCCCAACACGAGGTAACGTTTACCGGGTTTCGCCGCGAGCACATCAATCGCTGCGCGCACCGAATCGGGGTTGGCGTTGTAAGTGTCGTCGATGATCGTGGCATCTTTATGGCCGCTGTAAAGACGTAGGCGACCTTCGACACCGGTGAAATCTTCGAGCCCCGCCGCGATGGTGGCGAGTGGTATACCGAGAGCCAATGCCGCAGCGGCGGCGGCAAGCGCGTTGCGCTGATTGTGCTCACCCATCACCAGTAACCGCACCTGCGCTGTTTCACCGGCGTGACGAATGGTGAGGGTGTCGCCCGCGAATTCGCCGATGACGGCATCGACGGCAGCGGTGCCAAAACCGATCACGCGCCGTTCACCCGCGAGGCCGCGCCACAAGTTGCCGAAGCGGTCGTGCATATTAATGACGGCGGTGCCGTGCGGTGTGAGTCCCGCCAGAATCTCGCCCTTGGCCTGCGCGATGGCTTCGCGTGAACCCAGCTCGCCAATGTGCGCCGTACCGGCACCGATGATGAGCGCGACATCCGGTATGAGCAAACGGGTCAAGTAGTCAATTTCGTTGAGATGATTCATGCCCATCTCGAATACGGCGTAGCGATGTGCAGCGCTCAATTTCAACATCATCAGCGGCAGCCCGATGTGATTATTGAGATTGCCTTCGGTCGCCAACACTTGCGCCGCATCACCCGTGTGCATGACCAAAATACTGCGCACCATTTCTTTCACGGTGGTCTTGCCGTTGCTGCCGGTGAGCGCCACCATTGGGATCGTGAAGCGGCTGCGCCAACATTGCGCGAGGCGGCCTAACGCTAACGTGGTGTCGCCAACGATGATTTGCGGAATCGTTACGGCGACTGGTTGCGAGACCATTGCCGCTACCGCGCCGCGCGCGAGTGCTTTCTCAACAAACGTATGACCATCGAAGTTGTCGCCCTGCAAAGCAATGAATAATTCGCCCGCCACCACACTGCGGCTATCCGTGGAAACGCCCGTGAATAGTGCATCTCCATTGATACACGTGGTGCCGAGCAGGCTGGCGGCTTCGCGCGCGGTCAGCTTCATTTGCCCGCCCCTGTCCAGTTGGCGAGCGCTTCCGCCGCAATTTCCACGTCGCTGAAATGATGCTTGGTGTCACCGACGATTTGATAGTCTTCGTGGCCCTTTCCAGCGATCAACACGATGTCGTTGGCATTTGCATCGTTCAAGACTTGGTAGATGGCTTGGTGGCGGTCTTCGATGACACGATAGTGCGCGCCGGTCATGCCCGCTTCGATGTCGGCGATGATCGCGCGTGCATCTTCATGGCGGGGATTGTCGGAGGTGACGACGGTGCTGGCGGCGAACTTGGCCGAGATTGCGCCCATTTGTGGGCGCTTGCCGCGATCACGATTGCCGCCGCAGCCGAATACGGAAATGAGACGGCCACCATTGGGCACGATGGCGGCGAGAGTCGATAACGCTTTTTCCAGCGCGTCCGGCGTGTGCGCGTAATCGACGACCACCAAGGGTTTGTTGCCCGAGCTGCGCACCGTTTGCATGCGTCCCGGCACCGGTGCGAGTTGCCCTACGACCATCGCTGCGTCGTTCATCGACACGCCGCTCGCAAGCAACGCGCCGATCACAGCCAACAAATTGCTGACATTAAACGCGCCCAAGATTGGGCTCACAACGTCGGCAACGCCGAGTGCTCCGCGAACGTTGAAATGTAAACCACTCGCGCTCACCGAGACTTCGCTGGCGATCAAATCGGCATGCGCCACACCTTCGGCGCACGCGAAGCGAATCGCCCGAACGCCGCGCCCAGCAAGGGTTTTGGCTAAGTCACGCCCGAACGCGTCGTCGACATTCACGACTGCTGTCGTCACACCACGCGCGGCAAATAGTTTCGCCTTGGCGGCACCATAGGCGGCCATCGTGCCGTGATAATCAAGGTGATCGCGCGTGAGATTCGTGAAAATCGCCACGTCAAATTTCACGTCATCGGTGCGGCCTTGATCGAGACCGTGGCTTGAGACTTCCATCGCACACGCGGTGATGCCCGCATCGACGAACGTGCGCAACATGCGCTGCAACGCGACCGCATCTGGCGTGGTGTTGTCCGACGCAGTGAGCGCGCCGACGGGGCCGTTGCCGATGGTGCCGATCACGGCACTTGCGCGTCCCGCCTTCGCCAACGCGCTGGCGACCCATTGCGAAACCGACGTTTTGCCATTGGTGCCGGTGACGCCGACCATCCACAGTGCGTCTGAAGGATTGCGATACACATGCCCGGCGATACTGCTGGCGTGTTGCTTCAAATTGTTGACTGCAACGTGCGGCACTTTCCAATCAGGCTGCCACGCGAATTTTTCGTCGTCGAACAGTACGGCGGACACGCCACGCGCAATCGCATCGCCAATGAAATCACGACCGTCGCGCGCGGCACCCGGATAGGCGAGGAACGCAAAGCCGTTGCGCGCTTCGCGGCTGTTGGCAGTCACGTCGGTGATGCGTGCAGGCAGCGCGTCGATGGCCGCGAAGGTATTGATTGACTGCAAAGAAACTTGGCGTGCGCTTGCCATCATCTTAGCCACGCTCCTTGGTGGCTGCTGGTACGACGGCTGGTGCAATAACTGGTGCTACTGCTAACTCTTGCTGCGGCGCATCGGGTGGCACACCGGCCATTCGTAGTGCCTGTGCCATCACGTTGGAAAACACCGGTGCAGACACTTCACCACCGTAGATTTTTCCGGCGGATGGCTCGTCGATGGTGACGGCAACGATATAGCGCGGGCTCGATACCGGTCCGTAGCCGACGAAGGATGAGAGATACAAATTGCGGTCGTACTGCCCGTTGACGATGCGCCACGCGGTGCCAGTTTTGCCCGCCACGCGATAGCCGGGCACCTGCCCTTTGGTGGCAGTGCCGCCGGTCTGGGTGACGGTTTCCAACATTTGCGAAACGGTGCGCGCGGTTTTTTGTGAAATCACCTGCTTGCCGATGGTGTCGCCTTCGCGCTTCAAAAAAGTGGCGGGCAACAACACACCGTCGTTGGCGAAAATGGAATACGCGCGCGCGAGTTGCAATGCACTGACTGACACGCCGTAGCCATACGACATGGTGGCTTGCTCAACCGGTTTCCACGTTTTGACCGCGCGCAATTTACCGCTGGCTTCGCCGGGGAATCCAGTTTTGGGTGCGGTGCCAAAACCGAGGTCGTGGTACAGGTTCCACAATTTTTCCGGCGGCAATTGCAGCGCCATTTTGGCGGTGCCGATGTTGGACGACTTCTGAATAATTTGCGCGACCGTGAGTTGCGGCTGCGGGTGCGTGTCAGAAATTTTGTGGCCGCCGATGACGTAACCGTTGCCGGTTTGAATCACGGTGTCGGGTTTGACAATGCCCGCTTCCAGTGCGGCGGCAACAGCAAACGGTTTGAACGTGGAGCCTGGTTCAAACGTATCGGTCACGCTGCGATTGCGCATTTGCTGCATTTGTACGTTGGTGCGATTGTTGGGATTGAAGTCGGGTTGATTGACCAGCGCCAACACTTCCCCGCTACGTGCATCGAGCACCACCAGCGCGCCGCCTTTGGCCTTGTGCGCATCGACAGCGGCCTTCAATTCGCTGTGCGCGATGTGCTGCAAACGCTCGTCGATGGAGAGGCTGAGTGGCTTGCCGTCGTGTGGGACTTTGAGTGATTCAACGTCTTCAACGATGCGCCCCTTGCGATCCTTGATGACGCGGCGTTGACCGGGGGAACCGGCGAGCGAGGCTTGTTGCGCCAGCTCAATTCCCTCTTGGCCTTTGTCTTCGAGGTTAGTGAAGCCGATTAAATGCGCGGCGGTTTCGCCAACGGGATAGAAGCGGCGGAACTCGCGTTGCTGAAATACGCCGGGGATTTTCAGCGCCATCACGCTGGCCGCTTGTACCGGCGAGAGTTGGCGTTTCAACCAGACAAAATTTTTGTCTTCGTCGCCAAGTTTCTTTTTTAATTCGCGCTTGTCGATTTTCAGCACGTCGGCGAGCTTATTGAATTGCGCGCTATCGAGCGGCGTCATGGTCGATGGTGCGGCCCAAATAGATTCAACCGGCGTGGAAATCGCCAGCGCTTTGCCGTTGCGATCCATCACCGCGCCGCGCGAGGCGGGCATTTCGACCACGCGCACGTAGCGTGCCTCGCCCTCAGCGAGCAAGAAGCCTTTGTCGAAGCCTTGCAACATCAACGCGCGACCGGCCAGTACCACGAACACACCGAGGCACAACACTAACAACAGGCGTGAGCGCCACGCGTCGAGCTTCAGGCGCAGTTCTGGTGAAGCGATTTTGCTGGAACTGAAATTCATTTGCGTGCCTCCACAGCGGTGGTCGTGGCCGGGCGACCATCAATGCCCAGCACCACGATCACCGATTTTTTTGGGTCGGGCTGCACCATGCCGAGTTCGCGCGAGGCTTTTTGTTCGATCAATTTGCCGCGTCCGTGCGTTTGGCTTTCGATCTGCAATTCGCGCCACTCTTGGTCGAGTTTGCGTTCGCCATCCTGCGTGGTTTGCAGCTCCATAAACAGCTTGCGGGTCTTGTGTTGCGAGGTCACCACCGACAGCGCGCAGCCGATTAAGGCCAGCAACAAAATGAGATTAAGGCGCGTCATGCCAGAACCTCGGTACGCTCGGCGATGCGCATGACCGCGCTACGTGAGCGTGGGTTTTTGCTGATCTCGGCGTCACTGGGTTTGATTGCGCGGCTCATGAGTTTCAGCGTCGCTTCGTCAATTTCATTCGCACGAATCGGGAAATTCGAGGGCAGTCGATCAGCCTTGGAAGCCGCTTGCATGAAGCGCTTCACAATGCGATCTTCCAGCGAATGAAAACTAATCACCACCAACCGACCTCCTGTGCGCAGGCATTTCACAGCCTGCGGCAAAACTTCTTCTATTTCTTCAAGCTCTTGATTGATGAAAATCCGAAGAGCTTGAAACGTCCGGGTTGCGGGGTGTTGCCCCGGCTCGCGCGTGTAGACGGTCTTAGCCACGAGTTCGGCAAGCTCGCGCGTCGTCCGAATACGTCCGTTGACCCTTGCCGCAACAATCGTTCTTGCAACCTGCCGAGCAAACCGTTCTTCACCATAGCGCCAGATAACCTCTCCAATGTCGCGTTCGTCGGCGCGAGCCAGCCAATCGGCCACCGTCTCGCCCTGCGTTTGATCCATGCGCATATCCAGCGGCGCATCAAAACGAAAACTAAAACCACGTTCGGCATCGTCCAACTGCGGTGACGACACCCCCAAATCTGCCAACACTCCGTCTACTTTTTCAATCCCTTGTTGCTTCAACACGTTGGCGATGTCACTCATCGCGGCGTGGACTAACTTGAATCGTTGGTCTTCAATTGCGTTGGCTGTATGTGCCGCCACATCGCGATCAATCGCAATTAGTTTTCCGTTGGCTCCCAAGCGGTTGAGAATTTCGCGGCTATGCCCGCCACGCCCGTAGGTGCAATCGACGTACACGCCGTCGGGTTGGATGGCCAGCGCATCGACCGCCTCGCCAAGCAGGACGGTGATGTGCGCTGGGGGCGAGGTGGGCTCATTCACATCCGCCAATCAGAGCGAGAAATTTTCCGTACCGGGCGGAACACCCGCCGGACGATCGTGGAGCGCTTTGAGTTGCGCGTTCCAAGCGTTCAGATTCCACAATTCAAAGTGCGTGACCTGGCCGGCCATCATCACCTGCTTGTCGATACCGGCATAGGCGCGCAGCTCAGGCGAAATCAAGATGCGGCCGGCACCATCGAGCGTCACTTCATCAGCAAAGCCGATCAGCAAGCGCTTCCAGAGGGCAGCGGTGCGATCCAGACTGGGGAACGCCTTCACGCGCTCCATCACCGGCTCCCACGCTGCTAGCGGATAGAGCAGCAACGCGCCGTCGGGATGCGCCGTCAGCACGAGCCGACCACCGCTCGAAGCCGCCAGCGGTTCGCGATGCTTCACCGGCACGGCAAGGCGACTCTTGACGTCCAGATTGATCTGCGAAGCGCCCTGAAAAGCCATGCTCGACGAAATCCCCGTGTGTTCAGTCAGAAAAATGCCGCGAAATGAAGGGAAATTTCTAAAATTCCCACTTTCGCCCACTTGTGCACACTATAGGCAATTCACCGACAAGGGTCAAGCATGTTTTTGCGATTTTTTGGTTATGCGTCAGATACTTACGTGCGTTTAGAACGGCGGAAATGGCTGTGGAAAACTTTGTTGGTAATTAACGAGATAGGGGTTGTAGTTAAAGTGATTTAGGAGGTTGGCGCGCGGATGCGTCGATTTTGGGTGGGCTTGGTGGTGATTGCTGCGTTGCAGCATTTATTGGTTGTTGTTGATTTGCGGCGGTGCAGCGGTGTGGCCGCTCAGCGAGCGACCAACGGCGGCGCAATGAATCCGGCTCTATCAGTGGCATCCGCGAGCGGAGCCGCACCACTCTTAAGGTTGCCCAGTCCCGCCTTGATAGCGACTTCCCAAATTGATGCGACGGGCCACAACAGAGCGTGTGCGTTAGCGTTGCTGCAAATGGTGCACAAATGGGGTTGGTGCATAAGTGGTGCAAAAATTGGGAGAAACTTCTTAACCAAACTCCTCATAGCCCTTGCGGATCTTTTCGAGCGTCAACTTGTTTGCTTCGCGCTTTGCGCGCACTTCGTCCTCAAACGTCTTGATCACGCGCTGACCCTTGGTGCCCGCGTGACCAAATTCAACGATCAGATCACGGCCATTAACCCCCACTTTCCAGTATTTGTTTGAGGTTCCTTGAACGAATCGGAATTCAGTCAATTTGGGAACATGGCCTTGGTCAGCTTCGTTTGAGGATGATGGCGCGACGGTATCTTCAGTTTCGATAACCGGCGAGACAGCGTTCAGTGCTGAAATTGGGTGTAGGGACTCAACTGGCTTCCCAGCCCCAACCTCAGAGGGCAAGAGGGCGCCTGCAAACGGGTCGCTATCAACCTTATCCCAGCTATTATTGTCAATCTCAGCGACGATACGTTCAACTGTCGGATCGCGGGCGCGGAGCCAAGCGGCGACCGGGATATAAATTACCCGCCAGCCAAATGCCCGAAGGATGGAAGGGCGGAACAGGAAGCGCTCTTCAACACTGATGGCATCGCAGCTATCCCGGTCCAACAATATTCCAAGGCTATAACCATCGCCAGCGGCATTGACGATGGCGAGATCGCAACGGAAGCTGGCGCCGCCCACATGCTCGTGGACATTGTGGCCACGTTGTCGCAGCGCATCGGCAATAGCCGACCGGACCGGATCAGCCGGAGCGTCCGCTCCGAATGTCTTTGCGGAGTCAGGATTAAGCGCAGAAAGCACGGCCTGAGCATGATCCAGCGCTCCGTTCGATTGCGCCTCAGCAAAGGAGAGGAAACCGCGGAGGGCTCGCGCACCGTCATTATGGATGTTGGTGATCGCCTCAGGCGCAATCGTCGAAATGATCGCCATATGTCGCCGAGCGCGGCTAAAGATGACATTGAGGCGCTTTTCGCCGCCGCGTTGATTGATCGGACCAAAATTCATAACCATCCGGCCATCTTTGCCAGGCGCGTAGCACACACTCATCAAGATGATATCGCGCTCATCGCCTTGCACATTTTCAAGGTTTTTGACGAACAGGCCGTTGAACTGACCGTCATCTTCGCGAACATATTCACGCTCAAGCGCAGCCGAAAACGTTGAATCCTCGGCACCTAAACGATCCAGCGCCTTCTCAATCTCGCTCTGTTGGGCTTCGGAAAAGGCAGCAATGCCAATGCTGTGACCCGTCTCACGGAGCAATATCTCACGAACCAATCTTGCAATGTAACAGGCTTCGGGCGGGTTAGTCCGCTTCTCATAAAGGCCATCGGCTACCCGGTGCGTCGTGATCGGATAGTGGAGCAAGCGATCAACGCCAGACTTCCATGCACTTGCGTCGTCTGATTTGACAGGATCACTGGCCGATTCTGTTGCGCGCAGCGACTGATCAGGAATTGTGACGAGTTGACCGTTGTAAAAGGCCGCGTTTGAAAAGCTGATCAGCGATTCAAACCTGCTGCGATAGTGCCAGGCCAAGAGTGTTGCGGGAAGGTTTCGGGCGGATTGGTTGAGCAGACTATCAGCATCAAGGATGATGGCAATCGTCTCGCCGTCCTCCTCAGCCTCAATCTGCATGTCATCTTCGTCGAGCGTGGTCGAAAAGAAGCTGGTCGGCGGAAGCTGCATTTCATCGCCAACGATGATCACCTGATTGGAACGGCAAAGTGCTGGGATCGCTTCCTCGGTAGGAATCTGGCTGGCCTCGTCAAAAATAACTACATCGAAGAGGTTCGGCTCCAAGGGAAGCGTATCCGAAACCGAAAGTGGGCTCATCAGCCAGATTGGTTTTAGATCATTGACGACTAGCCCGGTGTCGCCACTGGCCATATCGCGAATTGAGCGATAGCGCATTGACTTGCCAAATTCGTGCTCTAGCTCACGCCGACCGGTTGCATAGCGCTTCTTGAAACGCTTGCCCTCGCTGTCGAGCATTGTTACCGACATCTCGGATGACTTCACATGATCGCGGAAATTCCTGTGGAGCGTCGCGCAGATTGCGTTGGCATTTTCACCCAGCAACAGCTCGCGTGCTTTCGCTGCCCGGCGCGTGACAGTAGTCATCCGCTCAATGTCAAAGCGACAGATTTCCGGATTTGCACGCTCCAGTCGCGAGATGGCTTCATCGACCACCAGTGCTTCCAGCGCGTGAAGCGGCAGAGGAATGCTGCGCAGGGCAAAGGAAAAATTGGGATCAGCCGCGCGAATGTCAGCGAGGATCGGCAAAATTTCAGGCAGGTCTTCCAGACCCTCACGCATGTCGCGCAAAACTTCGGCGAGCTGGTCAAAGCTCAATTGCGTCGTGCCATCGATGCACTCGGACACAGCATCTATTAGCCGGACAATAGTGGCGCCTTGGTCGGCTTCTTTCGCTATTGTGGTCAACGGCTGTGCGCTCGCCTTCGCCGCTTCGATCATTTTTGTCGATACCAGAGTGAGCGCCTCGTGACCCAAAAGGCGGTCGCGCAGCTCAAGAAAAGCGGTGAGGTCGGGGGTAACAAGATCGCGACTGATCCGTTTCCGTTCGTCACCGAGTGCAGCTTCGGCGGCAAAAACCGCTTGGAGCTTTTCAAGCACGCTCGTGATGGTTGGAGCAACAGCATGGGCGCCGAAATCATAGCGTTGATGAACCGTGTTCTTGAGCGAGCGCCACTTGCCGCTGAGAAATCTGAAGAATGATCCCTCTTGCCGCAGCGATTGTTCCAGCGCCACAGCTGTATCATCAGGCGTCAACCGGTCAGTCCAATTGCTGGCAGCCTCCTCCAGGGTAGACAGTTCCATTTGGAGGCGATCAACCTTCGCGAGGTTCTGGCTTAACTCCCCTGACGCCGCGGAGGAGGCATCCAGCAGTGAAAGTGCTCCGCCTAGGGCAGTTTCGCGCAACTGTCCGGCGATCTCGACGGTTTCCCGTGCAACGGCAATTGGCGTCGATGGCGTAATACACGAACTCCCGCCGTTCAGCCATCCATCAAGGCGCTCCAGCAATCGCTCTGCGCTATCAATCGTCGATTCCACGCGCGCGACCGGGCGCTCGCTGCTGACAACCTGGTTGCTCAAAAGGGCGAAAGGATGGCTCGCCAGACTGTCCAGCCCAAGACTATCCTTGGCAGTGCGAACGGCGCGCTCCGCGACTGGACGATTCGAATCCCAGATGTCCAGGTTCGGCAGGCGCTCTCTGATGCTTGGACCGAAACGACTTTCTGGAATAGGCAGCGCAGCGGCTCGGCGGACAATGCTGCGCAGGCTTGCTGAGTCCTTTGGCCCGACCGCCTTGTCATAGGCTGCAACGCTGCCGAGATGCTGCTCAAGAGCAGACACCGTTTTGTTGCGGACTGATTGAAAGTGGGACAGCCGGTCATCGCCTTTGCCCCATTTACCATATTGTGCTTTCAAATCGTGAATGAAGCCCTTTTTGTCTTCCTGGGAGTCGTGAATGATGCACGAGAGCCCGTCGAGGCCGGCTTGGCCGAGCCTGTGAAACACTACGTCCAGCGCTGCCCGTTTTTCACAAACAAAGAGAACCCGCTTGCCGCGCGCAGCATAGTCAGCGATCAAATTTGTGATCGTCTGCGACTTCCCAGTTCCGGGCGGACCTTGAATGATGAAGCTTCGCCCTGTGCGGGAAAGGGCGACAGCAGCGTCCTGCGTCGCATCGGCCGCAACGACATTCCATTGCTCGTTTGCCGGAATCGGCGGCGGCGTATCCTGAACAAAGGCGCGAGGTTCAATCGAGAACACCTGATCGAAGGCGGGCTGGCTCTCGGGGCGGTCGATCAATTCGGCAAAATCACGAACCAGCGACATCTTCTTGTAGTTGAAATTGGCAAGCGTCACCTGGGTAAGGTCAATCTCCCAGGAAAAGCGATGTCCTTCATCCACAACCTGCTCGAACGTCAGCGCCTCTGTCTCGGCGACCATGAATTCAAGGCGCGGCTTCAAGGAACCACCTGCTGCCAGCCTTTGTGGCAAGGGCGATGGCTTCACGAATTTCTCGAACAGCGCGAAGCCAAGCGGACGATAGTCATCTCGTGCATAGCTGAAATCCGTACTCGCTTTCACCTTCTCCTTTTGCAGCCCGCGCCGCCTCGTAAACTGCTTGATCCGTTGAATCGCCTTTTGAAATATCAGTCGGATTTGGGGTTTATGCTGAAGTTCGAGGCGAACACCGGGCTCCGTCTTGTGAATTTGCTGCAACAAATCGGCATGCAACTCCGTCAGGCTGACAGTCGTCAGGTCAACGGTTTCGGGCAGTTTGATGTCGTAAAGCTGGCGCAGCATGTGCCGGAGTGCGGGGTTGAACTCCGCGATAGCCTCGGGAGACTTCAGCGTATATTGATCGCGAACACCCTTAGCTTTTGTGACTTCGACCGGCAGCCACAGAAGGGGCGAGACTATGCGTTCGTCGGGCGCCTCCTTAAGATTGTGCCAGCGTAAAAAGCCAATCACGAGGCGCAAATGGCTAAAGCCATACTCCGCACGGTCGCGGCGGGTTTCCTGAATGATGCGATCAAAGGCAGACGGCAAATGGGGTTGGTCTTCAAACCTCAGCCATTTGGTCAGGGGGACCGAATGACCGGAAAGGACATCTGCAACAAACCGCCCACCCCAAGTGCAAAGCTGATCGGATCGCACCGACTCCAGCCGCAGGACTATGGGAACGCTGGCCTCGGTCAAATTGATGCTGGATTGGGTTGGCTTGAAATGAATCAGCCGGTTGCGCCTAGATAGATCGAACAAGCGATCTCGCAAATGCGCCAGCACAGCCGAGCGCCGCCCCGGAACTCCGCTCGCCCCGGCTAGTACGCGCTCAACTTCTAGCCCGATAGGTTGATCACGATAGGTTTCCAGACGCTTGGCAAGTGCTGCAAGGTCAGTGGCGCGCTCATGCCGGTTGAGGGCAGTGGTCTCAAGGATAATAGAGGCCAAGACTGGGTGCAGTCGCGGCTGAATGGCAAAGAGATTCGCGCGATTGAACGAAAACCGCTCAACGTCATCAGCCTCGCGAGGATTAAGTCCGCACGCTACGCATGCCATGATCATGCCGATTTGAAATACATCGGTGATCTCATCGTGGTGACCAAGTTCATGTTCCCACGAGCGTAAATCAGTCAGATAAACCGGTTTGCTTATATGCAGATCCTCATCGGCCTCTGTCCGTAGGTCTTCGACCTTGGTCCCCTCTCCCTCATCATTGGTAACGCGGTATTCGCCAACAATCTTGAGACCGGAGTTGGACTGAGGTTGCACGCGTTGAAGCGCAGGCTGATTGGATTTTGGTGATTGTCCGTCGCCGCGCACCACTGCGAACGCACCGTCAGCCGTTTCCGAAACGTCAAACAGCCCAAGTGCAGCTACCTTGCCCCTTTCATGCAAGGCGGTGACCGAACGCATGAGCGGAAGCATGACGTGCAGCACATCTTCGGTTGGCAGCGCTCCGCCCTGCGCAGCGAAAAATGCATCCAAAGTGCCAGCTTTGGCAGGCGAGTTTTCTTCTGCCGGAATTGTTGGGCTGTCGCTCATGTCAGGCGGCCTTTGCCGCTTGGGCTATGAGCTTGTCGGCGGCGGCTTTTGTCCATTTGAGATCGCGTTTCAATGCGGCAACAAACAGTTCACCGGCACCAATCGATTTGGCCGTTTTGGCTGCAACCAGCATCAGCTCATCGCGGGCATCTGGATCAGCCATCACGCAATCGAACATCAAGGCAATAAAATAGATCCGCGTTGCGTCATCGATCTGAGCCCCTGTGATCGTAGCAAGGTCCAGCGGCTCCTCCCCTTCGCGCAAATCGGGAAAATACTGCCGTATCTGTGTGGACACCTCTCCGCTCTGGATGCCGATGTCCGCCTGCAGGCGCACAAAAAATTTTCGCGTCAATTCGCTCAATTCGCTTTGGCGCAACAGGTCCAAAGCCTCGATAGAAATTGGCCCGCAAAGGCGCTGATTGATCCAATCGCCCGTGCCTTCAACTTCACGCCACCACTGATCGAGCGCGCGTACACGAAGAAAGACTTCGGGGTGGGATTGGCCATCTGATCGTTCGGCTTTGGCCTCCAATTCTTCAGCTTGACGCAGATATGCTGCGGGATCGACTGAGGCCATTCCGGTCATCGTTTTCACCAGAACGGAAATGGCAGCGGCAGTGCCGCCGCAAACAATCGCAGCGCCTCGATCAGCATAAAGTTCGGTATACAAGCTGAACAGCCGAGCGGATTCGCGGTGCGAAGGGGTCGCGTCACGGTATGACAGCGCATGATCTAACATCCTGCTCGCATTGTAGTAGGAGCCGCCATCAGCGGTCCATAGTCGGTAGTGCGCCAGTTCATGCCCCATCAGCGCCAGCAACTCCTCGCCAGATAATTTCTCAAGGATTGGGCCATAGAAAATCAGATGCACTTCGCCGACAATGAAGCATAGGGCAGCATTCATCATGCCATCGGCGGCTTGATATAGCGTCACCGGTGCTTCGATGCCAAGCTTCTCCATTGCTACCCTGCATGCCGAATAGACCTCGGGATGGCTTTCAGCCTCCATGCGATAGGTCTGGCGCAACATAGCATCCCGCATTTCATCCGCTTGTTGTCGGCGCACATCATCGGATTGCGACCACTCCCAAGCGGCGCGCTCTTCTTGTTTCAGGTAAGCAACCAAATTCTCATGATATTCGAGCGGGATCAGCTTATCAGCAGCCGTATCAACAAGCTCATCCATTTTGATCCGCCGCCATACAGAAATTTCTGACTTCCAAGTTTGTTATTACGATGAGCTTCTGATAGATAGTCCCAAAACTATTGCTAGTTGCAGTCTACCGTGTATTCAGGTTGTGCAACGAACATAACAACCTTTGGCCGATCTGCGACGTTCTGGAATTTGAGATAGAAGTCGTAATACTGCGAAATGCGAGATTCGAGTAACCAGCGAACAGCGGCTGTGGGCAGGCCGAAACGGCTCCATTTAGGAGCGCAGTTCATAAAACGTACCCGTCAGCAGGTGGATCGGCCTGTCAGCTTTGCGCTCCAATTGCATTTGTCTGACCGAGTTGACGTGGCGTCTACGCAAGCATATTGATGAGCCCTATGCATGGTTGCTCGCTGGTCAAATCTTCGAACTGATAAATCACGATGGCGCCGCGGAGGAGACGTACCGGCGCGCAATCGCATCTAACCGAGACGATGATGGCCTAGCTTCGCTTCTGCTTGGCTGGCTGCTGGCACAGGTGCCGGGTGGCGGTTTCAACTCCTAAGTGCGACAGTTGGATTACACAAAGAATAGCTGATGTGGTTTTTTGTGCATGCATGTGCATAAATGGGTTGAGGCGCCGTTACACCCTCCCCTTCAACCAACGATTTAACTGACGCGCCACCCATCCAACATGCGCCGAACCTCAATCGCGCCCCATCCGCGCATCAATCAACTCAACCCAATGCCGTATCGGCGTCTTCGAAGAAGCGTTTAGACCCGACTCAATATGCGCGAGGCAGCCAATGTTGGCAGTCGCGATCATCGTTGGTGCGCCGGATTCTAGCGCCTTCACTTTGTTGCTCAATAGCTGTTGCGATAGCTCGGGCTGCAACAACGAATAAGTGCCTGCCGAGCCGCAGCATAAGTGGCCATCGGGCACGCTGGTCAATTCGTAACCGGCGTCGCGCAGTAGCGCTTCGACCACGCCTTTGATTTTTAGGCCATGTTGCAGGCTGCATGGCGAGTGGAAGGCGAGTTTTTGCGGCGTCGGTGCGGGGGAAAGTTTTTTCGCAATCTCGGCTTGGGATTCGGCGATGACCTGCGATACGTCACGGAAAAGCGCGGAGATGCGTGCCGCTTTAGCCGCATACGCCGCATCGTTTCGCAGGGTGTGGCCATACTCTGCCACCATCGTTCCGCAACCAGAGGCGGTGACGACAATCGCCTCAGCACCAGCTTCGATGAGCGGCCACCACGCGTCGATGTTTCGTTTGATGAACGCGTGCGCCTCGGTTGGATCGTTGAGATGCTGCGGAATCGCGCCGCAGCAGCCCGCGTTGGGTGCCGTGATGAGCGAGATGCCGATGCGATCGAGCACGCGTGCGGTGGCGGCATTGATGCTCGGTGCCATCGCTGGCTGTACACAGCCTTGCAGCACCAGCATCTTGCGCGCGTGGCGCGGCGCGGGCCAGAGCCCCGCGTCACGCGCCACGGGAATTTTCTTCGCGAGCGCGGCGGGCAAGATTGGTTTCACTGCGCGCCCAATTGTCAGGCCCAGGCTGAACAGGCCGGTTTGCGGCAGGGCTTTTTTCAACACGAAGCGTTTGAATTGGTCGCCCAGCGTGCGCGGGACTTGCGTCTCCACGATCTCGCGCCCGATCTCAACCAGCCTGCCGTACTGCACGCCAGACGGGCAGGTGGATTCGCAGGAACGGCAGGTGAGGCACCGATCAAGATGCGTTTGCGTTTTGGCGGTGACGGGCGCGCCTTCGAGCATTTCTTTCATCAGGTAGATGCGGCCGCGCGGGCTATCGAGTTCGTCGCCGAGCAGGTTGTAGGTTGGGCAAGTGGCGAGGCAGAAACCACAGTGGACGCACTTGCGCAGGATGCTGTCGGCCTCTAAGCCTGCGGGCGTGTCTTTGATGAAGGGGGCGAGGTTGGTTTGCATAGTCTGATTTTTTGGTGGTGAATCGCTGGCGAAAAAGTTGGTGCGCAGGAAAAAATATTGTCGTTCTGGGCGACGCGAAGAACCTCTTCCCGTCGCAACACGCCGCCCGTTCAATCGACGAGATTCTTCGCTACGCTCAGAATGACAAAATTCATAGGCCGCACGTTAGAAATTATCCATCCGTCCCGGATTCAAAATATTTTCAGGATCAAACGCGGCTTTCAAATTGCGATGAATGGTGGTGAGAGTTGGTTGCAGCGGATGAAACACGCCGACCGATTTATCACCGCCGCGAAACAGCGTGACGTGGCCGCCGATGGCCTCAACGCTCGCACGTAGCGCGCGGGCATCGGTCGCACCCGTGACCCAACGCAGCGCCCCGCCCCATTCGATGAGTTGCGGCAAATTCAACGCGAGCGGCGGTATTGTCGATGGCACCGACAAGCGCCACAACGGCGCATCGGTTTGAAAAAATCCGGCGCGATGGTCGCGAAGTCCGCGCCAATAGGCGCTTGCGACGGTTTCATCGATTACCTCGCCGCCGATTTTTTCGCGCGCCGCCTTCACCCCGGCGACCGCACCCGACAGCCGCAGCATCATCACCCCATCACACCAACTCGCCGCCGAGACTGGCAATGGCTTGCCTGCCCATTGGTTCATTTGCACAATCGCGGCCGCTTCATCCATCTCAAAACGTAGCGTGGTTTCCGCACTCGGTTTGGGCAATACCTTGAATGAAATATCGAGCAACACGCCGAGCGTGCCCATCGCGCCGGTCATGAGCCGCGACACGTCGTAGCCTGCGACGTTTTTAATCACGCGGCCACCAAAATTTAAGTCCTCACCCTTGCCATTGACGATCCGCGTGCCGAGTACGAAGTCACGCACCGCCCCGGTGTACGGACGACGGGGGCCGGAGAGCCCCGTGGCAACGGTACCGCCGATGGTGGCACCTTCAGCAAAATGCGGCGGCTCGAACGGCAGCATTTGGTTGTCGCGTGCCATGGTGGTTTCGATTTCGGTGAGCGTGGTGCCTGCGCGTACGGTGAGCACCAGCTCCTTCGGCTCGTAGTCGATGATACCGCTGTAGGCGCGCATGTCGATTGCCTCACCGCTGGCCGCGCCACCGTAAAACGCTTTGGTGTTGCCACCGTGGATGGCAAGTGGTTTGTTGCTTGCGGCGTGCAGTTTGATGCGCTCCGTTAATTGGGAAATAAAGTCGTTCATATTTTTAGAATCGTGGAATGTCTGAATGCGGCATTGCGCCGCGATGAACGTGCATGCCGCCCCACTCGCTGCACCGTTTTAGCAGCGGAATGTTCTTGCCGGGGTTGAGGATACCAGCCGGATCGAAGGCGGCTTTGACGGCGTGAAAAGCGGTGATTTCGAGTGGGCGGAATTGCACGCACATCTGTTTGATTTTTTCGATGCCGACACCGTGTTCGCCGGTGATGGTGCCACCGACTTCGACGCAGATTTCAAGCATTTTTCCGCCCAGTTCTTCGCACCGTTCCATCTCGCCGGGCACGCTGCCATCGTAAAAAATGCAGGGGTGCAAATTGCCGTCACCCGCATGGAACACGTTGGCGACCAACATGCCGTAGTCCTTACCCAGCGCGGCGTAACGCGCCAATACGTCGGGCAAACAACGGCGCGGAATGGTGCCGTCGATGGTGTAGTAATCGGGCTGAATGGTGGCGAGGGCGGCGAATGCGCCCTTGCGTGCGCGCCATAGTTTTTCGCGCTCAGCGGAATTTTTTGCGATGCGAATTTCTTGGGCATGGCATTCGGCCAGCACCGCGTTTACTTTTTGCAATTCTTCGGCAACTTCTTCGCGCACGCCGTCCAGCTCGATCAACAACAGCGCCTCAGCTTCGGTGGGAAAGCCTGCGGCCATGAATCTTTCGCAGGCTTGCACGACCATTTTGTCCATCATTTCTAGCGCAGCGGGCACTACGCCAGCGCCGATGATTTTGCCGACGGCATTGGCGGCGTCATTGACGCTGCCGAACGCGGCGAGCAAGGTTTCGACGTGCTCAGGTTCGGGATGCAACTTCACGGTGGCTTCGGTGATGAGTGCGAGCATGCCTTCCGAGCCCGTCATCAATGCCATCAAATCGAAGCCCGCCGCATCGAGTGCGCGTGAGCCAATTTCAACGACCTCCCCTGCACTCGTGACCGCACGTAGGCGCATGACATTGTGGGTGGTGAGGCCGTATTTCAAGCAATGCGCACCGCCCGAATTTTCGGCGATGTTGCCACCGATGGAGCACACCAATTGGCTGGATGGATCGGGGGCGTAGAACAGTTGGTAGGGCTTGGCGGCGTCGGAGACCGCGAGGTTACGAACACCGGGGCCGACGGTGGCGGTGCGGGCGAGCGCATCGACTTGTTTGATCGCGTTTAGTTTGGTGAGCACCACCAACACACCGCCGTCCAACGGAATCGCGCCGCCCGAAAGCCCAGTGCCCGCGCCGCGTGTGACCACGGGAACCTCGCGCGCGGAACATGATTTTAGGATGTCAGCGACTTGCGATTCGGATTCGGGCAACACGGCGCAGAGTGGCAAGGCGCGATGCGAAATGAGCGCGTCGGTTTCGAATGGCTTCAAGCGCTCGCGGTCGGTGATGACGTTGAGGGGCGGTTTGATGGTGGCGAGGTCGGTGAAGACGGCCGTGTTCATGGCAGTACCGTCACAAATATCGTAGGGTGGGCAAAGCGCAGCGTGCCCACGCGATCACCGATGGTGGGCACGCTGCGCGCGCCCACCCTACAAACCCGGCACCGCCGGAAGCGGGTCGCCGGGAAGACAGTATTGGCGCAGCGCTCACCTCAAAACCTCGGAATATCCGCATGCGGCAATTGCCCGCCGTGCACGCGCATCCGCCCATATTCAGCACAGCGCGCGAGCGACGGAATCGCTTTGCCCGGATTGAGCAGCATCGCGGGGTCAAACGCGCGCTTGACAGCGAAAAACGTTTCGCGCTCAGCGTCGGAAAATTGGCTACACATCTGATTTATTTTTTCGATACCGACCCCATGTTCGCCGGTGATGGTGCCGCCGTATTCGATGCACATTTCCAAAATGTCGGCCGCGAAGGCTTCGGTCTTTTCCAACTCGCCCGGCACGTTGGCGTCGTACAAAATCAGTGGATGCAAATTGCCATCGCCCGCGTGGAACACGTTTGCGCAGCGCAGGTTGTATTTAGTCGACAATTCTTCGGTGCGCTTCAATACCGGAGCCAAGGCGCGGCGCGGAATTGAGCCGTCGATGCAGTAATAATCCGGCGAAATGCGCCCGACCGCAGGGAACGCGGCTTTGCGACCTGACCAAAATTTTAAGCGCTCGGCTTCACTATTCGATACACGAGTGGCAGTGGCACCAGCGGCGCGCATGACCGCGTCCATCTTGGCGATTTCTTCTTCGACCTCTTCGGCGGTGCCATCTGATTCGCACAGCAAAATCGCGGCGGCATCGAGGTCATAACCAGCGTGAACAAAGCCCTCAACGGCATCGGTGGCGAGCTTGTCCATCATTTCAAGTGCCGCCGGAATAATGCCCGCACCGATCACGCTAGCTACTGCCGAGCCCGCTTTTTCCACGTCATCAAAACTCGCCATGACCACGCGCGCCAACTGCGGTTTCGGCGTTAATTTCACCGTGACCTCGGTGGTGATGCCGAGCATGCCTTCCGAGCCGGTCATCAACGCGAGCAGGTCGTAGCCCGGCGCATCGAGCGCATCGGAGCCGATAGTGGCGCAGACACCGTCGATGGTCACGACTTCGATTTTGAAAATGTTGTGAACGGTGAGGCCGTATTTGAGGCAATGCACGCCGCCGGAATTTTCCGCAACGTTGCCGCCGATGGAGCAGGCGATTTGCGAAGAGGGATCGGGCGCGTAGTAGAGGCCAAGCGGTGCCACTTCTTCCGAGATGCGTTGATTGCGCACGCCCGGTTGCACGCGTGCGGTGCGTGCGAGTGGATCGACGCTGACGATGGCGTTGAACTTTGCGAGTGACATCAACATGCCATCGGCAAGCGGCGTAGCACCGCCTGAAAGCCCAGTCCCAGAGCCGCGCGCAACGACTTTGGTGTTGCTGGCTTTGGCGACGCGCATGATCGCTTGCACTTCGCTCACCGTTGAGGGCAACACCGCGAGTAACGGCACTTCGCGATACGCGGATAGGCCATCGCATTCGTAGGGCTTGAGGGATTCGCGGGCAGTGAGCAGGGCATGCGGCGGTAGGATTGCGGCGAGTGCGGCGATTAAACTTTCGCGGGCGGATGGTTCGGCAAGTTTTGGCAGGGCAGACATGGAATTTTCACGTTTCGAAATGGGCAAAGTCAGGCGGACAAACTCGCCTCAACATCATAGGCTAACTCGTTCGGCAGGACCGCGCGACGATGCAAAAGTGCTATTTACTGTGAATGGCTGAATGTTAGTACGCACTCTGTTTGTGCACTGCGCTGTAGACCCCCGGTGCAGCTAGATTAATTCTGCAAACACTAATATTGGTGGCACTTTCCAAACTTTTATGCTGAAAACGCTCGCCGATATTTGACTTACCTAAAAACTGGATGCTAAGCAGATCATAGTCTAGACGCGGTAGTAGCCCCCTTGTTTTCCGACAATCCAGACCAATTTACGTTGGAATTGGCGGCGGCAGGTGAACTTTTTTTGGCCTTAGCACTCTTACCCTGCGAGTGCTAAAATGCACTTATTGGCAGTAGGAAAGTAGTAGTGAAGCTGTCGAAAACCGCTTGCGCCCGACGTTTTCGGGCGTGACTTTGCGAGGGGCGACCCTCGCCACGTGGAGTAAACGTTTTATGACCACCGCAACCATGAATTTGCCCGTGCTGTCTGGTGGCAGCATTGAGAGCTACATTTCTGCGGTTAATCGCATCCCGATGCTGACGCCGCATCGCGAGCATGAGTTGGGCGTTGCGCTCAAAGAGCGCGGCGACATCGCGGCCGCGTCTGAAATGGTGATGTCGCACTTGCGCCTGGTGGTGTCGATTGCGCGCAATTACAAGGGCTATGGCCTGCCGCAGGCGGATTTGATCCAAGAAGGCAATATCGGCCTGATGAAGGCCGTAAAGCGCTTCGACCCGGATCGCGGCGTGCGGCTGGTGTCGTTCGCGGTGCATTGGATTAAGGCCGAGATGCACGAATACATTTTGCGCAACTGGCGCATTGTAAAAGTGGCGACGACCAAGGCGCAGCGCAAATTGTTTTTTAATCTGCGTAGCATGAAGCCAAATTTTGGCGCGCTGTCGCCGTCCGAAGTGAAATCAGTCGCGCGGCAATTGAACGTGAAAGAGACCGATGTTTCTGAGATGGAGCAGCGTCTTTCTGGTCAGGAAATTTCGCTCGAACCACTCAATGACGACGATGAAAATTGGGTGAGCCCAATTGCTTATTTGCAAGACGCGACGGTTGATCCTTCCGAGCGTTTGGCCGGGATGCAAAAAGAGACCGCTGCGACTGATGGTTTGAAAGCCGCGCTGGATAGCTTGGATGAGCGCAGTCGCCGCATCGTGGAGACGCGCTGGTTGCGCGAAGGCGATGAATTGACGCTGCATGATTTGGCCGAAGAGTACGGCGTGTCAGCCGAGCGGATTCGTCAGATTGAAGCGAAGGCGATGCAGAAGATGAAGGCGTCGTTGGCGGGGTATCAGGCTACGCGGTGATTTTTGGGTTGAGCGGTTTTTTGGGTTGAGCGTTGAGCGTCAACCGGGAAAAAACGAGGGGCATCTGTTTTTGCAGATGCCCTTTTTGTTTGTGCGAAGTGGCGCGTTACCTCGCTGCGATAACTTGAATCTCGACCTTGTAATTCGCATTCGCGAGCTTGGCCTCTACCGTGGCCCGGCACGGCGTGTTGCCTTGCACGACCCACGTATCCCACACCGCATTCATCGCTGGAAAGTTCGCCATGTCGGTGATGTAGATGGTGGTGGAGAGAATTTTTGTTTTGTCGCTACCAGCCTCGCCTAGCAACTTGTCGATGGCGGCGAGGATTTGTTTGGTCTGGCCGGTGATGTCTTGCGATGCGTCTTCGGCGACTTGACCGGCGAGGTAAATGGTGTCGCCGTGGACAGTCATTTCGGAGAGACGTTTGCCGATGTGAAGGCGTTGGATGGTCATGTGATTTCCTAGAGTAATAAGCGTTTGATGTCAGAAGTGATTTGGTCTGGGGTCAAGCGACCGTAGTCGATGAACAGCCGCAGTTGGCCTTGCGCATCGAATACCAGCGTGCCTGCGCTGTGATCGACGGTGTAGCTATCGGGTGTTTTGCCGGGCTGGGTGCGATAAATAATTTTCATGTCCTTCGCGATTTTCGCGGTGGCGGCATCGTCGCCGAACAATCCTAGGAAGGTAGGGTTGAACGACGGCACATATTGCGCGAGCAGTTCTTTCGTATCGCGTTTCGGATCAACGGTGACAAATAAGACCTGCAAGCGCGCGCTGTCCGCACCGAGTTTTTCCATCACCTGTTTCATCTCGGCGAGCGTGGTCGGACACACGTCGGGGCAGTGGGTGTAGCCAAAAAATATCGTCACCACTTTGCCGCGAAAATCGGCCATGGTGCGGGTCTGCCCATTGTGATCGGTTAACCGAAAGTCGTTGCCGAAGCCGGACGTGCCGGTGATGTCGAGCGCATTGAACGTGGGCTTCGCTGGCGTGCAGGCTGCGAGTAAACACAGCAGTGCGATGCACGCACGACGCATCATTTGGCAAACACCAGCGGCGCGTAGTGATCGACCAATAGTGCCGCAAACAGCAGCGACAAATACAGAATCGAATAGGCGAAAGTTTTTTTCGACAGGGCATCACTGTAGTTGCGATAGAGCTGCACGGCGAGATAGATAAAGTACGCGTTCAGCACCATCACGACCACCAGATAAATCATGCCGGACATGCGAATCGCCACCGGTAGCAGGGTGCAGGCGACCATGATGAAGGTGTAGAGCAGCAGATGGAGTTGCGTGAACGCCATGCCGTGCGTGACCGGCAGCATCGGCAGACCGGCTTTCGCGTATTCGTTCTTGCGATACATCGCAAGCGCCCAAAAATGCGGCGGCGTCCACGCAAAAATAATTAGGAACAGCAGCATTGATTCAGACGAGACCACATTGTTGATCGCCGCCCAACCGAGGATCGGCGGCATCGCGCCCGATGCGCCACCAATGACGATATTTTGTGGCGTGGCGGGTTTTAGAATCACGGTGTAAATCACGGCGTAGCCGACGAAGGTGCCGAGCGTGAGCCACATGGTGAGTGGATTGACGGTGCGGTACAGAACGAACAAGCCAAGCCCGCCGACGATGCCCGCGAGCACCACGATTTGCCAAGTGACAATCGAGCCCGCCACGGTAGGCCGCGCGCGCGTGCGTGCCATTTGTTTGTCGATTTGTTGTTCAACCAAACAATTGAACGCCGCCGCGGCACCGGCCACCAGCGCAATGCCCACAGTCGCGCGCAACATCAACGGTAAATCCCACGCGAAGCCAACTGGATACGCCAGCATCATGCCGATGATGGCGGTGAATACGATGAGCGAATTGACGCGCGGCTTGGTCAGTTCGAGGAACTGAACCAAGATGTTGCGTTGCTGCGCGACTGCGAGTTGCGACATGAATTAATACGCCGATTCTTTGGACAAACGAAGATTGATAACCAGTAACCACACGAACAAACTGGCCGCGACGCCGTTGTGGCCGACGGCGACCGGCAACGGCAAACTAAACCACACGTTGCTGAGCCCCAACAAAATCTGCGCACCCAGCAGCACCAACAGCATGCGCGCCGCTTTCTGCGCGGCATAAACTTTCATTAACCGCAGCGCAAACCCACCAACCACAATCAACGTGATGATCGCGCCGACGCGATGCGTCCAGTGAATCGCGGTCAAGGCTTCGGTGCGCAACAATTCACCAGTAGGGCCAACGCCGAGCGGGCGAATGATATGAAACGCATTCGCGAAATCCATCGCGGGCACCATCGCACCGTGGCAAGTTGGCAAATCCATACACGCCAACGCCGCGTAATTGGTGCTAACCCAGCCGCCCAACATAATCTGCGCAAAACACACGAGCAACGCCAACAGCGCAAACCAACTAACACGCACAGGTGCCATTATAGCGTCCGCCCATTTTCCGACTCGGGGCTGATAGCTGAGTAGCCAGGTGAGCAGCGCGAGGATGGTGATGCCGCCAAGCAGGTGGCTGGTGACGATGGCGGGCTTGAGTAGCAGCGTGACCGTCCACGCACCAAGGGCGGCCTGAAAAATCACTGCCGCTGCGATCACTGTCGGCAGCAGCACGGGTTGTTTCCACGCCAGTCGATTGCGCCACGCGGCGAACATGATGGCCGCGATCAGCGCGCCGACGATCATCGCAAGGTAGCGATGCGCCATTTCTTTCCACGCTTTTTCCATCGACACAACACCGCCCGGCTGCGCGGCTTCGGCGGCACGAATTTCGTTGCTCGCGTGCGCGGGGGTGAGGTTGCCGTAACAGCCCGGCCAATCAGGGCAGCCGAGACCGGCATCAGATAGGCGCACGTAGGCGCCGAGTACGATCAGGAACAGCGTGGTGACCGCCGTGAATGCGATCAGGTTGCGATAGCGATCTGCGTCGCGATTCACCCATAGAAATACGCCGATGATGATGGCGAGCGTGATGCCGCCAATGAGTGCTTGTTCGATTCCGGTCATTTTCATAGGTAGGGTTCCATCAGCCAATCTGGGACGCTTTGAGCACTTGTCGGAAGTCGCGCGTCATCAGTTTGATGTCTGGATCGGCGCTGTGGCGAATGAAGGCATTGCCGAGCGTGTCGATGCCGTAGATGTAATCGCGTTGGCTGCTGCCGGGTGCGCTGGGTAAGGTAAGTAACCACGGTGACGACTTGGCGGCGAGCCAAATCGTGCCCTGAAAGTCCTTCACCAGCTGCGGCGACGGGGCGACATCGTCATCGACCAACACCACGCGCACCACGCGATCTTGCTCGCGACCAAGAATCAGTCTGGCTTGGCGCATGGCGTACAGTTTTTTCTGGCAGGCGGCTTCGCAGGCGCCGCTATCGCGAATCACCATCAGCCACTTGCCGCGCAAACCACCGTCCACCAGCGGACTCTGTGCATCTGCGCCATCGAGACGCGTGAGCTTGGCGCTGGCCAAGGGAATCGCGGGTGAAATCAATTCGCCGTAGTTGTTGGTGCGCGTTGGTTTAAAAAACAGAAACACGACGGTTGACGCCACAAACGGAATCGAGAACAGCAAAAAAATTAACACGAATTTGGTGCGCGGACTCATGACGGGCTTTCTGCTTTCGGTTCAAGCGGGTGCGCTGGATGGCGCGTTGCTGCGGGTGATACGAAGGTTGAGTGCCACCCACAGGATGATGACGGTGGCGGCGAGTGAATACCAAGTGAGCATGTATTCGACGTGCTTGGCAACGCCTGCGTCGGGGCGCTCGCTCACTTGCACGAGGCCAAGCTCAACCGGTGCGTTGGCGATGAGCACGAACGGCAGCACATCGAGTTTGGTGGCTTGCACATAGCGCGCGATGGTGAGGTTTTGCCAGACTTTTCCTGCGCTGATGTCGGCAGAGAGTTCAAGAAATCGTGCGTTGGGTTGCGCGATCATGCCGCTGACGGTGACCTCACCGGGTGGGGTGATGACGGTGGGCGGTGCGGGGTAGGTGTTAGCGCGCGCGATCCAGCCGCGATTGACGAGAATGTTTGCAGTCGAGTCCGCCAACTTCAACGGGGTGATGACGTGATAGCCAGCGCGGCCACCTGCGTCTATTTTGTTGTCGATAAATATTTGTCCATCGACCTGCCACTCGCCGCGCGCCACCGCGCTGCGATAACGAAGGTCATTGGCGTCGCGCGCGTTTGCCGAGAGTTGGAGCGGCATTACGGCAGTACGTTGGTCAAACTCGGCTTGCAGCGCGCGCTTTTCCGTCGCACGACCCTGTTGCCAGCTGGCGAGGTAGAGTGTCAGCGCCAAGGCAACGAGTGCGGACACCGTTGGGATGGCGGTGGGTGCGAACCGAATTTGCTGTTGCCGAAATTGCATATGGAAGGGAGTGGAGCGCGGCAGCGGAGAGGGGAAAGACAGAGGCGAACGCGCTACAATTAAGTGTGCTTGTTCAAATGGTGTAGACGCTATTTCCCGCGCAAAATTCGCATCCAACCGGTCAAAATTCGTGAAAATAATTCTCAGTGTACTGCTGGCGCTGGTGGTGATTAGCCTCTTCAGCGGCCTGTATTTTGTCTACAAGGACAAGGGTAATTCGAAGCGTGCCGTCAATGCGCTGACAATACGCATTGGCTTGTCGGTATTCATCATCATTCTCGTCATCGTCAGTTATTTCGTGGGCTGGTTGCCGCCGAAATAACCCGCTCACTTTCAGCAAAAAGGGCCGCTCAGCGGCCCTTTTTTCGTGGTTCGAGGTTGGTCAACCTACGCGCCTTACACCAGCACGTAAACGAACAAGAACAAGCCAAGCCACACCACGTCCACGAAGTGCCAGTACCACGCGACGGCTTCAAAACCGAAGTGATGATCCGGCTTGAAGTGGCCCTTGATGCAGCGGAATAAGATGACGGTGAGCATGACCGCGCCGAGCGTGACGTGGAAACCGTGGAAGCCGGTGAGCATGAAGAAGGTCGAGCCGAACACGCCGGACGTGAGCTTCAAATTCAAGTCGCTGTAGGCGTGCATGTATTCGTAAATCTGGAAGCCCAAGAACGTGAAGCCCAACAGAACCGTCAACGCCAGCCCCCAAATCAATTGGCTGCGATGCCCCGCTTTGAGCGCGTGATGCGCCCACGTGACCGTAACGCCGGATGACAGCAACAACACTGTGTTCACTAGCGGCACGCCCCATGGGCTCATCTTCGCGAATTCAAACGCCGCATTATTTTGCAGGTACGGACCAACGGTCGGCCACTTCGCGTCGTAGCCCTGCCATAGCAACGAATTATCGATATCACCCAACCATGGCACCGAGAACGCACGCGCGTAATAAAGCGCACCGAAGAACGCGGCGAAGAACATGACTTCGGAAAAAATAAACCAGCTCATGGACCAGCGGAACGACGTATCGACCTGCTGATTGAACATGCCAGATTCACTCTCATGAATCACTTGGCCGAACCAGCCGAACAACATGTAAATCAGAATCGCAAAGCCCAACGCCATCGAAACCCAACCGAACGGCTGAATCTCGTTCATCACCATCACGCCGCCAGACATCACGAACAGCAACGCAATCGAGCCGACTAGCGGCCACTTGGAGGGGGGGGCGAAATAGTATCCGCCGGTGGTAGCACTCATGCAAAACTCCCGTAGATCGGGCGATTCCAGACACTTGCAGCGAAAACACGTGCCACTATTTTGTTGTCAAAAATCGCACCAAAAAAAACAAACTCAACACAAACCCGAACACACAAACTAACCCTGCCGCCACGATGTGCCGCAGCTTCAGCTTGGCGCGATCATGGTCATAACCTTTACTGCTGCGAATGCCAAAAAACGACCACAACACTGCCTTGATCGCCAAGAAAAAATCATGCATCAGGATTTTTTCATTTCATCAGTGACATTGAAAAACGTATACGACAAGGCAATGGCACCAATGCCTTTCGGCAATTTGTCGCCCACGTAAAACGTAACCGGCATGTCGCGTGTTTCACCAGCCTGCAAGGTTTGATTCGAAAAACAAAAACATTCAATCTTGTTGAAATACACGCCTGCTTCCATCGGCGCAAAACTTGGAATCGCGCGACCCGTGGTGGCGTACGGCAGCGTGTTCGTCACCCGGTAATTCACGGTAGTAATGGCACCGGGGTGTACATCCACTTGCTTTTCAACCGGCTCGAACGTCCATGCGAAGGTGCTATTCAAGTGTGCAACAAAATCAACTTTTACCCAACGACTCAAATCAGTTTGCGTGTTCGCTGCAATCGCCCGCGTGGAGGTAATGCCCAACACAATGCAGATTTGTTTGTAGAGCGGCACCAGCGACGCGCAAAACGCCAACATCACCGGCACGATCAACATCAGCTTGGTCAACGTGACGCGATTTTCCTTGCGAACATCCTCTTTCGCGTCCAGCTCTAGTTGCGCGCTCACTTGCTACCCGTGTACTTGACCAACGTAAACACAAACACGCCAATCACCCACACCACTAACACCGCCAGCGTGAAGTACTTGCCGCGACCGGGCTTGGTGGCATTGGGAATTGGCGTTTGCTCCATCGCTGCTTACTTCAGAACTGGCGCGGTTTCAAACGTGTGGTACGGCACCGGCGATGGCAGGTGCGTCCACTCAAGCGAATCGGCACCTTCCCAATGTTGATCCTTGGCCTTGGCACCGGAACGAATGCAGCTCACGACGTTCCAGACGAATAGCAATTGGCTGAAGCCCAAAATGAACGCGCCCACCGTCGAGACCTGATTCCATTCAGCAAACTGGAGCGCGTAATCCGGGATACGACGCGGCATCCCGGCGAGGCCGAGGAAGTGCTGCGGGAAGAAGGTGATGTTGAACGAAATGGCCGAAATCCAGAAGTGCAATTTGCCCATGGTTTCGTTGTACATCTTGCCGGTGAATTTCGGCAGCCAGAAATACACGCCCGCCATCAGCCCCCAGATCGCGCCGGGGAACAGCACGTAGTGGAAGTGGGCGACGACGTAGTAGGTGTTATGCAGCGTGATGTCTACCGGCACAATTGCCAATACCAGACCGGAGAAGCCGCCGAGCGTGAACATGCACAAGAAGCCGATACAAAACAGCATCGGCGTCTCAAAGCTGATCGAGCCGCGCCACATGGTGGCGATCCAGTTGAAAATCTTCACGCCGGTGGGCACCGCGATCAACATGGTCGCGTACATAAAGAACAATTGTCCCGCAGCTGGCATGCCGACCGTGAACATGTGGTGACCCCACACAATAAACGACAGCATGGCGATAGAGGCGGTGGCGTACACCATCGAAGCGTAACCGAACAGTGGCTTGCGGGCGAACGCGGGGATGATTTGCGAGACGATCCCGAAGGCCGGCAGAATCAGGATGTACACCTCGGGATGACCGAAGAACCAGAAGATGTGCATGAACATCGTTGGGTCACCGCCACCGGCGGCGTTGAAGAACGAGGTGCCGAAATGGCGATCTGTGAGCAGCATGGTGATGGCACCGGCCAACACTGGCATCACGGCGATCATCAAGTAGGCGGTGATGAGCCAAGTCCAGCAGAACATCGGCATTTTCATCAGCGTCATGCCGGGTGCGCGCAGATTCAACAAGGTCGTGATGATGTTGATCGAACCCATGATCGACGATGCGCCGAGAATGTGGATGGCGAGAATGGTCATGTCAACACCCATGCCACCTTGCGTGACCAGCGGTGGGTAAAGCGTCCAGCCTGAAGCAGCCGCACCGCCAGGAACAAAGAATGATGCGAACAACAGAATCGCGGCAGGAATCATTAACCAGAACGACCAGTTGTTCATGCGCGGGAACGCCATGTCGGCGGCACCGATTTGCATCGGGATCAGCCAGTTGGCGAAGCCGGTGAACGCGGGCATCACCGCACCAAAAATCATGATGAGGGCGTGAACGGTGGTGAGTGAATTAAAAAATTCCGGATTGACGACCTGTAAACCGGGCTGGAACAATTCCGCGCGAATAATCAGCGCCATGCCCCCACCGACGAAAAACATGAACAAAGAAAACCAAAGATACATCGAGCCGATATCTTTGTGGTTGGTGGTCGTGAAGATGCGCGTCCAGCTACCGGGGCCGTGATCGTCGTGCGCGTGGTCGTGCGCATGATCGTGGCTGTGATCGTGAGCGTGGTCGTGAACAGTGGTTGTTGCCATGGTCGATCTCCTGAAAGCGCTTACTATTCGCCACCCCGAGGTGGCCGAACGAAATGGTTAGGACTTGCGGGCAGACTTGACGTCGCTAGGTTGCACGATGTTGCCGGTTTTGTTGTCCCATGAATTGCGGGTGTAGGTCATCACGGCGGCGAGGTCTGCATCGCTCAAACGCGCAAATGGCTGCATGGCGGTGCCGGGGCGACCATTCATCACGACATCGGCGATGCCAGCCACAGGACCTTGGGCAACTTTAGAACCGCTCAGCGCAGGGAACGCAGGCGGCATGCCCTTGCCCGTCGCCTGATGGCAGGCCACACAATTCGCTGCGTAGACTTTTTCGCCAGCTTCTTTGGCTTCAGCCATGGTGAATTTTTTGTTGGCGTCGGCGGCGGGTGTGGCTGCTGCCGGCGCAGTCGCGCTCAATGGTGCGCCCTTACCCCACTTGGCTTGGCCATCCTTGAGCCACGTCGCGTAGTCGGCTTCCGATTTCACCTCGACGGTAATCGGCATGTAGCCATGCAACTTGCCGCAGATTTGGCTGCACTGACCTTTGTAGATACCGGGGCGGGTGGCGGTGAACCACGCGTCCTTGATGAAGCCGGGGATGCCGTATTGGTTGACGCCGAGTTGCGGCACATACCAACCGTGGATCACGTCGTTGGAGGTGACCAGCAAGCGCACGCGTTTGCCGACTGGAACCACCAATGGGTTGTCCACTTCGAGCAGGTAATCTTTGCCCTTGGTTTGTGTCGCCTCTTCGCCGGGCTGACCAATTTGCGCCCATGGTGTTGCTAGGTTGGAGTAGAAACCAAAATCATCGGCGCTGTAGTCGTAACGCCAGCCCCACTGGTAACCAGTGACTTTGATGGTGACATCAGGATTGGTGGTGTCCTTCATGTCCAGCACGGTCTTGGTGGCCGGTATCGCCATTGCGATCAAAATAATGAACGGGATGATCGTCCAGATGATTTCGATCAGCGTGCTCTCGTGGAAATTCACGTCAGGCTTGGCACCAGTCGATTTGCGGAATTTGAAAATCGAATAAAACATCATCGCGAACACGACGACAAAAATGACTGCGCACACCCAGAGGATGTACATGTGCAGACCATAAATTTGCTCGGAAATCGGCGTGGCGGGTTGCGGGATATTGAAGTCGTAGCCAGCCCATGCGGCGGTACTCCCTAGTGCCAGTGAACCCGCCAAGATAAATCGCTGCGCTTTGGAAAATATATTCACAACGTTGCCCATTTTTTTGCCCATGCCGAGATACTCACTTGGTGACGTAATCACGCGACGCAGCGCGCCGAGTGATGACTTGACTACTTGTTTAATGCCCGGTGGCCTACTGATGAACACTTGGCTTGTAAGTGTGACCGCCCAACGATGTTCCAGCGAACGCTTACATTAAAACACGGGGAAGGACAAGTCAGTTGCCAAGGTCAATTACTAAGAATTGACGGGCGCGCACGCTGAGAAGTTGCGTTTGCTGTGCAGACTAATCCCTCTCTCCAGCCGCTGATTTTATCGCAGCGCAGCATTCTGTGGCAAGAAAAGTCACGGAAAAAATCGTCATCGCGCACTTGACGACGGCGATTTACTGGCGGGTGTCGGGGGCGGAAGGTGTATTTGGATCGCCAAGGGCGTCAAGAAAGTCGTCGGCTTCGGGGGTTTTCCCGGCAATGGAATACTGGTCAGATGCCCAAGCGCCGAGATCAATCATCTTGCAACGCTGGCTGCAAAACGGGCGGAAGGTGTTGGCGGTGCTGTACTCATTGCGCTTGCCACATTGCGGGCAGCGGACGGAAGGAAGAGGCATATCAGGAAGATGCGTATTAAAGATTGCAATAAGTCAGGGAAAATTCTACGTCGTGCTCGTAAAGTTTGGTGCGCTGCATGCTGCCGGGCAGAATGAAACGGATATTGAGTGCGTACTTGTTGGCGCTGATTTCTGGCACGCAGGCTAAATCGCGCGGCACCACCAGACGCAGCATGTGCGCGGCGCGCTCCATCGGCATTTGCTGGAAAGTGCCGCGATACGCCACCAGCGGCGTGGCTTTGCTGCTTTCGCGCAATACCCGCAACACAATGCGCAGGCCTTGGCCAATGGCCGCGAGTGGCTTCAACCAAGTGCGCAAATCCGCGTGGCGTTCCGCAGCCGGGCGATGCAGCCATTGATGATACGAAGGCAGATCGAATTCGCAGATGCCGCCGGGAATGGCGGCACGTTGCTTGATAGTCATGAGCCATTCGTTTTCGCGCAGATGCTGCCCCGACTTTCCGGTCGCGCTCAGCAGATCGGCAAACGCAATTTCAATTTCAGCGACAACTTCGTTGAGTTTTTGTTCGGAAATCGCCGGGTTATTACGCAAGGCTTCGAGAAACAAGCGCTGGCGATCCAGTTCTTGCAGCAGGTCAGATTTCAAATCGCCGCGACTGACGACCTCGAGAATTTCGAAAATCGCGATCAAGACGGATTGATGGTCCAATGGCGAATCCTGCACGATGAAAAAATCCACGCGATCAAACAGATCTTCGAGCCGCAACATGGTGCGGACGCGTTCATTCAGCGGATATTCGTAGGTAATCACGGGGCCACTTCCGGGGGATTCCCGAATTGTGACGGATTGGGGCGGGGTTTACAAATCATGATGCGGCCGCGAGCCGCAGGTAGTGGGCGTGTAGCTGTGCGATAGGCGCTTTAAGGGCATCGACCGTATCTGCATTCACGATCACGCGATCCGCGAGTTGCAAGCGCAGCGCACGCGGCACTTGCGCGGCAATGATGCGCGCGACCTCGTCGGCGGACAGTGCTGAGCGGCTCTGCACGCGTGCGATTTGCGTGGCAACGGTGCAGTCCACCACCAGCGTTTCACGCGTACTCGCGCGGTAGCTCAAGGACTCGAACAACAAGGGAACCGCGAGCAACACATAGGGTGCGCCAGCCCCAATTGATTGCTGCACGCGGCGATCTGCCTCAGCGCGAATCAACGGATGCAAAATGGCTTCAAGTTTGGCCTTGCTAGATGAATCGCGGAACACCAAATCGCGCATCGCGGCACGATTCATGGCGCCATCCTCGGTGATCACCGTTGCCCCGAACGCCGCGTGGATAGCCGACATCGCGGCACCGTTGGCGGCAGTGAGATCATGCGCAACTTGATCGGTATCGACCAGTCCCGCGCCGAGCGATTGAAATAAATTGGCGACCGTGGTCTTGCCGCTGCCGATGCCCCCGGTCAGACCGACCACGAATGCATTTCGCGCGGCGTCGGTCACGTCAGGACGGAATCTTGCCGAGGTACCACGCGTTCAACTGCACGCCCCAAATCATCGCGATAAAGCCTGCTGCGGAAAGGTAGGGGCCGAACGGCAGCTTCGCACCCCGCTCGCGGCCTTGCACCATGATGCCAATGATGCCGACGACCGCACCGACCAGCGCGGACAACAAAATAACGATGGGCAAAATTTGCCAGCCCAACCATGCGCCGATGGCCGCCAGCAGCTTGAAATCGCCGTAGCCCATGCCCTCCTTGCCGGTGACTAACTTGAACACCCAGTAGACCAACCACAGCACCAGATAACCTGCCACGGCACCGATCACGGCAGAGGAAAGTGGCGTAAACACCGCGCCGATATTGACGATCAGACCGAGCCACAGCAATGGCAGGGTGATGTCGTCGGGCAACAGGGTGGTATCGGCGTCGATGAAGGTCAGCGCGATGAGTGCCCAGAGAAACAGGATCGCGAACAGCGCCGCCCAAGTCACGCCGAAATGCCATGCCACTAATGCAGTCAACACACCCGTGAGCGCTTCCACCATCGGATAACGCATGCTGATTTTTGTACCACAGCCGGCGCATTTGCCGCGCAACCATGTGTAGCTAAGTACCGGGATGTTTTCCAGCGCAGTGATTTTGTGACCGCATTTCGGGCAACCTGAACGCGGCACCACCAAGTTGTAGCGAGGCGGTGGCGATGCTGCATCTTTCTCCGCTTGCTCCGGATGCAAAAACTCGATGCATTGCTGCCGCCAATCGGCATCCATCATTTTCGGCATGCGATGAATGACGACGTTCAAAAAGCTGCCGACCATCAGGCCAACGACCCCAGCGGTGCCAATGAAAAACCAAGGGACTGCGCGAAAGGTGTCGATTATTTCCATTGTTATTTTTGTCGTGGACGCAGCGCGAACGCCGCGTCCGATCCCGCGATTAAACCACTTGACCCATCTTGAAGATCGGCAGGTACATGGCGATCACCAGACCACCAATCAGAACGCCCAGCACCACCATAATCATTGGCTCCATCAAGCTCGACAGCGCGTCGACGGCATCATCGACCTCGCGCTCGAAGAAGTCAGCGACCTTGCCCAGCATGCTATCAAGCGCACCAGACTCCTCACCGATAGCGCACATTTGCAGCACCATATTAGGAAACACGCCGCTGTTTTGCATCGACACAGTGAGACTGGAACCGGTACTGACTTCGGCCTGAATCCGCTTGGTCGCTTGATAGTAGACGCGGTTACCGGCGGCACCGGCCACCGAATCCAGCGCTTCCACCAAGGGCACACCAGCGGCAAACATCGTCGATAGCGTGCGCGTCCAGCGCGCGATGGTGGCCTTGCGGACGAGGTCGCCCACCACGGGAAGTTTCAGCATCAGGCGATCCATACCGAATTGCATTTTTTCGCTGCGTTTAAGCGTGTTGAAGAACAGCCAAATCGAGCCAAAGATTGCCGGGAAGATGATGTACCAATAGCCGACAAAAATATCCGACAACTCCATCACAAACACGGTCGGCCCTGGTAACGCCGCACCGAAGCCTTGGAACAGCGACTTGAACTGCGGGATCACAAAAATCATGATGACGGCGGTGACACCAAACGCCACGATCAGGATCGACACGGGATAGAACAGCGCCTTTTTGATCTTGCCCTTGATGGCGATAATTTTTTCCTGATACGTGGCAAGTCGATCCAGCAACGCATCCAAAATACCGGCCTGCTCACCCGCGCCGACCAGATTGCAGTACAACGAATCAAAATAAAGTGGGTATTTGCGGAACGACTGCGCCAAGCTGCTACCTGTCTCGACCTCGGTCTTGATGTCCATCAGCAACTTGGTGACGGAAGGATTCGAGTGACCCTTGGCCACGATGTCGAACGACTGCAACAGCGGCACGCCAGCCTTCATCATGGTGGCGAGCTGGCGGGTGAAAAACGCGATGTCCATGCCGGTAATTTTCTTGCCGGAGCGCCCCGAAACTTTTTTGACTTTCAGGTCGCGCAGACCCTGCTTCCGCAAGGTGGAATTGACGATGGCTTCGCCCGAGGCGCGCATCTCGCCCTTGACGATTTTTCCAGTTTTATCTTTCGCCTCCCACAGAAAAGTAAAGACCTTGACGGCGGTTTTATCTTTGGCGCGCGGTGGTGCTGTGGTAGCCATGGGCCACTCCTTGGTTGTGGCGAGTCGATCCGTGTCGCTTCGCTATTTACTGCAGGTGCAATGCTCCGCTCAGGCGTAATTACCCTAAGCGTTGGTGACAGATTCCACCTCGGCCAGCGAAGTGAGACCCGCTTTAACTTTTCGTAAGCCAGAGGTACGAAGATCGGCGATGCCTTCACGGCGCGCCTGATCGGCGATGTCAATCGAGGTACCATTCTTCATGATGATGCGCTGCATCTCATCTGAAATCGGCATGACTTGATAAATGCCCACGCGACCCTTGTAGCCGGTGGTCTTGCAAATATCACAGCCCACAGGGCCGTAAGGCTGCCAGCTATCATCGAGTTGTTCTTCATTAAAACCCGCACGCAACAACGCTTCCTTGGGAATTTCTTGCGGGCGCTTGCACACGCACAACTTGCGCGCAAGACGCTGCGCGGTGATCAAAATAACGCTGGACGCAATATTGAACGGCGCCACACCCATGTTCATCAAACGCGTCAGCGTCGCCGGCGCATCGTTGGTGTGCAGGGTTGACATCACCATGTGCCCGGTTTGCGCAGCTTTAATGGAAATTTCACCCGTCTCCAGATCACGGATCTCACCGACCATGATGATGTCGGGATCTTGGCGCAGAAACGCTTTGAGCGCGACCGCAAAGGTCAGACCGGCTTTATCGTTGACGTTGACCTGATTGATGCCGGGCAGGTTAATCTCAGCCGGGTCTTCGGCCGTCGAGATATTGATGCCGGGTTTGTTCAAGATGTTGAGGCAGGTGTAGAGCGAAACGGTTTTGCCAGAGCCGGTCGGGCCCGTGACCAGGACCATGCCGTATGGCCGCTGAATCGCGTTCATCAGCAACTCTTTTTGATCGGGCTCATAGCCTAGCGCTTCGATGCCCAGTGTGGCACTACTGGGGTCAAGAATACGCATACAGATCTTTTCGCCAAACAAGGTCGGCAAGGTCGAGACGCGAAAATCGATGGCGCGCGTAGCTGACAACCTCAATTTCATCCGCCCGTCTTGCGGCACGCGTTTTTCTGAAATATCGAGTTTGGATACCACTTTGATACGCGAGGCAACTTTTTCCTTGATCGCCAGCGGCGGTTGCGCCACGTCGTACAAAATACCGTCCTGACGGTAACGAATGCGATAGAACTTTTCGAACGGCTCGAAGTGAATGTCGGACGCGCCACCGTTGATGGCGTCGAGCAGAATTTTTTGCACATACTTCACGACGGGCGCGTCGTCAATATCGTCGGTCACCGCCGTATCGATGCCAGGAGCCAATTCGCCCCCCGCCATCTCGAGCTCGTCAAGATTGATGTCGTCACCGATCAATTGATCCAGGGCTTTGCCACCGGATTCGCTAAGCTTCTTCAACAAAATTGCAAGGCGATCTTCATCGACGACAATCGGGTCTACCGTCATCCCGGTAGCGAACTTCAGCTCAGATAGGGCCTGCTCGTTGGTCGGGTCAGAGACCGCGACGAATAAACGATTACCGCGTTTCAGCAAGGGCAGCGCGCGCTTGGACGTAACCAGCTTCAGGTCGACCAATGTCGTTGGCAGCTGTTCCGGGTCGATGGCGGCCAAATCCACTAGCGGCGCGCCGAACGTTTGCGCGGCAAATAGCGCAACTTCCCTCGCGGAAATTTTCTTCGACGCCACCAATTGCTCAATAAATGAAATATGGTTGCGCTTCGCCTCGGCCTGAATCGCATTCGCATCAAGCTGAACGAGCTTTCCCTGCTGGACGAGGGCGCGTCCTAGCGGGCTAAATGTGGTTGCGACGGCAGCGGCCATATTGGTCTGGTGAACTCGTTAAAGATTATTGAGAAAATACTTTACGCTTTTACGGTAAGGCATTGTAACGCTTAACTTATTTGCTTGCCAACGAAGCTTCCAGTTGCCGCAAAAATTCGTCCGACTGCGGCGCAACACGGCTGCCAAAACTGTTCACGGTGCTGCCGTCGCGTCCGATGAGAAATTTATGGAAATTCCACTGCGGTCGTTCACCCGTTGCCTTAAACAGCGCTTCGTGTAACAGGTTCGCTTGGCCGCCGAGCACAGAGGTCTTCTCCATCATGGGGAATTTCACTTTGTAGGTACGCTCACAAAAATCAGCCACTTCAGCATTGGAGCCCGGCTCCTGTTTCCCAAAATCGTTGGCCGGGAAGCCGACCACGACCAACCCTGCATCCTTGTACTTGTCGTAAATCGCCTGCAAACCTTTGTATTGCTCGGTGTAACCGCAGTAGCTGGCGGTATTGACCACCAGCACCACCTTCCCGGCGAACTGGCAAAAATCCTGCGGCTTGCCTTGCAGCGTCTTGAATTTCTGTCTAAGCAGCGGCGGACATTCGGGAGATGCCTGCGCCGACGCTGCCCCGAACCAACCGACCATCACGAGAACGACAATGCCACGAACCAACATATCCATGCAGTGACCCCAATCGCTTTCAACCCATGAGTGTAGTCCAAACGCACTGCCGCCGAGGGGCAATTGACGAAAACTGACAATATGGGCAGGACACGATCTTGGCGCGAATGCAGCCAACCGCGCCGCCATCCACGCCACAAACGGAGCGCCTGCCCGCAGCCCGAAAGAGGCCGACTGCTATAATTCGAGCGGTATTTTCCTCTGCACACCGTCTGCACACGCTCTGCACATTCACGCCGCGCCCTGCCTACGCCCACCCTGCGCCCATGCCGCTCTTCGCCCTAGGACTCAACTACCGCACCGCACCCATCGAGGTGCGCGAGCGCGTGGCGTTCCCGCTCGAAGCGCAGCGTGACGCCATTGCGTCGCTACGCAGCGAAACCAACGCGCAGGAACTCGCGCTGGTCTCGACCTGCAATCGCACCGAAATTTACCTACGTGCACAAAACGACGACGTATTGGCGCGCACTGCACGTTGGTTATCGTCGGTTCCGGCGGTGAAGGGGCTCGATCTCAGTTCGCACTTTTATACCTTGAGCGAAGCTGAAGTCCCACGTCATTCGTTTCGCGTCGCCAGCGGTCTCGACTCGATGATCTTGGGCGAGCCGCAGATTTTGGGGCAGGTGAAATTGGCGGTGAAAGTGGCCGCCGAAGCTAATGCGCTATCCGGTCCCCTGGATCGCCTATTTCAAGAAACCTTCAAAGTCGCCAAGGAAGTGCGCTCGCAAACCGCCATTGGCAGCACCTCGGTCAGCATGGCGGCGGCGTCATTAAAACTCGCGCAGCAATTGTTCGGTGACATTCGCGACATCAAGGTGCTGTTGGTCGGCGTCGGCGAAATGATTGAGCTTGCCGCCACCCATTTCGCCGCGCAATCGCCCATGCAAATCGTGGTCGCCAATCGCACGTTGGAGCGTGGCCGCGAGTTGGCGCAACGCTTTCACGCCAGCGCGATTACCTTGCAGGAATTGCCGGAACGCATTCATGAATTCGATGCCGTCATCACTTCCACGGCGTCCACGCTACCAATCATCGGCAAGGGCATGATTGAACGTGCCCTCAAGCAACGCCGTCACAAGCCGATGTTCATCGTCGATCTTGCCGTGCCGCGCGATGTTGAAGCCGAAGTCGGCAACCTCGATGACATTTACTTACATACGCTCGACAGCCTTGGCCGCGTGATCCAGCAAAACGTCGAGAAGCGCGAGGCCGCGATTGCCGAGGCCGACATCATCATCAACCAGCGCACCAGTGAATTCATGCAGTGGCTCGACGCGCGTAGTTCAGTGCCAATGATTCAGCAAATGCGTGGCACGGTCGATCAATATCGCCAAGCCGAATTGGAGCGCGCGTACAAGCTGCTCGCCAAAGGCGAAGACCCAACCAAGGTGCTCGACGCACTCGCACACGGACTCGCCAATAAATTTCTACATCGCCCGCTCACTGCGCTGAATCGCAGCGTCGGCTCTGAGCGCGACGCATTGTCGGACGCGCTCGACAAGCTCTACAACGAACCGGAATCATGAAAGACTCAATCGCAAAAAAACTGGCCTCGCTAAGCGAGCGGCTGGTGGAACTGGATCGCTTGTTGGCCGAACCTAGCGTGGTCAACAACATGGACAGCTATCGCAAAATCACGCGCGAGCACTCTGACATCTCGCCAGTGGTCGCCCTGTTTCACGAGTATCAAAAATCGGAGAGCGACGTAGCGACGGCGCAAGAAATGGGCAAGGACCCTGAGTTGCGCGAATTCGCTGAGGACGAAATCAAGGCCGGCCGCGCGCGACTGGAAGCCATTGAAATCGATCTGCAAAAAGCGCTACTGCCGAAAGACCCGAACGACGAGAAAAATATTTTTCTGGAAATTCGTGCTGGCACCGGCGGCGACGAATCGGCGCTCTTCGCCGGTGATTTGTTCCGCATGTACACCCGCTACGCCGAGCGCAATCGCTGGCAGGTTGAAGTCATTTCCGAATCGCAGGGTGAGGTCGGTGGCTACAAAGAAATCATCGCTCGCATCGTCGGTCAGGGTGCGTACTCGCGCTTGAAATTCGAATCTGGCGGGCACCGTGTGCAACGCGTGCCCGATACCGAAACGCAGGGCCGTATCCACACCTCCGCTGCTACAGTCGCAGTCATGCCGGAAGCCGATGAAGTCAGCGATCTGGTCATCAACCCGTCTGAAGTGCGCGTCGATACTTTTCGTGCCTCAGGTGCAGGCGGGCAGCACATCAACAAGACCGATTCGGCGGTGCGCTTGACCCACTTGCCGACCGGGATTGTGGTGGAGTGCCAAGATGGCCGCTCGCAGCACAAAAATAAAGAGCAGGCGTTTCGTGTGCTGGCTGCGCGCATCAAGGACAAGCAAACGCGCGAAGCGCAGGCCAAAGAAGCCGCCACGCGCAAATCGTTGATCGGCTCCGGTGACCGTTCGGAGCGCATCCGCACCTACAACTTCCCGCAAGGCCGCATGACCGATCATCGCATCAATCTCACGCTCTACAAACTCGATTTCATCATGGACGGCGAGTTGAGCGAATTGACCGATGGCTTGATGGCGGAGCATCAGGCGGAGTTGTTATCGGCGCTGGGCGAAACCGCGTAAATGTCGGTCGCCATCGCCTCGCTGCTCGCGCGGCGCAGCATTGCCAAGCGCGAAATTGAGATGTTGTTGGAAGCCGTGTTGCACATTTCACGCGCCAGCGTGATCGCGCATCCGGAGCGGGTGTTGAGTGACGCGGAGTTTGCACAATTTGAACCGCACTACGCTGCGCGCGTGCGCGGCACACCGATGGCGTACATCCTTGGCGAGCGCGAGTTTTATGGCCGCCGGTTTTATGTATCACCCGATGTCTTGATCCCGCGCCCGGAAACTGAAATGCTCGTAGAACAAGCACTGGCACGGCTTTCCAAGGATGCCACCGTGCTTGATCTAGGCACAGGCAGCGGTGCCATCGGCATTACCATCGCCATCGAAGCGCCGGGCATGGTCGTGACCGCAAGCGATTTTTCAACGGGCGCGCTAGCGATTGCACGAAAAAATGCCGAGTCACTCGGCGCAAAAGTTTCGTTCGTTGTCAGCAACTGGTTTACAGAATTTGGCGACCAAAAATTTGATTGCATCGTTTCCAACCCGCCGTACATCGCGCACGGTGACAAGCATCTCAGCGAAGGCGATTTGCGCTTCGAGCCGATCGCGGCGCTCACCGACAACGAACCCCACCAAGGCGGCCTCGCCTGCCTTCGTCACATCATCGAGTCCGCCTCCGCGCATCTCAACGCAAATGGGATCCTGATGTTTGAGCACGGATACGATCAAGCACCGCACTGCGCAACACTATTGGCCACGCATGGATTTACTGATCGCTTTTGCGTCACTGATCTCGCTGGCATTCCGCGCGTGAGCGGCGGGCGCTGGCCTCGCTAATCCGCTAAACTTTGTATTAGCTCTTCAATCAACTTTCATTCAGGATTCAACATGGACACTCAAGACCGCATCCGCGAAATTGTCATCGGCCACCCCGTCGTGCTTTTCATGAAAGGCTCACCGCAATTTCCGCAGTGCGGCTTTTCGGCATCCGCCACACAAATTTTGAAGGCCAGCGGCGTCGATAAGCCGTTCACCGTGGACGTGTTGCAAGACGATGAAATCCGTCAAGGCATCAAGGAATACGCCAACTGGCCGACCATTCCGCAGCTCTACGTCAATGGCGAATTTGTCGGTGGCGCAGATATTTTGCGCGAGATGTATCAGTCGGGGGAGTTGCAGGAAATGTTGAAGGGTTGATGTTTTGAGTTGGGCGTTCAGCGTTGAGGGTGGTGCGCCGCAACTTGAGTCACCGAAAATCCCCCAGCCGTCTCAACGCGACGCATCGCGAAATGCTGCCCCCTTTAGAAAAGGGGGCAATGCTCCGCAGCGCCAAACATAAGAAGAACCGGGGGAGAGCGTAGTGAGGGGGTGTACTGTGATTGCATGGTGAACATGCTTGAAACCCCCCGCCAATAGTTGCGTTCAAGTCCACTACCCAATCCGCGCGTTCTCCAAATGCAGCACCACCACACCCGGCAGGTCGATTAACTCGCGGTCGTGACAGGCAACGACGACCACATTGTTTTCGGATGCAGTTGCGCGTAACAGCGCCACGATTTGCTCTCGGGCACCACGGTCCAAGTTGGCAGTAGGCTCGTCGACCAACAAGACTTTTGGGTTCAGCACTTTGGCGCGCGCGAGTGCCACTTTTTGTTTTTCCCCACCCGACAATCGTTTCGGCGGCACGCTGACCACGCGCGCGAGGCCAGCCCACTCAATCGCCTCGGCACACAACTGGGCACGCGCGCCCGCATCAACACCGCGCGTCTTCAGGCCGTAGTCAATATTGCCCGCCACGCTCGTGTTGAACAGATACGGATGCTGATGCACGTAGATAATTTCGCGGCGCAGCCCCTCGGGATAGCGCGCGCCATCGATATTCATACCGGCAAAATCAAACCGCAATTCATTTGCCGGCTCCAGCCCAGCGAGGACGCGCAGCAGAGTTGACTTGCCGCTGCCATTGTCGCCGGTGAGTGCATAGATTTTTCCAGCGTCCAAACTGAGGTCGCGAATATCGAGCAATACGCGGTCGCCGAATTTCTTGTGGAGCGCGCCTATTTTGAGCAGCGCGCTCATTTCATGCCACCTTCGCCCTGAAAAAAATTCAACGCGGCGTTGATGGCGAGGGCCAAAACGATCAACACCATCCCCAGCGCGATGCCCTGTGCGAATTCGCCCTTGGCGGTTTCGAGTGAGATCGCGGTGGGAATATTCCGCGTCAACCCCGCGATATTGCCACCCACCATCATCGCGCAGCCGACCTCGGAAATGACCCGGCCAAAGCCGTTAAAGATGCCGGCCATGACTGCGAAGCGCACTTCGTAGAGTGTCGTCAGCGCCGCGTGCCCACGCGTTGCGCCGAGCGACAACGCGGTTTCGCGCACCACCCGATCGGCACCTTGCACGGCGGACAGCGTAAATGCTGCCAGCACCGGAAACGCGATCAGCGCCTGTCCTGCGATCATCGCTTCTTGCGTGTACAACAAACCAAAATGGCCGAGCGGGCCGCTGCGCGCGAGCAGCACGTACAACACAAGGCCGACGACTACGGTCGGAAACGATAGAAAACTTTGCAGCACGATCACCGCCGCACGGCGTCCGCGAAACGGCACGGTGGCAAGGAGAAATCCCAGCGCAATCGCGAAAGGTGCCGCGATCAGCAGTGCGAGCAGCGACACCTTCAGCGATACCCAAATCACGCCCCACAGATTCGCGTCGAACGCAAACAGCAGTCGAAAAGCCTCGCCAATCGCGCCTGTCAATTCCATCGTGCCGCGCTCAACGGCCAGCGGGCGGCGCGCCCGGCGTGAACAACGATTGCCCGTCTACTTTCAAGGAACGAATCGCCGCCTGCCCGCTCGCCGACACCAGCCACTCGGCAAATTTTGTCGCAGCCTCGTGATGGACATGCGGATGTTTCGCTGGGTTTACCGGCATCACGCCATAAGGATTAAATAGCCCCGGCACCTGCGAGACGATGACATCGAGACTCGCGCGGCCCTTGTACGCCAAGAACGTGCCGCGATCACTCAGCGTATACGCCTGCATATTGCCGGCCATCGTCAACACCTCGCCCATCCCCTGCCCCGCCTGCACGTACCAACCACCGCGCGGCGTGATGCCAACATCGCGCCAGAGCGCCAGTTCTTTTTTGTGCGTTCCAGAATCGTCGCCACGCGAAATGAAGCGCGAGTGTGATTTGGCAATCGCCTTGAGAGCGGGCGCCGCAACCTTGAGGTCGCGAATCTTTGCCGGATCTTTGCTCGGCCCGACGATGATGAAATCGTTGTACATCACGTCAAGCCGCACGCTACCGTAGCCCGCCGCCATAAATTTATCTTCGTCGGGACGCGAATGCACCAACACGACATCCACGTCACCGCGTTCACCGAGCTTGAGCGCTTGCCCGGTGCCGACCGAAATCACGCGTACGCGAATCCCGGTTTCACGCTCGAACTTTGGCAACAAAACCGTGAGCAGCCCAGAAGCCTCGGTGCTGGTGGTGGTCGCGAGCCGAAGCTCGCTGCCCGCATGTGCGCTGGCTGCGAACAACAGTCCGAACATAACAATCAGAAGACGACGGGTCACAAATAGGCGCATAGATTTTCAAGAGCGTGAATTGTAGCGGGTGGCAGCCGCAACACTGCGCACGAAGGAAACGCAACTAACGGCCGAGAGTACGTTCGCGACGACCACTATACTTGCCGGCGTGAAATCAACTCGCACCACACATCGCACCACATACCGCCTAGCGTGGCTGTCCACGCTCGTTCTCCTCATTCTCATCGTACTTTGGGCGCTCTCGGCTGGCCAGTTCGCCATTCCATTCGGCGATGTGCTGGCGCGCTTGGTTGGCGGCGGCAATATCACGATCCCGAACGCCGACGTGGTGTTGTTCGAGATCCGTTTGCCACGCATCATCGCCGCGTTCGTCGTTGGTGCAGCGCTCGCGGCAGCGGGTGCTGCGTATCAGTATTTGTTCCGCAACCCGCTCGTGTCGCCAGACATTCTGGGGGTATCGAGTGGCGCTGCGCTCGGTGCCGTCGTCGGTATTTTTTTGGGTTTGCCGTGGCTCGCCACGCAAAGCCTTGCCTTTGCCGGTGGGCTCGCCGCCGTCGCTGTGATCTTTGCGTTGAGCCATCGCCTGCGTGCCGAAGACCCAATACTGGCGCTGGTTTTGATGGGGGTAGTGGTCGCGTCGCTCCTCGGTGCGGGCATCGCGTTGACGAAATACTTAGCTGATCCATTCAACAAACTACCGGCCATCACCTACTGGCTGCTCGGTAGTTTTGCCAGCGTGTCCGCGCGCGAAACGATAGTCGCAAGTACGATCATCGCAATCGCCGCGGTGCCGCTATTTTTGCTGCGCTGGCGCATCAATCTTTTGGCGCTACCAGACGACGAAGCGCGCACGCTCGGTCTTGATGTACGCGGCACACGCGCTATCGTGATCGTCGCCGCCACATTGATGACCGCCGCCGCCGTCGCCATTTGCGGCATCATCGGCTGGGTAGGACTGGTGATTCCACACGCCATTCGTCTGCTCATCGGTGCTGAATTCTCGCGATTGCTACCGCTCTCGATGTTGGTCGGCGGGACGTTCATGCTATTGATCGACACGATCGCACGGACCCTCGCCCCCACCGAAATTCCGCCCGGTGTGCTCACGGCGTTACTCGGCGCGCCCGCGTTCATCGCGTTGATGGCCGTTACGTTTCGGCGACGCACATGAGCGCCCTGGCAGTTCAACAACTCACCATCGGCTACGCGGGACGGGCGCTCGCGCGCGACATCACATTCACACTCGCGCCGAGCGAAGCGGTTGCCATACTCGGACAGAACGGTAGCGGCAAGACCACCTTGTTTCGAACACTGCTCGGGCTGCTCGCGCCTCTGGCCGGCGTTGCCAAATTGCATCACAAGCCCGTGGCCGAATGGCTGCCCGCTGCGCTTGCGCGTGAGATCGCGTATGTGCCGCAGGCGGGAACCGCGCAATCTGGCCTGCGCGTTATTGATGTCGTGGAGATGGCGCGTGCCGCGCATCTGGCGTGGTATGCGCAGCCCCAGCAGAAGGATCGTGAGATCGCGTTGGCGGCGTTAGATGAAATGAATCTCGCGGAATTCGCTGAGCGAAATTTTGATGAACTCTCTGGCGGCGAAAAACAACTGGTGCTGATCGCACGCGCGCTGGCCGCAGAGTCGCCGATCATATTGATGGACGAACCCACCGCCAACCTCGATTTTGGCAATCAGTATTTATTGCTCGATGAGATCGCAAAACTAAAGGCGCGTGGCAAAAGCATCATCTTCACGACCCACGCACCTGACCACGCGTTACGCATTGCTGATCGCACGCTGATGTTGATGCCCGGTGGGCGCGTCGCGCTTGGCATCACGCAAGAAGTGGTCACCGCGCCAGCGCTCACCGCGCTCTACGATGTCCCAGTCCAGCTTGTACCGTACGGTAGCGGTGTGGTCACGACGGTTTCGCGCGTCACCACGCAAACATAATTCCGCCGAGCACGGCCAGTGCCATGCCAACCGACAAGCCGACGGCCGCGCGACCGAGCTGCCGCAACGCCCCCGCCAATTCGCGCGAGTAACTCTCGGGTTCACTGGTTCCAGCGTCGGTGGTGTTGCCCGCAACCGACCCAAAGCCCGCACGAGACAACGTGCGCAATGCCAGCAACGATTCGGTTAGGGCGAACGCGAGCACAACGCTGGCGGCATTGATGACCCAATGCGCGTACTGGAGGCCGGGCGCGCCACTTGGAAACGCGCGTGCCACGGTAATCACCCCGATGATAGCGACCAACGAAGTCGAAGCGACCACACTGGCACCCATCAGCGCATTGCGCACGGTTTGCACCAGCAAAATCTCATAGCCGGGTTGTTGGTTGATAGATCGCAGCCACGTTTGAATTTTTTGGGGTGTCATGATGAACGGGCTCTAGCGAAATTTGGTGGCGACCCACATGCCCAATACCAAGGCGGGAATGAAGATGAGCATATCGCCGGAGCCCGCGCCAACACTAGCGATTGCGGGGCCTGGGCAGTAACCGGCCAGCCCCCAGCCCACGCCAAACAGACTCGCGCCCAGCAATAATTTTTTGTCGATGGCGTTCGCCGTTGGCCAGTTGAATTTATCCGCAAGCAGAGGCTTTACTCGCCGCATGAGGAGCGGAAACCCGACTGCGGTCACCATCACCGCACCGCCCATCACAAACGCGAGCCGGGCATCCCACTTGCCCGCGAGATCAAGAAAATTCAACACGTTTGCTGGGTTGCTCATGCCAGAAATCATCAATCCGGCACCAAACACGGCACCAATCAAGACCGCAACAAATAGGTTCATCGTGACCTCTCTATTTAAGGACGTGACGCAACAAAAACACGGTAACGAACGCCGCACCCATGAATACACAAGTCGCCGCGAGTGATCGCACTGAGCGCCGCCCCAGTCCGCATACGCCGTGACCGCTGGTACACCCCGAACCCAACACGCTGCCGAAGCCGACCAGCAAGCCCGCGACTGCCAGCATCACAGGCGACGTTATCGGCAACGCGGTCGTCGATGCGAAGGGTTTCAACAAAAACCCAGCAGCAACGAGGCCACCGATAAACGCGATGCGCCAGCCGAAATTTCCACGCCCTGCGGGGCTCATGAGTCCGGACGCGATACCGCTAATGCCTGCGATCCGCCCAAAGAACCACATCAGCAACACGGCGGAAAGGCCAATCAAAACGCCACCGCCCGCCGCCGCGAGAAACGGCGCTTGGTCTGCAAAATGCCAATTGACTGCCATGAAGACGCTCCTTGAAAATATATACTCCCGGCAGTATACTGTGAACCATCGAGTATTGACAAGTGAGCCGACGTGAACAAACTCAGATCCGCCGAAAAAAAACGCGCCTTGATCCTGCGCCTCAAGCGCGTCGAAGGCCAGTTGCGCGGCATTCAGGGGCTGATTGACACCGATGCCGACTGCGAAAAAATCGCCCAGCAACTCGCCGCCAGCCGCAAAGCGCTCGATAAAACATTCTTCGCCATGGTTGGCTGCGTGCTGGAGCAAGATGACCCCAGCAAATTCAAAACGCCCGCTGCGCGTGGCGAATATGTTTCACAATTGCTTATTCGTTTTGCGTGAGGTCAAACATGAACGAGATCATTCAGCTATTCGACCCGCAATCGAGCACGTTTACCTACATCCTCGTCGATGCCGCGTCTGGTGACGCCGCGATTGTCGATCCCGTCGATACCCACATCGAGCGGGATTTGGCCGCGATCAAGGAGCGCGGCCTCAATTTGAAATGGATCATCGAGACCCATGCGCACGCAGATCATGTGACTGCGGCGGGAGCCATCGCTGCGCGCACGGGTGCACGTACCGCCGCGCCCGCGCACTGCGGCATCGCAGCGGCCGATGTGCAGCTCAGCGACAGCGACACGCTGCCACTCGGCACCGGCACCATCCGCGCCATACACACGCCTGGCCATACGGCGGGCAGTATGTGTTTTCTGTGGGGCGATGCCGCGCTGACCGGCGACACCCTCTTGATCGGCGGATGTGGCCGCACTGATTTTCAGTCCGGCAGCGCCGACGCGATGTACGACAGCATCACGCAAAAACTATTCACGCTACCCGACACCACGCGCGTGCTGCCTGCCCACGACTACAAGGGCCGCACAGCATCAACCATCGGCGACGAAAAGCGCAGCAACCCACGCCTCGCCGGAAAAAGCAAAGCCGAGTTCATCCAGATCATGCAAGGGCTCAACTTGCCGCCTCCGAAATTGCTCGCAACCGCCGTGCCCGCAAATCAGCGACTCGGCGCGGCTGACCACGACGCGATTCGCCCACAGCCGGGCTACGCGGGTGACATCCCACTCGCGCTCGCCCATGCGTGGTGGCAGCGCGGCGAGGCCGTGATGATCGACGTGCGCACCCAAGCCGAAATCGACTGGGTAGGTCGCGTGCCGAACACGCCTTGCATCCCATGGAAGCTCTACCCTGGCATGACGATCAATCCCGATTTTGATCGCGCGCTACTGGCCCTCGTTCCGAACGACAAGCCCGCATTATTTCTCTGCCGATCCGGCGTGCGCTCCATCGGTGCCGCGCGTGCCGCTACCGCGCTCGGCTACAGCGCCTACAACATCTTGGAGGGCTTCGAAGGCGATCCGGACGCGCACCAGCAACGCGGTAAACGTAATGGCTGGCGGCATGCAGGGTTTCCTTGGGTGCAGGGCTAGGACAGAGGCCCGCTGCACCATGACCCGCTGGCTCTTTCTACTTGCACTTCTCATCCCACCGATGACCGCCCACGCGCAAATGCTCACCTTCAAGGACATCCTCACCCGCGCCGAGCGCCCCGTCCCTGATCACAAAATTTCCTACGGCAGCCACGCTGACCAGTACGGTGAATTGTGGCTGCCGAAAAAATCAACAACCCCCGCCCCCATCGTCATCCTCATCCACGGCGGATGCTGGCGCGCCGATCTACCGGGGCCGGAACTCGTCGCGTTCCTCGCTGACGCCTTGCGCAACGAAGGCCTCGCGGTATGGAGCATCACCTACCGGCGCATCGGCACCAAAGCGGAAAACTTTTCGCCCTACCCCGACACGTTTCGCGATGTCATCAGCGCTGCTGAAAAACTCCGCGAACTTGCGCCCAAACACGCGCTCGATCTCAATCGCATCGTCGCCACCGGCCACTCCGCAGGCGGGCACCTCGCACTCTGGCTCGCCGCACGCCCAAAGCTGCCGCCGGACAGCCCGCTCTACCAAAATGATCTTCTTACTATCCGCGCAAGCGTCGGCATCGCCGCGCTACCCGATCTCGCCTATGCGCGTGTCGCCTCCGCACATGCGTGTGGGAGCGACACCGTAGACAAACTCATCGACAGCAAAACGCGCGGCGAAGCGGCGTATCGCGACACCTCACTCGTGCCGTTGCTACCACTTGGCGTGCCGCAAACGCTCATCAGCGGCGTATACGACGGCATCGTTGCGCCCGCCCATGCGCTGCGCTACCGCGAGCGTGCGAAAGAAAAAAATGAAGTCGTCAAGCTCGTGACGCTAGATGACGCCGGGCATTTTGAGTTGATTGCGCCGTGGACGGACGCAGGGCGCGCGGTCGTTAAGCAAATCATCGCCGCAACGGGAGTGGTGAGAGACAAATGATGAAATACCGTTGAAACTTCTACGAAGTTGCGAACGGTGCTGATGACTGCGGCGCGCACCTCGAACACGCCAATTGCGCAAGTTCGCGATGGGCTTTCAAGAAATGTCTACCATTTACGGTGTTTTTCAGGCGCTTTATCGTCGAAATGCCCGCCAGTTATAGCGTTTATTGTTTTTCGTTATCCTTTCGGTAACTCGCGCCGGCTGGACTAGGCACAGGCAGATTCCTCCGGAATCCGACAGTTTCAATAAAAAATAGTCGGTTATATTCATAATAATCAAAATCTTAGCTTGTAATGGCCGCTTCCCTTTCCATATGATCGTCGGCGATACCTCCACCTTTAATGTCGTAAAAATACGAGAATTGCAACAATAACTGTTGACGTGTTGTCGGCGACAACATATGCTGGAGTGATGTCGCAAAAAGACCATAAATCAACCATGACACCCACAGGATGGCGTGCAGATCTTCCTTATAACAAACTGCCCCTGCTACCGCCACGGCCGCCGCTTGCCGACTTGGAATCGAAGGTGATTCTGAAGCAGTGCATCCTCTCCCGTGCGGCGCTGGCCGCGTTGAAGCAGGCGGCTGATCTGATCCCCAATCCGGCAATGCTCATCAATACCTTGCCGTTGCTGGAGGCGCAGGCAAGTTCGGAAATTGAAAACATCGTCACGACTGCTGACCGCCTGTTCCAGTTTCGCGACTTCGGCGAACGCGCCGACGCAAACACTAAAGAAGCACTGCGCCACAGTCAGGCGCTCATGATGGGCTACCACGAAATGGCGAGGCGGCCTTTGAACACCCGCACTGCGGAGATGATCTGCACGCATCTGAAAGGCATCGAGATGCAGGTGCGCCGCGTGCCGGGCACCACGCTCGCCAATGCGCGCACCGGCAACGTCATATACACACCGCCCGCTGGCGAGGATCAGTTGCGTACGCTGCTCGCGAACTGGGAGCAATTCCTGCACAACGAAGTAGAAATCGACCCATTGATTCGCATGGCGGTCGGGCATTACCAGTTTGAGGCAATCCATCCGTTCACGGATGGCAATGGCCGCACGGGGCGGGTGCTGAACAGCCTGTTCCTGATCCAGGAAAACCTGCTGACGCTGCCGATTCTGTACCTGAGCCGCTACATCATTGGCAACAAGGCCTCGTATTACGAGCTGCTGTTGGGAGTGACGCGTGAGCAAGACTGGGAAGCGTGGGTGCTCTATATGCTCCGAGGCGTGGAGGAAACAGCGATATGGACAACGGCCAAAATTGCGGCGATTCGTGAGTTGCTGAAACACACAACCGCTCACGTCAAGGCAAATGCCGCGAAAATCTATAGCCGCGAACTGGTCGAATTGATTTTCGAGCAGCCGTATTGCCGCATCACCAATCTCACCGATGCTGGTATCGGCGGTCGGCAGGCAGCATCGCGCTACCTAAAGCGGCTGGTGGAAATCAGCGTGCTGGAAGAAACGATGATGGGCAAGGACAAGTTGTTCATTCATCCCAAGCTAATGAAGCTGCTGACGCAGGATAGCAACGATTTTGCGCTCTACCAGACACAGGCATGAACGAAGCCGACACCCGCGCCGAACCAATCGACCCTACGTTACGTACCGCCTGGCGGCGCGGGAGTAGGCATGGAGGCAGGCGAACGTGCAGCGAACCCGAGTTGTATTGGGAAGCTGAAATAAATGCGTTGCGTCGTCACACAAATGAGGGCTCGTCCACATAGAAAACGGCATCCGTCCGGCGCCGCCGCCCTGACGGCGGCGACCGTGAGGCCGCTCGAAAGCGAATACAACGACACGCCGAGAAAAACTCTCGGATTCAGAACGCCACGTGAGGTAGTATTTGAGCACCAGCCGTGTGCCGGAACTTGTACTTGAATCCATGTAAATGCTTGGAAACGCTCGTGGATACTAGACTTTCACGTCTGGCAGGGTCGCACTCCCCGCCCCCAACGCCCGCACCATCTGCACACTATCAAGCCACCGATCAAACTTGTAGCCGATCCCCTCAAACCGTGCCGCGTGCAAAAAACCGCAGGCTTCGTGCAGCTTGATCGAGGCGACATTTTCACTGTCGCCGATCACTGCGATCATTTGCCGGAAGCCTTGCGCTTCGCATGCATTGATGAGCGCGTTGAGCAGTTGTTTGCCGATGCCGCGACCTTTCATCGCATCGGCGACATAGACGGAATTTTCGACGACATATCGGTAGCCGATGCGCGCGCGGTAGCTGCTGGCGTAGCTATAGCCGACGACTTCGCCGTTTATTTCTGCGACGAAATACGGAAAGCGCCGACCGACAATATCGGCGAAGCGTTCCTGCATTTCTTCGAGTGTCGGGGCGACGTATTCCCATGATGCGGTTTCGCGCTCAACACTCGCGGCGTAAATCTTGGTGATGGCGGCGACATCGCGCACCCGCGCGTCGCGAATCGACACCTCAGACATTCTTAGCGCGCCTAAATCCTGCTTCCAGATCGCGGATCAAGTCGTCCGGGTCGTCGAGGCCGATGCTGTAGCGCACTAACGGCCCGCCCTTCCACGGCGCAACGTGGCGGCCATAGCGCAGGTCTGCGGGCACCGCGAGGCTTTCAAATCCGCCCCACGAATAGCCAAGGCCGAAGTAATCGTAGCCATCGATCATCGCGGCGATCTGGGCTTCGCTCATAGCGTTGAACTCCACGCCGAAGAGGCCGGTGGCACCGCTGAAATCGCGTTTCCACAGTGCGTGGCCAGGATCGGTTTCGAGGGCGGGATAGAGCACGCGTTTGACTTCTGCACGCGTGCTGAGCCACTTTGCAATCATCAGTGCGCTAGTCTGATGTTGGCGCAACCGCACGCCCATTGTGCGCATGCCGCGCAGCGTGAGAAAGCAATCGTCTGGCGAGGCGCGCTGGCCGAGTTGGTAGGTGGTGCTTTTGAGTTTTGGCCAGTGCGATTGGTTGGCGATGACAAGGCCGATCAATACATCCGAGTGCGCGGCGTAGTATTTGGTGGCGGGTTGCACGACCAGATCGACACCGTGTTGAAACGCGTTGAAATAGAAGCCAGTCGCCCACGCGTTGTCCATAATCACTGTCGCGTTTTTCGCGTGCGCGGCTTTGGCGATGGCTGGAATATCCTGAATCTCGAACGTATGTGAGCCGGGGCTTTCGGTGTAGACCACGGTGGTGTTGGCACGCATCAAGCTCGCGATGTTCGCGCCGATCAAGGGATCATAGAACGTGGTTTCGACGCCCATGCGCGTGAGGAAGGTTTCGCAAAATTTGCGGCCTGGCCCGTAGCAGCTATCGGTCATCAACACGTGATCGCCCGATTTCACACACGCAAGCAACGCGCCCGCGACCGCCGCGAGCCCACTCGGGTACGTGACCGCGCGATAGCCGCCTTCGATTTCTGCCACCGCATTTTCTAGCGCCAGCACTTGCGGCATGTTGAAGATCGCGTACGTGGGCACCTGTTCATCTTGCTCCCAGCGGCGCTGCACGTCCTTCAAGTCGGCGACGGATTCGAACAGCACCGTTGAGGCGCGATGCATTGGCACGTTGACGGTGCCGGGAGAATTGATCGCGGTGCGGCCGAGTTGCGTGAGTTTGGTATCGGTTTTCATTCTTCGGCTTCCAGCACGCGCAAGAGATTGCACGTATCCATGTTGCCCCAGCCGTGCTGCATGAGTTTTTCTAGCTGCGCATGCACGAGCGCGACAGCGGGCATATTGAGCTGTTGTGCCGCTGACATCTCGCGTGCCAAGCCGAAATCTTTGTGATGCAGCCTCGCTTCAATGCCCGCCGCAAAATCGCGCGCGGCCATTTTGCGGCCCATGAGATCGAGCATCTTTGAGCCCGCCATCCCGGCCATCAGTGCGTCAACGACTTTCGCGGGGTCAACGCCGTTACTTCGTGCCAGCAGCATCGCTTCGGCGATTCCCTGAATGTTCACGACTTGCGAAATCTGATTGCACATCTTGGTCACTTGCCCAGCGCCGACATCGCCCATGTGCGAGATAGTCTTGCCGAGTTTTTCGAGCACGGGTCGCGCGCGGCCAAGATCCTCAGCGCTGCCGCCAACCATGATGGAAAGTGTCGCGGCTTCTGCGGCTTTCGGGCCGCCCGACACGGGGCAATCGAGGTAGCCGATTTTCTTGGCCGCAAATTTCTTCGCGATGGCGCGCGTGGCATCGGCATCAATCGTTGAAAAATCGCAGACGATTGCGCCCGCTTTTGCGCCATGAATCGCGCCCTGTTCACCCGTCAGCACCGAAGTAACATCCGCCGTCGTGGTGACGTTGCTCATGATGAAATCAGCGTCGCGCGCCGCGTCTGCCGGCGAGGTGGCGGCACGCGCGCCGGCCGCGACGAAGGGTTGCATCACTTCCGCGCGTCGGGCAAATACAGTGACGCTGTAACCAGCACGCAGCAGGTGGTGAACCATGTGGCCACCCATGTTGCCGAGGCCGATGAATGCGATGTGAAAGCTCATGTGATTTCCTGTGGTGATGGCAGTGGGCATTGTAACGCTGCGGTGTGGGGCATCTGGTGAGGTTGCGCACACCGTAAATCCCCCGAACCGCGCAATGTCAGCGTCGGAAAAGCATTGCCCCCTTTATAAAGGGGGCAGCATCACGCGGTGCTCAACATCAAGATAGCTGGGGGATTTACGATGTGGACAATTTCGTCATGCGCGCGACTAAGTCGGTGCAAACGTCTGCGCGACAACACCCGTGACGCGTCCACTCACATCGCGCGTGTGCTCTTGAAAACGCATCTGCGTTCGTCCAGCGAACACCAACGTCGAGCAACGCGTCCCGTACGTCTCGCTCACGATGAGCGGCGGCGAGAGCAGACGTTCGCGTTCAACGCCGACGCCCGTGTTCGGCAGATCCTCATCGGCGACGCGTTCGGTATTCGACAAAAACGCCAAAAGCCGCGCGGATAGGGCGTCTTCAGGCATTTTCAGACTGCCACTCAACATCGTTTTTCCGCTCGTCACCTTCGGCCACGGCTCATTGAGCCGATGGTTCGAGAGGCCGTGAACGCCGGGTGCCACCGCTTCGATCAACGCGTCGCGGCTGCTGAAACAGCATAGCGAATCTCGATCACCGAGAAGCAAATTGAAATCGTTGTACTGCGCGGCATTTGGCGCGAGTGCGGCAAGATAGTCGTGAGGATTCTCATCGCTGCGCAAAAAATCGGCGACCAATTGCCCGCGTGTCGGTGCGACTGATTTACGTGATGACGGGTCGCGATAGTTGGTGAGCGCGGCAAAGCGGCCATTTTGTGTGACCCCAAGCCAGGTGCCGCCTGCCTGCAAATCGCGACCCGCCAATATGTTCGGCGCATCCATCCACCAGCTCGCAGGTGCCGCGGGCCGCGCGTGCCACTCATCGCGATTGGCCGCAACGATTAGCGGATATTCCGCATGTGCTTGCCAAGCGAAAACGATCAGGCACATCTTCAGTACATCGGCAAAGTAGCTTTCAAAATCGCGCCGGTCTGCGATTCCGTGATGAAGATTTCGTTAGGCCGCTGTGGATGAATCGCGAGATTGGTCGTCAAGTCGCCGCGACACGAATCGATGCGGTATTTCGGCTCACCGCGCTTATCAAATTTCCAGACGGCACCCATGCCGATGTGCGCGACGTAGAGATTGTCATCGCTGTCGGTTGCAATCCCGTCGGGGCCGGTGCCGCCTGAGAGTTGAATAAACTTACCGACCTTCGAGACACCGCCGTCAATCAGCGGCACACGCCAGATCGCGTTATCGCGTGTGGCCGCCACGAGAAGAAAATTTTCGTTCGCGCTCAGCGCCAAGCCGTTCGGGCTCGGCACGTTATCAAGTAGACACTGCAACGCACCTTCGGCAGGCAGGCGATACACGCAGCCGGTGGAATCGTGTAAACCCGTTTGCCCTTGATCGGTGAAATACAAATCGCCATTTCGTGCAAACGTGAGGTCATTGACACCCATAAAGCGCTGGGAAAAATGGTGCGTCAAAAACGGAGACACTTTGCGGGCATCCACATCGAGCGCGAGAATGCCGTGACGATAATCGGCAATCAAGAGACGGCCATCGGGATGAAACTTCAAGCCATTAGGCCAGCCGTCGTACTTGACGATCAGGTCCCACTCACCCGTCGGCGTGATGCGAAAGATGCGCCCAAACGGAATATCGACGACCCACAAATTGCCGTGAGCATCAAAGCACGGGCCTTCGAGAAAGCTGTGTACCTCGCGGCCATGCAGGTTGGCGTCTACCCACGCATTACCGGCGCTGGATTCGTGCAGGTAGGCGGGGAGTTCAAAAGCGGTTTCGGTCGAGAGGGAGAGCGGGGCGGAGAACATTTGGCGGGCTTGGTCGGTAGCGATGCGGTGATTGTAGCGAGGATAGGTGAAGCGGAGCGATCAGCGCATATTCGCCGGCAGCCACGTAACAATTCCCGGAAAGAAATAAATCAACAGCACCGCCACCACCAGTAACCCGAAAAACGGCAGCGCGACCTTGGCGATGTAGCCGATGTTTTTGCCGGTCATGTATTGCAGCACGAACAAATTGAAGCCAACCGGCGGCGTGATCTGCGCCATTTCGACGACCAGCACGATGAAAATGCCGAACCACACGAGGTCAATCCCAGCGCGCGTGACCGTCGGCAGAATCACGCCCATAGTTAGCACCACCATCGAAATGCCGTCGAGAAAACAGCCGAGCACAATGTAGAAAATCATCAGGCCAAACAGCAACCAAAACGGTGAGAGCCCCATGCCACCGATCCATTCGGCGAGGTGGCGCGGCAGGCCGATGTAGCCCATCGCCAGCGTCAGAAACGCCGCACCCGCGAGGAGAAGCGCGATCATGCAGTAGAGGCGCGTCGCACCCAGCAGACTCGCGACAAACGTCGGCCAATTCATCGACCCCTGTATCGCCGACAACGCCAGCGCACCGACCACACCGACGGCGGCCGATTCGGTGGCCGTCGCCCAGCCGAGGTAGATCGAGCCCAGCACCAGCACGATCAACGCGACCACCGGCAGCAAGTAGCGTGATTCCCAGATTTTTTCGCGAAACGAGAAGTGGCGATCCGATCCAGGAATCGCACCCGGATGGAGCAGCGACCAAACGATGACGTAGCCCATGAACAGCAGCGCCAGCAAGAGGCCGGGCAGCACACCCGCGATAAAGAGTTTGGTGATCGACGTTTCGGAAGCGACGCCGTATACGATCATGATGATCGACGGTGGTATCAACAATCCAAGCGTGCCTGCGCCCGCGAGCGAGCCGATGGTGATGTCTTCAGGGTAACCGAGCCTCTTCAATTCCGGCAGCGTCATCTTGCCGATGGCGGCGCAGGTGGCAGCGCTAGACCCGGAGACCGCCGCGAAGATGGTGCAGCCGATGATGTTAGTGTGCAGCAAGCGGCCCGGCAGCCAATTCACCCACGGTGCGAGCCCCCGAAACATATCCTGCGACAGCCTCGTGCGAAACAGGATTTCACCCATCAAGATAAATAGCGGTAGCGCCGTCAGCGTCCACGACGACGCGGAGCCCCAGACCGTGACCGCCATCGCGTCACCCACCGGCCGCACGGTGAACAGCGTCATGCCAATCCACGCAACCCCAAGCAGGCCGAGACCGATCCATACGCCAAGGCCAAGCAGCACAAACAGGCCAATCAGCAACACACTGGTCTTGACGAAGTCGCTGCTGCTGATACCACCGCTGAGGTAGACAACCAGCGCTGCGGCCAACACCAGCGGGAGCGCCACCAAGAGGGCACGGCGCAACTCAATAAGCGGTGAGTGCGTCATCTGCTATTCGATCAGCTTCAAGTCATCCGCGCGCGCCCGCACATGCTGGCCGGTCAGGTGCAGATAGAGTTCATCCAACACCGCGATGAACAGCATCACCGTCCCTACCGCCATCGCGATTTGCGGAATCCACAAGGGCGTGGCGTCATTGCCTTGCGAAATGTCGTTGAGCGAATACGATTGCGTGACCAGACGCACTGAGAAAAACGCGAACATGCCCGCGAAGAATGCGCCGATAAGATGCGCAATGATGTCGAGCGTGTGTTGATTGGCCACACCCAGCCGCTCAGCAAACAGCGTGACGCGAATATGCTCACCGCGCTTCAACGTTTGCGCGAGCGCAAGAAAACCGGCGCCAGCCATGCAGTAACCCGCATAAGCGTCGGTGCCGCGCAGATGAAAATCGAACATTCGTCCCAGCGCGCTGGTCAGCACCATCACGAGGCAGCCGACCATAAATACCGCCGCCAGCGCGCCCGCGCCATCGTAGAGCGCGTTGAGAATTTTGCGCATCAGAAAAGTCTATGGCTTGCGGTACGCGTCCAGCACACTCTTGGCATCGGCGCCGGCGTTCTTCTCCCATTCGGTCAACATGGTGGCACCGATTTTTTGTAGATCCGCTTTCAGCGCGGCTGTCGGCTGCGCAATCACCATACCGTTCTTGGCCATGATATCGGCGGTTTCCTTGTTACGCACTTCAGACGCTTTCCAGCCGCGCGTCTCAGCATCTGCTGCTGCTTTCAGCACCGCCTCTTGCGTGGACTTGTCGAGCGCATCAAATGCTTTCTGATTCACCACCACCAAATTTTTTGGCAGCCACGCTTGCGTGTCGTAGTAATAAGCACCCTTGCCCATCGCATCCCACACCTTGATGTCTACGCCGGTGGCTCCGGAGGTCATGTGTGTTTCCACGGCACCCGTCGATAGTGCTTGTGCAAGTTCAGCGGCCTGAATCGTGGCCGGCTGTGCGCCCAGCAGTTCACCGATGCGGTTGGTCTGCGGGCTGTAGGCGCGCCATTTGCTGCCTTTGAGATCGGCTGCGCTATTGAGCGCCTTCTTGCTGTACACGCCCTGCGGTGGCCATGCCACGCCGTACAACACCTTCACGCCCTGTTTGCCGAGACGCGTTTCAATGGCGGGGCGCGAGACTTTCCATAATTTTTTCGAGGCATCAAAACTGTCGGCCAGAAACGGCACTGAGTCGATGCCGTACATCGCATCTTCATTAGCGAGTGCCGGCAACAAAAATTCGCCTGCCTGCGCCTGACCCGATTGTACGGCGCGCTTGATTTCGTTTTGCTTGAACAACGAGCCGTTGTCGTGCACGATGATTTTCAGTTTGCCGCCAGTCGCCTTGTCAATATCAGCGGCGAATTGCTTGACGTTTTCGGTGTGGAAATTGGTAGGCGCATAGCCGGTGGGCATGTCCCACTTGGTTTGAGCCTGCGCGGAACAGACGACGGCGAACAGTGCAGCAGATGCGAACGTGCGTTTCATGTGACCTCCGGGTAGTGGGAAACTGCGCAGCGCGTAGTGTAGAAACAATTTGGCGTTTCGTCACGTCCCCCGTTGATTGCGCGGGGACGGCTACAATCCGTGCACCCTCCCCACCCTGCAAAAAGTCACGACATGAACCCACCTCAACCCCGCTGGCAATTCTGGATTGATCGCGGCGGCACGTTCACCGACATCGTCGCGCGCCGCCCGGATGGCGCGCTCACCACCCACAAACTGTTGTCGGAAAATCCTGAGCAGTATCGGGATGCGGCGGTTGCCGGGATTCGCCATTTGCTGAATGTCCCTGCTGGCGCAACGATTCCCACCACCCAAATTGATGCCGTAAAAATGGGCACCACGGTTGCCACCAACGCGTTACTAGAACGCAAAGGCGAGCCGACCGCACTCGCGATCACGCGCGGGTTTCGCGATCAGTTACGCATCGCGTATCAAAACCGCCCACGCATTTTTGATCGTGAAATCATCCTCCCGGAAATGCTCTATCGCGAGGTCGTGGAGATCGATGAGCGTATCGGCGCGCACGGCGAGGTGGTGCGCGCACTGGACGAGAACGCCGCACGCAATGCCTTGAACACCGCACGGCATAAGGGGTTTCAGGCTATTGCCATCGTGCTCATGCACGGCTACCGGTTTACACAGCATGAAAAACGCATCGCCGCTATCGCCCGCGAAGTCGGCTTCACGCAGGTGTCGGTGTCGCATGAAGTCAGCCCGCTAATGAAGATCGTTTCGCGCGGCGACACCACCGTGGTTGATGCGTATCTCTCGCCGGTGTTGCGCCGCTACGTCGATCAGGTCGCCGCCGAGTTGCCGGATACGCGACTATTTTTTATGCAATCCAACGGCGGCTTGACTGATGCACATCGCTTTCAAGGCAAGGATTCGATTTTGAGCGGGCCCGCGGGCGGCATTATTGGCATGGTGCGCACGGCTACTGCGGCGGGCTTCGACAAGGTGATCGGCTTTGATATGGGCGGCACATCCACCGATGTGTCGCACTACGCGGGCGTGTTGGAGCGCGAGTTTGAAACGGCGGTGGCGGGTGTACGGATGCGCGCACCGATGATGTCGATTCATACCATCGCGGCGGGTGGTGGCTCGATCCTGCATTTTGACGGACAAAAATATCGCGTCGGGCCAGATAGTGCGGGCGCGAATCCCGGCCCCGCCTGCTACCGGCGCGGCGGTCCACTGACGGTCACCGACTGCAATGTGATGCTGGGCAAAATTCAGCCACAGCATTTCCCCAGCGTGTTCGGGCCTCGTGGTGATGCCACGCTCGATGCCGAGGTAGTGCGTGAAAAATTTCTGACGCTGGCCGCCGAGATCGAATCCGTCACCGGGAAGCAAACATCGCCGCACCAAGTCGCCGAGGGCTTCTTGCAGGTCGCGGTGGCCAACATGGCAAACGCCATCAAGTTCATTTCCGTCCAGCGCGGCCACGATGTGACCGAGTACACATTGGCCTCGTTCGGCGGCGCAGGTGGGCAGCACGCGTGCTTGGTTGCCGACGCGCTCGGCATGACGCGCGTATACATCCACCCGCTCGCAGGCGTGCTGTCCGCTTACGGCATGGGGCTTGCGGACATCACAGCGATGCGCGAACGCGCCATCGAGCTGGCGCTGGATGCTGCCAGTGTCAGCACCAGCATGTCCGCAATTTCCGGGGCACTCGACGAACTGGCCGCGAGTGCGCGTGACGAGGTGCTCGCACAAGACGTACCCGCTGCCCGCGTGCGCGTGGAGAGGCGCGTACACCTACGTTACGCGGGAACAGATTCAGCGCTGATCGTCGCGTTCGCCGAGGCTGGCGCGATGTCGTCCGCGTTTGAGAATGAATACCGCAAGCGCTTCAGTTTCCTGATGCCCGGCCGTGCGCTGATCGCGGAAGCGGTGTCAGTAGAAGCGATTGGTGGCAGCGATGCGCCTGCCGAGGCCGCCCCCACGAATGCCGCAAACCCCTCGCCCCCATTGGCGTTTGCGGCAATGACTGCCGGTGGCGCACCACACCGCGCGCCGATTTTTGCGCGCGAGGCGCTCGCCATCGGGCAACTCATTCAAGGCCCCGCGATCATCGCCGAGCAAAACGGCACCACCATCATCGAGCCGGAATGGCAGGTTAGCGTCACCGCACAAAACCATCTCGTGCTCACGCGCTCGGTCGCGCGCACGACGCGGCACGCCATCGGCACCGCCGCCGATCCGGTGATGCTAGAAGTATTCAACAACCTGTTCATGTCAATCGCTGAGCAGATGGGTCTGCGGTTGCAGCAGACCGCGTACTCGGTGAATATCAAGGAACGGCTCGACTTCAGCTGCGCGCTGTTTGATGCGGTCGGCAACTTGATTGCCAACGCGCCGCACATGCCAGTGCACTTGGGCTCGATGGGTGAATCCATCAAAACGGTGGTGCGCAAAAACGCAGGCATGATGAAGCCGGGCGATGTGTACGTGTTAAATGATCCTTACAACGGCGGCACGCATTTGCCGGATGTGACGGTGGTGACGCCCGTGTTTGACGACCGCGATGTGATTATTTTTTACGTCGGCTCGCGCGGCCATCACGCCGACATCGGCGGCATCACACCTGGCTCGATGCCGCCGTTTTCCAAAACGGTAGAAGATGAAGGCGTATTGCTCGACAACGTGAAGCTCGTGGAAGACGGGGTGATGCTCGAAGCCGAAGTGCGCGCACGCCTCGCCGGTGCCAAACACCCGGCGCGCAATATTGACCAGAACATCGCGGATCTGCGCGCGCAAGTGGCAGCAAACGAAAAGGGCGTGCAGGAATTACGCCGAATGGTCGCGCACTTCGGGCTTGCCACCGTCAACGCCTATATGCAGCACGTGCAGGACAACGCCGAAGAATGCGTACGGCGCGTGATCGGTAAACTCAACGACGGCGCATTTGCTTATGAAATGGACAATGGCGCGGTCATCAACGTACGCGTGACTGTTGGCGCGGATAAACGCAGCGCCACCATTGATTTCACCGGCACCTCGCCGCAACTCGAATCGAATTTCAACGCGCCGTCAGCGGTCGTGTACGCCGCTGTGTTGTACGTATTTCGCATGCTGGTCGATAACGATATTCCGCTCAACGCCGGTTGCCTGAAGCCACTCACCATCATCATCCCACCGGGCTCGATGTTAAGCCCGGTACCGCCAGCGGCCACGGTAGCTGGCAACGTCGAGACCTCGCAGTGCATCACCGACGCCATCATCGGCGCACTCGGCGTGATGGCCGCGAGTTACGGCACGATGAACAACTTCACGTTTGGTAATAATCAATATCAGTATTACGAAACCGTCTCCGGCGGCACCGGTGCGGGCGCAGGTTTCAACGGCTGCGACACGGTGCAAGCGCACATGACCAACTCGCGCCTGACCGACCCAGAGATTTTGGAATGGCGCTACCCGGTACGTGTCGAGGAGCACACCATCCGGCGCGACTCGGGTGGCGCAGGCAAGTGGCGTGGCGGAGACGGCGCGACGCGCAAGATTCGTTTTTTGCAGCCGATGACAGCAGCGATTTTGGCGGGACATCGGCGGGTTGCGCCGTTTGGGATGGATGGAGGTGCGGTCGGTGGGTTGGGCGCAAATTGGGTCGAGCGGGTGGACGGTGGCCGTACTGCGCTTGGGTTTTCGGATGAGACTGAAGTGCAGGCGGGCGATGTGTTTGTGTTGGAGACGCCGGGAGGTGGGGGGTATGGGGCTGTCGAATAGAAATCATAAGAGCCACTTGGTCGCCGACTGCTGCTGATAACCGGAGCCGAGATCACCGCACTGCACTTCCCCCTTTGCAAAAGGGGGATTGAGGGGGATTTTCGGTCACGGCCAATTGTTGTCGTTTCCAGCGAAGCGCTTAGCCCGTTACGTCTGTATCAAACTTGCGCAAATGCCTTAGCATCTACCACCGCACTGCCCCCTCGCTGCGCTCTCCCCCTCACTCCCCCTTTTGCAAAGGGGGAAGTTCAGTGCGCTGTGTCCGATTTATTTTCACTTCGCGGATTGCGAAGTGCGCACGTCATGAGATCAGCACCACAACAACACGCCACCAAAAAAATCACACCACCAAATCAGCACCTTGCGTGCATTTCCTCGAAACAACAAAATTAGTTTGCGCGAATTCAAATTGCCTATAAAATAGGCAGCCCTGTTTCAGTTATACAAAGGCAACAGCGTCGTTCCTCACGACGCTTTATTTTTTGTGCAAATCGGCCACATCTCCCTCAAGAATAATTTGATCGCCGCACCGATGGCGGGTGTAACGGATCGTCCGTTCCGCATGCTGGTGAAGCGCCTTGGCGCGGGCATGGCGGTGTCTGAGATGGTGGCGTCGAACGCAAAACTGTGGGCGACCGAGAAATCCATTCGTCGCGGCGATCACACTGGCGAGGTTGACCCCATCGTCGTGCAGATCGCCGGGGCTGCGCCAGAAATGATGGCAGAAGCCGCGCGCTATAACGTGGATCGCGGCGCGCAGATCATCGACATCAACATGGGATGCCCCGCAAAAAAAGTTTGCAACGTCGCAGCGGGCTCGGCGCTGTTGCAAGACGAGCCGCTGGTGGCGCGGATTGTGACCGCTGTGGTCAGCGCAGTGAACGTACCGGTGACTCTGAAGATCCGCACCGGCTGGGATCGCGAGCATAAGAACGCACTCACTATCGCGCGCATTGCCGAAGAAAACGGTATCCAATCGTTGGCGGTGCATGGCCGCACGCGTACTGATTTGTATAACGGTGAGGCCGAGTACGACACCATTCGCGCGGTGAAGGCATCGGTAAAGATTCCAGTGGTAGCGAATGGCGATATTGATTCGCCTGAAACTGCACGCCATGTCTTGGCCTACACCAACGCGGATGCAGTGATGATTGGCCGCGCCGCGCAGGGTCGTCCGTGGATTTTTCGCGAGATCGACTTTTTTCTGAAGACCGGTACGCATCTTGCGCCGCCGACAGTGACTGAGGTGCGCGAGATCGCCGCCGAGCACCTGCAAAATTTGTACGCGTTTTACGGTGAAGAAAAAGGCTATCGGATCGCGCGTAAACATATCGCGTGGTATCTGCGCGGTGGGCCGGGCGCTGAGGATTTTCGGCAGAAGATGAACGCGATCATCGGCACCAGCGGACAATTTGCGGCGACCATGAATTACTTGCAGGAGCTTCTGGCACAGGGGTACGTGTTTTTTGATTTCCAAGAAGAAGCGGTCGCGCGGCAATTGCTGCGTGCGGCTTAACAACAACACAACGACAATAAAGCAGTCGGGAGGATATTCATGGTCAACACACCGCCACGTAAAGATGAGCGGGACAGCGAGCTGTCTGCATGCATTCGCAAAATGATGAAGCAGTACTTCAAAGATTTGGACGGCGAGCACGCCACCGATATTTACGACATGGTGGTCGCCAACGTCGAGCGACCTCTACTTGAAGTCGTGATGCATCACGCCGAAGGTAACCAGACACGCGCGGCAGAACTGCTTGGACTCAACCGCAATACACTGCGCAAGAAATTGACTGAGCATGGCATTGAGTAATTCAGCGGTGGGGTCGGCATGAGTATGCCCATCGTCATCAAACGCGCCCTCATCAGCGTCTCCGACAAATCCGGCATCGTTGATTTTGCCCGTGCGCTCGCGAGCTACGGCGTAGAGATTCTCTCCACCGGCGGTACCGCGAAATTACTCGCCGAGCATCACATCAAAGTCACGGAAGTCGGCGACTACACTGGCTTTCCAGAGATGATGGATGGCCGCGTGAAGACGCTGCATCCGAAAATTCATGGCGGCATTCTCGCGCGGCGCGATCTGGCGCATCACACGGCGTCGATGACTGCGCACGAGATCCCGCCGATTGATTTGGTAGTGGTGAATCTTTATCCGTTCGCGGCGACGATTGCGAAAGCGAACGTCACGCTCGATGAGGCGATTGAAAATATCGACATCGGCGGCCCGGCGATGGTGCGCTCGGCAGCAAAAAATCACGCGTTTGTCGCCATCGTCACCGACGTTGCCGATTACGCTCACCTACTGACAGACATGAACACGCAAAGCGGCGCACTGAGCGCCGCGACCCGTTTCGCACTCGCAAAAAAAGCGTTTTCGCATACCGCCGAATACGACGGCATGATCGCGAATTTTCTGACGTCACTTGATGAGCACAATCACCCACAGCCGTTCCCGGATCGGCTAAATTTGCATCTGCGCAAAGCCCAGGCCATGCGCTACGGCGAGAATCCGCACCAGCAGGCTTCGTTCTACGTCGAGGCGCATCCGCCGAAGGGCACGCTTGCGAGCTACACGCAATTGCAAGGCAAACCGCTGTCATACAACAACGTCGCCGATGCCGATGCCGCGTGGGAATGCGCGCGTTCGTTCGATGTGCCGGTATGCGTGATCGTCAAGCACGCCAATCCATGTGGCGTGGCGATTGCCGATAACACGATCACGGCCTACCAACGCGCGCTCGAGACAGACCCAACCTCTGCCTTCGGCGGCATCATCGCGTTCAATCGCGAGGTCGATGGTGCGACCGCTGAGTTGGTTGCGAAACAGTTTGTCGAAGTGTTGCTGGCACCTGCGCTCAGTGACGCCGCGTTGGCAGTATTCAAAGCCAAACAAAACGTGCGCGTGCTGCAAGTTCCGCTCGCGAAAAATTTGAATAAATTTGACATGAAGCGGGTCGGCGGTGGATTGTTGGTGCAAACCTCCGATGATTTTGACGTTGCCGAACTAAAGGTCGTCACCAAACGCCAACCAACCGCTGACGAAATGAACGACCTCATCTTCGCGTTCCGCGTAGCCAAGTACGTGAAGTCGAACGCGATTGTGTTTTGCCGCTACGGCATGACCCTCGGCGTCGGTGCCGGGCAAATGAGCCGCATCGACTCGACCAAAATCGCCGCGATCAAAGCCAAGAACGCAGGGCTCACGCTCGACGGTTCGGTTGCCGCCAGCGACGCATTTTTTCCATTTCGCGATGGGCTCGATGTCATCGCCGATGCGGGTGCTACCGCCATTATTCATCCAGGCGGTTCGATGCGTGACGATGAAGTGATCGCCGCGGCGGATGAGCGTGGAGTGGCGTTAGTCGTCACGGGCATGCGGCATTTTCGGCATTAAACAAATGAAACTACTCGCATGAAACTATTAGCATGAAACTATTGGTAATAGGCTCTGGTGGCCGCGAACACGCGATGGCGTGGCGACTGGCGCAAAACCCGCGCGTGCAGCGCGTGTACGTGGCGCCGGGCAACGCGGGCACGCTGCATGAGGACGGCTTATTCAACGTCAATTTGCACGACGTTTCCAACCTCGTGAAATTCGCGCAACACGAAAAAATCTACCTGACCGTGGTCGGCCCCGAAGCGCCGTTGGCTGCCGGTATTGTCGATGCGTTTCATGCGGCGGGTCTGCGCATCTTCGGCCCCACGCAACGCGCGGCGCAACTTGAATCATCGAAAGATTTCGCCAAGCGGTTCATGGTGCGGCACAACATCCCGACTTCGAAATACGCGACCTTCACCAACGCTGCCGAGGCGCGCGCGTATGTGGAAGCGGAGGGTGCCCCCATCGTCATCAAGGCCGATGGTCTCGCGGCGGGCAAAGGTGTAGTGGTAGCGATGACACTTGCTGAAGCGCTGGCCGCCATCGACAAAATGTTTGCGGGCAGCGACGGCGACGCGAATCACCGCGTGGTGATTGAAGAATTTATGGAAGGCGAAGAGGCGAGTTTTATTTGTCTGTGCGACGGCAAGCACGCCGTACCATTCGCCTCCACGCAAGATCACAAGCGCATCTTCGACGGTGACACGGGGCCGAACACCGGCGGCATGGGCGCGTATTCGCCTGCGCCGGTCGTGACCCCCGAGGTGCATGCGCGCACCATGCGCGAAATTATTCGCCCGACGTTGAAGGGAATGGCCTCGGAAGGCGCGCCGTTCGTGGGGTTTTTGTATGCGGGTCTGATGATCGGCGCGGATGCCAAACCGCGCGTGGTGGAATTTAATGCGCGCATGGGCGACCCAGAAACGCAGCCGATCATGATGCGTTTGAAGACTGATTTTTTGTCGCTGCTGGATCGCGGTGTCAATGGCACGCTCGATCAAGTCGAGCCAGAATGGGATCGTCGCGCAGCGCTGGGCGTGGTGATGGCGGCGGGTGGTTATCCGGATGCGCCGAAAAAAGGCGACGCGGTTTCCGGGCTACCGAAAAATGACAATGAAGCGCGCGTGTTTCATGCGGGCACCACTGAAGTCGATGGCAATATCGTCACCAACGGCGGGCGTGTGTTGTGTGTGACGGCATTGGGTGATACGGTGAAGCAGGCGCAGCAGCGCGCGTATCAAATGCTGGAGCCGATCAAGTTCGATGGAATGCAGTATCGTAGGGATATTGGTTGGCGGGCGTTGGGGCGGCGGTAGGAGCCTAGTTTCGCCAACCGGTCACCGCAACCAAACATATTCACGCACCCAACATCCAACATGACCACCCTCCCCGACTCCGCTATCGTCAAAGAATACCTCCTCGGTCTGCAAACGCGCATCGTGGAAAAGCTTGAAACCCTAGACGGGACGCCGTTCTTGCGCGATCAGTGGACGCGTGACGAAGGGGGTGGCGGGATCTCGCGCATCCTCGAAGGCGGCAAATTGTTCGAGCGCGCTGGCGTGTTGTTCTCGCATGTGCTTGGCAACAAATTACCGCCGACCGCCGCAGCGAATCGTCCGGAAATTGCCGGTCGCCCGTGGGAAGCGATGGGCGTGTCGCTGGTGCTGCATCCCCATAATCCCTACGTGCCGACGGTGCACATGAACGTGCGCCACTTTATCGCGCGTTCCTCGGTTGACGCCGAGCACGATGCGTTTTGGTTCGGCGGCGGCATGGATCTCACACCCTTTTACGGCTTCGACGCAGACTGCGAGCACTTTCATCGCGTCAATAAAAACGCGCTTGATCCCTTCGGTGCTGACTATTACCCGCATTTCAAAAAATGGTGTGACGAGTATTTTTATTTGAAGCACCGCAAAGAACCGCGCGGCATCGGCGGCGTATTTTTTGATGACTTTCATGCACCGGGATTTGAGCAATCATTCGCCATGAAACGTGCGGTGGGCGATGCGTTTCTCGAAGCCTATGTGCCGATATTAGAACGTCGGCGCGACACCCCATTTGGTACCAACGAACGCGATTGGCAGCTTTATCGGCGCGGACGTTACGCGGAATTCAATCTCGTGTGGGATCGCGGCACGCACTTCGGTTTGCAATCGGGTGGGCGCACCGAATCGATTCTCGCGTCGATGCCACCCGTGGTGACGTGGCGCTATAACCATCATGCGGCTGTGGGATCACCGGAAGCAGCGTTGACGGAGAAATTTTTGATTGGCCGCGATTGGGTTTGAGCAGTTGCGCCGCACGCTCAGTCACGTTTTTTCACGCTCACCGCAAACAACACCAGCCCCGCCGCAATCATCGGCAAACTCAGCCATTGCCCCATGGAAAGTTGTAACGCGAGGTAACCTAGGAAATCATCCGGCTCGCGCGCGAATTCGGTGATGAAGCGCCCGGCACCGTAACCAATCAAAAATAGCGCCGACACCGCGCCGACCGGCCGTGGCTTCTTCGCGTACAGCCACAAAATCAGAAACAACACGATGCCTTCGAGGGCAAGCTGATAGAGCTGCGAAGGATGACGCGCGACGGGTCCCGCAGGATCATGAAATGGAAACCACATCGCCCACGGCCACTTCGCCGCATCCGTGATGCGCCCCGGCAATTCACCATTGATGAAATTGCCCAGCCGCCCCGCCGCGTAACCCAACGGCACCAGCGGCGCGATGAAATCCGTCACTTGAAAAAATGTGCGATTGGTACGGCGCGCAAAAATCAGCATCGCCACCAACACCCCGAGGAAGCCGCCGTGAAACGACATCCCGCCCTGCCAGATGTAGAAAATCTCAATAGGATGCGACAGGTAATACATCGGCTTGTAAAACATCACGTAACCCAAGCGCCCACCCAACACCACGCCGATCATCCCGTAGAACACGAGATCTTCCAAATGCTGTGCGTTAAACCCCATGTCGGGACGACGCTTCACATGCATGCGCCCGAACACGACGAACAACACGAAAGCCAGCACATACATCATCCCGTACCAGCGAATGGCGAGCGGGCCGAGTGAAAAAATGATGGGGTCGAATTGGGGGTGGGTGAGCATGGGGTTTTGAATTCGTGGCGGTGTTGGATTATCGCATTGCGGTTTAGGAGGTCACGATATGCGCCGGGGAGACAGCACATTGATCGAAGTCGTCGTAGGGTGGGCAAAGCGCAGCGTGCCCACGTCGGCGCGGAAACGTGGGCACGCTTCGCTTTGCCCACCCTACCGCTATGCGGCGGCGACGATGATCGCGTGACGTGCCAATTCGCTCACGCATAAAGCACACACGGCGCATCAACCAAAATCCGTCTGACCTCCGTCTCATCAAACGCCTCACGAATCGGCGCCAGCAACGAAGCGTAGCCGGGCACCACTCCGTGAGCTTGTTCCATATACCAAGTGTGCGGCCAATCAGATGCCCACACCATGCGCCCGTCGAACCACTGATAGAGCTGCCGCAAACGCTCAGCATTCTGCGCGCTCAATCCATCACACCCAACTCGATACCACGCGGAAGCCTTTATCCATGCGCCATTCGCGGCAATTCTCTGCAGCGCGACGATGTCTGGCGAGTCCAGTGGCGTATCGAGCGGCAACCCGGCAAGATGATCGAGCACCACCGTTGTGTTCCACACAGACATGCGCGCCAGAATCCACGCATAGTGCTGCGGCTTTGCCCAGAGTTGCACATGCCAACCCAGTGGGCGGATGCGCACGACGATGGCATCAACGTCGGCCACAGTGCCGACCGGCGAGACGAGATTGAAGCGTACGCCGCGCACACCGAGGTCGTGCATGGCCGCGAGCGTGGCATCGCTGACATCGCGATCAATCACCACCACGCCACGATGTTGCCCCGGTGTTTCGCGAAGTACTTCGAGCAGCAGCGTGTTGTCGGTGCCTAAGACGCTCGGCTGCACGAGCACGACGCGTTGGATGTTGGCGGTCGCAGCGGCTGCCTGCCATTGCGCCAACTTGCAGACGGGCGGCGTGTAGTGACTACCCGAGATCATCTCACCCGCGAACACGTGCGCGTGACAATCCCATTGCTTACCCGCAAACTCACTCAAGACGAATGCCGCGATCCTTCACCACGCGTCCCCACGTTGCGGTTTGTTCTTTGAGAAATTTATTTGATTCGGCTACACCACCGACAAAAATTTCACCGCCGAGTGCCGCGGCGCGTTCGCGAATTTCTGGGTGATCCAAGGCACCGCGCAAGGCGGCGGCGAGCTTGCTAATGATTTTTTCTGGCGTGCCAGCGGGTGCGAATACGGCATTCCATTCGTACACCTGATAGCCCGGCACACCGGCCTCGGCGATGGTGGGGACGTTCGGCAAAATACTGATGCGCTTGCTGCTAGTGACAGCGAGTGGTCGCAGCTTTTCGGATTTGATGTGCGCAAGGCTCGATGCGACATTGGCAAAAAATAACGGTACTTGTCCGGCCAACACATCGCTCAACGCGGGACCGCCGCCTTTGTACGGTACATGCAGCATCTCCACTTTTGCTTGCAATTCAAACAACGCGCCGGACAAATGTTGCGCCGAGCCATTGCCTGATGAGGCGAAGGCGAGGTCACCCGGTTTCGCGCGCGCAGCGGCGACCACATCAGCCACCGACTTCGCAGGGAAGCCCGGAAACGCAACGAGTACATTTGGGAACAACGCGGTAACGCCAATCGGCGCAAACGCTTTTTCGGAATCGTAGGGCAGCTTTGGGAAGAGGCTCGGGTTGACCGCGAACGATGAGGCATCAAGCATCAAGGTATAGCCATCGGGATTCGCTTTTGCGACCGCGTTCGCGGCAATTTGCCCGCTGGCACCGGGGCGATTTTCGACGATCACGGGTTGACCCAAGCTCGCCGCCATCTTCGGTGCGATCAAGCGCGCCATCAAATCCGCGCCGCCGCCGGAGGGGTAGGTGACGATCATGGTGATGGGCCGGATGGGATATTCTTGCGCGTGGGTGCTCGTGGTGAACACGATCACTAACATCGAGAGGACGAATAACAATTGGCGCTGCATTGGATTCTCCGGAACAAAATAAGAACATGTTGCGCAATTCAAACCTAGTTCGTAGGTCAGGTTGCCCAGCTACCTGGCTTCCAGTACCAATGTCGGGTAGCTTCGCAACCCGACCTACCTCACGTCGCAGTCGTAAATCAATCCGCCTTGATCTGCGCCTTCTTCACCACCTCACGCCAACGTGCGGCCTCGACCTTGATGAACTCGGTAAATTCTTTCGCACTACCGGTCGCAATTTCTGCGGATTCAGCCGACAAGCGCTGCGCGAGTTGCGGCGTCTTGCCCGCAGCAATCGCCGCATCCGCGAGTTTTTGTACGATGGCCTCCGGTGTGCCGGTCGGTGCCAACAAACCATACCATTGCGAGGTCTCGAAGCCCGCAAAGCCTTGCTCGGCGACGGTGGGAATATCGGGCATCGCGGGACTGCGGGTGGCGGTGCCGACCGCGAGTGGCCGCAGCGTGCCCGCCTTCACGTGCGCGAGCAGTGGCGGCGCGCCGGTGAAGGTGGCATCGAGTCTGCCCGCGAGCAAATCAGTCATCATCGGCCCCGTGCCTTTGTAGGGGACATGGGTGCCACTGAAGCCGGCCGCGACGGCGAGGTAGGCATACGCAAGATGGCCAGAGCTACCGTTGCCTGCCGAGCCGAAGTTGAGCGCCTCGGGATTTTTCTTGGCATAGGCAACGAACTCGGCGAGGTTTTTTGCTTTGATTTTTTCCGCGTTCACCACCAACAGGCTTGGCACCTTCGCGAGCAAAGTGATCGGCACAAAATCTTTTGCGGCGTCGTACGGCAGCTTGGCAAACATAGCCGGATTGACCGCCAGCGTGCCGACATGGCCGAGGATGATGGTGTAGCCATCGGCAATCGAGGTCTTCGCATCGACCATGGCGATATTGCCCGCGCCGCCGGGTTTGTTTTCCACAATCACATTCTGACCGAGTGTTTTCGACATCTCTGCGGCGAACGAGCGTGCGATGATTTCTGAGCTACCGCCCGGCGCGAACGGCACCAGCAGGCGGATCGGTTTGTTCGGGTAGGCTTCGGCGAATGCGATTGCGGGCACCGCGAACGTAATGGCCGACAACGCCAGCGCGGCGATGGTGCGAGTAAATGAATGATGCGTCATAACTTCCCCAAAAAAAATGTATTTTCCGTACGCCGGAACTTGTCAGCGATTAAATTTGTGTATAAAATTGTATATACACTGAGTATATCTTATGGAGGCTCCCATGAAAGCAAGCTCAAGCAAAGTATTGCCGAAAACCACCCGCACGTTCAAAAGCGGCAACTCCATCGCGGTGCGGATTCCGCATGAGTTTAATCTTCAGGCGGGGAAGACGTTTGATATTAAGCAGCGGGGGCGGGAGTTGGTGTTGATTGAGCGTGAGGAATCGCTTGAGTGTCTGATCGACATTTTTCAATCGATGCCAGCTGATTTTTTTGCCGATGGACGGGTTGATTTGCCACTACAGGAACGTGATTTTTCGCCCATGTTTGGTGACGCACCCGCCGCGAAGAAATCTCGCAGTGCGACTGCAAAGAAAAAAGTCGCAGGCCGCAAATGATGCAGTACATGCTCGACACTAATATCTGCATTTACATTTCGCAGAAAAATCTGCCGCAACCAGTTGCAACTTTTCGTAGCTTGCGTCAAGGCGAAGTCGGCATTTCCGTCGTAACGTATGCAGAATTGCTCTGGGGTGCCGAAAAGAGCCATTCCGCTGTGGCGGCACGCAGGCTAGTCGCAGACTTTATCGAACGAGCACCAGTCTTGCCGATTGGGGAGGATGCCGGGCCGATATGCGCAGAAGTGCGCGCCTATCTCGCCCGCAAAGGAACGCCGATTGGTGCCAACGACCTCTGGATCGCTGCACACGCGCTGGCCGAAAATTTAGTATTGGTAACAAACAACGAACGCGAATTCAAACGCGTTCCCGGATTGAAAATCGAAAACTGGACAAAATAATCATGACCACACCAACCACCCCAAAATACCGCTCATTCACCATCACCCAAGGTAACGAACGCGCGCCCAATCGCTCAATGTTGCGCGGCATCGGCTACCAAGATGACGACTTCAAAAAGCCATTCATCGGCTTGGCCAACGGCCACAGCACCTTGAATCCGTGCAACGCCGGCATTCAACCGCTCGCGGATGCGGCAGATCGGGCGATCCGTGACGCTGGCGGCATGCCGCAAATGTTTGGCACCATCACCGTCACCGACGGCATCTCGATGGGCACCGAGGGGATGAAATATTCACTGGTCTCTCGCGAAGTCATCGCCGACTCGATTGAAACCGCCTGCCAATCGCAATTCATGGACGGCGTGCTGGCCATCGGCGGCTGCGACAAAAACATGCCGGGCGCGATGATCGGCATTTGTCGCATGAACGTCCCCGCCATCTTCGTCTACGGCGGCACCATCAAGCCGGGCCATCACAAGGGTCAGGACTTGCAAATCGTCAGCGTGTTCGAAGCCGTCGGCGCATTCAATTCCGGCAAGATGAGCGAAGAGGATTTCGGCTGCATCGAGCGCTGTGCGATTCCCGGCGTCGGCGCTTGCGGCGGGATGTACACGGCCAACACCATGTCATCTTCGTTCGAGGCGCTCGGCATGTCGCTGCCGTTCTCATCGACCATGGCCGCTGAAGATCATGAAAAAATCGTCAGCACGGAAGAAAGCGCGCGCGCGTTGATCGGTGCCGTGAAAAACAACATTCGCCCGCGCGACATCGTCACCCGTAAGTCAATCGAGAACGCCGTCTCAGTCATCATGGCCGTGGGCGGCTCCACCAACGCCGTGCTGCATTTCCTGGCGATTGCCCACGCCGCCGATGTCGAATGGACGATTGACGATTTCGAGCGCGTGCGCCGCAAGGTCGGTGTGTTCTGCGACTTGAAGCCATCCGGCAAATATGTCGCCGTCGATCTGCACAAGGCCGGCGGGATTCCGCAAGTCATGAAAATGTTGCTGAATGCGGGGCTCCTGTTTGGCGACTGCATGACCATCACCGGCAAGACCATCGCCGAGACATTGCGCGATATTCCCGATAGCCCGCGCGCCGATCAAGACGTCATCCGCCCGTTCGACAAACCGATCTACAAACAAGGTCACTTGGCGATTCTCAAGGGCAACATCGCGCCCGAGGGTTGTGTGGCCAAAATCACTGGCCTCAAGAACCCCGTCATCACCGGCCCGGCGAGAGTGTTTGATTCTGAGCCCGCCGCGATGGACGCGATCATGGCCGACAGCATCAAGGCAGGTGACGTTCTCATCATCCGTTATGAGGGCCCCAAAGGCGGGCCGGGCATGCGCGAGATGTTGTCACCAACGGCAGCGCTCATCGGCAAAGGGCTGGGCGAGAGCGTGGGCCTCATCACCGATGGCCGCTTCTCAGGCGGCACCTGGGGCATGGTGGTGGGCCATGTGGCGCCCGAGGCCTACGCGGGCGGCCTGATCGCGCTGGTTCACGAGGGCGACTCAATCACCATCGATGCCCATCGGCTGCTGCTAAGCCTGAACCTGGCCGAAGCAGAAATCGCTCGCCGGCGTGCCGGCTGGGTGCCGCCAGCGCCGCGCTATACACGCGGCGTGATGGCCAAATTTGCCAAGAATGCGTCGAGCGCCAGCACCGGGGCGGTGCTTGACCGCGAGTAGAGGCTCAGGCAGGCTACCTGCAGGCTCGCTGCGTGGTGCTCACCGAGTGCATCACACACGCGGCGCTGGCGACCAACGTGGGGTCGTATCACGATGGCGAGTGGGAGATCTGCAAGCCGCTGCTCGCCGCGCCGCGCCCGGACATGCTGCGCCCGGCCGATCGAGGCTTCAACGGCTATGAGCACTGGCGCGATGCCAGCCAAACGGGCGCGCAGCTGCTTTAGCGCTGCGCCAGCAACAGAATCCTGCCGCGGCTCAAGGAGTTGCCCGAAGGCTCGTTTCTCAGCCAGATCATGCCCACCAAGGTGTCTCGGGCGCAGACGCGGCACCAAGCCATCACGGTGCGGTGATCGAGTACGCGCTGCCCCAAATCAACGACAGCCAAGCGTGCTACCGACTCTTGACCACGATGCCGGACCCCGTCACGGCGCCCGCCATGGAGTTGGCGGCGATCCACCACACGCGCTGGGAGGTGGAAGCCGTGTTCGATGAGCTCAAGACGCATTTGCTCAAAAGCCGACGCGTGCTGCGCAACAAGACGCCGCAACTGGTGCGTCGCGAACAGCCTCGATGCGAGGACTTTCCTGCCAGAGCGGCCGAAAAGGCGGCAGCGATACTGGATCAGGGTGCTGGCCGAAAGCGCGATGCTGCGCGCCACCCCAACGCGCAACCGGCACGACCCACGCATGGTCAAACGCAGAAACTCTCGAAATGCGCCGCGTGACAGTCTGGCGGTCTCGCGTGGGTTCAGGGTCACCCTCCAAATGGAGGAATTTGGAGGATTTCTCCCCCCATCACCCTCCAGATTCCCCTCCAAATTGGCGGGATTTCGCGGTCTGCCATGAGATGAGCCAAAAGCAAAAGGCCTTGAATTTCACTAGGAAAATCAAGGGCTTACGGGGCGTCATGAGACCGCCGTGGAGCGGGTTCACATGTGCTCGATCATCACCTGGCCAAAGCCTGAGCAGGACACCTGCGTCGCACCTTCCATCAGGCGCGCGAAGTCGTAGGTCACGCGCTTGGACGCGATCGACTTTTCGAGCGAACTGAG
>JAYTVA010000040.1:0-26195 GCA_043744255.1 Burkholderiales bacterium | reverse complement strand
CATGCCTCGCATCATGATCGAACCCAGCAACACGCTCAGACTCATACCCCGTTGGAATCACGCTCCCCGTTCAGACTCATACCCCATTGGACAAGGCTTCAACTTGACATCGGGCTTACCGGCATTCATCATCCGAGCCATAATTATCCACAATCAAAAAACATGGATCCAATAACTACTAGCCTCGCAGTGAAACTAGCGGGAAGCTTAATCTCTAGCCTCGCCGAGGCTGCCTCCCCAACGCTAAAGAAGCATTTGACGAAGTGGAAAGTCTCTACAAATAAACAGGCGCTTGCGCGAGCGATCAGGCACCTCGCTACTGTTAAGACGTTACTACATGTCGACGAAGAGGTGGAGATTAGTACTTTCTATTACCCATCAAAAATTGTGGATGGGAAAAAGAACCGTCTCGTGAATTCAGTGGCTGAGATCGGCGAACGAAGAAACTACATTCTTCAAGGTACCGTCGGACAGGGTAAATCGATTTATCTTAGATTTCTTGCGATTGAGGAAGTAAAGCTGGGCGCGCGCCTCCCTATTTTCTTTGAACTTCGGCGGGTGTCAATCTGTGGGAGCTTGGCGAAGGGGCTTGACGAGGTCTTGCGGTCGTATGGGTTCGACGATCCGACTAGCGTATTTGATGCTCTCGCAGCGTCAGGGGACGCCGTCCTTTTTTTGGATGGTTTCGACGAGGTGCCTTCGACGGCTGTCGAGAGTGTTTTCAATGAAGTGGAAAATCTAGCAAGGCGATTCGAAAATCTGCAAATAGTGGTTACTTCTCGCCCAGACGGTGCTCTCGCTGCTTCGCCGTATTTTCGTCTCGTTAAGCTTGCTTCCTTAGATAAATCAGATCACGAGCCCTTTCTTACGAGAGTACTCAATGACGAGGAACATCGAGCCGCATTATTGACGCGCATACAAAAGAGCCCGGCCGGTATTCAAGGGCTTTTGCAAACGCCGTTGACCCTTTCTCTTCTGGTACTGGTATACAAGTCAGAATACGATATCCCTCCGACACTCGCAGGTTTTTACGCTCATTTGTTCTGGGCAATCCTCGCAAGACACGAGAAATCAAAAATGGGAGGACACCGCCGGAGAAAATGTGAAATTGGGGATCGAGAGTTGGAGGAGTTTTTCTCTGCATTTTGCTTTTGCGCGAAACATAAAGGTCATGTCTCGTTTGATCATCCTACGTTTCATGAAGTCATTGAGCTCGCGAAAGGTCAACTCAAGATTGGTTGCACTGGCACAGACGTACTAGAAGACTTTACGAAGAATGTGTGCTTGCTCAATCAGGAGGGGCTTGAACTCAAATTTGTTCATCAAAGTGTTCAGGAGTATTTCGCTGCAGCGTATGTGAAATCGAGGCCAGCGGAGTTTGCCGCGAAATTTTACAAGAGAGTGGCTTCAAATGACCATTGGAGACGGTGGCAGCAGGAGCTTAGCTTCTTGGCTGAGATAGATCGATTCCGATATTTGCAGGATTTCTTAATTCCCCAACTGGACGACTTCCTCAAAAAAAGTGCCCTGCGTAACGCGGAAGTTGATTGGGTAGCCGTTAAGGCGCTAGTACTTGGAATGCAGGCGACTATAGTCATTGAGGGCGGCCAAGTTTTGTTGGTTTCAGTAGGAATTGGCCAACGGTCGTTTGTGGAAAATGGACTGCTGACGCAACTTGTCACGTCTGACCGAGTTGCACAGAAAATATTTATTGGCCGAGGTGCAGTCAAGACGCCGAATGAATTTCTGAGACGATTTCCAGAACTTTCGGAAGGGGCGCACGTGTTGAAGCTCGACGAATACCTTGAGTTTCTAGATCTGGTGGAACCGATTTGCAAGGTTGCTGCGAAGCTTCTTGCTGAGATGGACGTTCGGCGTGAAAAAGCAAAGGCGTTTATGAAGGAGGAGCAGTCAAGAATGCTGATTCTTGACTGAATTTGATTGGGAAAAACTCTGCAACCCTATAGCGTCACAGCTGCCCCAATCCGCGCAAAACCCTGCTACTATTCGTTCATGAACTTCCGCGCCGCCCACTATTTTTATTTTTGGAACTTTTCGATGCCTCCGGCGGAGAAAGGTTAGCGCGCACGATGTACTTAACGCACTGACAAATTTCTAAAAACCGCCGGCTCAAACAACCGGCGGTTTTTTTTCGTCGGGCACGAGCGGCAATGCACCGAGGTCAACATGACGAGCAATCCCGGAACTCCTAAATTGAAAATCGTGACGGCATCTTCCAAACAGGACGGCAAAATGCAATACATCACTGACGACACCCGCATTCTCGGCATGAAGGAGCTTTCGCCGCCTTCGCATTTGTTGCGCGAATTTCCGTGCACTGAGGAGGCGTCGCGTACCGTGTTTCGCGCGCGTGAGGAAATTCATCGCACCATGCACGGCGGTGATGATCGCTTGCTCGCCATTGTGGGGCCATGCTCGATTCATGATTACGACGCGGCGATGGAATACGCGAAGCGCTTGCAGGCACTGCGCCTGACCATGGAAGCTGATCTCACGATTGTTATGCGCGTGTATTTTGAAAAGCCGCGCACCACGGTGGGCTGGAAGGGCTACATCAACGATCCGAATCTCGACGAAACCCACGACATCAACAAGGGGCTGCGTCTTGCGCGTAAGTTGCTGGTGGACATTAACGAGCTTGGCCTTGCTGCGGCTACCGAATATCTTGATCTCATCACCCCGCAATACTTCGCCGACATGATCGCGTGGGGCGCGATTGGTGCGCGCACTACCGAGAGCCAATCGCATCGCCAACTCGCGTCGGGGCTGTCCTGTCCGGTGGGCTTCAAAAATGGCACAGACGGCAATATTCGCATTGCAGTCGATGCGATCAAAGCGGCTGCGTCGCCACATCACTTTTTGTCGGTCACCAAGGGTGGGCATTCGGCGATTGTGTCCACGGGCGGTAATGAGGATTGCCACATCATTTTGCGTGGCGGCAAGACGCCGAATTTTGATGCGGCGAGCGTCGATGCTGCGTGTGCTGAACTCGCCAAATCCGGCCTCGCACCGCGCGTGATGATTGATTTTTCGCATGCGAATTCATCCAAGCAATATCAAAAGCAGATGGACGTTTCGACTGATGTGGCCAAGCAAATCGCGGCGGGCGATAACCGTATCGTTGGCGTGATGGTCGAGAGCCACCTCAACCCTGGCCGTCAGGACATCGTCCCCGGTAAGGCGCTGGAATACGGCGTCTCAGTGACTGATGCGTGCATCAATTGGGCGGATACCGAAGCGTTGCTGCGTCAACTCGCCGAAGCCGTGCGTGCGCGACGCCAGCATCATCGTGCGCACGATTAGATTTTGCGTTGGCGCACTGGCCTGCGTTGCGACGCTGGCCAATGCTGACATCATCGTGACCGATGATGCTGGTCACAAGCTGCAACGCACTGCACCAGCCACGCGCATCATCACCTTGGCACCATCGCTGACCGAGCTTGCATTCACTGCGGGGGCAGGTGCGCAGGTGATTGCGGTGTCGGCGTATAGCGATGATCCCGTGGCCGCGAAATCGTTGCCGGTGGTGGCCGATGCGAGTGGTATGAATATCGAAGCGGTGCTGGCGCTCAAACCGGATCTGATGATCGCGTGGAAATCTGGCAACAAGACGGCTGATCTGGATCGGCTGCGCGGTTTCGGCATTCCGGTTTATGTCGCGGAAGTGACGAAGATGGCAGATGTACCGCGCGTGTTGCGCGATGTCGGAAAGCTTGCCAACACTAGCGCCACGGCCGAGGCCGCCGCGCAAAAATTTGAAGGTGGCATCCAACAACTGCGCGACACGCACGCGCACAAAAAAAATATCAGCGTGTTTTTTGAGATTGCGCGGCAACCGTTGATGACCATCAATGGGCAACACGCGATTGACGAAGCGATTACGCTTTGCGGCGGCAAAAATGTCTTTAAAGCCGCGCCAGTGCTAGTGTTTCAGCCATCCATCGAAGCACTGTTCGCGGCTGAACCGGCGGTAATTTTGTACACGGCCGATGCCGACAGTCGCGATGCTGCACCATGGCAACGCTATCGCGGCTTGCGCGCATTCGCGCGCGGTCATGTACTGCGTCTTACGCCCAACCCGATTTTGCGACCCGGCTCAGGGATGTTGCAAGGCGCGACTGAGTTGTGCCAGAAGATTGATACCGCGCGGCGAGGTAGTGAAAGGTAGCGCGGTGTTGAATCGGTGGAGGTAGCATGCGCCTGCGTAAAATGCGCTATCTAGTTTCTGTCCCAACCATGTCCTCCACTGAAGCCCCATCCAGCGCCGCCTTCAAATCAGGCGCACGCGATCAATTACCGATTCTCGTCGGCATGATTCCGTTCGGCTTGATCGCCGGTGCGGCACCGGTGGCGGCTGGCATGGACCCGTGGCTCGCAGTCGCGATGAACCTCATCATTTATGCTGGTGCCTCGCAACTCGCCGCCGTGTCATTGATGGCGCAGCACGTGCCGGTGCCGATTGTGATTGCGACGGTGCTGGTGGTGAACCTGCGGATGGTGATGTACAGCGCCGCGCTGGCACCGTATTTCGCCAAATTTTCCACGGCAAAAAAATGGTTGTATTCACATTTGATTGTCGATCATGGCTTTGCCTTGCTCACCGCGAAATATAAGCCGGACGACCCACCTGAACTCATCGAAGGCTACTATCGCGGCGTGACCTTCACCATGTGGGGCGCGTGGCAATGCTTCGCCGCGACTGGCGCGTTTGTTGGCGCGGCGGTACCTGCAAGCTGGTCGCTCGATTTCACGATTCCGTTAGTATTCATGGCCTTAGCACTACCGGCGCTCACCACGCGCGCGCATTGGCTCACCGCGTCCGTCGCGGGTGCGATGGCGATCTTCACCTTTGCGATACCGTTCAAACTGGGCTTGATCGTGTCCGCGCTGGTCGGCGTCGCCGTCGGCACGCTGATTGAATTACGACAGGCACGCAAGCGATGACCATCGCTAACGATTGGATCACCGTGATGACCATCATCGGCGCAGGCGCAGTGACGGTGCTGGCGCGGGCGTCGTTCGTGATTTGGCACGACCAGCTTTCGGTGCCGATGTGGTTTACACGCGCGTTAAAATTCGTTGCCGTCGCTGTGCTACCGGCGCTGGCCTTGCCCGATATTTTGTTTCGTGGCTTAGCACCTGGTGAGCCTTTCAACACTTACCGACTCGCCGCCGCCGTCATCGCCCTGTTGGTGGCATGGCGCACGCGGCACCTGCTCGCGACCCTAGCGGTGGGCATGTTCGCGCTGTTAGGGCTGCAGTGGCTGCGGCTGTGGTGACGATAACCGCTTGATCGCGGCGTCATCGACGCATCCAGTTGCACACGCCTTGCGTAATCAGAACGGGGTAGTGATGCAATACAGACGCCGTAGGAACGCCATAGAGACGCCATAGTTGCGTCCCGAACAGCCCCATTAAAAAATAGCTGCCAAGGAAACCTGAGATGAATAGCGAACTCAATGATGCCCAACTCATTCAACTACTTCAGCGGATCGCCAGTGAGGACGAGCGTGCGCTGCGCGAGCTGTATGACCTCACCTCGGCCAAGCTCTATGGCCTCGCATTGCGCGTGGTGCGTAGCCAGGATCATGCCGAAGACGTGCTGCAGGAGACGTTTTTGAACATCTGGCGGATCGCGGGCAACTATCAGGCAGCGCTGAGCCCGCCGATGGCGTGGCTGGGTTTGATCGTACGCAGCCGCGCGCTGGATTTTTTACGCCGCCGGGCAAGTGAACGCGCTGATGACAACGTGGAGTTGGATCAAATCATCAGCGATACCACCGCGAGCGCGTTGCGTGAGCCGCCTGAAATGGCACAGGCGAGTCAGGAGGCATGGGCATTGCACCAGTGTCTCAATCAGCTGGATCATAAGCAGCGTGAAGCCGTTTCGCTCGCCTATCTGCGCGACCTGAGCCATTCGGAATTGGCCGAGCAACTGAAGTTGCCGCTGGGTACTGTGAAATCTTGGATTCGTCGTGGCATCGAACAACTGCGCGGCTGTATGGCGCACTTTGCGTGAATGAATAGTGAGTGAAAAATGAACCTGCATACCAAACCTGAGCTAATTGACAAACTCGCCGCTGGTTACGCGCTGGGTACCTTGCGTGCAGGCGCACGCCGACGCTTTGAGCGCATCGCACGTGAGCACGTGACCGTCCGTGCGGCGGCGATTTTGTGGCAGGAGCGGCTGGCCGCGATGACCGAACTGGAATCCGAAGTGGCACCCAGCCCGAACCTGTGGAAGCGGATTGAAAACCTGTTGGCGGCCGAGCGCCAAGCGGTAAAAAACGCAGCATCGGTTGCGCAGCGCCAATCCTTGCTCGACAAAATTCGTGCGTCGTTAATGCTCTGGCGCGGTGCCGCGCTGGCGGGCGCGCTCGGCGCGGCAGCGGCGGTCACCGTGGGGCTCAATGCCACCCAGCATCGCGACGCGGAGCTTCGCGTGCAACGTGCTGAAGTCACGCAGCTCGCTGCCCAACTCAAGGCGGCGCCAGAAATTCAGTACGTCTCGGTGTTGGCCGACAACAAAGCGGCCGCCACGGTACTCGTTACCTTTGATCCCAAACACCAGCGACTGACGCTGAAACGTGTCAGTGACTTTCGCGAGAACGCAGACCGGTCCTTACAGTTGTGGGCGCTGCCGAAGGGCGGCAAGCCGCAATCGCTGGGCGTCATGAGTAGCGATAACGTTGCGCGCCTCGTCACCACTGATGCCGCCATCAAGGAAGTGCCGGTACTCGCCATTAGTCTCGAACCCAAAGGCGGCGTGCCGAGCGCGGGCGGACCCACCGGCCCGGTGTTGTTTACGGGCGCGCTGTTGCAGACCGAAATTTAGAATAAACACTGCACCATCCAATACGATGTGATCGCAATCAGCGCGGCCTAGCCACCGCGCTACGAGCGTTTGATCGTCTGAACTGCGTGCAATCACGACCTGCAGGGCACATCCTGCGGCGACCATCGACACCAAGACTGCATCGGCAAGTCACTACAGCAACGGTGAGCTGATCACGCCCGCTTCGCGTATTACTCCGGAAACGGCGAGACCGATCTGGGCAGTGGAGGCATCGCGCTCATAGGAATGCTGGTTGCGCATACGCACCGGCAGGTTCGCGCCTCGATTTACTCGTACCGACAGTGCGAGTGTCGCGATGCCTTAAGCCAAGTTGCTTTGGCAGATGCTGGTGATGCGTCGCCTGCATGATGAAACACGTTGTCAGCGTCTACCACGATGGCGTGCGCCAAGAGGGTGTATTCGTGCTGCGTAAGAACATTCCTACACGAATCTACTGTTATGGAGGTCAGCCGATGCCGCGATCAACAAATAATATTCGGTCACGTTGGTGTTTCTTGACTTCCGCTGAAGCTACGTTGCAACGGTTTGAGGTGACAACTTTTCCCAGCGGCAAGCCCAACGTGGAGTTGAAACGGAAACTAAGTGCCATAGGGCACTCTCAGCACTCTTACCTAAGGAAAAACCAGGATAACTCTAATATGATCGACAATTTGGCCGACCCTCCGCTCAGTTCGTTATTGACCCGAATCGCCGCCCAAGATGAACGAGCCCTACGCGAATTGTATGAACTCACGTCGTCTAGGCTCTTTGCCGCAGGCCTGCGAATTGTGCGCAGCCAAGATCACGCTGAGGATGTATTACAGGAAACATTTTTGTACATTTGGCGTAATGCAGATCGCTACCAATTGGCACTGAGCCCGCCCATGGCTTGGCTTGGCTTGGATTGATCGCGCGTAGTCGCGCCTTGGATTTTTTGCGGCGTCGCGCGACCGAGCGGGCGGACAGCAACTACGAACTAAACGATGCACTTACTGACACCACGGCCAGCGACGCCGTCTCTCCGCTCGATCTGCTGCAAGCAAGCCAGGAGGCGTCGGGCATACACCGGTGTCTCAACCAAATCGACGAGAAACATCGCGAAGCGGTCTCGCTGGCCTACCTGCGCGCCTTCACCCACTCCGAGTTGGCCGCGCGGCTAAAGGTGCCGCTAGGGACCGTTAAATCAAGGATCTGCCGAGGTATCGAAGAAATGCGTAGTCGCGTGGCGTACTCGGCTTAAGCGAAAAACCAATGCGCTTCACGACTCTGAACTTTTCGATAGCTTAGCCACTATCTAACTTGCCGAGGGTCGCCGTCTGAACTGGCAGCGCGTTGGTCGGCGCTGGGTGCGGTTCGCAGATCATCGACTCAACTTGGCATGGCATCCGGATTAGGAATTTCGAGACGCATGGATAGTGTCTCCACGCCAGCTCAATCCACGCGGCACTTCACAGCCCCAACACGCCTGTGGGCTGGGAGATGGATCGGTGCCCGCGAATACAGATCGAAATTTACAACACGCGCTGTACCATCCAATACGACGCAACCAAAATCAACGCGTACGAGCCGCCGCGCACCACCACCGCTTGGTAGTGCGACCAACGCGCCAAGAATAGGTGCAGGATGCACCATACGGCGACTACGGCGAGTTGACCCGCCTCGACACCAAGATTGAAACCGGCCAGACCCCATAGCAACAGGGAACCGCTGACCCCCGCTTCGCTCATCACGCCTGAAAAGCCGAGGCCGTGAATTAAGCCAAAACCGAGCGCCAATATTTCGCTTCGTATCCACGGCACGGGCTTGAGATTCAGTGCTGCTGAGATGGCAATGGTCAACGCAATCGCGGGCTCCACCCAAGCGGGGGAGGCGTTGATCCAACCGAGATTGGCGAGCAGTAGCGTGACGGAATGACCGATGGTGAAACCGGTGACCGTGCGCACCAACGCGAGCGCGCCCGCGGCGGAGATGGCAGCAATATTGCGTTGGTAAAAAACGATCGGCAACAAGAGCGCCAGTAAGAACGCGAGATGGTCGAAGCCGGTAAGAATGTGCTCGACACCTGCGGGGAAAAACTGTGCCAGTGTGATCAGGCCAGTCTGCGAAAAAAAAACACTGGGATCAGTGGCTGTTGCATTGCTCAGTTGAAGGCGGGATCGACCGTTCGGCGAAAGTGCCGCTGCCACTGGCTGCCCGTTCACCGCACCCGCAATGATCAAACGATGCGTGGCATCGACATCCCTAAACAGCGCGTAGTCCAACGCCATGATGGAGGGTGACGGGCAACGTAGTGTTGACGCAAACCTGAGATATGCGCCATCGCTGCGTTGCTCGATCGATTCAAAATTCCATGGCAGTTTTTCAGACTTTTCGGCACACGTGAAGGCAATACCATCGCCCACCCAACGTGCAATTTCTGGCGTGGCGCGCTTGATTTCTCCCCATGTTATTTGCCGGTCGTTGTCTGCGTCTAGCGCGTCAAATACCGCGTCCAAGTCTTTCACAGCGATTGAAATTTGCAACCCGGTCGAGTCAACGCCTGCCTCGCGTAGCGTGAGATAGGCATCGCTGGCCTTGTGCGCCGAGGCTGGGGCGATCTGGCTTAGCCAACATGCGCACAGTAGCAAGATGCTCGCGAGACGCGTCATAGCATGAGGCGGGCATCGCGCAACCCCACCCGTGACACCTCCGTCAGCACGCGTTGCAGCGCCGCATCGCGCTTGGCCGCTTTCGCAGAGCGTACTGCCAGCCACCAATCGATTGGTTCCTTTTGCATTTGTAAGTTGACGTCAGCAGCGAGCGAGGCTTTGTTGGCATCGCCCTCCAGCCAAAGTGCGGCCAGCGCCAGTTCGCGCGCATGCAATCTTGCATCTTCGCCGCGCGCATCGAGTGCACGGAACCGAGCCAGCAAATCTTCGTGCAGCACCCGCCAACGGCGATCATCGAGTTGTTTGTACGCATAGCTCTGCCGCAAAATCACGCCGTCGCTTTGCGGCTGCTGTTGCAACACTGCCAGCGCGTCCGCTGGTTTGCCGGTGCGGAGCTGCAGGTCGGCGAGCGCGAGGGAGGTGTATGCGTCGCTCGCTAAGGCGAGACTCTTTTTATAGGAAGTCGCTGCGCTGGCGTCGTCGCCGCCACGTTCTTCACTTTCTGCCAGCAATGAAAATAGCCACGCCAGCGTCGGCGCATCACTGGTCTGCCGGAGCAGGGCAGCGAAGCCTTGCCGCGCTTCGGTAAATTTTCCTTGCAGTGAATGAGTTTCCAATCGGCATGCGGCGGCGTACAGGGCAGCGCCACTGATGCCGACGCGTTGGCAGGCGGCATCTGCGGCGTCGTACCGCGCCGCGACGCGCTCCAAGGTCGCCATCGTCAGCCAGCCTTGAGGCGCATTCGCATCGCGTGCTAATGCGGCGGAAAGTGTGGCGCGCGCCGCGTCAAATTCATGACGACTCTGCTCGATGGTAGCTTGCAAAATAGCAATGGCAGTTGGCGCATCCGCGCGATTCCACCAAGGTGTAAGTAGGGCTTGCGCACGCCCGAGGTAGCGTGGGTCGGCGGTGCTGCGAGCGAGCTGAATCTGTGCTTGCGCGGCGGTGGCGGCGGCCTCCGGTGTGTCGATGGCGGCGCGCATTTTTCCGGGTACGCGTGCAGTCAAAACTTCGACAACCGCATCGTCACTGGCGGGGATGAAGTCACGACTGGTCGTAATTTGGGCGGGCGCGACTAGCGCGGTTGACGCGAGCACAGTCAACGCAAGTAGCCTGCAGACAGGGTTCAGCATGGTGTAGGCAATCGACGCAAAGAAAAATCACATCGGCGTGCACTGCACACCGATGTGATTCTCCAGCACCTAGACTGTGGTGTCTGCTTCGTCAGTATCGCTACTGGCCAGCACGGCGTCGCCGGTGTCCAGCGGCTCACTAGCGTCGCTCCCGCCAAAGCTGACCACGCTTTTGACGTAGTCAGTGGCACCGGTCGAGCTGGCGGTAGCAGATGGCGGAATATCGCCGCCGGTATTTACCGGGGGTGGCGTGACGACCACCCGCGTGTCGCTGTAGCCATCGTTGCCACCGCCACACCCGGCCAACAGACTGGCGACCGCGAGTCCACCAAAAACACTTCGCAATACAGGTAACTTTTTCATGACTTCACCTCTACGGAGTGGTTAACGTGAGCCAGGAATTGGCGTATTCAAATACGGGAATGCGCTCAAGAACGGCACCACGGCTTGATCTACCGCGTCATGCACAGTGAGCGACGCAGCACCAGCGGGCACGCTGCTCGGGTTACACGCCGAGGTGACGCCCGCAACGCCGGGGATGCTATTGAACTTGAACGCATCGTTGTTGCCGTTGGCCATACACAGGCCACCGAGCATCGCGACCAGTGCAATATCAACTACGTCGTCCTTTGGCCGACGACCGTTCGGGAATCCCGCGTTGTCGCTACCCTGCGCCAATACATTGCCGACGATACCGAGTCGGTTTTGACTTGCAAACGGCACCGGCGCGATGTTGGTATTGAGGCGCAGCATTTCCGACGGCGTGACGGTCGTTGGTTTGTTCACGCCGGTGATGCCGGTCAAAAATACCGTGGCCAAGTCGGTGCGCGGTACGTTCGTCGGTGCAAGCGCGGTCGGACTCCCGGCGAGTACAAGACCGAGCAATGCGGGCAGCGTCGGGTTGGTCACATAATCGAGAAACTGCCCGTCGCCACTGGGTTTCGAGCCATTGAACTTATCCTTGTCCTTCAAACCGATCACCACTTCATTGACCAGTGGTTGCCCCAAACGCGAGACCTGCATCCACGCGCCGCCGACTTTTTCTGAGGTCTGTAAACCGGATGCCGGCTTGGACGACAGCACGCGCGCCTGACGAAGACTTGCCGTGGTCCATCCGCCAATCACCGGGTCGGTGCCATTGGTCAAACAGTCGCGATGTACCTCAAGCGCGAGGGTAGTGACATTTTTGTCCTGAATGGAATTGGCAGCGGCAGCGTTGATATTGGCTGGGTTGGTGATGACGGCGAGTGGCGCATTGACCAAATCAAAGATCGGGCCAAGATTGACCGCGAAGCCTTCTTGCCGTTGCCCGACGAATACCTTACCCGTATCTTTACCGACGGGACAGCCAGGGATACGAATGGCATGCACGTGCTTGTCTGCATAAGAGGCATAGGCGGCTGCATTGCCGAGTGTCTTCACGCCGATGTAATCCACGGGTTTCTCAAACGTGGTCGGACCACTGAGCTTGGAGACAGCCTGCGTCTGACCTTTGCGGCGATCACCACGCACGACACTGAGCGTATAGCTTTCATTGACGTTGAGATTGGCGTCGTTGAGATTGCTCACGGTGCCCGCTTGGATCAACGGAATGGCAACCGACCGCTGGTTAGTACCGGTGCCAATCGGCAGCGAGACGTTATTCAATTTGTTCGTGAAACGAAATTGGAAGGTGATGTCTTCGCTTGCGTCGCCATTGTTGTCGATATGAATTTCGTAGAGCGCGTTGGCGTCCAGTGAAAAATAATTCGGACCGCCATAGGCATCTTGCAGCGGGAGGTAGTTGGCAATCAACGTGACGTAATCACTGCGTCCCCCCGCTCCGTTTGCGGCCACCCCTTCATAGCTGCGGAACATATAAAAGTCCGTGCCATCCACTTTTGGTGAGGTGGTGATGAACGGCGCTTCGCGATGGCTGGACGCCATGCTGATGCCAGCTGCACATGCGGTGGTTGCGGCCAAAACCGCCAAACTAATCTTGTTCAGTTTCATGAAAATCTCCGGTTATTGTTGGGAAATACTTTCCTTGGACCTGCTGTAGACGGGGTACGCGCCTAATTTGCAGCTAGATGCGCGCAATGGTTTTTCAAATGAAATTTATCGCATGGTGAAATTTGGTTGCTGTGTGACCGTCGCTGTTCTGCAGCGAAACATTGACTAGATCGACCGTGATGCTCGCTTTTTAAATGTCCCGGCCTGCATTCGGATTTAAGCTCGATGACATGCGCGGGCATGTAGGCCGCCCGCGTCAAGCGCTGTAAGCGAACGGGCTGAGGCACTGCGCTTAAAATGCGGCAGATCAAGCGCGCGCGTTACGCAACCATGAGCACGATGGATGCAGCATGAAAATAATTTTTCCTTTGCGGAAAGCGCACCGCAGCGCGCCTTTTGGCAGGACGCGCAAATCGTGGTGAAATAATGCCCATGCTGCAAACCGTCACGATCATGGCGCTGATTCTCGAAGCGCTCCTATATTGGCTGCTCGCCATAACACTGCTGCGTCGCGGCATACCGTGGTACGTGATTGCGCCACTGATCGGCGCAATTGCGCTGGCGTGGCGGTTGTTGCTGTCACTGCCGTCATATCTGCTGGCGTCATGGCTGGGCTGGCGCGATGCACGGCGCGGGGTCGTGGTGCCGCGCGCGCCCGGCGCATTGAAAGCGTTGGCGAAAGAATTCGATGCTCGCTCACTCGGCTATACGGTTACTCAGCCGTTCCATCAACTGTTCATGCGCGTCGAGCCCGCTGGACGTCCAACTGGCGTGCCGGTGTTGTTGGTGCACGGCTACCTGTGCAATCGCGGCATCTGGTGGGCGTTTCGTCGTGGCTTGGCGGCGGCGGGCGTAGGCCCGGTGTACTCGATTACGCTGGCGCCCGTGTGGGGTCGCATTGACGCCATGCTGGCCGGGTTTGAGCAGCGCATCAACGACATCTGCACGCAAACAGGCCAACAAAAAATCATCATCGTCGCGCACAGCATGGGCGGTCTGGTGACGCGCGCCTACGTTGCGCGAAGCCCTGCAAACGCGGCCCGGATCGCACAGGTCATCACCTTGGGCAGCCCGCACCACGGCACCCGCATGGCGTTAGCAGGGCCAGCACAGTGCGTCGATGAAATGCGCGTTGGCAGCGCGTGGTTAGCAGCGCTAGAACAGGCGGAGGTGGGCGTCGCGCACCCACCCACTACCTCGATTTACACGCTCAACGACGACCTCGTCTATCCGCCGGAATCATCGCAAATTGCATGGGGCGACAACATCGTGCTGAATGGCGTCGGGCATGTGGGGATGATGTTTTCGAAGCCCGTGATTGCGCGGGTGGTGGCCTTGATCCGCCGCTGAAACACGAGTTTTGGCGGGCGTTTCGGGACATTTTTTGCGAATTTTCATGCCCGCCGAATGATGCAATCACGCCGTGGTTTCCGGCTTGCGTGTCAAGCCAAACACGCGTTCATTGATGCGCTCCATCGTCTTCCAGAATTCCAGCTCCTCCAGAATCGGATTCAAAAAATTCGTGATCGCGCAGTAGTGCGAATCCTTCTTGCCTTGATGGTGACGACCATGGTGGCGCTGCGTCTGTAATAGTTTTAATTTCTGCAGCGCGGTGATGACGCGCCCATTCTCGTGCGGCGCGCGGTGCGCCCATTTGTGAATCTGATTCGCGTTGGCAATGGTCAACGCAAATACCCACACCGAGCAAGTCAGCAGATCCAGCGACCACGCTGCGATCAACACGGTCATCGCGACCAACAGCAAATCCCACGAACTCGCGAGAAAGCTGCGCGCGACAAACGCACGCGGCTTCTGGTGGTGCTCGATATTCGCTTCGCCAAGCCACCTGCCAATGATGGGAGTGTCCTTGCGCGCATAGGCATCTTCCGCCCAATGCACAACACCCGAAAAAAAGTCCGCCAAGAAAATCGCCGCAGCGGTGCCGGTAACGACACCAGAATTCAACGAGAACGCCAAGCTGGGGAAGGTACTCATATTGTTTGCCTCCGATGCGCCGCGTACGGCAGGGCATCAGGAGGTGTGCTGTCCTTTCATTAGTTGAGGAGCGCCGAGTATTGCCGTAGGTTTCCGGCGCGTGGGTGGGTTTGTGCGCGAGTCGCGAATCTCGCTACTGCGGGCATTGATTCGAGGTGCTTGGGGGTAGATGGCACGTGCGCGCCCCTCGCTGTCTCCCCGGATTTAGTCCGGGGCCCAATTGGGTTTGCGTAGTGCCGCGAAAAAATTAGACCCCGGACTAAATCCGGGGAGACAGTGACGAGTTTGCCGAGTGCCTATAAAAACGAGCACTTGGTAGCGTGGTAGGTCGGGTTGCGCAGCTACCCGACATCTACTCCGCAAAAAAACTCACAACAACGACGCCAACTGCAACGTCAATTCCGCCGCGCCAATTGGCTTACAACCACTCACGTTCTGCCCCGCCCACAGCGGCGAAAAATCGCCGCTGCCTTGGCGCTCGGCGTGTGCTCGCAATGGCGCAACCGCCGCCGTCGCGAGCGGAAACGCCGGGGTCGCGACCGACATCGGCCCAAGCTCACGCATGATGCGATTGACGATCCCGCGCGCGGGGCGACCCGTGAACAGATTCGTCAGTGCCGTGACCGATGCTGCATCACTTTGCAACGCCGCACGATGCACCGCGCTGGTGGTGGCCTCCGGGCACAGCAAATACGCGGTGCCAACCTGCACGCCAGCGGCACCGAGCGGCATTGCTGCCGCCACGCCCGCCGCATCAGCGATGCCACCAGCCGCGATGACCGGAACCTTGACCGCACGCACCACCTGCGGCAACAGGGCGAACGTGCCGAGCTGCGTGTGGATGTCATCGGTTAAAAACATCCCGCGATGCCCTCCCGCCTCCAAGCCTTGCGCGATGATCGCATCCACGCCGTGTGCTTCGAGCCAAAGTGCCTCGTCAACCGTGGTCGCCGATGAAATTATTTTCGCGCCCCACGCTCGCACCCGCGCGAGCAACGCGGCTGACGGTAAACCAAAATGAAAACTCAAGATGGGCGGCTTGAATTCGCTCAGCAGGTCGGCCGCTTCTTCCGTGAACGGCACGCGCCCCGGTCCGGGCGGAATCGTCGCGGGATCAATGCCGAATTCTGCGTAGTAAGGCACGAGCGCTGCGCGCCAAGCGGCTTCACGCGCGGCACTCGGGGTTGGCACAGCGTGGCAGAAAAAATTTACGTTGTAAGGCTTCTGCGTTTGCGCACGGATGGTGGTCAACTCGGCGCGCAACGCATCCATGTTGAGCATCGCGCAAGGTAGCGAACCGAGTCCGCCTGCGTTGGAAACCGCAATCGCAAGCGCGCTCACCTGGCATCCCGCCATCGGTGCTTGAATGATGGGGTGGTCGATGTTGAACAGTTGTTGAATGGTCGGCATGGTGCAGTCGATTGTAGTGATGAGTCGGGTGCGCGTCCACTCTATCTCGATCATCGAGCAATGCCTTGGAAAGCCGCGTCCTGATTAGTGTTTCACGAAGTGCCATGTAACGATGTAGCCCGGAAGGAGCGAAACGTCCCATGGGACTTCCGATGGTCGCATTCCGGGATGGCAGCATCGAAACGACTCGCACGGATTACTTCCAGAACTGTAGGGTGCAATGAGCAAAGCGCATTGCACCATTGATACATCAACATTCGTTGCAATGCCCGTTGGTTATTGCGCCCTACTAGCTGGGAGACCCCAGCGTTTGCGTTCCTCGTATTCAGTGAGCCTCAGCCACTTTTTTTACCGCAGCTTGAACAATGTCAATCAAGCTCGCCTTGCTCTCAGCCGACAAGTGCCTATCAGGGATATCCTGAATTGACGCTACAAAGTTTTCCGAGGCAAGAACCAACCTGCGCGCAAATCGAGCCTTTTTCCACACATCAAACGGAATATTCTTGCCCACAAAGTAGCCATTGCTCGCGCGTTTGTGAATACGAAAGCCACTTTGGCAATAAATTTCAGGTTCGGTGATGATGGGGAAAAACACGACGCCCGAGAGCTCTGGCTGAAATTTTTTTCGGTCAATAAGATTGCCGATCACGTCAGCTAGTGAAACAAGAATATCGATATTAATAAGCGACGTGGTCGTCGGCGAGACCGTAAAGTTGAATTTTCGTGTGAGTGCTTTGAGATTCATTCGCACACCCGCGCGCTTTGCGTTTTCCAACATCCGTCACTCTGTCTTACTCAGCTTCAAGTTTGCTCTCCAATCTATTCAACAACGATAGAACCGTAGGGTGCAATAAGCGAAGCGCATTGCACCATTGATGCATCGACATACGGCGCAATGCCCGTTGGTTATTGCGCCCTACGAGTTCTCCCAAATCGGGAACGTCGCGAAATCAACGGGTGAAAGTTCGCAGACTGGTTTACGGGTTTGCTTGGTCGGTGCTTCCACAAATCGCTTTCAATAAAAGTATTTTTTGGCATCGCCCGTGTAGCGTGATGCCGCTCGCACTGACTTTGGACTTTGCTGGGTTTGAAAAGTTTGGGAAGAACTGGCAAGCGCTGATTCGACTTGGCTAAGAAAATTTCAACCTAGCTTCGCCCGCTCCCGCAACAAAAACTTCTGAATCTTCCCCGTAGAAGTTTTCGGCAGCTCGCCAAACACCACCCGCTTCGGCACCTTGAACCGTGCCATCCGCTCGCGGCAAAATTCAATCACTTCCGTCTCGGTCGCGACCCCACCATCTTTTAATTCCACAAACGCACACGGCGTTTCGCCCCATTTTTCATCGGGTTGTGCGACCACTGCCGAGAGCATAACGGCGGGGTGGCGGGAGAGTACGTCCTCCACTTCAATCGAGGAAATGTTTTCGCCGCCGGAGATGATGATGTCTTTTGAGCGGTCTTTGATTTTTGCGTAGCCGTCGGGGTGGATGACGGCGAGGTCGCCGGTGTGGTACCAGCCGCCAGCGAACGCTTCGTCAGTGGCCTTCGGATTTTTCAGATAGCCGCGCATGGTGATGTTGCCGCGAAACATGATTTCGCCCATGGTTTCGCCGTCGTGCGGCACGGGCTGCATGGTGGCAGCATCCATCACGGTCATGTCTTCTTGCAGCGTGTAGGCAACGCCTTGGCGACCGTTGTTGATCGCGCGTTCCTCGACCGAAAGTTGGTTCCACGCATCGTGGCGCGTGCACACCGCCGCCGGGCCGTAGACCTCTGTGAGCCCGTACACATGCGTGAGATCAAATCCCATGGCTTCCATGCCTTCAATCACCGCGACCGGTGGCGCAGCACCGGCGACCAGACATTTCACTTGATGCGTGATGTCGCGTTTGAATTCAGCTGGCGCATTGATGAGCGTCGCGTGCACAATCGGCGCGCCGCAGTAGTGCGAGACCTTGTGCGTGCGGATGAGATCGAACACGGTTTTGGCTTCGACTTTTCGCAGGCAAATGTTGGTGCCCGCGACTGCTGCAATCGTCCACGGAAAACACCAGCCGTTGCAGTGAAACATCGGCAGCGTCCAGAGGTAGACGGGGTGGTGCGGGAGTTGCCAATCGACAATGTTGCTGACGGCATTGAGATACGCGCCGCGATGGTGATAGACCACGCCTTTCGGGTTGCCGGTGGTGCCCGAGGTGTAGTTGAGTGCGATCGCGTCCCATTCGTCGGCGGGGAGTTGGTAGGCAAAATCGCGGTCGCCTTGCGTCAGGAATTTTTCGTACTCGATTTCGCCGAGTAGCTTTCCACCCGCAAAGGTGAGGTCATCGACGTCGATGACGAGCGGCTTATGTTTGACCAGCGTGAGCGCTCTTTCGATCACGCCAGAAAACTCGCGATCCGTAAACAGCACCTTGGCTTCGCCGTGATCGAGCATGAAGGCGATGGTCTCGGCGTCCAAGCGCGTGTTGAGCGTGTTGAGCACCGCACCGAGCATGGCCGGCGCGTAGTGCAGCTCAAACATGGCGGGGATGTTGGGCAGCATCGCGGCGACAGTGGTGCCCTTGCTGACGCCGTGCTTGGCGAGTGCGGAGGCGAGGGCGCGCACGCGTGCATAGGTCTCGCGCCACGTAATGCGGCGCTCACCGTAGACCGTGGCAACGTAGTCCGGGTAAACGTTGGCCGACTTGCGCAAAAATGAGAGCGGGGTGAGTGCTACGAAGTTGGCGGCGTTTTTGTCGAGGTGTTGGTCGTAGATGGTCATGGTGGTGTTGAGCGGGCGGGGAGGGAGCTCGTATTGTGGCGCGTTTGACGCGGGATTTGTGGTGGCAATTGATTGCCGACCCTACCACGCGCTCGACGGCCAGCTGCGCGGCCTATGTGTTGAAGAAAACTGCCCCAAACTGCCCGCCAGTGCTAGAGTTTCACTTTATTTCTCGAACGGAGCTTACGATGAAGCCGACACTGATTTTCGCCACGCTCCTGCTGCTGGGTTGTCAGACCACCAGCGCGCAAACGATCACGGTCGATGAATTCGCGTGGCTCGCGGGTTGTTGGGCGGGCACCAGTGGCACCCACACGTTTCGTGAGCACTGGATGCGCCCCGAGGGCGGGATCATGTTGGGCATGGGGCGGACGATGCGCGATGGCAAGTTGGCTTCGTATGAGGCGATGCGGATAGAGCCAGATGCGGACGGAAAAATCGGTTTTGTGGCGACGCCATCCCGCCAAGCAGAAACGCGCTTTGCGTTGTTGAAAAAAGAAGGTGCCCGATTCGTTTTTGAAAATCTGCGCACCGATTTTCCGCAACGCGTCAGTTACGAAAAGAACGCCGACGGCTCGCTGGCGGCGCGGATCGAGGGTGAAGTGAACGGCAAGGCGCGCGCGATTGATTTTCCGATGCGGCGCGTGGCCTGCGAGTAGAAGCAGGCCTAGCCATACCGGCTAGCGCAACGACCTACATCGTTCGCACTACCCCAACGACGAGCCCCTCAACATCCAGTGTCTCCTTGTCGAGATTCACCACAATGGGCAGGAAGTCCGGGTTTTCGGCGATCAGGTACGCCGTCTGGCCTTTGAGTTTGAGTCGCTTGACGGTGGCATCGCCGTCGATGCGAGCCACCACAATTTGCCCGTTGCGTGCCTGATTGGTTTTGTGCACGGCCAGCCAGTCGCCGTCCATGATGCCGACATCTTTCATGCTTTGGCCGGCGACTTTCAATAGGTAGTCGGCGCGCGGTTTGAACATGAGCGGACTGACGGGGTAGCGGCCGCTGATGTTTTCTTGCGCGAGAATCGGTGAGCCTGCGGCGACTTTGCCGATCAGCGGGAGGCCGTGCTCTTCATCGTTGGCGGCGTCGTCTCCGCCCATGAGGATGCGGATGCCGCGTGAGGAACCGGCAAGCATTTCAATTGCGCCCTTGCGTTCTAGCGCGCGTAGATGTTCCTCGGCGGCGTTCGGAGAGCGGAAGCCGAGGGCAGCGCACATTTCCGCGCGCGTGGGTGGCATGCTGTTTTCCGCGATCCACGCTTTGAGGAAGTCGAGTATTTCTTGTTGCCGGGGGGTTAGATTTTCCATGTCTGTATTTTTATACAGGTTGACGATGGATTGCAAGGACTTTCGTAATATTTCTTCATTCCCCATCATTTGCACACGCGAGCCGGGCAGCGACCGCGCGGCGCGCATGGATAATGCAGTGTCCACGCCTCCATCCTTGCACGCATGACCACCACGATCTTCGATCCCAAGCCCATCCTTGCGCAGCTGCCCCATTTGCCGGGCGTGTATCGCATGAAAAATGCGGCGGGTGAGGTGATCTATGTGGGCAAGGCGCGCGACTTGAAAAAGCGCGTGTCGTCGTATTTCAACAAAAACCACACCAGCCCGCGTACGACGTTGATGGTGTCGCACATTCGCGCGATTGAGACGACCATTGTGCGTAGCGAATCCGAGGCGCTGATCCTCGAAAATAATCTCATCAAGTCGTTGGCACCCAAGTACAACGTGTTGTTTCGCGATGACAAGAGTTATCCGTACATCATGCTGACTGGTCACGCATTCCCGCAGATTCGTTTTTATCGCGGCCCTCATACGAAGCCGAACCGCTACTTCGGCCCCTATCCCAATACATGGGCGGTGCGCGAGACGATTAATCACCTACAAAAAGTGTTCAAGCTGCGCACCTGCGATGACACAGTTTTTTCGCATCGCGCGCGGCCTTGTTTGCTGCACCAAATTGGCCGTTGTACGGCACCCTGTGTCGGTAAGATCGACGCAGAAACTTATGCGCGTGACATCGATAGCGCAACGCTATTTTTGCAAGGCAAAGAAAACGAAGTGGTCGATGCACTGACGAAAAAAATGGAAGCGGCTTCGGCGGAATTGAATTTCGAAGCGGCCGCCGGGTATCGCGATCAGGTGCGCATCTTGCAACAAATTCTCGCCAAGCAGTTTGTAGAGTCGTCGAGTGAACGCGATGTCGATGTGATTGCGGCGTTGGAAGTGCGGGGCACGTGGTGCGTGAATTTGGTGATGATTCGCGGCGGTCGGCATCTAGGCGACAAGAGTCTGTTTCCGTCGAATACGCACAATGCCGATCTCGATACGATCATCGGCGCGTTCATCGACCAACACTATGGCGCGCAAACGCCGCCATCGCAGCTGATTCTCGATGGCAATTTTGAGACCGAAGACTGGGAGGCGTTTTTGTCGTTTGTCGCGGCACGACAGGTGAAAGTGGTTACGCGCCCGATTGGTGAGGCGAAGGTATGGATGACGATGGCGATGAAGAATGCCAACTTCGCGCTGCAACAACATCTGCTCGAAAAAGCCACGCAAGACAAAAAACTCGCGATGATGCAGGACGCACTCGGGCTGGAAACATTGCAGCGCGTGGAGTGTTTCGATATCAGCCACACCATGGGTGAGGCGACCGTGGCGAGCTGCGTGGTGTTTGATCGCGGCAAGATGCAATCGAGCGAATATCGGCGTTACAACATCACGGGCATCACGCCAGGCGATGACTACGCGGCGATGCGTGATGTACTCACGCGGCGCTACAAGAAATTGGTTGAGGTCGAGCCGATGGAGGAGGGTGCTGAAAATGTGGCTGAGCGCGTGACCATGCCGCGCCCCGATCTGGTGTTGATCGACGGTGGCAAGGGGCAACTCGGTGTCGCCGAAGAAGTGATGAATGACCTTGGGCTCAACGATATTCAGCTTATCGGTGTCGCCAAAGGCGAAGAGCGGAAGCCCGGATTGGAGACGCTGATTTTTGGCGGCACGCGCCGTGAATTGCATTTGCCAATCGACAATCCTGGCTTCCATTTGATCCAGCAAATTCGCGATGAGGCGCATCGTTTCGCCATTACCGGCCATCGTGCGCGACGGGCAAAAACGCGTAATACCTCGCGGCTGGAAGACATTGCGGGCATCGGTCCGAAGCGGCGCAAGGCGTTACTGGCGCACTTTGGCGGCTTGCAAGGCGTGGTGTTGGCTGGCGTGGATGACCTGACGCGCGTGGACGGGATCAGTCGCGATTTGGCGGAAGCGATCTATAACCAATTACACTGATGAATATTTCTAAATAACAAGCGCCTGACGTGGTGACACTAAACATCCCCAATATCCTGACGTGGCTGCGTATCGCGGCCATTCCAATTTTTATTATCGTGCTGTATCTCGATGAATCCTGGCTTACGTCAAGGCAGGCGAACATCGTAGCGACGGTCATTTTTGTCGCTGCCGCGATTACGGATTGGTTTGATGGCTATCTGGCGCGCAAGCTCAACCAAAGCTCGGCGTTCGGTGCATTCCTTGATCCGGTGGCCGATAAACTAATGGTTGCCGCCGCCTTGATTGTGCTGGTGGAATTGGGGCGCACTGACGCCATCGTGGCGCTGATTATCATCGGACGCGAGATCACCATTTCCGCCTTGCGAGAATGGATGGCGCAATTGGGGCAATCCAAAAACGTTGCCGTGTCGATGCTGGGAAAAGTGAAAACGACCGCGCAGTTGGTCGCCATTCCATTCCTGTTGTATGACGGTGTTTTGTTTGGCGTCATCAATTGCCGCGCGCTGGGACGCGTATTGATCTGGATCGCCGCCGGTCTGACCGTTTGGTCGATGTTTTACTACCTGAAGGCCGCGTTCGTGCCTGCACAAAAAAAATAGCGTTACTTGCCTTCGTTGTGCGCGTCTACCAAGGCTTCAAACTGCTTGAAAGGCAACGCCGGGCTCACGAGATAGCCTTGAAAAGAGTCGCATTTCAGACCCGCCAGTAGGTCGAAATGCGCGGTGGTCTCCACGCCCTCGGCCACCACGTCGATCTCAAGCGCTTTTGCCAGTGCGATGACCGCCGTCACGATGGCCGCGTCATCGCGATCCGTCAACACGTCTCTTACAAACGAGCGGTCAATCTTCAAGGTATCAATCGGGAAGCGCTTCAAATGCGACAGGCTGGAATAGCCGGTGCCAAAGTCGTCAATGGCAATGCGAATACCGAAGTCACGCAGAGCGCTGATGGTACGTCCGACCCCTTCTGGGTCGCCGAGCATGCTGGTCTCAGTGATTTCGAGTTCGAGACAGGCGGGATCAACGCCTGCGCGTTTTACGCGTTCGATAATACGTGAGCACAAGTTGCTGGCATGGAACTGCCCTGCGGAGAGATTGATCGCGAGCTGGAGATGACCGCGACCCTCTTCGCGCCATTTCTTGATTTGCGCAATGCCGTTATCGAGTACCCAGTCGCCAATCAGGTGCACCAAGCCGGATGCCTCGGCGAGTGCGATGAATTCGCCCGGCAAGACCAGACCGCGCTCGGGGTGGTGCCAGCGGATGAGTGCCTCGGCACCCACGATACGATTGGTCGCAATATCTACCTTCGGCTGATAGAAGAGCTCAAGCTCATTCTTGGCGATGGATGCCCGCAACGCGTTTTCAATCAGCCGCACGTTGGAGCTTTGCTCGGCGAGGTCGGCAGTGAATACACTGTAGGTATTCTTGCCCGCTTCTTTGGCGCGATACATGGCCATGTCGGCATGCCGAAGTAGGGTATCGGCGTCGTCGGCGTCATCTGGGAAAATGCTGATACCAATCGAGCCTGAGACGAAAATTTGATGTCCTTCAATTAGCGCAGGTTCGCTAATTGTGCCGAGCAATTTGTGGGCAACATTGATGGCGGCGGGCAGATCGGGTGGTTGCTCGAGCAGCACCAAAAACTCATCACCCGATATGCGCACCAACACATCCGAGTCACGCACGGTGCTGCGCAGGCGCGATGCGATCAGCCGCAAAAGCGAATCGCCCACGCGATGTCCCAAGGTATCGTTAACTTCCTTGAACCGATCAAGGTCGATAAACAACGCGGCAATTCGCGTGCTATTGCGGCGCGCACGGGCAATCGCCAAGTGCAAACGATCCTGCAGCAGCGTTCGATTTGGCAGGCCAGTTAGGCTGTCATGCGTCGCCTGATGGATCAATCGTTCCTCTGCTTCTACGCGCGCGGAGACATCTTGCGCCAGTGAAAGCATCGACACGAACTGGCCATTTTCGTCTGTGAGATTGGAGTTGTACCACTCGCACCAGATAATGCTGCCGTCTTTACGATAGTTGCGATTGACGCTCGTGGTGTGCTTTTCGGTGCCTTGATGCATGCGGGTCATGGCATTCATCACATCGGCATGATCGTCCTCGACGATGAAATTCCATGAGCCGATCTTCTTGCCAATCACCTCAGCTTCGGTCCAGCCGAACAAGCGCTCAGCCTGCGGTGACCAGAGCCGCACGCATGAATCAGCGCCCCACTCAACCACCGCTAGCGGGGTATTTTCAAAGTGCGAAGACAGCATCCAATTCGCGCGACGCAATTCAAATTCAGCGGTTTTGATCTCGTGAATGTCGCTGCCGACCACGTAGATACCCTGCACCACACCGCTTTCATCAAAATCAGGGACGTTGCGCAGGCGCAGCCAACGGGTTTCGGCGGGTGCATCGGCGGGCGTATGTGCGACCAAGCGCTCGTCCAGCACCGTTTCGCCCGCGAAGGCGCGCGCAATGGAGGGCTCAGCCGCATTTGCTACTTCATCGCCGCATACCTCGGCAAGCGTCTTTCCAATCACGGATTCGCGCGTGACTCCGTGTTGGTGCAGATAGGTATTGTTGGCAAATTTGAAGCGACGGTCCCGCGTAAGGTAAAAGATCGCCTCCGGGATATTGTCGCTGAACAGGCGAATCTGACGCTCTTGCTCCGCGATGCCATTGCGTAATTTCACGTCGCTGTCGATATCGGCGAGTACGGTGAAGACGCCGACGACTTTTCCGCTTTCGTCAAAATCAGGCACCATGTGGCCACGTATCCAGCGCGATGTGCCAGCGAGGTTGGACGCGTAGCGCTCGTAGGTCTGCGCTTGGCCGGCGAATACTTTGTCGAGCCAGGGGCGAACCTGCTCGGCGGCGGCTTCGCCGTAGACCTCGCGTAGCGGCTTACCGAGCACATCGGCCTCGGTCAGTTTCAGCCACTGATAGCCGGCCCGGTTGCAGAACTGAACGTTGTGATCCGCGTCGATGTAGCTGATGGGCAGGCTGACGTTATCCGTAATCAGGCGAATGCGTCGTTCGCGTGCGAGCAGATCCTGCCGAACGCGATAATCCTTTTCGATATCGCGCACCATGAACAAAAAGCCAGCGCTGCGCCCATCAACCGCAACTTCCGGGAAGAACGATACTTCGAGATGGCGACCCTCGTTCGCACGCGCACGCGCGTGCGCTACGGTCTCGATCTTGAATGTCTCGCCCGCCAACGCACGCTTTACAAATGGATCGTAAAAGTTCAGTGCCTCGTGTGAAAACACTGCCGCGAGCGTGTTGCCGATCACCTCGTCCTGGCGCAACTTCGCCCAATCGAGGAACGGTTGGTTGGCAAATCTGAACACCAGTTCTCGATCCAGCTGGGCAATCAACAAGCCGGCGCGATCTGTGATGGAGCGCAGCAATTTTTCGTGTTGCTGTGTTTCGCGCTCCATCGTTTTAAGCCGATCCGCGCTGGTGAACATGGCGATCAGGCCAAACACCTCGCCGTTCGGCAATCGTTGCGGATAGTAGTTCACAACCATCCAACGCTCGCGGCCTGCGCGATCAATATTTCTACGGATGTAGCTGGTAATTTCGCCCGACTTCAGGGCACCTTCGAGCGGCGTTTTCACCTGCTCGTACTCGGTGGCGTTGATGACTTCAGCGGTCGTCCTGCCGCGAATGTCGTCGGAAGGCCAACCGACCATGGCTATGTATGCGGCGTTCGCGACGGCATATTTGGTGTTAGACAGCACCAAGCACGCGGGCATCGCAATCGCGTGCATCGTCGGCGCAAGTGCCGCGATGGTGGCGTCCAGACCATCGGGCAGGGTGGGTATCGAGGAGGACTGCAGAGTCATGCGCGCCAGTTGTCATGAGATGGGATTTTTGTCGCGCAAGTGTAACGTAGTGTCCATTGCGCAATAGCGAAATACACACAAGTTGTCTCTCTGCTGCGCCGCGGTCATTTCCCTGCAAATTTGCGCTGCAAATAGTCTTTTCCAAATCAGGTTTGATACCGAACTAGATTGGCAGGAGGGGTCAAGCGGCCTGACGGTTAAAGTTAGCGAAGAGTGTAGCGCGAGCGCTGCG
>JAYTVA010000039.1:0-26599 GCA_043744255.1 Burkholderiales bacterium | reverse complement strand
TGTTGTCGCGCGGCGCGACCCGCCACGTTAGCTGGCTACCAACTTTTTCATTGCCGTAGCGCGAGGCTTGCACGATGTCGAAATCGAGTGGGAAATCGTTTGCCATCGGCGGCGCACCAGACCCCTGAAACACCCCGTCAATCCTAGACTTTCAACCATTCATCCAGCCTAAAAATCATGCTCGCAATCATCGGCGGTACCGGTCTCACCAATCTCACCAACCTCGCCATCACGCGCCGCGAAATCGTGCGCACGCCGTACGGCGAGCCATCGGGCCATCTCACCTTCGGCGAAATCGCAACCGGCAGCAGCAAAGCCGAAGTGATCTTTCTTGCGCGTCACGGCTACGGCCACACCATCGCGCCCCACGAGGTCAACTACCGCGCCAACTTGTGGGCGCTGCATTCGCTCGGCGTCACGCGCGTGCTTGCCGTGAACTCGGTCGGTGGCGTCGCCGCTAATCTCGGCCCCGGCGCCATCGCCGTGCCCGATCAATTGATCGACTACACCTACAGCCGCAAGCACACGTTTTTTGAAGGCGACAAACCTGTCACGCACATCGACTTCACACATCCCTATTGCGCGCGCGCGCGCTTGCTTTACCTCGCGGCAGCCAAAGCGGCGGGCATCAACGTCGTTGACAGCGGCGTGCTCGGCGTCACCCAAGGCCCGCGCCTCGAAACGCTGGCCGAAGTGAACCGCATGGAACGCGACGGCTGCACCATGGTCGGCATGACCACGCTCCCCGAAGCCTCGCTCGCGCGTGAGATGGAAATGTCCTACGCCACCCTCGCGCTATCCATGAATCACGCCGCCGGGCGCGGCTCTTCAGTCAACGGCATTAAATTAGAGGACGCCGAAGCCGTGCTAAAAATCGGCATGGAAAAAATTCGCACCATCCTGGCTAAGGCCGTTGAGCTGCACTCGGCGATGCCAGCGGATCAGCGCGGCTTCAAGTAGCCATGATCCACCCCATTCTAAAAATGGGCGCGCCCAGCCTGCTCGAAGTCTCTAAGCGCGTTTCTAAATCTGCCTTCGGTTCCGCCGAACTGCGTGCGCTGATTGCCGACATGCAAGAAACCATGATCGCGGCGAATGGCGCCGGGCTTGCCGCGCCCCAGATCGGCAAGAACGTGCGCGTGGTCATTTTCGAAGTCAAAAACAACGCGCGCTACCCCGATGCCGAAGACGTGCCGTTCACGGTCTTGATAAACCCAACCTTGACCCCACTATCGAATGAAACCGAGGATGGTTGGGAAGGTTGCCTCTCGGTGCCTGGCCTGCGTGGCGTGGTGCCGCGCCTCAGCAAGATCAGATACACCGGCGTCAATGAACACGGCAAAAAAATCGACCGCACTGTTTCAGGTTTTCACGCACGCGTGGTGCAACACGAATGCGATCACCTCGACGGCGTGCTCTACCCCATGCGCATCACCGATATGACGCAATTTGGATTTACCGAAATACTTTTTCCCGAAATGGCAGGCAAGAATGACGACTAACTACCAAGACCGAAAGGAACCCACCATGCCCGAAACTATCGACGTCACCCCGAGCAGCAGCACCTCCACCCCAAGCGGCAGCTCCTCCAACGCGAGCGAGCGCGATGTCTCATCGTCGATGACTGTCACGCACGTCATGTACGGTCTGCACGCATTGGCACCCTTCACCTTCTGGACGCTCGCCGTCGTCGCCATGATCATCGGCCTCGTCAAACGCGATGACGTCGCCGGCACTTGGCTCGAATCGCACTACGGCTACATGTCCAACACGTTCTGGTGGGGCATCCTGTGGGCAGTGCTCGCGTGGGGCGCGTTTTGGATTCTTGGCATCATCACGCTCGGCATCGGCATGGTGGTGCTATGGGTGCTGCCCGTCGTGGTGCTCGTTTGGTACCTCTACCGCGTGATTAAAGGCTGGCTGCGGCTAAATGAGAAGAGGGCGGTGGAGTAGGGCGAGTTTGTGCCACGGCAGCCGGACAATCGTTGCCGTGGTGCAGGCCAGCAAGTGGCGGCAGATTCTGTGCGGACGTAACCTATCAAGTCGAAAATTCCGCCATTAACCAACTTGACAAATTAACCGATTTGGTTAAGATGATGACTTGGAAAAAGGCGCCCCACACCACAAGCTGCAAATCGTCAGAGTCTTGATAGAGGCTGGGACGGTCAGGGCCACCGCGAGCGCCTACACCGGGGCGCGTGAGCTTGGCATCAACGACCTAGCGGGGATGTGTGCAGTTGTGGTGGCACTCACGCCAGCGGATTTCTACAAGAGCATGACCACCCATGCCGACCACCGGTTGTGGCAGGACGTATACCGCCCCAGCACGCAGGCGGGCGACGTGTACCTGAAACTAACGGTCATTGATGACGTGCTGATCGTGTCCTTTAAGGAGCTGTGACCATGAAATGCCCATCCTGTGGCGCCGCGAAACTGATTCACGACACGCGCGAAATGTCCTACACCTACAAAGGCGAAACCACGAGCGTTCCAGCAGTGACGGGCGACTTTTGTCCGGTTTGCGGTGAAGTTGTCCTGACCCGCGAACACGGCGACCGCTACAGCGAGCTTGTCGGCTTGTTTCAGCGCCAAGTGAATGCCGCCTACGTCGATCCTGAATACATCGCCAGGGTGCGTAAGAAGCTCAACCTCGATCAGCGACAGGCCGCCGAACTCTTCGGCGGCGGCGTCAACGCGTTCTCGCGTTACGAAAACGGCAAGACCAAGCCGCCGTTGGCCTTGGTCAAGCTTTTCAAACTGCTGGAGCGCCACCCTGACTTGCTCACCGAGGTCAGAGCCGCCTGACCAATTCGAAACGCGTCGTTCTGCTTTGAATCGGGCGAGAACGGTTTCGAGAACATTTGATCCACGTTCAGTTGCAAATAACTCAAACGCACTCAAACGCACTCAAACGCACCCGAACGCGGTTTCGGTTCTCGCCCGCGCGTGAGCGCAACATCCGTCGCCGTGCCGACACCATGCGCTTTGTCGTCTTCCCACTCCGCCCGAGCGCTCCTCATTTCCCCATCACAAATTTGCCGGGCGAAACTCTTGCAACGGCCAACACATCGAATCCTGCATTCTTAAGCTTGTCGAGGACGGGCAGTGGGAAATCTTCACCTGCCAGCAGCGCCAACGTCACGCCGCAAACGCTTTCCGATCAATAGCCGCCGTCATGATGTAGGTCTCGTCCTTGATACAGTCGAGAACAAAAGCGAACACGGCTTGCAAATCTTCATGCGCAATGTGGGGGTAGCTTTCAAGGATCTCGGCTTCAGTCCAGCCTGACGCCATTAGAGCGAGAATGACTGCCACACCGATACGCGTGCCCTTGATGCGCGGCTTGCCGAACAGCGTTTCCGGGTCGGCTGTGATGCGATCTTTCCAGTCCATGATTTACCTTTCCGTTCATGCCTTGCTTGCGAGTGTTACGTCTTTCGCTGTCTCAATGTGTTCGCCCGCAGCAACTGGTTTCCCGTCGAGAAAAACAGTATATGCGTCGAAGCTGCGGGTGACTTGATTGAGGTCGCGGCAACTGACCATGAGGCGATTAAAAAAGCGAGTGGGCATCTGCGGTGCTGAGCTTACGCGCGCGCGGGCGCAACAACCGAATGCGCGTAGGCCTGCGGCGTGGCGACGCAGAGGGTGTTGAGGATTTGCTGCGGAGGTGCTAGATTGGGTACTTCATAAGGTACTGGAGATGGTCATGGATTTTGTCACCACCAAAGAGCTACGCGCGGAATCCGGCGCGGTCTGGAAAAAACTTGAAGCGGGCGAAGATATTGTGATTACCCGCAATGGAAAGCCGTTTGCGTTGATGGTTCATTCGAATGCCGAGTCGCTTGAGACGATGTTGCGCGCGATTCGTGCCGAGCGGTTCATGGCCACAGTGAAAAAAATTCAACAGCAGTCGGTCGCCAAAGGTTTGGACAAAATGACGATGAAAGAAATCAACGCCGAGATTGCCGAAGCGCGGAAGGAAAGGTCGGCAAAGCGTGCGCGCGGTAATTGATACGAACGTATTGGTGTCTGCGTTACTCACGCCCGCTGGTGTTGCCGCACAGCTATTGGTCGCCATTCGCGCTGTCGCGCTTGTTCCTGTCGTAAGCCACGAAATACTTGCGGAATACGTTGAGGTCTTGAATCGCACGAAATTCAGATTTGCCAAAGCGAGTGTTGAAGACTTGCTGGACGATATGCGCGCCTTAGCAGTGTTTGTGATGCCCGACCCTTTGCCAATTGAGCGACTGCCAGACCTAAGCGACGCCCCTTTCATCGCCGCTGCCAAAGCCGTCGCATGCCCCGTCGTCACCGGCAACGCAAAGCATTTTCCCGCGCGCCTCGGCTTGCACGTGCTGAGCCCCGCGCAATGCCTGCAACTGCTGTCCACGCCGTCACCCTAATCTGCATCCAACAGCATTGCTGCAAATTGCCTCTGCCCGGCAATGTCGGCGACCCTCGCTCGCGCGGCAGCGTCAAGGCGAGCTGGTTATCTGTAACGCGACAATCACTTTTTAGTGCGAGAACTGAAGACGAATCACCTCTGGTGCTTGGCCGTCCGCAAAATGACATTTCAACGCGTCGCGCACATTTGCGTGCAAGTCGGCTAAATCGTCGGCCTCGGTAAAAATATCAACACCAAACGCGCGCGCTGTGAACCCACCGTCAAGTGTGGGCTCCACCAAAAAAAGCAATTCACGCATCTCGCCACCTCGTTATAGATTCGAAATCTCGCCCTTGTTGCGTCGAGATCTCCGCCGCAAAAAACTCCGCCGCTAAAACATTATCAAGGCTGATGCTTGGATCGGAAATCAAAATATTAAGGCTAGACCAGCCATCCGCACCGCGAGCCCGCATCAATTCAAATGAAATACGCGTGCGGTTGGCGCGCGGTGGGCCAGCCAGCGTTTCCGCGCCTGTCGCAATGCGATTTTTCCAATCCGCATTCACACCCTTCAACTCATGTTTTTTTCGTGGGCGTTGCGCCTTTCGCCGCTGCAATAGAATCGCTCGCAGCGAATGGTTTGCCACCGAAGAGAACAGGACGTGCGTCCAAGGTACGCGCGACCTCGGCCGGATTCGCGAGTGCATGGACTTTCCTTGTCAACGGGGGAGCGCGAAGCGCGCGAATTGGTAGTGACGGGCAGCTTCATCGCCCGTCGCTACCAATTCGTTTGCTCCCTCTCTCACCCCGGAAAGCTACAATTTGTCGTTTCCAACAGCAATGCCTTGTCCAGTTGTAGCTCCCTCTCTCACCCCGGAAAGCTACAATTACGTATGGGGCACTGACTGCGGGCGCAACGTTGTAGCTCCCTCTCTCACCCCGGAAAGCTACAATGACGCAATCGGCCTGCGCTACGTTTGTTTTGTTGTAGCTCCCTCTCTCACCCCGGAAAGCTACAATGGAATGTGTGGGACCTCCAAGAAAATCACAGTTGTAGCTCCCTCTCTCACCCCGGAAAGCTACAATTGGTCTATCGCAATACTGATGACGGGAAAGGTTGTAGCTCCCTCTCTCACCCCGGAAAGCTACAATCGGCCATTGGCTCACACCCCCAACCCGGCCGTTGTAGCTCCCTCTCTCACCCCGGAAAGCTACAATCAGATAATATCCAGTAAGCTTCAGCCGCCAGTTGTAGCTCCCTCTCTCACCCCGGAAAGCTACAATTCCGGAACAGCGCTTTGCGCGACCAAGCTGGTTGTAGCTCCCTCTCTCACCCCGGAAAGCTACAATATAGTGCTGCGCTTGTTCCAGACTACAAAAGTTGTAGCTCCCTCTCTCACCCCGGAAAGCTACAATCGACTGGTCGGAAACCCGCGTGGAGCTTGGCTCTACGCGGGTTTTCGTTTTTCTAAAATGCGCTAAAACAGCAACATTTGCGCAGCGTTAACCTTCTTTTCCTGAAAAAGCGGCAGGCCGACCAGCAGTTGCATGCTCGCAAACTGCTTCTCTGTGACCGTCAGGAGGCGCACTGAGCCCGCTGGCGGCAGATTGTGTACTAGGCGCTGCGTATGTTTTTGCTCGGCGTCTACACCGTTCAAAATGCGGCCATAGACCGAAAACTGCATCATGTCGTAACCGTCATTGAGCAGAAAGCGACGGAACTGCGTGTACGCTTTCTTTTCTACCTTGGTGACCATCGGCAAATCGAAGAACACCAGCATTCTCATAAAGCGCCGGGTCTCCGAGCCCATCAGATTTCGCGCACGTGCTGCCGTAGTCCGTGCAGACGCGGCAGCTCCAGTGCGTGCTCGTCCGCTCCCTCGTACACGCGCGCGAACGATTCAACCGTTTGTTCGATCGAGGAAAGGCCGCTCATCACGCCGCGTGGCATCGCCACATCGATATTCAACAGCGCGACCAAATCCGCTTTGTGCTTTGGCGACAGCGGCTCATCAACCGATGCCGGGCGCGATTTCGCGACAAACAAATCGACGATGGCGCGATAGGGCTCGATCACGTCGTCGGCCAAATTGAATGCGTTTTGTTCGCTGCGGTGAAAGAGTCCAATCGCCGGAAGAAAGCCATGCGCGACCAGCGCGCGCGCGATTGCGCCGCGAAAAATCGCATAGCCGTAGTCGAGCGCCGCGTTCGTCCACACCGATTGCGCGCGGTCAAAGCTGGCCCCAAAGAGCGCGCGAAAATAAATGGCACTCGCTTGCGCTTCGAGATTGTCCGTGTCGCCCGAGCGTACACGCCGTGCAAAGGATTCAAGCCGATCAAATTCGCTTGCGCCGCACAGCCTGAGACACTCGGCTTGGTTGCGGATTTTCATCTTGACCACTTCAGCCCACGCGCGCTTGGCGGTGGGTTTATCAAGCTGCATTTGCAGCCGCATCATGCGGGTTGCACGACTGTGCGGCAGATACGGCAAGAACACACCATTTGGCTGATGATTGTCGCCGGTGGAAAAAAGACCGATGCCGTATTCGGCACATGCGGATAACACCGGGTGCGTGATGGTGATCTCGCGATGGTGCAACACGATGATGGCAATATCTTCAAACGGCACGCTTGCCGATTGCGCTTGCTCGATCACGAGCGCGAAGTGCTCGCGCTTGAGCTTGGCGGCTTGATTAATTACTACGCTACGCCAGACCACGCCGCGCTTCTACCAGAGTTGGAAAAACGTTGCCAAGCAAATCAACGTGAAATTTCTCAAATGCGAGCGCCGTTTTCACACCAATGCTTGGAATTTCGCCTTTGTCGTTTGCTCTGACGTGACCATGCTTGTTTCGATCATGAACCAACAGCGTTATGTTGTACGGATTCGGCGGCCCGCCGTAGCCCATGAAATATCCCGTTATTACTTCATTTTTTCGAAGCGTAACTTGGACGAGATCTTTCGGGTGGATTGAAAACAGAAAGCTATAGCTGTCATCTACGACGGTGTTTCCATCGGCCGTCCTATCTGGAAGTGATGGCGCAACGCGATGATGAACATACGCGGGGACGAGAAAATATCGATTGCTCTTTGAGAAAACATCAAGCCGAAGCAGGCTTTCGTTTCTTGCGACGCCGCCTCGAACCGGGATACCTGACAGCCTATCAATAACCAACGTAACTGTCCGCACGATCGGTCCGGTTGGATTGCCTTCCTTGTCCGGCTTGCGAAGTGGATTTGCCGCCGTGAACGCTTTGTCCGCTTTGCCGCCGTGCGCCTCCATGCGCGCGCGAATGGAAGCGTAGAGTTTTTCGTTTCGATGCGGATCAATTAATCGGTCTAGGTCTTTCATAGTCAGGGCGCTGAGCGCGGCCTTCTCCGTTACGCCACCTTGTATTTTGAGACGATCAGGTTGGCCGTAGATGGTTTCTTTGTGTGCAGCCCCACCGTTGCGCCGCTGCGGCGCGCGCGAGACGAATAGGGGTTTCACGCTGGCAATCATGTCTTCCGGGTAGGTGCCCAAACGCTGCATCTCAGCTCTGAGTAACTCGGCATCATCGATCTTCAGCCGCGCCTGCAATTCGTCGCGAAAGTGCTGCCAAGGGTCAGGGAAGTGATCTTGCAATTTCTGATACATCACCGGGTTGACGATCTCGCCGGTGGTGAAATCCACAAACCCCTCGCGCACTTGGTCTAGTTCTTTGCGACGCGCGTAATCCGATAGCCGCTTGACCATGCCGTGACTGCAAGCAGCGACAACGACTGCATCAAGGGCATGGTGTCGATCACTTTCATCGCGCACTTTTATTAGCCCCCACCTTGCGCGCAGAAACGACGTGAGTTGCCCGGAGAGCACTACGCAGCGCTTATCTTCGCTGCCATCGGCAAGTTTTAGAAATTGCTCAACCTGATTCTTGAAAAACTTACACACATACCGCGTGTCATTCAAATTACGTTCGCGGAACTCTTCCGCTTGGTCCTTGCCGAAGTCCTTGCGCAACAATCGGCTGCGCTTGGCTTGACGATATGCTTTAGTCGATTCAACGAAGCCGACAAATTTGCGCCAGCGCTCACTGTCGTGCTCGCCATCGAGATATTCGTACGGGGTTTGATTGCCTTTGTCTCGATTTTCTTTGGCGAGCACCAGCACTTTGTTGTTTTTGCTGTCGTCAAAGCTGCGCGAGTAGGGCAGGGCGTGATCGATTTCCACGTAGCCTTTTTCGAGCAGCCGGTTACAGTCGATTGCTCCAATGGAATACGCGCACTTTCCCTGCTGTTCGCGGTAGAGTTTCCATTTTTCAAAGTCGCCGCCGCGTGGTGCGCCAATGAGATTGAACTGCTGCGCAAAATCGCGTTTGTCTGCCTCATTGCGCTCGCGATAGGCGGTTTGCTCTTTCTCGATGTCGCGGCGCTCATCAATCGGCTTTGAAAGCTCGCGCGCCATTTCAATGTGCACCGAGTGCGGCGAGCCGTGTTTCTTCACGAGCGCGTTGAGCACCTTGCGCGCCTGATTGAGCGAGCGCAGCACCACGGGATTGCGCGGGATGTCGCCCAACTCTTCGTTGAACACCATGCGACCCTCTTTATCGCGTCCGCTGTACAAAGGTGGAAGGTATTTGTGTGCGCCGTCACCAATTTTGTGCAGTTGACTGTGGTGATAGTCGGCTTTGACACACGCCTCGTCGTAACGCAAGCCTGCCTCCATATGCGGCACGATTTTGCGCAGCGCCTTTAGCGAGAGCGCGTGAAATTTATCAAAGCGAATATAAAGCAGCGTTTGCACCATCTTGTCACCGCCAGGCAAAGATAGTTTGCCAAGCTCGGTTGCCACTTCGTCATCGTCTTTGTAGACGCTGAGTACCCACGCGATTTCATCGAGCGTTTCGGGATTGCCTTCGATGGCCGCGCACGACATGCGTTGCCATTCTGCTTCCAGATCGGCCTTTTTGAGCGTCGCGTGCAACTCTTGCCAAGCAGGTACCTTGGTGAGTGTTGCGGCTTCTGGGTTTTTTGGGTCTTTCGCCTTGCCCTGCGCTTTTTGCCATTCGCTGGGGTAAGCCAGTGAGGCAAACTTGAATGAATCCGGCAACTGTCCGGCCTTCACCAGTGCTGCGCGCAATTGTTTGAAGGTGAAGTCGCCAACTTGCAAATATGGAAGTGGCAATGCAATTTGTCGCTCGGCATCGCTGAGCGGGCGCGTGCGGCCGTCGACCGTGACGCGCAGGTTGTTGAGCCGGGTGAGAAACACGTGACGCTCGGCGGTGAAGCTGGCTTTGGGCGCGCGATATTCAGCTTTCTCAAACGTACATTTGCCGAGCATCTTTAGTAAATCACTACCGGCGAGTGCGGGTTTTTGCGACCAGAAGAGGCCGCTTTTGCGGTCGCCGTTGCCACGAATGGCTGATTCCAAATCGGCAGTGGCATGCGAATTACCGAGTTCTCGTTGCCGCTCAAACAAGAGCGCCAGCTCCTGGTCCAGAAGCGCGCGTGACAGCGCTTTGGTGTACTCGCCGCGCTTGTTGCGTTGCGCGCCGGGAAATTCGGCGAGCACCATTTCAGCCGCACTCCGGTACCCTTTTTCGCACATCAGCTTGGCGGTGCCATCCAGACCCTGTTTGACTTTACCGCCTTCGCCTTTGGCATCACCCTCAGCTTTCTTTTTCTCGGCGCGGCTGACCCAGTGAAAGCCGCGATGCTTGCAGAGGTGATAGAGCACGCGCGCCCAGTCGTGGTCGCTCAGGCGGTGATCAAGTGCGGCGCGGCGTAACTCCCAGGCAGAGATCGGGGCGGCGACCGTTGTGCGCAAAGCGGCCGTGTCGGCAATGAGCCCTTCGCGCTTCAATAGCCGCGCAAGTTTGGTGAGCCGCCACGCGCGTCGGCGCAGGCGTCTGCGCATGAGGCGCGCGGTGCGACGCGCCAGATTGAGCGACTCACCTTCCTTTGCGGTTTCAGCTTTGTCAAAACATCGCACGCCCAAATCAACAATCCGTGTCGGAGAAAGAACTGCCCAGCCTACTGATGCGATGCCGATGTCAAAGCCAAACGTGAGCTGCTCCAAATTGTTCTTGATGGTCATGTGCGAATCCCTTATTATTTGTTTGTGTAGCTTTCCGGGGTGAGAGCCGTTGCTACAATAATGAACGAATCGCAAGATTCGATCAGTACCCAGCCCGGCAGAGAAATCTGCCGGGCTTTTATTTTGCCCCGACCAAACTCTAGCACTTTGGCTGGTTTCTGGTGATAAATCTGCTGAAACGCGCTTAGGTAGTCGATCTTCGTGGCGTCACCGCAGCTTAGTCCGCGCGAATGTCCGCAACAAGTTTTTCCCGCAGCATCCCCACAAACCCTTCCTCTCGCACCCGCGCCAAGTATCGGCTTCGCTGAACTCAACTCGATTGGCCGCGTTCGCTGTCATTTGCTTTTTCTCTTCACCGCGACCCGACGACCAGACTCCAACATCAATCGCGCTTTCTCAAGTTCTTTTTGCAGAACCTCCGCGTCGGGCAGAATGGTTTTGTAGTTCGCCGCCATGATTTTGTTGGGCAGTCCATCGAGCGCGTACCGCGCGAGTGCATGCCCCTTGTCAGCGCACAAAATCAAACCGACTGGCGGATTTTCATCGGGCATTGTCCAGTGCTCTTTTGCGTAGTTGCAGTACATCTGCATCTGACCGACATCGGCATGCGTCAGGCTGCTGAGCTTCAAATCAATGATGACCAAACAGCGTAAGCGGCGATGAAAGAACAATAGGTCAACGCGATACCATGTTTGGTCGATACGCAGACGACGTTGCCGCCCAACGAACGTGAAGTCGCTTCCGAGTTCGAGCAAGAAATCTTCAAGGCGGTGTATCAGCGCGGCTTCAAGGTTCGATTCGGAATACTCGTCCTTCAGATTCAAAAACTCCTGCACGTAGGCGTCTTTGACGGCTTCATCGGGCGATACCGTATCTTCGGGCTTGGCCACGGCACCCTTGGTGCGCATGGCCGCTTTATTTTTGGAAAGGGCAGTGCGCTCGTAAAACTGGCTACCAATTTGTCGGTCGAGCTGGCGCACGCTCCAGCCACCGCGTAGGGTTTCGACTTCATAGAACTGACGGGCATGGTCGTCCCTGATCTATACCAGCCGCACGTAGTCAGACCACGGCAAGGTGAAGCCTTGCGCAAGCTTGTGCAAACTTGGTTCTGCTGTGACTGTGCTGGCAGTTTTCGTTAATTCTCCAGACAGTGTCTGGAGTTTTGAAGATTCCGCAGTCACCGTCTGCGGAGTTGTCCATGTGAGGTAGAACTGACGCATCTGCCCCAAGTTGTCGGCACTAAACCCACGCCCAAACTGCTGTGTCAAATCTGCCGACAATCGCTCAATCAACTGCTCACCATACCCTGCGCGGCGCTTTCCTTTTTGTTCTGCTTCGACGATACGGCGACCAATCTCCCACCAATCTCTCTATGGCTGGCGGTCATCAGCGCATTGACATTGCGAGCAGCGGCGTGTCGCGCCGCATTGAGCAGGTCAACAATGCCGCTGCGAATGTCTACGTAACAAGTGGGTACTGTGAGAGGTTTCTGAGCCACAACGCTGTGTTTGGATTCTTGTGGAGTGGCTTTGCTTATGGTTTGGTTTCCCCTATTTTGACCAGAAAATTATCAGCTTCACTGGCCAGCGCGAGCAGAGCTTCTTGAATGTTGTCCGGCTGGATCGCGACTGTTGAAGTCTACCTGCTGGCCCAAACACCGCGCCAAATATGGCCTTTGGGCCATTACCCGCTAGTCTAGCCGCATCGCTGTCAGCAATTTTTCGGTCAGCATCGCCACAAACGCATCCTCTCCCAGCCGCGCATGCTCAATCACAAACACGTCCTCCGCCCGCTGCCCCAAGGTGCTGACACGCGCATCGCGCAGGTTCACGTCCGCCTCCAGCAACACGCGCGAGATCGCCGATAACAACCCCGGCCGATCTGCGCAACTGATGGATAAATCGTAGAACGGTTTGCGGCGCGAGGGGGTGATGGTGATGATGGGTACCATCGGGAAGTGCTTGACTTGGCGCGCGATGCGGCCCATCGCGTTGAGTGCAAGAGCATGCGGGCTGTCGAGGGTGAGGGCGAGTTCGCGTTCGATGGATTCGGCGAGTTCCAAGCTGGTTTCGGCTTTGCCGCGTTTGGGCATGACATGGAACATGTCGAGTGCGTAGCCGTCGCGGGTGGTGAAAACTTTGGCGGCGGCGATGTCGAACGAGAGGCGCTCAAAAAATCCGGTGATGCGTGCGAATAGGCCCGGCTGATCGCGTGTGAGCACCATTACCGCAAAGCCGCTGTCCGCGCCAACGTACTCCGGTGCGCGCACATGCACACGGGCAGTGGCGGGCTTGGGATTGTCATCGAGCGCAATGGCTTGCCACGCGATTTCGTCGGCGTCGAAGCGTTGAAAGTACACGTCATCGACCATCGACCACAGTTGCGGTACGGCGTTTTCATCTTGCTTCGCGTGGCGATATTGTTTGAGCGCTTCGGCTTTGTTGTTCTCGATCCAGTGCTCGTTGGGCATGGCATCGCCGCGCAACAATCGACGCGTGATGCGGAATAAATCTTCGAGTAGTTTGGCTTTCCACGCGTTCCATACATGCGGGCTGGTGCCACGAATATCGGCGACCGTCAACAGGTATAAAGCCGTCAAACGCCGCTCTGTGCCTGCCTTGGCGGCAAATTGCGCGATCACTTCTGGGTCGCTGAGGTCTTGCTTTTGCGCGGTGGCGGACATTTGCAAATGCGATTCGACGAGCCACACGACGAGGTCGGCATCGGCTTTGCTCACGTTCATTTTTTTGCAAAACGCGCGCGCGTCTTTTTTGCCGAGATCGGAATGATCGCCGCCACGGCCCTTGGCGATGTCGTGAAACAGCGCGCCGAGATACAAAATTTCTGGCCGCGCAAAATCTCGTGCGAGTTCATGACAAAACGGAAATTCGTGGGCAAAGCGCGGCAGCACCAGACGCCGCAAATTGCGCACCACCATCAAGATGTGTTCGTCTACCGAGTAGACATGAAAGAGGTCATGCTGCATCTGCCCCACGATTTTGCCGAAGGCTGGCAGGTAGCGCCCGAGCACGCCGTAACGGCTCATGCGGCGCAGCGTGAACGTCACTTTTTCGCTGCGCAAAATTTCCATGAACAGACGATTCGCTTCTGCGTCCGCGCGGAATTGCGGCCCGATCAGCGGCACCGCACGCCATAGCGCACGCAGTGTCGATGGCGCAAAAAACTCAGCGGCCTTGACCCGCTGCAATGCCAAAAACGCACGAAAAATCGCCAGTGGCTCGCGCTGAAAAATCGCTTCATCGCGCGCCGCAATGTGGCCGTTGATGAGCTGAAACTCGTCGTCAATGGGCACCACCACCGCTTGGCGATTTGAGATGCGATCCACTAAATTGGGCAGCACAATCGCGTTCATCTGCCAGATCGCTTTGGCGGTCAGGTAGTAGCGTTGCATCAATACTTCTGAGGCGAGCTTGCCGGCAGTGGGTTCGAGTTTTAGATCACTCGCAAGCGCTTTTTGATAGTCAAATACCAAGCGGTCTTCGCGGCGACCAGAGAGGTAATGCAGGCGCACGCGTAGATCCATCAACACGCGGCGGTCCGTGCTGATGCGCTTCGCCTCCTCGGCGGTGATGAGGCCATTGACCGCGAGTTCGCTAAAATCTTCGCCGAGTTTTGCCGCCTTGGATAGCCACAGCAACATCTGCAAATCGCGCAGCCCGCCTGGACTTTCCTTGATATTGGGTTCGAGATTCATCGCCACGTCTTGATGCCGCGCGTGGCGTTTACGCTGCTCTTCAATCTTCGCAGCAAAAAATTGTTGCAGGTCGCGCGCGCGGCGTAACGCAATCTCGAGCGCGGCAACGCGGTTCGCATCACCCCAAATGGCGCGCGCATCCAGCAAGCTCGTATCCACCGTCACATCTTTCTTCGCTTCACTCACGCAATCCGCAATCGTGCGCACGGCGATGCCCGGCTCAATACCCACGTCCCACAACAAACTCACGAACCGCTCGACCGCCGCATCGGGCTCGGTGTTATCAGGCAACACGATGACAATATCGACATCCGACGACGGATACAAATAGCCACGTCCGTAACCGCCAACCGCCGCGATGGCGTAATCGCGCGGCAGGCCGATGTCGTCGGCGAGCGCTTGAATGAGGCTATCGGTGAGTGCCGCGATTTCTTGCAAATGTGGCGCGGGCTCTGGCTTGGCGAGGTAACGCGCTTTGAGTTCCGCGCGCGCAGTCGTGAGCGCTGCGCGCCACGCTTTCGCGTAGGCGATGGGGTTATCAGCAACCAGCGGAACGCCGGGGCGCTTTAGTGCGTGCGCAATCGGCGTGAAGAGACTGGCTTGCGCGACCATCGTAGCCTTAGTTAATCGTCGGCGGCGGCGGCGTGCCCGCTGAGACGGTTAAGACCTCAAAGCCATCTTCCGTCACCAGCACCGTGTGCTCCCATTGCGCGGAGAGGCTGTGATCGGCGGTGACGACAGTCCAGCCATCACCGAGCATGCGGATTTCTTTGCGCCCCGCGTTGATCATCGGCTCGACCGTAAAAATCATGCCCGGCTGCATGGTGAGGCCGCTACCGCGTTTGCCGTAGTGCAAAATTTGCGGCTCTTCATGAAATTTTTTGCCAATGCCATGCCCGCAAAATTCGCGCACCACACTGTAACCGGCCCCTTCGGCGAACACCTGAATTGAGTGGCCGATGTCGCCGAGCGTCGCGCCCGGCTTGATCTGGCGAATGCCGCGCCACATGGCTTCGTAGGTGCTTTCGCAGAGGCGTTTCGCTTGAATCGAAGGCTCACCGATGGCGAACATGCGGCTGGTGTCGCCGTGATAGCCTTCCTTGATGACGGTAATGTCAATGTTGATCACGTCCCCGTTCTTCAAAATTTTGTCGCCGGGAATGCCGTGGCACACTTGATGATTGACCGACGTGCAACACGAAGCGGGATAGGGCTTGTGGCCGGGCGGCGCGTAGTTAAGCGTGGCCGGAATGGTGCCCTGCACATCGACCATGTAGTCGTGCACGAGCTTATCAATTTGCCCGGTAGTCACGCCGACCTTCACGTGCGGCGTGATGAAATCGAGCACTTCGGATGCGAGCCGACCAGCGACGCGCATCTTGGCAATATCTTCGGAAGTTTTGAGGCTGATTTGCACAGTGAGGCCCTAATGTTTTTTTCAGGCCTCGATTATAACAACCGCGTGCGCACGGTGCTTCTTCGGCAGCAGGTCGGATGCGCCAACCATCGCCTGACCGACTCCCTGCCTGCGCAACGCCCGCAAATGCCCGTCTCACCGCCGCCAAAACCCAACAGTCGCTTGATTTTGTTGCCTTTTTCAGCTTATAATCATCGGCTACGCGGGATTGTTGTTCACCCTGAGCAACGCGCGTAAATCCTCACACTCGGCCTGTTAAGGTCCTTCGCCAAGTAACAACGGCGCTGGTCTACCGAGTGGCGGCTAACCTTAACTCTGGAGTTTTGCAATGTCAGTTACCATGCGCCAAATGCTGGAAGCTGGTGTCCATTTCGGCCACCAAACCCGCTTCTGGAATCCCAAAATGGCACCGTTTATCTTCGGTGCGCGCAACAAAATCCACATTATCAATCTTGAGAAGTCGCTGCCGATGTATCAGGACGCGCTCAAGTTTGTGCGCAACCTCGCGTCCAATAAAGGCACGGTGTTGTTCGTCGGCACCAAGCGCCAAGCCCGTGAAATCATCATGGAAGAAGCGCAGCGTTGCGGCATGCCCTACGTCGATTTCCGTTGGTTGGGCGGTATGCTCACCAACTACAAAACCGTTAAGGTCTCGCTCAAGCGTTTGAAAGAGCTCGAGCAAATGGTCGCCGAAGGTTCACTCGAAAAATTGAGCAAAAAAGAAGCGCTGACCTATTCGCGCGAACTGGAAAAACTCCAGCGCTCGATGGGTGGCATCAAGGACATGGGTGGCGTGCCGGATGCGATTTTTGTTATCGACGTCGGCTATCACAAGATTGCCGTCACCGAAGCCAAGAAGCTCGGCGTGCCAATCGTCGGTATCGTCGATACCAACAACTCGATGGACGGCGTGGACTACATCATCCCCGGCAACGACGATTCGACTCGCGCGATTCGCCTGTATGCACGCGGTGTGGCCGATGCGATTCTTGAAGGTAAGAGCGCGGTCATCACCGAAATGGTGGCACCGGAAGGCGAAGAGTTGGTAGAAGTCACGGAACAGGAAGCGAAGTAATTTTCGCAAACGGAAAAAGGGGCTCCGGCCCCTTTTTTTTGAATCACAAATCATGCATCACGTTTGAACGATAGGAAAGACAATGGCCGACATTACAGCAGCAATGGTGAAAGAACTGCGCGAGAAAACCGACGCGCCCATGATGGAATGCAAAAAAGCGCTGACCGAAGCCGCTGGCGATCTGGCCAAGGCTGAAGAAATTTTGCGCGTGAAACTCGGCAACAAAGCCAGCAAAGCCGCCTCGCGCGTGGCTGCTGAGGGCGTGGTCTCGATCCACATTTCGGCTGACCAAAAACTCGGCTCGATTGTGGAATTGAATTGCGAAACCGATTTCGTGGCAAAGAATGACGACTTCTTGGCCCTCTCGGCGAAGCTCGCTGAATTAGTTGCGACGCAAAATCCAGCTAACGTTGAAGCGTTGTCGGCCATGCAAATCAATGGCGTGAGCGTTGATGAAACCCGCAAAGCCTTGATCGGCAAGATCGGCGAAAACCTCTCGATCCGCCGCTTCGTGCGCGTGCCGGCCAAAGGCGTATTGAATAACTACATCCACGGCGGTGCAAAAGTTGGCGTGCTGGTCGATGTGACCGGCGGCGATGCGACACTTGCGAAAGACATTTCGATGCACATCGCGGCCTCCAAGCCCAAGGCATTGGATTCCACTGGCGTTGACGCAGAATTGATTGCTACTGAGCGCCGCGTTGCCATTGAGAAAGCCAAAGAAGACGGCAAACCTGAAGCGATGCTGGAAAAAATCGCCGAAGGCACCGTGCAAAAATTTCTGAAATCGGTGTGTTTGCTGAGCCAACCGTTTGTCAAAGATGACAAGCAGACCATTGAGCAATTGCTCAAGTCGAAAGGCGCATCGATCAGTTCGTTCACACTGTATGTGGTGGGCGAAGGGATTGAAAAAAAAGTGACTGACTTCGCAGCGGAAGTGGCTGAAGCAGCTGCGGCTGCGGCAGCGGCTGTGAAGAGGTAGGAGGATCGAACTCTAGTATCGGCGGGGATTTTGAAGGTTAAATTCTTCAAGATGCTCGCCGATTATGGTGTTTTTGTAGGGTAGGCAAAGCGCAGCGTGCCCACGAGCAATCGTTGCGTGGGCACGCTGCGCTTTGCCTACCCCACCCGCACCGCATGTGCAACACCGCACCACCAGCTTCCCCCGTTTTGCCACAATTTCGCGTTACGCTTGGGTTTTAGTTCGAGTTCGAGTTCGAGTTCGAGTTCGATTTTGAGTTCGTGCCGCGAACCACCATCACAGGAGAACCGCCGTGACGCCAGCCGCATCTTCCGCAGCCACTCCGAAGTACAAACGCATTCTGCTCAAGCTCTCCGGCGAAGCGCTGATGGGCGACGATCAATTCGGCATCAATCGCCCGACTATTGAACGAATCGTCGGTGAAATCAAAGATGTCGCGGATCTCGGCGTGGCGATTGGTATCGTCATTGGTGGCGGCAATATTTTTCGTGGCGTTTCGACCAGTGCCGCTGGCATGGATCGCGCGACCGCTGATTACATGGGCATGCTCGCCACCGTGATCAACGCGTTAGCGCTGCAAGACGCACTCTCCAAAGCGGGTCTCACCCCGCGCGTGCAATCGGCCATTAACATTGAGCCCGTGGTTGAGCCCTACATTCGCGGCAAGACCATGCGCTATCTCGAAGAAAGCAAAGTAGTCGTATTCGCCGCTGGTACCGGCAATCCGTTTTTCACCACCGATACCGCCGCTGCCCTGCGTGGCCGCGAGATGGAAGCCGACATTGTGTTGAAGGCCACCAAGGTCGATGGCGTGTACACGGCCGATCCGAAGATCGACAAATCCGCAACGCGGTACCATACGCTTTCGTTTGACGAAGCCATTATCAAAAATCTGAAAGTCATGGACGCGACCGCGCTCGCATTGTGTCGCGATCAAAAATTGCCGATCAATGTATTTTCGATTTTCAAGGCTGGCGCGCTGAAGCGCGTGGTGATGGGTGAGGATGAAGGTACGTTGGTGTACGCGTAGTTTTTTTACGCATAAAAGTTGGAGAAATAATGAATATCCCGGAGCAAAAAAAACAATCCGAAACCAAGATGAAAAAATCGCTCGAATCGTTGAAACACGATTTGAGCAAGGTGCGCACGGGCCGCGCACACACGGGTTTACTTGAGCATGTCATGGTCGAGTACTACGGCGCGATGGTGCCGATTTCGCAGGTGGGCAATTTGATTCTTGCCGACTCACGCACCATCACTGTGCAGCCGTTTGAAAAGAAAATGGCGCTGCCCATTGAGACCGCGATTCGCAACGCGAACCTTGGCCTGAATCCGTCGTCGGTTGGTGAAGTGATCCGCGTGCCGATGCCAGCACTCACCGAAGAGCGCCGTCGGGAATTGGCGAAGGTGGTGAAAAGTGAAGGCGAGGCTGCGAAAGTCGCAGTGCGCAACATTCGTCGTGACGCCAACGGTACGTTCAAGGATGCGCTAAAGGCGAAAACCATTTCTGAAGACGATGAGAAGCGGGCGCAGGATGATATGCAAAAACTGACCGATAAATTCATCGCTGAGATCGACAAAGCGGTCGCGGAAAAAGAACGCGAATTGATGGCGGTCTAACGGGCCTTGTCAATTTCATGTCAGATCCCGTCAGTTCCACCCAAACCATCCCCGCCGTCGGCGCGGTGCCGCGCCACGTCTGCCTCATCATGGATGGCAATGGTCGATGGGCGCGCAATCGTTTCATGCCGCGCGTGGCGGGGCATAAACGCGGCGTGGAATCAGTACGCGAAACCGTGAAGGCCTGCGGCGAACTGGGCGTGGAATATCTCACGCTGTTCGCGTTCTCATCCGAAAACTGGCGTCGTCCTGCAGAAGAAGTGTCAGTGCTGATGCAGCTATTTCTACGCGCGCTTGAAGGTGAAGTCGCCAAGCTACACAGCAATGAAATTCGCTTCAAGGTCATCGGTGACCTCACGCCGTTTGATCTGCGCATTCGCGAATTGATCGCACGCGCCGAAGAACTCACCGCCGACAACAGAAAACTCACGCTCACCATCGCTGCAAACTACGGCGGGCGCTGGGATATTTTGCAGGCCACCAATAAGGTCATCGAGGAAAAAAGCAAGCATTGGCAGGTATCTTCAGGTGAAAATGCGCTGAAAGCACCGTCATTGAATGAGTTCGGCAATGTGACTGAAGCTGAAATCGCCCAGCACTTGTCGATGAGTTACGCACCCGAACCCGATCTCTTTATCCGCACCGGCGGCGAAGAGCGCATCAGCAATTTTCTGTTGTGGCAATTGGCCTACACCGAGTTCTATTTCACCACCGAGCTCTGGCCGGATTTCAATCGTGCCAGTTTGCTCAAAGCCGTGGATTCCTACCGTGCGCGCGAACGCCGCTTCGGCCGTACCAGCGAGCAAGTGCAAGCTGCCAACGCGTCGTCCGACGCCACCGCCGCTTAGTTGCGTCACGCGCGCGGACGGTACGCTCAATGCTAAAAACCCGCATTATTTCGGCGATTGTGATGTTGGCAATCGTACTCGATGCCTTGTTCGTGTTTCCTGTTTGGGCATGGTGCGCATTCGCGTCAGCCATTGCACTGGTGTCGTGTTGGGAGTGGAGCCGTTTTTGCGGTTTCTCGCTCGCCGCGCAACGTGTCTATCTGGCCGTGTCGCTGCTGCTGGTCGCGATCATTGCAGTTGCTTACCTTGATGGTCGCCTGCTCGATTTCAAGCGCCTCGCAACCACCAGTTTTCTTATCGCTGCCGCATTCTGGTTGATCGCCGCACCGGTGTGGCTCGGGTCGCAATGGCGGCCATCCTCTGCCCTCGCCGCTGCCACCGGCTGGGTGGTGGTGATCCCGATGTCACTTGCATTGCTGACGCTGCGCGAAGTCAGCCCGTGGTGTTTGCTGTCGTTCGCGTTCATCGTTTGGGTCGCGGATGTCGGTGCATTTTTCGTCGGCAAAGCCATCGGCAAGCACAAACTCGCCCCGGCGATTAGTCCGGGTAAAACCATCGAAGGCGCGGTGGGTGGCATGGTTGGTGTCACGCTCTATTTCTTCGTCTGGAAAGCCTTGGTCTCAACCAAAGAGACGTGGTCACAGATTCTCCTATCGCATGGCTGGTGGTTGTTGGGATTTTTTTTGCTGCTCGGCGTGTTGTCCATCATCGGCGATTTGTTTGAATCGTGGATGAAGCGCGGTGCGGGCATGAAAGACTCTAGTAATCTGTTGCCCGGTCACGGCGGCGTGCTGGATCGCATCGATGCACTCACCTCAACATTGCCGATAGCGGCGCTCTATGTGACGGTAACGGCATGAAGCGCGTCACGGTCCTCGGCGCTACCGGCTCGATTGGCGTCAGTACGCTCGACGTGATCGCTCGTCACCCGGATCGCTTCGAAGTGTTTGCGCTCTCGGCAAACACGCGCGTGGAAGCGTTGGCACTGCAATGCCAACAATTTCGCCCGCGCTACGCGGTGTTGCCCGATGATGGCCCCGCCGCTACGCAACTAAAAACGCGCCTTGCCGAACTGGGGGTCGCAACTGAAGTGCGCGTAGGCAAAGCTGAGTTGGATTTCATCGCCGCACATCCCGACACCGACGCCGTGATGGCCGCCATTGTCGGTGCCGCTGGCCTTGCGCCCACGCTCGCCGCTGCGCGCGCGGGCAAGCAGGTGCTACTCGCGAATAAAGAAGCGCTGGTCATGGCAGGTCAGTTATTCATGGACGCGGTAAACGAGGGCGGGGCAACGCTTCTGCCGATTGACAGCGAACACAATGCCGTCTTCCAGTCGATGCCGCGCAACTATGCAGATGGTCTAGGTTGCGTCGGCGTGCGCAAAGTCATTCTCACTGCATCCGGCGGACCATTCCGCACCCGCGCCTTGGCCGATCTCGCATACATCACGCCCGACCAAGCGTGCGCGCATCCTAATTGGGTGATGGGGCGCAAAATTTCGGTGGATTCCGCCACCATGATGAACAAGGGGCTGGAGGTGATCGAAGCGCGCTGGCTGTTCAATGCCACGCCAGAGCAAATCGAGGTCGTCATCCATCCACAGAGCATCGTTCACTCGATGGTCACCTATCTCGACGGCTCAGTGATCGCGCAGATGGGGAATCCCGATATGCGCACGCCCATTGCCTACGGGCTCGGCTTTCCGGAGCGCATCGACGCAGGCGTGCCGGCACTTGATCTCACGCTGGCGGGCAAACTCGAATTTGAAAAGCTCGATTTCGCACGCTTTCCCTGCGTGCGTCTCGCGTATGACGCCATGAAGCGCGGTGGCACGGCCCCCGCGCAACTGAATGCGGCCAATGAAGTCGCGGTCGAAGCCTTCCTGAATCAGCAACTGCGATTTGTTGATATTCCGGCGGTGCTCGAAGCGGTGCTTGCCTACGCGACTGTGGTCGATGCCGTCTCATTAGAGACGGTCATGGCAGCCGATGCCGCCGCACGCGCCGCCGCGCGCATCAACATCATTGAACGCTCCGCACATTCCACGCTCCAACGCGCATGACATTGCTAACCAACGCGCTTGCGTTCCTCGTCGCCATCGGTATTCTGGTGACCATCCACGAGTTGGGACACTACCTCGCCGCGCGCTGGTGCGATGTGAAGGTGCTGCGCTTCTCGATTGGTTTTGGCAAGGCGCTGTGGAGCAAACGGATTGGCCCAGATCAAACCGAATGGGTGATCGCGGCGCTGCCCTTGGGCGGCTACGTAAAAATGGCCGACGAGCGCGACGATAGTATGCATGCGAATGCCACGGAGGCCGAGAAGGCGCGCGGCTTTAGCCGTAAATCGGTGTGGCAACGCATCGTCATTGCGGCGGCGGGGCCTGCCGCGAATTTGTTGTTGGCAGCCTTGTTTTACTGGGCGCTGTTGGTCACCGGCATGCCCGGCAGCAAACCGTATGTTGCGGCGGGTTTGCCCAATACAGCGGCGGCGATTGCGGGCTTTGCAGAGTTCGATCTCATCACCAAAATCGGCGGGCGCGAAGTAGAAACTTGGGCCGATGCGCGCTTGCTGCTGGTGGAAGAAGCCACCAAGCGTGGCAATGTCGAGATCGAAACGCAATCAGATACGGGCACGCGTTGGGTTAAAACATTGAGCATGTCCGAAATAAGTAAAGATGATCTTGATAAGGATTTTCTCGGCAAACTGGGATTGATTCCGTTTCAGGGGCGCGTGTCCACGGTCATCAAGAGTATCGCCGCCAATAGCGCGGCTGAGCGCGCGGGGTTGAAAGCAGGCGACAAAATCGTTGGCGTCAACGGCATTGCGCAGCCGCAATGGATGGATCTCACGCGTACCCTGCGCGCGAGTGCCGAAAAGGCCGTACAGCTCACGGTGTTGCGCGAGGGCAGCCCCATCGAGGTTGAGGTGACGCCTGCGAAAGTCACCGAGAACGGCGCATCCTTTGGTCGCGCGGGCATTGAGCCCACCGTGGATCGTAGCGAGGTCGCGAAAATGAGTACGACCGTACGCCATGGCGTGTTCGAATCAATCCCGCGCGCCAGCGAAAAAGTCTGGGAAATGTCGATTTTCAGCGTAAAGATGATGGCAAAAATGGTGACCGGCCAAGTGTCCTGGAAAAATCTGTCCGGCCCGATCAGCATTGCCGACTACGCAGGGCAATCTGCGCAGATGGGTTTGACCGAGTTCGTAACATTTTTAGCGTTGATTAGTATCAGTCTCGGCGTGCTCAATCTGCTGCCTATTCCCGTCTTGGACGGGGGGCAGTTGATGTATTATGTGATTGAAATTTTCAAGGGCAGCCCCGTTTCTGAGCGCACCATGCAATGGGGTCAGCAGGTCGGGTTGGTGTTGCTGTTGGGCTTGACCGCATTTGCTTTCTACAACGATATACATCGGCTTTTTCCCACATAGTCGCCTGCGTTTGGGCTCGCGTTTACGTTTGCGCGGCGACTTCTGTTCACAGGTTATTCATTGATGCGTCTTCGCTTCCGTAGTCCTTCCTTGCGCACGCTTCACCAAGCATCTCGCGCGCCATCCAAATTGCTCGTCGGTCTGATCGGCGCGATGTTCTCCGCTGCCGTCTGGGCGGTGCAGCCGTTCACCGTGAAGGACATTCGTGTTGAGGGCGTGCAACGCACCGAAGCAGGCACGGTATTCAGCTATTTGCCAATCAAGGTCGGCGAACGCATGGACGACGACAAAGCGGCGGCTGCCATCAAGGCGCTGTATGCGACCGGCTTCTACTCTGACGTGCGTCTCGAAGTCGAAAACGACGTGTTGGTGGTGGTTGTCGTCGAGCGTCCGGCGATCGCGCAAATCGACATCGACGGTGCCAAGGAATTCACCAAAGAGAATCTGAAGGATGGCTTGAAGGCGGCGGGTATTTCTGAAGCAAAGATTTTTGATCGCTCGCTGCTTGATCGTGCCGAAAAAGAAATAAAGCGGCAGTACACCAGCCGGGGTTTTTATTCGGCAAAAGTCACGGCGACGGTCACGCCGATTGAACGCAACCGCGTCTCGCTGGCGTTCAAAATCGAAGAGGGTGATGTCTCGAAAATTATCGATATCAACATCATCGGCGCGAAAGCATTTTCCGAATCGCAACTGCTCAAAGAGTTCGAGCTTTCCACTGGCGGTTGGTTCGCGTTTTTTACCAAAGAAGACCAGTACTCCAAGCAAAAGCTGTCAGGCGATATCGAGAAGCTGAAAGCGTTTTATTTGAATCGCGGCTACCTCGAATTCGCCGTCGATTCCACGCAGGTTTCGATCACGCCCGACAAAGAAAAAATCTACATCACGCTCAACATCAACGAGGGTCCGGTCTACAAGATCGCGGACATCAAGTTCAGCGGTGACTTGAAAATTACCGAAGATGAAATGCGTTCCTTGCTGCTGTTCAGAAAGGACGAAACGTTCTCGCGCCAGCGCGTCGTTGATTCCGTCAAGCGCATCACGGATCGCCTCGGCAACGACGGCTACTCGTTCGCCAACATCAACCCGGTGCCGGAACTCGATAAAGAAAAGCGTACCGCTGCCTTCACCATGTTCGTTGACCCGGGCAAGCGTGTGTACGTGCGTCGCATCAACGTGCAAGGCAATTCGCGCACCCGCGATGAAGTGGTACGCCGCGAATTGCGCCAGATGGAAGCAGGTTGGTACTCGATTGATAAGGTCAACCGTTCCAAAGAGCGACTGGATCGCACCAGCTTCTTTGAAGAGGTGACGATTGAATCGCCGCCGGTGCCCGGCACCAACGACCAAGTTGATCTCAACGTCACAGTGAAAGAGCGCAACACCGGCAGCCTGCAATTCGGCGTCGGCTTTTCGCAGTCGGAAAAATTGACGGTCAACGCGTCTGTTTCGCAAGCCAACATTTTTGGTTCCGGTAACCAGCTTTCGTTTCAGATCAACAATAGCCGCGTCAGCAAGGTCTATCAGATCTCGTACCTCGATCCGTACTGGACGGTAGACGGCATTTCGCGCGGCATTGATCTCTATCGCCGCAACCTTGATACGGCAACATTGCTCACCGGCGAATACAAATCGACCACCACCGGTGCCGGTGTGCGTTTCGGCGTGCCTGTGACCGAATACGATGTGGTCAATTTTGGTCTCGGTTGGGAAAACACTAGGCTGAGCCTCGACGCGCTGAGTCCGCAGCGTTTCCTCGATTATGCCAACACTTTTGGCGCGAATAGCAACACGTTGCGCGGCGTACTCGGCTACGCCCGCGATACGCGCGATAGTTTGTTCTTCCCCACGCGCGGCTATTTGCTCGAAGTTGGTGGTGAAGCTGGCTTGCCGGGCGCAGACATTAAATACGTTCGCGGCCAAGCGCGAGCGCAATGGTTCCAACCGATTTGGGGGCCGATTGTGCTATCGGCGAATGCGGAAATTGGTGCGGGTGCCGGTTATGGTGGCAAGCCACTCCCATTCTTTAAAAATTTTTACGGCGGTGGCGTAGACTCTATTCGTGGCTTCCAATCCAGCTCGCTTGGGCCGCGTGATGCGAATGACTCGATTGTCGGCGGCAACAAGCGCTTTGTCGGCAATATCGAATTGTTGTTTCCCTTGCCCGGTGTAAAGGCCGAAAAGTCAGTGCGCCTGTCCACATTCGTTGATTTTGGTAATGTGTGGGGTGGTCGCGAAAAAATTACCTTCCGCGACATGCGTGCCTCGGTCGGTGTGGCAGTTAGCTGGTTCTCGCCGGTCGGTCCGCTGAAATTCAGTTTGGCGAAGCCGTTGCGCCAAGAACCAACGGATCGCGTCGAGCGGTTCCAGTTTTTGTTGGGCAAAGCGTTTTAGTGAGAGCGTTGATGAAACTGAAACTTTTTCTGTTGGCGGTGACGGTTGCGCTGTGTGGCTCGGCAGTCGCACAGGCGGTTGAACTGAAAATCGGTTTTGTGAATCAGGAACGCATCCTGCGCGATTCCGCGCCCGCCAAACGTTCCAAGGATCGTCTGGAAAAAGAATTCGCTACCCGCAAAGCTGAGCTAGGCCGCATGGAAAAGCAGGGGCGCGATATGGAAGCGATGCTGCAAAAAGAGGGCGTCACATTGCCCGAAGCAGATCGCACCGCGAAGGAGCGGCAGCTCAACCAACTCACGCGCGACTTCCAACGCATGCAGCGCGAATACCGCGAAGACCTAACATTGCGTCAAAACGAAGAATTGGCGGCATTGCAAGAGCGCGCCAACAAGGCCGTTAGCGAAATTGCCGACAAAGAAAAATTTGATCTGATTGTGCAAGAAGCAGTATTTGCCAGCGCGCGCATCGACATCACCGACAAGGTCATCAAGGCGTTGGCTGACAAGTAGGATTGCAACCAAACCCCAGCAACAACGGCTCTGCGGAGCCGTTTTTCATGTGCGCCCAGCATGGGCGCACTCTTGGAGGTGCAAGTCCTCCCGTAAGCTGACCACAGCGAACGAAGTGAAGCGCAACTGCGGAAGGGTGA
>JAYTVA010000038.1:0-26635 GCA_043744255.1 Burkholderiales bacterium | reverse complement strand
TGCCATCGCGATACCCTCCCACGTTGTCCAAGTGCAGAGAGTTTACAGTGGTTTTTTGGTTAAGTGAACAGCATTGGGATTGAGGGGGATTTACGGTGACAAAACATAGGTCCATTTTCAATCCAAACCGCTCTCTATCAGTTGCCAGGTAACGCAAGAGCGCTGGTGGGTTACTTGTTACGGAAAACCGATCACCAATTTCCAACGATAGGATGGAAAATCCTTCCGCCAACAGGACGCGCTGGCCACCGTGCTTGCCACGCGCGTAAAATCCCAACGCCATGTCCCAGTCCTCGTCCTCTACCCCGCCGCCGCGCGCACAATCCATCCCTGACAATCTCCTGCTTGCCGATCGTGGCCGGCTGATCGCACTCGACCGCAAGCGCCGCGAGCTCATCAAACTCGGTAAACCACACGAACAACTCGATCAACGTTTAGACGCGGATTTGAAGTCGGCGTCAGAGCGGTATATGGCCCGAAAGGCGCGCCACGCCTTGATCTCCACGCCATCGTACGATGACGCGTTGCCCATCGCGCAGCGCCGTGATGAAATTGCGGCGCTGATCCGCCAACATCAAATCGTCATCGTCTGCGGTGAAACAGGATCGGGAAAAACCACGCAGTTGCCCAAGATTTGCCTCGAACTTGGCCGTGGCATGAACGGCATGATTGGCTGCACGCAACCGCGCCGCATTGCCGCCCGCACGCTCGCCACGCGCCTCTCGCAAGAGTTGAAACAGACCGGCAATCATACGGTCGCATACAAAATTCGATTCAACGATCACACCGATGAGAACACGTTTGTAAAAGTGATGACCGACGGCATCTTGCTCGCCGAGACGCACAGCGACCGCAATCTTCATAAATATGACACGCTCATCATCGACGAGGCGCACGAGCGCTCGTTGAACATTGATTTTCTGCTGGGCTATGTGAAGCGCCTCGCGGCGAAGCGGCCGGAACTGAAAATCATCATCACCTCGGCCACGATTGATCCCAAGCGATTTTCCGATCATTTTGATGGCGCGCCGGTGATCGAAGTGTCGGGGCGCACATTTCCTGTCGAGACCCGCTATCGGCCAGAACATTTTCTCGATGACGCCGACGATGCCGTCGATATTGACGACGCAGTGGTGCGCGCCATCGACGAAATTTTGCACGAGTCGCATCACGGTGACGTGCTCGTGTTCCTGCCTGGTGAGCGCGAAATTCGCGATTGCGCCGAGGCGTTGCGTAAGCACACCGTGAATGCGCCCGGCGCGGGGATCAGGGCGCACCTAGAAATTCTGCCGCTGTACTCGCGCCTCACCAACGCCGAGCAGGATCGTGTTTTTCAGAGCTCAAGTCAGCGCCGCATCGTACTCGCCACCAACGTCGCCGAGACCTCACTCACGGTGCCCGGCATTCATTACGTCGTCGATACCGGCGTGGCGCGCATTAACCGCTACTCACCGCGCTCGAAAATCAACATGCTGCAAATCGAGCCGATTGCGCAGGCGAGTGCCAAGCAGCGCGCGGGTCGCTGCGGACGGGTGGCCAATGGCATCGCGATTCGTTTGTACAGCGAAGAGGACCACGCCGCACGTCCCGAATTCACCACCCCGGAAATTTTGCGCACGTCACTTGCCGCTGTGATCTTGCGCATGAAGGCGCTCGGCTTGGGCGAGATCGCCGAGTTCCCGTTCATTGAGCCGCCGTCTCCGCGCATGATCGAAGACGGCTACCGCCAACTCTTTGAGCTTAGTGCGGTGGACGCGGACAAGAACCTCACGCCGCTCGGTGTCACGCTTGCCAAATTCCCCGTAGACCCAGCATTGGCGCGGATGTTGCTGGCCGCCGACAAAAATGTCGCGCTACGCGAAGTGCTCATCATCGCGTCGGCGCTCTCGGTTCAAGACCCGCGTCTTCGTCCACACGAGAAACAACAAGAAGCCCAGCTCGCCCACGAAAAATTTGCGCATCCGCAGTCCGAATTTTTGGCCTTCGTGAAAATGTGGGATTGGATCGACGACGCACAAAAGCACAAGAAATCCAATCGCAAGTTTGATCAAATGCTGAGCGAAAATTTTCTCTCGCCACTGCGCGCGCGCGAATGGCGCGACGTGCATGCACAGTTGTCCGAGATGGTGACGGCGCAGGGCATGCACCTCAATGCCGAGCCCGCGACCTACGAAAACCTCCATCGCGCCTTGCTCACGGGGCTACTCACCAATATCGGCACCAAGGCCATCGAAGGCGATCACTACCTCGGCACCCGCGCGCTGAAATTCCAATTGCCGCGCAATCAGCAGCAACACGCGCAGCAAAAAGCCACGCGCATGAAATGGGTGATGGCGGCCGAACTGACGGAGACCACGCGCGTGTACGCACGCACGGTCGCGAGCGTGGAACCGGAATGGATCGAGCAACTCGCGTTGCACCTGGTCACGCGCACCCACTTCGAGCCGCATTGGGAGCGTAAGAGCGGGCAGGTGATTGCGTTCGAGCAGGTAGCACTCTACGGCCTCATCATCAACGCCCGCAAGCGCGTGCACTATGGCGCCATCAATCCACGCGAGGCGCGCGAGATTTTTATCCGGCAGGGTTTGGCGACAGGCGAAGTTGATACGCACGGAAAATTTTTGCGGCAAAACATGAAGCTGATCGACGAGATCGAAGATATCGAGTCGAAAGCACGGCGGCAAGACGTGTTGATCGACGAAGAAGAAATGTTCGCGCTCTACGATGCGCTGGTGCCCGCCGACGTAGTGAACATGGCGGGCTTCGAGCGTTGGCGCAAAGACGCGGAGAAATCCAACCCGCGCGCATTGGAATTTTCGCGCGAGCAACTCATGCGTCGCACCGCTTCCGAGATTACTTTCGAGCTATTCCCCAAGTCGCTCAAGACGCGCGGCGCGACTTATCCGCTCACCTATCGCTTCGAACCAACGCACGCGATGGACGGCGTCACCATCACGCTGCCAGTGGCGGTGTTGAATCAAGTACCCGCCGCGCGTTTCGAGTGGCTGGTAATGGGCATGTTGCGCGACAAGGTTGCCGCAGCGATCAAGACGCTACCGCAGCGCCTGCGTAGCCCGCTGGTGCCGGTGCCCGAGACCGTCAGCGATTTTATTGAGTACATCGGTAAGTCAGATGGCATGCGCGATCTCACCGCCGCAGAAACCCCGTTGACCGAAGTGATCGCGAGTTTTTTGAAGCGTGCGCGTCAGCTTGATGTACCTAAAGATGCGTGGGATTTGTCGCGCATCCCACCGCATCTCAATATGAATTTTCGCATCGTCGATGCGGATGGCAAGGAACTCGCGATGTCGCGCGACTTCGCCGCGATCAAAACGCAATTCGCCGATGCCTCGCGCACTGTATTTTCAACTTTGCACAGCAACCAAATGGAGCGCGATGGTTTGACGAAATGGCCAAGTGATCTCGCCGAAATTCCTGAAACTATCAACTTCGAAAAATCGGGCATTCGCTACGACGGTTATCCTGCCTTGGTGGACGCCGCTGATAGCGTCGCGATTCGCATCATGGACGAGCCGCTGTTGGCCAAACACAACCATCGGCGAGGACTTTCACGGCTTTTCACGCTGGAGTTGCCGGAACAAACCAAGTTTGCTGAGCGTGCGCTCAAGGCTTCCCCAGTCGGCGCATTTCAATTCGCCAACTACTTCCCGGAAGCGAAAAATCACGCGCAGGATGCGTTCAAAACCGAATTGGTCTACGCCGCTGTGGCCATGACATTCGTCGATGATGACGGCGCATTGATTCGCAACGGCAAAGATTTCGCTGCGCGGCGAGATGCCAACAAAGCCAAACTCGTGACGAACGTACAAGCGCTGGCCGTCGCCATTGATGAGTCTCTCGTGCTTGCCGCCGACATCAAAAAGTTATTGACCGAACGCTACGTCAAAGGCTGGGAACACATCGGCCCCGATGTGGAAGATCAGCTCAAACATTTATTCAGCAAAGAGTTTCTGCGCGAAACACGCGGCGCGCAATTGTTGCACTACCCACGCTACCTCAAAGCCATCGCTATGCGCATCAACAAAGCCAAAGCCGGCGCCATGGAACGCGACCTAGAAAATTTCAAACAAATCCGCCCGCTCTGGCAAGCCTGGCTCACCGTGAAAAACCAAATGGAACCCGAGTTTTCCGCGTATCGTTGGCTGGTCGAAGAGTTGCGCGTCAGCTTGTTCGCGCAGGAGTTGCGCACGCCGATGCCGGTCAGTGTCAAGCGGGTGGCGAAGGTTTGGGAGGAGTTGCAGGGGTGACGAATTTTCACGTCGTCATTGTGCAACGATCCCTTGCAGGGCGCGTTGCCCGGCGCAGCGGGCAACCGTTCGGCAGGCGCGCGGCATGCCGCGCGAAACCCCTGCCTCACCCCTCTCTCCAACCTCTCTCCCGTCAAGGGCGAGAGGCTTTACCTTCCCTCCCCCTTGACGGGGGAGGGTGGCCGAAGGCCGGGAGAGGGTGATGCTCGCACCCGCACCACCCGTAAAGTAGTCGCTACACTCGACCCCCAACCCCCAACCCCCAACCCCCAACCCCCAACCCCCAACCCCAACCCAAAAAATGCACCGTCTCTCCAAACGCATGTCCCACATCGCCCCCTTCGAGGTGATGGAAATCCAGACCGCCGCACGCGCACTCGAACGCGCGGGTCACGACGTCATTCACATGGAAATCGGCGAGCCGGACTATACGACGCCGCAGCCGATTGTTGATGCCGCGCAGCGCGCACTCGCAGATCAACGCATGTTCTACACCTCCGCGCTCGGCATTCAGCCGCTGCGTGAAGCGATCAGCGCGTTCTACAAATCGAAGTACAACGTCGATGTTGACGCGAGCCGCATCATCGTCACCGCTGGCTCGAGTGCCGCGCTGTTGCTGACGATGGGCGTGTTGTTGAACGCGGGCGACGAAGTGTTGATGGCGGATCCTGGCTACCCATGCAATCGCCATTTCGTGCGTGCGATGGAAGGTGTACCAAAGCCTATCGCGGTTGGCGCGGAACACGCGTATCAACTCACCGCGCAACATGTCGCCGAACACTGGACACCGCACACCGCTGCCGCTCTCGTCGCCTCGCCCTCAAACCCCACCGGCACGCTGGTGTCGCCGGCCGAATTGAAGAACATACATGCGGCGGTCACATCGCGCGGTGGCACCTTGATCGTCGATGAAATCTATCAGGGCCTCACGTATGGCGTGCCCGCTTCGACGGCACTTTCAATCGGCGCTGATCTTTTTGTCATCAATAGTTTCTCGAAATATTTTCAGATGACCGGTTGGCGGCTGGGCTGGTTGGTGGTGCCGACGGCCTACGTGCGCGAAGTCGAAACGCTGGCGCAGAATTTGTTTATCTCGGCCTCGACCCCCGCGCAGTACGCGGCGCTTGCAGCATTTGCGCCAGAAACATTGGCGATTCTGGAATCGCGGCGCACCGAGTTTGAAAAGCGTCGCGATTTTCTGATTCCCGCGTTGCAACAAATTGGCTTCAAGGTGCCGTGTGTGCCGCAAGGTGCTTTCTACATCTACGCCGATTTATCCGGCATCTCTGACGATAGCTTCGCGCTGTCCCGCCGCATTTTGCAGGAAGCAAATGTGGCGCTGACGCCCGGCAAGGATTTCGGCAACAATCATCCCGAACGTCACATCCGCATCGCCTACACCAACGAAATCCCCAGATTGGAAGAAGCCATCCACCGCATCAGGAGCATCCTATGAAATCCATTTTATTCGCCGTCATGTTGTGCCTTGCATCGGTCGCGCAGGCGCAAGAGAAAGCCATCAACGAAAAAATCTCCGTCAAAGCGAGTGTGGACGATGTATGGAAAGCGTGGACCACCAGCGAAGGCATCCGCACTTTTTTCGCACCTGACGCGAAAGTGGAATTGCGTGTGGGCGGGCCGTTTCAAATCTACATTAACCCGCTCGCTGAGCCCGGCTTGAAGGGTGCCGACTCCATGCAGATCATCGGCTTTCAGGACAAGAAAATGCTGAGCTTTACGTGGAATGCGCCGCCGTCATTGCCCGAAGCGCGTAAACAGCAAACGATGGTGATCGTTCGCTTCATTGCGCGTGGAGATGCGCTCACCGATGTGACACTACATCACGTCGGCTGGGGCGAGGGCGGCGAATGGGACAAGGCCTACGATTATTTCTCGAAGGCGTGGCCGAGCGTGTTAAAAAATCTCAAGAAGCGTTTTGACGACGGCCCGATTGATTGGAAGCCGTGGCTGGAACAGCTCAAGCGGTCAGCGACCGGTACTTCCCCGACGCGCTAATTTGCGGTAAGCCCCATTCGCGCACGCACTCGTATTGCACGCCGAGTGGCGTGCTGCGTGCGCAGACGAGCCGAAACCGATCCACCAACCATGGCGCTTCGTCGATTAACCACGGCTCGACCACGCGGGAAATGTTGCGCGCGACGGTGAGGTGCGGGCGGAAGGGGCGAGGATCGGTCGGGAAACCAGCGGCCCCCACGGCTGCTTGTAGCTGCTGCTGCAACTCGTTTAGCGGTGGTGGTGTGCTGTCGGCTGCGAACCAGGCGACGCCGGCTTTGCCAAAACACGCAGCGACGTTGATCGGGTAGGTGAACGCTTTGGTGGTGACCGCGCCACCGATCTCGAGCAAGTCTGCCAGACGCGTGGCCGCCACCTCACCCACGTACGTGAGGGTGATATGCAGAGACGATTCAAGTGCCGGACGGCCACCGCACACGCGGGCAACCTCGAGGCGGCGTGGCACGAGAACTGAGCGCAGATGGTCATCCGGCCAAAGTGCAAAAAAGTAGCGCATGTGTGTTGACTGTGCAGATTATTTTTGTGAATACCGAAGTCGAAACACGCCGTCGCCCCTGGAAATTTTTGCGCATCGACGTGACCTACGTATCCTACCGTGAATTGCGCACGTCGTTGAAAACTTGTCTAAGAAAACGGTTGCCGCGAACGAAAAATTTTGTCACGCGGCTTGCGCTTGGAACGAACACAATGCTAGGCGTTTGCCGTAGGCAATCAGCAGAATGGCTGGAAACGCCCGTGGATAAGGGAGTTTGACCACCAATCACGTAAGCGAAGACGGTCTAGTGCGTTGGTGTGCTCGCTTACGTCGTGGGGTTGAGCCACATCAAGACCTCAGCGAGATCGAGCGCCCTGCATATTGATGCGTCCTTCTTCGACGCCATGACAAGCCACCAACCCGCCATCTGCATAGGGCATCAACACTGGCCGCTCCGTCTTGCAGCGCTGATTGGCGTGCGGGCAACGCGGATGAAACGCGCAGCCGGTCGGCGGGTTGAGCGGATTCGGTACTTCACCGGCCACGGGGGTGCGTTGCTTGCCGGTCATTTTTAGGTCGGGGATCGCGGATTGGAGCATCTGTGTGTAGGGGTGTTGCGGTGCGCTGAAGATGCGTTTGGTGGGCGCGATTTCGACGATGCGGCCGAGGTACATGACGCCGACGCGCGTGGAGATGTGCGAGACGACGGCGAGGTTGTGCGAGATGAATAAATAGGTGAGGCCGAATTCGCGTTGCAGGTCTTTCATCAAATTCAAAATCTGCGCTTGCACCGACACATCGAGCGCCGAGGTGGGTTCATCGCAGACCAAAAATTCGGGATTGGACGAGAGTGCGCGCGCGATGGAAATGCGCTGGCGTTGCCCGCCGGAAAACTCATGCGGAAATTTTTCGGCGTCGAGTGGTGAGAGGCCGACTTGCGTTAAGAGCTTATCGACGCGTTGCTTTACGTCCGCATCGTCGGTGGCGATCTTGTGCACACGTAGCGGCTCGGCGATGATTTTGCCGACGCGCCAGCGCGGGTTGAGGCTGGCGTAGGGGTCTTGGAAAATCATTTGAAAGCGTTTGCGCAATTGCTGCACTTCATCCGCGTCGGCGTCGGCCATGTTGGTGCCGTCAAACGTGACGGTGCCACGCGACGGCGTGTATAGCCCGCAGACGAGGCGCGCGACGGTCGATTTGCCGCAGCCGGATTCACCGACGAGTGATAACGTTTCACCACGATTGATCGTGAAACTGACCCCGTCGACGGCGTGCAAAATCTGTTTATCGGCGCGCTCGATGACGCGATTCAGCCATGGCTTTGAGACATCGAATTCTTTGGCGACATCACGCACGTCCAACAAAATTTCGGCCTTGTTCATGCGTTCACCGTTTGTTTGGTTGCTGCGTGCAGCCAACATGCGGCCTCGGTTTTACCAGCGGGTAACAGGCTGGGGCGCTCGGTGGTGCAACGCGCACCCGGCACATCGTTGAGACGCGTGCAGCGCGGGTTGAACGCACAGCCGCGTGGAATCGCCGTCAGGCGCGGCATCGAGCCATCAATTTGAGCGAGACGTTCGCGATCATCACCTACATTCGGGATCGCGCCCATCAGGCCGATGGTGTACGGGTGTTGGGGCGAATGAATCACTTCCGACACTGGCCCGATTTCGGCGATGCGGCCCGCGTACATGACCGCCACGCGATCCGCCGTTTCGGCGATCACGCCCATGTCGTGCGTCACCAACATCACGGCGGTGCCGTGTTCGCGGCAAAGTTTTTTGATGAGTGTGATGATCTGCGCTTGAATGGAAACGTCGAGCGCGGTGGTGGGTTCGTCGGCGATGATGAGTTTGGGATTCGCGGCGAGTGCCAATGCGATCACCACGCGCTGCCGCATGCCGCCAGAGAACTGGTGCGGGTACGCATCAATCCGTTTGTCTGCGGCGGTGATGCCGACCTCCTGCAATAACTCTAGCGCACGCGTGCGCGCCTGTGCGGGGGTGAGCGCGAGGTGGGTCTCGATGGTCTCGGTGATCTGTCGGCCGATGGTGTAAAGCGGATTGAGCGAGGTGAGCGGGTCTTGAAATATCGCGCCGATTTCGCGGCCACGAATTTTGCGGATGTCTTCAAACGGCAAGTTGTCGATGCGCTTGCCGTTCAATAAAATTTCACCGTTGGCGATGCGCCCCGGTGGCTCCAACAGGCCAATGACGGCGGCACCGGTGAGTGATTTGCCCGCGCCCGATTCACCGACCACGCCGAGCACTTCACCGGCGGCGATGTCAAAACTGATGTCGTCCACCGCCACCAACAGGCCGCGACGGGTGGGGAATTCGATACGTAGATTCTTAACTTGCAATAGCGGCGTGGTCATCATCGCCTCTATCGCAATTTCGGATTAAGTGCATCACGCAACCAATCACCGAGCACGTTAATCGACAACACCAGCGCCACCAACGCAATGCCGGGGAACCACAAAATCCACCACTCACCGGAGAGTAAAAAATCGCCGCCAATGCGAATCATCGTGCCGAGCGTGGGTTGCGTGGCAGGCATGCCGACACCGAGGTAGGATAGGGTGGCTTCGGTGATGATCGCGGTGCCGACGTGCAAGGTGGCGAGCACCATCACCGGCCCCAACACGTTTGGCAACACATGCGCGAACATGATCGCGAATGGGCGTCGCCCGATCACGCGCGCGGCCTGCACGTATTCCTTGTTGCGCTCCACTAAGGTTGAGCCGCGCACGGTGCGGGCGTATTGCACCCACCCCGACGCTGCAATCGCGAAGATCAAGACGTAGAGCGCGACTTGATCGTATTGCGAATTGGGGAGCACCGCTTTGGCGATGCCGCTGATAAGTAGAGCAATCAAAATTGCGGGGAACGATAGCTGCACATCGGCTGCGCGCATGATGAATGCATCGAGCGCGCCACCGATGTAGCCGCTGATGAGGCCGAGGGTGATGCCAACGACCATCGATAGCATGACCGCTGCGAAGCCCACCATCAGCGACGCGCGCGAGCCGTACATCATGGTGGATAGAACATCGCGCCCTTGGTCGTCGGTGCCGAGCAAAAATTTCGCTTTACCGGCTTCAGTCCACGCGGGCGCGGTGAAGGCATCGCTCAGATCGAGCGTCTTCAAATCAAACGGGCTGTGCGGCGCGAAGATCGGTGCGAACGCCGATGAAAGAATACAGATCAACGCGACGATGGCGGCAATAATCACCAGTGGCTCGCGCTTAAAGCTGTGCCAAATATCGCCATCAAAAAAGCGGTGTAGTAGGTCGCGCATGTTAGTGGCCTCCCGCCGCGCCACCAAGACGAAGGCGCGGATCAACAACGTAATAAAGCGTATCGACGATCAGATTGATCGTCACAAAAATAAACCCGACCAAGCACAGGTATGCGGCCATGACTGGCACATCGGCAAACTGCACCGCTTGAATAAACAGCAAGCCCATCCCCGGCCATTGGAAGACGGTCTCGGTAATGATCGCAAACGCAATCAATCCGCCCAGCTGTAGGCCGGTGATGGTGATGACGGGCACCAAAGTATTTTTTAGCGCATGGCCGAAGTACACCGCGCGATTGGTGAGGCCGCGTGCGCGTGCGAATTTGATGTAATCGGTGCGCAACACTTCCAGCATTTCCGAGCGCACCAAGCGCATGATGAGCGTGACCGGATAGAAGCCCAGCGTGATCGACGGCAACACGAGGCTGCGCAAGCCAGACGTTGTTAAATATCCGGTGGACCAGAAGCCAATCTGCGTGGTGTCGCCGCGTCCGAACGACGGCAGCCAACCCAGCCATACCGCGAAAATTACGATCAAAAAAATGCCGATCAAAAAGTTTGGCAACGATACACCGACTAGCGAGCCGGTGAGCAGCACTTTTGACGACCAGTGGTTTTTCTTGAGCGCCGTGTAGATACCAATCGGAATGCCGACGAATAGCGCCAATAGCGTGGCGACGGCCACCAGCTCTAGTGTTGCCGGCAATCGCTCGGCGAGAAGTTGCGATACGGGTCGGCCTAAGCGGAGCGATATACCAAAATTTCCTTGCACCGCGTTTTGTACAAACGCTGCGAACTGCACATAAAACGGTTTATCGAGGCCGAGCGTTTTGCGCACCGCGACGCGATCCGCTTCCGTTGCCTCTGGCGGCAACATCAGTGCGACGGGGTCGCCAACAAAATTGAATAGCGAAAACGCGATGAAGCCCACCACCAGCATGACGAGAATGCCTTGCAGCAGGCGGCGAATAATGAATGCGAGCATGGTTTTTTTAGTCAGTGCGCTATTGGATTTTGAAGCGGAAAAAATACGGCACGTTGTTGGGCGGGAACACCGCCGACACATTTTTGCTCATCGCCCACGGAATGATTTGCCGATGCAGCGTGACGATAGGCAGCTCCGTGTTCACCAGCAGCAGCGCGTCGCGAATCAAGGCGTCACGTTTTTTTATATCCGGCTCGATTTTGAATTGGTCGATTAGCGCATCCAACTTGGTATTGGCATAGCGTCCGTAATTATTATCGCCGTTTGAGGCACCTTCGCCGGTGTACGAGCGAACAAGACTTTGCAGGGTGTAGAGCGCGTCGGTGGTGGGGGTAGTCCAGCTCAACAAATAAAAACTGGTGTCGAGCTTTTGCAGCTTGGGAAACAGGATGCCGGTTTGCAATACGTTCGGTGTGACGGTGATGCCGACCCGTGCGAGCATCGGCGCAATCGCTACACAAATATCAGCCGCCGGTTGATTGGCTCCACAATCGAAAGTGACTGAAAAGCCGCGTGGATAGCCAGCCTCGGCCAACAGCTTCTTTGCAAGTTCGGGGTCGTATTTCAATCGCGTGTTGGCGTCTTTTGAGAATCCCTGATCGAGATCGGTGATGATCGTGCCGGTAACAACGGCGAGATTTCGCATCACTTTAGATTTGATCGTGTCCGCGTCAATCGCATGCGCAATCGCTTGGCGCACACGAATATCCTTGAACGGATTTTTGCCCTTCACGTTTGAGTACAACAACTCATCGCGCTGCGTGTCGAACACGATGTATTGCACGCGTGATTCCAACCCTTCTTGCACCTTCACTTGTGGGTTGGTTTTCAGGCGCGCGATGTCTTGCGGCGGCGGATCGTTCACAAATTGCACTTCACCGGACAGTAGTGCGGCGATACGCGTTTGATTGGATTTGATCGGCAGCAGCGTGACCTCAGTGACGTTGCCTTTTTCTGGGCTGTCCTTGTTCCACCAAGCGGCGTGCGCCACTAGCACCGTACGCACATCGGGCTGCCGCTCTTTCACCATGTACGGACCGGTGCCGTTGGCGTGGCGCGAGGCATAGGTGTCTTCGCTGTCTTTGTAATTTTGCGGCGCGACGGCGTTGTGTTTCACTGCCCACGCGCGGTTCAAAATGCGCAATGAGAACAGGTGATTCGGCAACACCGGGTTCGGTTCTTTCATCAGCAAATCGACGGTGAGGTCGTCGATTTTTTTCGCGCGCGCCACACCCTGCACGGTGATTTTCATTTGCGAAAATTGATGCTGCGCGCGCTCGACCGAGAACACGATGTCGTCGGCGGTCATCACTGCGCCATCGTGAAACTTCACGTTGGGTCTAAGCTTGAAGCGCCATGTTTTTGCGTCGGGCTGCGACCATGACGTCGCGAGCCACGGTACCAATTTGAAGTCTTTGTCGCGCCCAACCAAACCTTCGTAAACGCTGCTCAGTAGCCGGTTCGTTACCGCTAGATTTGCTGAGTGCGGGTCGAGGGTTTGTGGCTCGTCCTGCGTTGCGTAGCGCAACGATTTGGCGTTCGCCAGCGCAGCGCTGATGAGCAAGATGGCGGCGACGCATAACGATAACAATTTCATTGAGGCGGCCTTGTGGGTTGCCAACAGTTTGCCGAAGGAATATCGCAACAAAAAACGCCCGCTGGGGTGACAAACGGACGATGAAATAATTATACGGGCAAGGCTACGGATTTGAACACATCCATTTGCCGCGCACTATGCGGGAAAAACCGCTGTCAGCACCTGACGTTGGAAACCACACCGCCTATAATTCCATCATGACTACTCTCACCATCACCCGTCCCGACGATTGGCACCTGCACCTGCGCGATGGCGATGCGCTTAAGGCGGTGCTGCCCGATACCGCACGCCAATTCGCGCGCGCGATCATCATGCCGAATCTGAAGCCGCCAGTGCGGACGGTAGAGGAAGCGCGGCTGTATCGGCAACGTATTCTTGACGCCTGCGAAACCGAGCTGGGTAGTAGCGTGAAATTTGCGCCGTTGATGACGCTTTACTTAACCGACAAAACCTCACCAGACGAAATCAAGCGCGCAAAAGACAGCGGATTCGTCCACGCCGTGAAATATTACCCGGCCGGTGCGACCACCAATTCTGATTCGGGCGTAACCGAAATCACTAGGTGTGACGCGGTGTTTGAGGCTATGCAGGCGATGGGGTTGCCGTTGTTGCTGCACGGCGAAGTGACTGACAGCAACGTAGATATTTTTGATCGTGAAAAAGTTTTCATCGACAAAAATCTGCTGCCGTTGACAAAACGATTTCCAAAATTGCGCATGGTGCTGGAGCACATCACCACCGCAAACGCCGTCGAGTTCGTGGCGGCTGCCGGTGCAAACGTCGCCGCCACCATCACCGCGCATCACCTGCTGTTCAATCGCAACGATATTTTCAAAGGCGGCATTCGTCCACATTACTACTGCCTGCCGGTATTGAAGCGCGAGGAGCATCGCGTGGCGCTGTTGAAAGCCGCGACGAGTGGCAATGCAAAGTTTTTTCTCGGCACCGACAGCGCGCCCCACGCCAAGAACACCAAAGAGGCGAGTTGTGGATGTGCTGGTTGCTACACGGCGCTGCACGCGATGGAGTTGTACGCGAGCGCATTTGAGAGCGTGAATGCGCTCGATAAGTTGGAAGGATTCGCGAGTTTTTTTGGCGCGGATTTTTATGGATTGCCGCGTAATGCCGGCACGATCACATTAGAAAAATCATCGTGGCAAGTGCCAGAGGAATTGCCTTTCCCGGGCGCGCCGGTTATTCCCTTGCGCGCAGGGGAGACGTTGGGTTGGCGGATGGCGTAGCGGCTATCCATCCTACGGTCATCGGCAACGCCGTTTCCAGATCGACGAAGGATCAATCCCCCTCATCCCCCGCCTTCTCCCTCGGGAGAAGGAGCCTGCGGTGCTTCGACGTCGACAACCGCCGAAGATTTGCTGGTGACGATTGACCGTGAAAGCCCTTCTCCTGAGGGAGAAGGGTTGGGATGAGGGTGATTCATTTATTGGTGCTCTGGAAGTGGAGCCACCACCGCGTCAGTTCTCAAACCGCGCCCCATACGCTTCCGCATATTGCGATTCCGCAAACTCAAAATGCGTGTCAGGATTTTCGCCGAGGTAAGTCGCTTCGACGGTGACTTTCACATAGCGATCCAACCGTTTCCAAATCGCGTAGGAAAGTTTGCGCGCGATGTCGCTGGGGCGCTGATCGCCGTGAATATCGTGATCGGCGGTCAAAATTAGAGCAATGGCATCGTTGACCTTGGCGCGATCAACTTCTTCGGGCTTGCTCCAATTGGCGGTGAATTCTTCCACCACGCCAGCCACTTCGCGCGCGAGTAGTGGCGAGACCGATACTTCGAGTCGGTAGGGGTTGCCGGGCTTGGCGAATTGCACTTGGATTTGTGTAGTCATGTGGTCACGTTAATGGAACTTGGACCCTCGCGCAATCCTGTGCAAGCAAGTTTTTTTGGATTACGATAACAATCCCGAGAATGATCGTACCGCCCAAGGTAACCCGTAGGTCGGGTTGCGCAGCTACCCGAGGTTGTTCGTGCAAGGGGAAACGTCGGACTCAATATGACCACCGCTGTCAGGTAGCTTCGCAACCTGACCTACCAAACCGAAAATGATGGCACCTGTGGGAAGTAGGGTGGGCAAGGCGTAGCGTGCCCACGTACGTGCGATTGCGTGGGCACGCTGCGCTTTGCCCACCCTACCGTGTACTCGGCACATTCACAACCCGAAAAGAAACAGGGGCGGTAATCACCGCCCCTGTTTCATGCATACGTTGCTGCCAGCGAATCGACTTACTCCACTGCTGCTTTCGAACGCAATTCCTGCACCAGCTTCGCAACTTGTTCTTGCTGCGCGCGCTGCTTGAGGTTGTCTTTGACTTCGGCGAACGGTGGAATTTTAAGGTCGCGCACATCATCAAGACGAATCACGTGAAAGCCAAACGGCGACTTCACAGCGGCCTTGGTGGTCTCGCCTTTTTTCAGCGCTTTGAGGGCGTTGCCGAACTCAGGCACGTAGCGACCAGCAGGACCCCAATCGAGATCGCCGCCGTTATCTTTCGAGCCGGTGTCTTTGGTTTTGTCTTTCGCAAGCTTTTCAAAGCTCTCGCCCTTGCCGAGGCTGGCGATCACGCCGGTCGCTTCGGCTTCGGTCTCGACCAAAATATGGCGCGCTTTGTATTCCTTGTCGCCCATCAGTGCCACTTGCTTGTCGTAGTCGCTCTTCAGCGTGGCGTCGGTGACCGGATTCGCTTTGACATGATCTTCAAAGAACGCGCGGATCAACACAGCTTGGCGTGCCATATCCATTTGTGCGGACACTGCTGCGTCGCGATCAAGACCTTTTTTCTTCGCGGCTTGCGCGAGGATTTCGCGGTTGACCAATTCGTCCTTAATCGCAGCACCCACCTCGGCACCACCTGGCTGACCGGCGGCTTCACGCTCGCGATTCATCGCGTCGAAATACGCCGAGGGAATTGTCACGCCATTGACCTTGGCCGATTTGGTGGAGGCGGCCGCGGCGGCGGGTGCAGCCGGTTTGGCTTGCGCGAATACGGCAGGGGCTGCCAACGATGCGGCGGTAGCGAGTGCGACGGCGAGAGTTTTCATTTTCAATTGCATGGTGGGTCCTTAACAAAAATAAGCGAAAGTAAAACGTGGGATGGGAAAATACAAAAGCAATTACAAACTGGTTTGCGCGTCGATCTTTAACGCATGAATACGGGTTTTCATCAGGTCGTCGAGCAATGCATAAATCATTCGGTGACGAGCCAACAACGGCTTGCCTTCAAAAGCGGACGACACAACGTGAATTTCAAAATGCGTACCTTCGTTCGTTACCTCAGCCCCATGGCGTGCGGCGTGTGACTGGGCGCCCGCATGTCCAGCATGGGGCGCGGAATCATCGACAACGTCCAAGCGAATTGGTTGCAGCGCTTGCAGACGACTTGAAATTTGTTCACGAATGGACAGCATGTTAATTCGGCAACACTTTACGGAACGGTTTCACAGTGACCTTGCTGTACACGCCAGCCTTGCTAAACGGATCATCGCTCGCCCAAGCAATCGCGGCCTCGCGTGACGCGAATTCGGCGACGATCAATGAGCCGGTAAAACCTGCTGGCCCCGGATCATCCGCATCAATCGCCGGGTGTGGCCCCGCCAGCAACAAACGCCCCTCGGCCTGCAACGCTTTCAAGCGCTCCAAATGCGCGGGGCGATTCGCCATGCGGCGCTCCAACGCGCCGGGCAACTCTTCACAAATAATCGCGTAAAACATTAGGGTTCAGCTTTCACAAGTTTTTTGGCTTCGGTTGCCACATTTGGTTCCGTGATGGCTGGCTGTTCGTCATCGTCTTTTGGCAAATACGGTGCCAGCCAAAACATTTGCGCGATGATAAAAACCACCATCAAACCCATTTCACCAAACGTCTTAAAATTCATCCACGCATTTGTGGATTGGAAATAAACAAAATACAAATTCAGGCAGCCCGAAAACAACAAAAATAAAATCCACGCCAGCGCCAGCTTTTTCCAGATTGGCTCAGGCGCTTGGATTGCGTCGTTAAACAACATCGCGATCGGATTTTTTTTGAAGCCGTACTGCATCACCGCAATGCCCATCGCCATGATCGAAAAAATGATCGTCGGCTTCCATTTAATGAACATTTCGTTCTTCAACCAAATCGTCGCCGTGCCTGCCACCAAAATCACGCCCGCCGTCACCCACACCATCGGTTTGATCGGCTCCTTCCGAAATTTCAGGTAGCTCACCTGCACCACGCACGCCACCATCGCCACGCCAGTCGCGACGTAAATCCCGAAAAATTGGAATGACACGTACATCAAAATAACAGGAAAAAAATCGAACAGTAGCTTCATCGTGGTGAGACAGGCCTTGGGGTAACAGTTCTACAGAGTCGTGAAAAATCAACAACTTGGGATTATCGCACTTTTCATTTGTGCTGTCGTGGTGTGATCGGCAATGGAAAGCGCGGGGTTCGGACGCGCCAACGTAGGGCTGTCTGCCCGGCACGCGCATTGCCGCGAAAATTCATGCAACGCATGAAGGGTCTTGATGCCGGATGTAACCCGCAATTGCCAATTGTCGCTTGCAGCGTAGTATCGTCGGCGGTATCATCCAAACATGCCGCGTTCGGAGAAAACACTTGCGCAAATGAAGGCCAATCCGCTCGACTGGCGGATAGCGACGCTTAAGTCTGTGGCAGACGCCTGTGAAATTCAATGGCGTGAGCCGTCTGGCAGCCATACCGTCTTTCGCCATCCAAATGGCGCGAAACTGAGCGTGCCAGGCAAGCGGCCGATCAAACCAATTTATGTGAAGAAATTCGTGAAACTTGTGGAAGAAGGAGTCGGCGAATGAAAAAGACTACGTTGACATACCCGTTTGAGATATTGCCTTTGTCGGATGCAGAGGGCGGCGGCTACGCGATAATTTTTCCCGATTTGCCGGGGTGCCGCTCTGACGGGGCTACGCCAGAAAAAGCAGTGGAGAACGGTCGTCTAGCGTTAGACGACTGGCTCGCAGTTGCCATCGAATTCGATGATGTTGTACCGGTGCCGTACTCTTCCGTGAGTGGTCGATTTGTACAGCGCGTCCCCAAGTCGCTACATCGTCAACTCGTTGACGAAGCAAAAAGCGAAGGCGTGTCACTGAATACGCTGGTGGTGTCGTTGGTAGCCGAGGGTTTGGGACGCCGCGTTGCAAAATCATCTCTACCATCTCGCTCCAGCGGACGCGCCATTAAGCGGCGCGCCGCATAGATCGAGCACCGGGTGTCATAAGCGCATGCCGACAGACCCATCCACCGAGTTTGAAAATGAACTTGAAGTATTTCGGCGCGAAACCGAATCTGCTGTCCAGTGCTTCTATGTCTGGCGCACAGTTCACGAAGTTGCTTCCAAAGACGAGCGTGTTGATGCCGCCCTAAACAAAGCGCCGCTCTTCTGGAACACAACTCTCGGCGCGCTGCAGACCGCAACATTCATCACGCTCGGTCGCATCTTCGATCAAGATCAAAAAACGCACAACATTGATCGAGTCATCCGAATTGGGCAGAATAACTTGGCGATATTCTCGCGCGACGCGCTGGCCGCTAGGAAACGCCGCGACAGTACCAAAGCGAATGAATGGCTAGATGCGTACCTTGAGGCTGCCCACGATCCAACTCATGAGGACTTTCGCCGGTTACGCGAATATGTGGAAGGCCACCGAAGAATCTATGTGGCAAGCTTTCGCCCGATCCGCCACAGCGTTTTCGCTCACAAGCAGGTTGCGGAGAAGTCTGAAACTGATGACCTGTTTGCAAACGCCAAGATCAATGAGATCCAGCAACTTCTGGTCTTCCTTGCTGGGTTTTATGAGGCACTGTGGGAGCTATTCTTCAACGCCAGGAAGCCAGTCCTCCGCCCCGAGCACGACTCGGTCGCGCACATGCTCGCGCGCCCGAGCGCCCAAGCTCGAAGCTTGCAGGAGCGAATTACAACGGAGACGGAATCATTCCTGAAATCAATTGCTGAACCTGGGAATCGACGAAGCGCTTGACGCCAAACCTTCTGTCGAGAGCGCGCGGACAAGCCGGATCACGCCGCGCATCTCAATCACGCAGGCTCTCGCGATAGGTCAATTGGACGAACAGTTTCTTGCCTGCATTCATGCGCGACGCCGCGTGGATAACCCCCGCAAATCGCCCCGGGCGCGATTTTGCAGTTCAAATCGGAGACACCCGCAATCGACTGGAATCCCGCACCAGTTAAGGCTTTCGGCGGTTCGAAGCCATGTTTAGCGGGGTACTAATGACTGCTAATGCATAAGTTGTAATTTTTTATTTTTATTCCGCTTAGGCACCTGATTTCTATTTCACACAAGCGGCATTTCGCAATTGCATTCGAAGTCTAGAAATGACGAAAATTCCAAGCCCGTAAGCTTAGCTATTTCATCGCGCTGAGGACGATAGGGTTATGCGAAGGTTCGGCGGCTAACGGCCTGTCGTCATTCTGTGGAGCCGTGAGTATGGAGAACAGATTTTTCGGGTTTTCGAGCGACGGAATCAACGCGATTCGCTGGCCGAATCCATGCGCTACGGCGCTGTCGTACATGAAGCGTAGCGCCGAGAAATCCTCCAGCGCGAAGCCAACGGAATCAAATATGGTGACCTCGGTGGCGGACGTGCGAGCCGGCGCTTGGCCGGTGAAAACTTGCCAGAGCTCGGTCACTGGAAAGTCTGCGGGCATCTGCTGAATTTCGCCCTCAATGCGTGATTGAGGCGCGTATTCCACGAACACTTTCGCCGCCTTGAGGATGTCGGCGTGCAGTTCGGTTTTGCCGGGGCAATCGCCGCCGACGGCATTGATATGTACACCAGGTGCCACCATCTCGGGTGTGAGAATGTTCGCCAGCGTCTTGTCGGCGGTCACGGTGGTGATGATGTCGGCACCAAGTGCGGCGTGGCCCGCACTTTTACAAACCACGATGTTGAAGCCAAAACCTTGCAGGTTCGCCACCACCTTGGCCGTAGCGCCCGGATCAACATCGTAGAGTCGCAGCGTATCGATGCCGACCAGGTACTTGAAGGCAAGCGCTTGGAATTCGCTTTGTGCGCCGTTGCCGATTAACGCCATGACGCGGCTATCCGGGCGGGCGAGCGATTGCGCGGCGAGTGCTGACATCGCGGCGGTTCGCAGCGCCGTGGTGATCGTGAGCTCAGAGAGCAAAAGTGGCGCGCCGGTGTCAACGTCGGCATAAACGCCGAACGCCATGACCGTTGACAGACCGAGGCTCGTATTATGAGGATGACCGTTGACGTACTTGAACGCGTAGCGGCGATGGTCCGAGATCGGCATCAGCTCAATCACGCCGAACTTGGAGTGGTTAGCAACTCGCACTGATTTATCGAAATCCGCCCAGCGCGAGAAGTCCTCGCGGATATTGGCCGCGATCTGTTTCAGTGAAAACTCGAGCCCGACCTTCCGCACGACCAAGGCTGCTTCGGGTGCGCTTAGGTAGAGTGTTCCTGAAGCTGAGAACTGGTTGACGGCAGAATTGTTCATGTTGTGGGATGCAACATCGGGTGAGTAGAGGGATTGATCACAATCTTCTTGCATCCTCAGATCAAGCACAATAGCAACAAATGCTTTATTTAGTTAGCGCATTGCGCAATATGGCAGGATTGATTATCATTTTGCGTATGGATCAGACTGACAGCGCGTTAATTGCCTTGTTGCGACAAAACGCCCGACTTAGCGTCGCCGTGCTGGCGCACAAGCTAAAGGTGTCTCGCGGGACAGTTACCAATCGCCTGCGCAAGCTGGAGAACGATCAGGTCATTGTTGGTTACACCGTCAGGTTGAAACCCGACGCCGAGCCCGAACGAATCCGCGCCTGGATGGGCGTGCTGGTGGAAGGCAACCGCACGCTGGCAGTCGTCCAGAGCCTGTTGGGCGAGCCGCGCGTGGTGTCGCTGCACGACACCAATGGCCGCTGGGATATGTGGGCTGAGCTGGAGGTGAGCTCGATGGCGGAGTTGTCGCAGCTCTTGGAGCGGGTGCGTCTGATCAGCGGCATTCGCAATACCGAAACCAGCATTTTGCTGTCGAGCTTTCGTTGATTGTGCGAGGAGCGCGAGTAGCGTGAGCGATTGCCGGGCAGTTTAGGCACCAGCTTGCGCGAGTAATTTTGAACGTAGTGAATCCGCGAAATTGCCAATCGTCGGCACCCCATTTTTGTCTGCGCCACCGCCACCCCTCAAGGACAATTGGAGTGCATGCATGCGGATGCATGTCCAGTCCGCGACCCGACGTCGGTTGCCGCACACGCCGACGCCTTTCCTGCCTCGCAATCCGGTTTTTCCCCACTCAATGCCGATTAGATTATGGCGACGCCCAGACTTTGACAAAACTGACTGCGTATGCAAAAAATGCACCATACTGATCGCGCAACATCTCGACCATGAGTAATGAACTTCAGAGGTTATGTCGATATTCTGGAGGGGGCAACGGCTAAAGCGCATATCGACGCTGTAACGACAATCCGCAAGTTTAAAAACACCATAGAGCGAGCGATGAACCTGCCATTCTCCCTACCTTCACGACCACCGGTGACCCGCATTCGCCAATGCGATGTCGCAGACCTCCGTTCTCCCGCCGGTCCGCGAACGCAGCCGATGCGGGGCTTCGAAGACCAATTCGTAGATATTGTCGATTACATCGTGCGGATCACCGACGAGATCTGGATGGATCGCGCGGTCGGCAGAATTTACGACACCTACGATGCCAGTTGCTCGATTTACTCGTCCTATGGCGTCGTTCGTTCCGTGGAAGAGGTGATTGCGGGCACGATCTCGACGCTGAACGCGTTTCCCGATGGTGAGATTCATCACCTCAACGTCGCGTGGAGCGGCGACGAGGATAGGGGCTTCTACACCGCGCATCTCGGGCACAGCCGATCTACTCACGTCGGTCGTAGCAGCCTCGGGCCCGGAACCGGCCGTCGCTCCTCAATCCGTTTTGCCGCCGATTGCATCACGCGCGACAATCGTATCCACACTGAATGGCTGGTGCGCGACAACGGGGCGCAAGTACGCCAGCTCGGATTCGACCTGCATGACGCGGCACGGCGGGCGGCCGAGACTTCCGCGCTAGAGCGCTTCATCGTCTCGCCCGAGACCCGGCTTGAGGGGCAAATTCCGCGCAAGCTCCTCGACCTGCCGGTCGATACGATCGACGGCTGGGCTCGCCACGTGTTTCACAATATATGGAATCTGAAGCGTTTCGATTGGCTCGCGAATTACTACGCTACCGGTGCCACGATCCATGCCGGCGGCGGGCGTGTTGCCCAAGGGGTGCGCAATATTGGCGCGCTATATCTTCATATTCAGGCGGCGATGCCCGATGGCGTCATGCGGGTCGAGCATGTCTGCCACAGCGAGGAAAACGACGGCGTCATCCTAGCCATTCGCTGGGTTTACGAAGGCACGACGGCACCTGGCGGCGTGCTCGGCGAATGTCCCAGCGGTCGACAGGTCTTTATGATGGGGATGAGCCATTTGCGCTTCGCCGGTGATCGAGTCGTCGAGGAATGGATGATTTTCGATGAACTCGGCGTGCTCGCGCAGGCGTATCGCGCATGACCCGCTGGAACGACCATCCAGAAGTGCTTTCACCCGTTGGGCGGCGGTTCGCCGACCTGATCGAAGTGGGGCCTCGCCGTCAGGAGCTGCCCGGTTATGAACCGGTCTATCGCGATTTCGTCGACTATATCGTTCGTTGCACCCATCGGATCTGGGAGCAGAAAGACATCGGCCTGTGCCGCACCCACTACAGCAGCGACTGCGTGATGCATACGCTCGCGGGGCCGCAAGTCGGCTGCGAAGTGGTGGTGCAAAACACGATTGGCGCGCTCGCCATGTCGAGTGATCGCCAGGTTATCGCCGAGGATGTGATCTGGAGCGATGATGGTGACAAGGGCGATGGCAACCTCTACAGCTCGCACCGCATCATCAGCAGTTCGACCCATCTTGGCGACGACGCGACACTTGGCCCCGCGACGCGCCACGAGGCGGGTGCCAGGACCATCGCCGATTGCCTTTGCCGCGAGAACCGCATCATCGAGGAATGGCTGGTACGCGACAATTTGCGGGCAGTTTGGCAAGTCGGCGGCGACCCGTGGGAGATCGCGAAGAGCCAAGCGGCAAGCGACCGCGAAGGCGATCAGACCCGCCATGCTTGGCGCGCGGCGGAAATCGCTCGTGTGCGCGCAGGCGGCGATGTGGCAATCGCAGCCGATCATCCAGCGAAGTTGCCGGCGGAAGCGTTAATCGCGGCGTTGCGGCACGACCTCTTCGGTGAAGCGGCCGAGGCATTTTCGCCCGGTGCCGAGATTCGTTGGCCGAGTAATCGCCATGGCTATGGCCGCGGCTATTGGATCGGCTGCCTCACACAATTGCGCGGCGCGCTCCAACGCCCTGCGATCACCATCGACCATATCGCGGCAAGACCATTGCCACGTGGCGATATCGCCGTCGCGTTGCGCTGGAGCGTGGCCGGGTTGCATGCCGGTGGCGGTGTCTGGGGGCCCGCCAGCGGGCACGACCTACTGATTCTGGCAATCTCCCACTACCGGCTACGGGCGGGCGCGATTGTCGAGGACATCACGGTGTTCGACGAGTTGGCTGTGCTTCGGCAAATTTGCGGCGGGCTCCGGTCATGAGCGCATTGACCGCATTGCGCAGGATTGCGGCTGGCGAGCGGCCCCAAGGCGAACTGTTACCGCCGTGCCGACTTGAAGCATTCGGTGTCGAGACATACGGCGAAGAGGCTATCGTCCAGAGCTTCAGAAACGCGCCGCTAGAAATCTCGTCGTCGGCAGAAGTTGTTTTAGCCGAAGGCCATATTGCCGTGTTCGATGGTGAGCACGCGCTCTTTGCCGATCTCTATGGTGAGGACATTGCGCGAATCTGGCGTTTGGGTCCAGGCGAGCCGGGGGTCGCTGAGCCGACAATCGGCGTGCCATTCGACCCCGATCTCTGGCAATCGCGCCGCGACGTCGCCTTGCGGCGAGAAGACCACCCTGCGCTGTCGGCGGACGGGGCAGCTGCGGTAGAAACAATCGGGCGGGATCTCGCACGCAAATGGAAGTCGGGTGACGGTCCGGGTGACTATCGGGTTCGGCCGTTCCTGCTGCGCGCGTTCAGCGCCGACGAACGCGGTGCCGCGCTGTTCGCAATCTATCGTCTCGGCCCATTGGCTGCGCGCAGTGCGGGATTTTCATTGGCGGCGGCGAATTTCCAAGTGGTCGGCGGCCATTTGTCTGGCGTCATCGTGACCCGTGACCAAGCAGGCGAAAAAGCCGTCCAAGAAGCTCTCTGGCAGCCACGGGTCGCATGAGTTCGCGGCGTACCCTATTAATGCCGCCTAGCCAACGGTGCGTCGCTCGCCGCTTCATCTTTTCCGCCAATCAGATAATCCTGCTGCGGCGTGATGGACAACTTGCGGGAGCAAAACATGACTACTGACGAGACCCAGAAGCTCCCCATTCCGCCCGTGACTTCGCGGATGAAAATGGCGTTCGGTCTCGGCAGCACCGCCGAAGCGGTGGTCTACACCACGACGAGTAGCTTCCTGCTCATTTTTTACAATCAGGTCATAGGGCTGCCAGCCGATAAGATCGGCATAGCACTAGCAATTGGACTCATCGTCAATGCGTTGTTCGATCCGCTGGTGGGTTCATGGTCAGACCGTACCAAATCCAGATTTGGCCGTCGACACCCTTTCATGTTCGCGTCGATCCTGCCGGCCTCGGTCTGCTTCTATCTTTTATTCAATCCGCCACAGGGCATGCCCCAGTTAGCCCAACTGGTTTGGCTGACGGTCATGAACGTCGTGCTGCTTCAGTGCATGACCATGTTTCATACGCCGCACTTGGCACTTGGCGCCGAGATGTCGGGCGATTACCTCGAACGCTCGAGCATCATGAGTTACAACACTTTTTTTCTCTGGATTGGTGACACGCTGGGCTGGGTGTTGTGTTTTGCGTGGTTTTTCCGCGCAGGCCCCGGTTATCCCAACGGCGCACTAGATCCTGCGCGTTGGCCTGTGTTCGCGGCATCGTTTTCGGTCGTGATTATTGCTTGTTTGTTCATCTCCAGCATGATCACACGCAGGCGCATCCCCTATTGCGCACAGGCCAAGCCGAATCAACCTCGCTTTGGACTGGCCGAGTGGGTTCGCGACATTGGCCGCACCTTGACCAACCGAAACTACGTGGTCTTGCTCATCGGCTTCTTTTTTCTTTCACTGATGACTGGCTTACGCGGGGGCCTCTGGCTTTATGGTGCAACCTATTTCTGGCTGCTAAAAAACGATCAGATCGCCTTCTTTGCGCTGGGCAGCCTAGCCGGATATGTCTTCGGTTCGGCCGCGGTCACAGCACTACACAAACGGTTCGAGAAACGCTGGACAGGAACAGTAGCGCTCATCGTCTATTGCGTGGGGCCCGCTATTCCGCCCACCCTGGGATATTTCGGCGTGCTGGGGCCCAATACGCCCGGCTTGATCGTTATCTTGATCTTGTTTTCGACGCTGCAGCATGCCCCCTACAGCATTATGACCACGACCATTTATTCTGCCTTGGCCGATATCGCCGATGAGAATGAATTGAAATACGGCATTCGCCAAGAGGGCATCCTTTATTCCACCCGAACACTGTTCGCGCGCGTTGACCAAGCACTTGGAACCGCATTTGCCGGCTTTGTGCTTTCAATCATTGCTTTCCCCGCGAAAGCCACGCCGGGCGAAGTGCCGCAGTCGGTGTTGCTGGCGCTAGCCCTGGCCTTTATTCTGTCGACCATTCCCGGTCTAATTGCGGCAATTTTTTATGGAATGCTTCGCGTTACCCAGGCGACTCACGATACGACGAAGGCGGCGCTCCTCCTCAAGCGTAAGGCTGAGCTCGAAATGCCAGCGGCGCTGCCCGCCAACGACAAAGCTTCGTCATCGCCTTAGATCACCTGACATCGCCGGCGCTGATTGTTTGGTCGCAACCAAGTCGGCATAAATTTTTTTTGGAGACCATCGGATGAGCAATCACCTCGCCAATAAGCAGCTAACCGCGCGATTTCTCGATGAGTTAGCGAACGCGCCGGTCGAGGGCATCACCACCGTTCTGGAGCGGTTCTGCCACACCGACTGCCGCTGGGAAATCTTCTATCCATTTAATCGGATTGATGGTCTCGCCGCAGTGGCGGCGCAATTCTGGGCTCCGCTCAAACAAGCGTTTCCCGATTATGAACAGCGCATGGGATTGGTCGTCGCCGGCGAGTACGAGGGTCGTGAACAAGTCAGCGCGCTCGGCCACGTCATGGGGTCATTCGAGGCACCATGGCTGACCATCCCGCCAACGCATAATCTGGCCTTTCTGCGCTTCGGGTTCAACGCGATCATCCGCGATGGCAAGTTCGCCAAGGTTTATATCTTGCTCGACATTCCTGATTTGATGCGGCAGGCCGGGCACTATCCGCTGCGGCGGATGCCGGGCTCAGCCGAACAATGGCCGCTACCGCCGATCAACAGTGGCGCGACGCTTGACAGCGTTGATCCCGCGCGCGGCGCATTGACCATGGCGATCGTGCGAGAGATGCAGCTCGGCCTGCCCAAGCCCGGCGCGGTACAGACGCTATCGGCCTCCGCTGGCCGTCACAGTCATCACTGGCATGAGAATATGAACTGGTATGGCCCAGCGGGCATCGGTTCCATGCGCCGCCTGCGGGGCTTCCGTGACTTTCACGGTGCGCTGTTTCTTCAGGCATTTCCGGATCGTTCCGGAATCGCGCGCGATGCCGAAGGGCCCGAAGACGCACCAGGCCATTACACCCGCATCGGTGACGGTCGCTTTGCCGTTACCGGGGGTTGGCCGTCGATCTATGCGACGCACACGGGCGGGCAGTGGCTCGGGCTTCCGCCGACCGGGCGCAAGGTCGAGATGCGCGTCGCCGACTGGTACCGGCTC
>JAYTVA010000037.1:0-6917 GCA_043744255.1 Burkholderiales bacterium | reverse complement strand
ACGATGCCGGTGGTGGCGACACTCCACACCCCTTGTGCGGTGGTGAGCGTGGTCTGTTGACCAGCGGTGGCGGGATCGAGATCGACCGAGGCCAGGTTTAGCGTTGCGGGCGCAGTGACGGTGTCGTTGCTGGTAACGGCGATGGTGACCGGGTTGGCACCAGCGATGGCAGCGGTGTCGTTGACGGCGGCGGGCGGGGTCGAGGACGCGGCGGCGACGGTGATAGTGTCTGTCATCAACGCGCAGTTTGCTGGCGTGTTTTTGTCGCACAAGTTGTAGATAACGTTGTAGCTGCCCACCAAGGCGGTGGCGCTTACGTTGATCGCGCCGGAGGTGGGATCAAGCGTGATCCCGGCAGGCCAGGTACCGCTGATTGCAACTGTCGCATTGCCGCCGGTACCAAGGGTGGCGGAATTGCCGTTCACTTTGTCGTTGGCGGCGACGTTGGCAACGGCGGTACTCGCGGTACCGACCACAGCACTGCCGACGTCAGTGAGTGGGACGATGCTGGCAGCGATGATCACCGTGTCCATGATGGGGGCACAGTTGGCGGGTGTGTTCTTGTCGCACAGAATGTAGGTGATGCTGTACGTGCCTGGCAGGGCCGTGGCGCTCACATTGACCGCGCCGGTGGTGGTATCAAGCGTGATTCCGGCCGGCCAAGTTCCGCTAATCGCGACTGTTGCGTTACCGCCCGTGCCTAGGGTTGCTGCAACCCCATTCACTTTGTCATTGGCGGCAACGTTGGCGATCGCGGCGCTGGCGACACCGGCGACGGCGTTGCCGGTTTCGGCAAGCGGTACGGCCAGCGGAGCCACCAGCGTGACAAGCGTCGCACCAGGCACATCGCCGTCCGTCGGGGGGGTCACGCCAGCATCTGTGTTGTTGGTTGAGACATCGCTAAACAGTGGCGTGCCACCGGCGGTTGCTGCGCTGGTTGCGGTCGCACTGTTGGAGGGTGAGGCGGTGGGCAGCGGGTTGGTGCCGTAGTTGACCACGGCAGTGAAGCTGACCGTGTTCAACGCACCAACCAGCAGGCCATTGGTGCCAATGAGAAGGTTTTTCTGCGTGGTGCCGTTGTAGGCGGTCGCGGGCGCGGTTAACCCACCCAGACTCATGGAGCCCGCTTTGATCGACAAAGTGGCACCGGGAAAAGCGGCAGCCAGATCATCCGTGATCTGTACGTTCGGCGCATCGACAGTGCCGGTGTTTTTTAGATCGAACGTGAACGGCACTTCAAAAATCTTGGCGGCCGTTTTGACGACGGTTCCGACGCGCTTGGTAATGTCGATACGCGGCGCAGGGTTGGCAGTGGTCGCGGTGGTGTTTGAGGTGGTACTGCTCGGGGTGTAGGGGAGCGTGGTGGAAAAGCTCGCCGTGTTTTGTATCGAACCGATGACTGAAGCGGTCACCTTGAAGGTCAGCGTGGCGGTGCCGGGCGTTAGGGTCGTACACGCGACGTTGGCACACTTCGCACCCGGTACCACCACGTTGCTCCACGCCACGTCGGCACCGGAAAGGGTGCCGCCCCCAGACGCCGATGCCGCGACATAGGTCGAGCCGGTCGGGATCGGATCGGTAACGTTTACTTTGTCGTCTGAAATGCCGCTGTTGCTGAGAGTGATCGTGTAGGTCAACACTTCGCCCACGTACGCCGACACCGGCTTATCCACCGCCTTGGCGATGGTGGTATTGGGCGGCTCGCTGAACAGGCCGTGCACATAGACCTGGCTATCTTTGGAGCCGTCGCCCACGTCACTGATGGTGACGATGACGTGATAGGTTTGACCTGCGGTGACCTTCACAAAGTTCTTGAGGGCCTTAGTGCCACCATCCATGGTGTATTGCGCGACGCCCGGAGTCGTAGAGTCCGCGTTGGTGGTACTGGTGGCACCGACGCCGGCACCAGCGGCCACGTAATTCGCCGCATTGGTGATATTGCACGCGGTGGCATCCGCGAAGGCGCCCTTGAAGCCGCCGTTGATGGTATTGATCTGGATTGGGGTGGCGGTGTTGGGCAGGAGGGCGAGATTCGCCGGTGTGGCGAGCCCTGTACCGCTGACGGTTAGACTGACGCTGTCGTTAAACGCAGAGCAGACGTATTCCGGATATTCCCATGACCAGAACGAGTAGTTCATGCCGATGCTGCCGTAAGTCGGAACGACATCAAACTCGATGGTGGTGGTGTCGAACAAACCGCCGCTGGCGGTTCCGCCCGTGCTCGGACTAGTACTACCCACCGTACCGGTGCGCAACACCACGCCACTCGACAGCCCACCCGCATTGCTGAAGGTGCCCGTGCCGGTAGCGGTCAACGCGCGGGTCGCAGCGCCCACGTTCTTGGTGATGGTGAGATTCGTGACGGTCGCGCCCGTGGTGTTGGCAAGCAGTGCCGATTGCAGCGTAGCGGGCGTAATGGTTGGGGTGATGGTCTGAGCCTGAAGTGCACCTAGGCCAGCAACACTAAGCAGGAGCGCAAGGCTTGCGGTCTTCCAACAACGGAGGATTTTTTTTACGGCGGTCAACCGTAATCCACCATTGACGGCAAATCCTGCGGCATGCGCCTCGTCCGTGGGCAGCACCTCTGCGCCCACGCGCGTTGCATGCAATGGCACGCGCCAAAAAGCTCCCGTGGCTGCCGAGGGCACCCAAGAAAAAACAGCCTGCTCCATTAGAATCCCTTCCTAGATACGACTAACGCGCCCTGTCCATTTGAATGTCGGGACAGTGACGCAGAAACGCTGTTGTCGGGTCGAACCCCGCCAACAGAAATTTGTCCGCTGGTGCGCATTCAGCGACGCCGAAATATAGAGGGATCGCTGGATTGGCTATAGCTGTTATTCCTAACAGGTTGACCGTGCCAGACGCGTACTTGCACGTCACGCCGTCGACACGAAGACGCAATAAACACCGGTCAAGTGTTGACGCGCGAATAGGCGAAATCCCTAGCTAGTCTGTACGGGCGTGGAGTAATGCGCGGTTCGGATCACTCTATGGCGAGCCGTATCGTCTGCATGCTGACCGCATACAGCGCGACCTGCGTCAACTATCAGCGGCAGGCATGGTGGACGCCATAGTCACTCTTGCAGACGGGATGGGGCTCGCGACATCAACGGCTGCGGCACCATTGAGAATCGAGCCTCTCACACATCGGTTGCGCCAACGGGCATCGGCCCAACCAGACTGTTGCCCGCCGCCGCAGTGCTGGCGTCGTTAACCATTGTCATGGTCACGCGCGCTGATGCGAACTCATCTTGGCAACACGTTAGAGAACACTACCCACCACAGTGGTCACTGGCTCCGTCACGGCAAATACCAAGCGCTCAAGGGGGTAGTGTTTTGAGTCCTTGGCCGCATCGCAGTGCCGCAATTTCCACATGCGTGGTCGGATCATTGGATGCAAACGCTTAGTGGAAACCGCGCCCGGTGATTTCGCCTGTCTACACTACCGCTGCGCCGACGGGGACGTCGCCGAGCGTCGATACACGGCGCGCAGGACGCGATCTTCCTGTAACACTTGCCGATTAGCGTAGGCGGCACGCAGCAACTCAAATACTAACGGCGATCTTGAAGTATAAATGCCTGCAAACGTCCGTAAGAGAAGCCCTTTCAAGCTGAATGCGATGATAGAAAGGCATCGACTTCAATCTCAACCAAGTGCAGCGGATCGATCAGCTTCGCCACCTCAACCATCGTCGCCGCCGGTCGCACGTCACGAAAAAATTCGCCGTGGATGCGACCGATTTTTTCCCAATCGGCGATGTTGGTCACGAACATTCGCGTGCGTACGACATCTGCTAACGAAGCGCCCGCCTCGATCAGTGCGCGTTCGACTTTTTTGAGGATGAAGCGTGTTTGCGCGGCTGCATCACCTGCGGCGACCACTTGGCCTTGTTCATCGGTCGCGGTAGTGCCAGCTACCCAGATGTGGTTGCCGATTCGAACCGCGCGGGAGTAGCCGATGGTGGCTTCCCATGGGGTGTTGGAGGAGATGTTTATTCGGTTCATTTTGAAGTCGGCGTTGGATTTCTTGCGGTCATCGTTTGCCGCGCGCAGCAGGGCGCAGACAATCACGAGAGATGGTGCAGCATCGCTGAAGCCGTCAACGTTTCCGCCGGGAAAAAACCGCTCAGCGCGGCATCTCGTCACCAACCAGCGGCTCGCGGCTTTTCACCTGCTTCAACAGCCGCGCCAAATCTCCAGGCTTTGCGGAACCCGCTCGCTGGGCAAAAAACTCCGCCGTCTGCAAGGCAGAGACTTTTTCGGCGACCGCCACGGTAATGAACTGATTGAGCGATGCTTGATCCTGCTCGGCCATCTGCTTGGCGTGCGCATAAAGCGAGTCCGGTAACCGCAATGCAAAGGTGCTCATGCTCGTTTCTCCATCATCAAAATTGTTTGCGCAGGGGTGAGTACCTGGGTAGTGCAACATTCTGTTTGACTTGCTCATATTTCCACTCACTCCCACTCAATCGTCGCCGGCGGCTTCCCGCTCACGTCATAGACCACCCGATTGAACCCCCGCACCTCATTAATAATCCGATTCGAGACCTTCCCCAACAACGCATACGGCAACTCCGCCCAATGCGCCGTCATGAAGTCAGTGGTTTGCACAGCACGTAGCGCAACAACGTTTTCATACGTGCGTCCATCGCCCATCACGCCGACACTTTTTACTGGCAAATAGACCGCGAATGCTTGCGCAACATTGTCATACCAAGTCTTTACCTCTGTGCGTGCACCCCCATCGCAGCCTTCCCCCGTGCCGGGGGAGGGAGCCACTGCGGTATTGCGGAGTTCTTCGATAAAAATCGCATCAGCGCGGCGCAGCAAATCAGCGGCTTCGCGCGTGACTTCGCCCAAAATGCGCACGCCCAAACCGGGGCCGGGGAAGGGGTGGCGGTAGACCATATCCTTTGGAAGACCAAGCGCTACGCCGAGTTCGCGGACTTCGTCTTTGAATAGTTCGCGTAGCGGCTCTAATAATTTCAGGTGCAATGAATCGGGCAAGCCACCAACGTTGTGGTGCGATTTGATGGTGTTGGCTTTTTTGGTTTTGGCGGATGCGCTCTCAATCACGTCGGGGTAAATGGTGCCTTGTGCGAGCCATTTGGCGTTGGCGAGTTTCGCGCTTTCGCGTTGGAAAACTTCTACAAATACACGGCCAATAATCTTGCGTTTTTGTTCGGGGTCGGCCACACCTTTTAGTTGACTGAGGAATTCATCGGCAGCATCGACGTAGATGACCTTCATGTGCAAATTGTCGCTGAAGGTTTTTTTGACTTGCGCGGATTCGTTCAAGCGCATGAGGCCGTTATCGACGTAAACGCAGGTGAGTTGGTCGTTGATGGCTTTGTGGATCAGCGCAGCGGCGACCGATGAATCCACGCCACCGCTCAAGCCCAACACGACTTCATCCGTGCCCACCTGCGCGCGAATGCGAGAAACCGCCTCGGGAATGTATTCGGGCATATTCCAGTGCGCACCGCAGCCGCAAATGTCGTGGACAAAGCGATTGAGCATCGCGCGGCCTTGCGGGGTGTGGGTAACTTCGGGGTGCCACTGCACGGCGTAGAACTTGCGGTCTTCATCGGCCATCGCGGCGATTGGCGTGGAGGCGTTCGATGCAATCACCTTGAAGCCCGGCGGCAGCGTTTCGACTTTGTCGCCGTGCGACATCCAAACGTCGAGCAAGCCGTGGCCGTCGGCGTTACTGCGATCCTGGATGCCGTCAAACAGTTTTGAGTGCCCACGCGCGCGCACTTCGGCATAGCCAAATTCGCGCGTGAGACCGTTGACGACTTTGCCGCCAAGCTGTGCTGCCATCGTCTGCATGCCGTAGCAAATGCCGAGCACGGGAACACCAAGCTGGAACACGGCTTCCGGCGCGCGCGCGGTGTCGGCCTCAGTTACCGAGGCGTGGCTGCCGGAAAGGATTACGCCGGTCGGCGCGTAGGCTTTGAGGTCGGCGTCGGGCATATCGTGGGGATGAAGTTCGCAATACACGCCCGCCTCGCGGACGCGGCGCGCGATCAGTTGCGTGACTTGTGAGCCGAAGTCGAGGATAAGAATTTTTTCTTGCATATTGGGCGTCAGACTTTTTCGGGAGTGAAGACAGGTGTGCCGTGGCGCGCGAAGAACCGCCAGACGATGAGCAAGCTAATGAATTGAAGGACGGCACAGAGAAAAAACGGCGCACCTACGCGCCAGTCCGCAGGTGGCAAGTGGGTGACGGCGGCGAGAATCTGCGTGCCCACCAGCGGTGCCCCGACAATCGCGATGCTGCCCAGCGATTGAAGTGAACCCATCAAGGCACCCTGCTGTTTCGGGTCGGTGGCTTTGGAGAAGATGGCCTGTATCGCGGGGCCCGCCGCGAACGCGAGCAGGTTGCTGAGTATCAACGCATAGAACATCCAGCCCTGCGACGCCAAGCCGTAGCCCAAAAAGACGAGTGCGCCGGTCGCAATACCGATCAGGCTGAGGCGCATTTCGCCAAATTTTTTCAGCAGGCGCGAGAGTAAAACTGCTTGCACGACGGCTGCGGATAGACCCACGCAAAATAGCGCGATACCGTTCTGCTCCGGCCCCCAGCCGAACTTAAAATGGGTGTAGAGCACCCACGTGGTTTGCAGCAGGTATTGCGCGAACGACATCAAGCCAAAGCCGACGATGAGCGCACCGATGTCACGCCGAGCGAACAGCCGAAACAGCGATGAAAATGGGTTGGCACGCGCGAGCGAAAACGCGGTGCGCTTGTCTTTGCCAAGCGATTCCGTGACGAAAAAATAACCAAAAATGGCGTTGCCAAAACACATGGCGGCACCAACATAAAACGGCAGGTGGTAGGAAATACCGCCCAGCACACCGCCGATGATCGGGCCACAAATGAAGCCAAGACCGAACGCCGCACCAATGAG
>JAYTVA010000036.1:0-26799 GCA_043744255.1 Burkholderiales bacterium | reverse complement strand
CATGCCTCGCATCATGATCGAACCCAGCAACACGCTCAGACTCATACCCCGTTGGAATCACGCTCCCCGTTCAGACTCATACCCCATTGGACAAGGCTGCGCGTTGCGCATTGGCGTGGACGGGGTGTATATTTTATCGGTGTCAAAGGCGCAATCGCAGTGTCCCCCCGTTTCGCAAACTCGAATTAGACGAGTCGCTTCCGAAGAAGTGGTTGTAGATCAGGCTAGAAATGAATTCCAAGTCCTAGTTTCTCAATTGCCAATGGAGGATTACCTGTGAGTATCAAACACCCCCGACTCAAACGCGGAGTCGCGACCGCTGGTATGGTCGCTACCACTGCAATGCTTGCCTGCACGCCCATCGCACAGGCGCGGGTAACGAAAATCGTCATCGATGACACCCAGCCGCTCGCGGCTACAGGTCAAACCTTGGCCTACCGTCAGATATCGGGTCGCGCATTCGGCGAGCTCGATCCGCAACACCCCGCCAATCAGATTATTCAGGACATCAACCTCGGCAAGGACGCCGATGGCAAGGTGCGATACACCGCATCGTTTGTTCTGACCATGCCTGTGGACCGGGCGCAGGCGAGCGGCATGATGTGGCACGATGTGCCAAATCGCGGCTCGCCAACGACGATTGTCGTGGCCGAACGCAACCTCGGTGACATCGGCTTAGCCAGTGCATGGCAGGGCGACAATGCCAGCATCAATGCCACCAACGGCACGGCAATCCGCGCCACGCAGACGGTGGGCGGGCGACACTGGCTAAAAGTCCCAACGGCCAAGCACGCCGACGGCTCGACCGTTACCGGCGGCGTGTTCGGGCGCATCGTGAACCGCAGTGGCCTGGCTGCACAGCCATTGATCGTTCAGAGCAATCCTGTCCCCTATCTGCCGGCCAGCCTCGATACGACGCAAGCGACCCTCGTTTCGCGCGACCATGAAACCATGGAAGGCGTGGTGACCGGAGAAACGCTGATTCCGAGCGCCAACTGGAAGTTCTGCGGCGGCGGCAGTTATGCGGCACCACTGCCGCTCACGGCGTTACCTGTGCAAATCTGTCTGAAAGACGGCTTTAACGTGGCCAAGCTCTATCAAGTCAACTACACCGCGAAGGATCCGCTGTTACTTGGCGTCGGTTTTGCCGCGTGGCGTGACGTAGGCACGTTCTTCAAGACGGCGACCCAGGACGATGACGGCCAACCTAATCCAATTGCAGGTCTGGTCACATCGAGCATTGGTCGCGGCGTATCACAATCGGGCAATTTTCTGCGCGGTTCATTGCATCTCGGCTTCAATCAAGACGAATCGGCGCGTCAGGTACATGACGGCGCATGGCCCATCATCGCTGGCCGACGGATCGCGCTCAATTTCCGCTGGGCGCAGCCGGACGGCGTGCTGGAACTCTACCAGGCGGGCAGCGAGGGTCCGCAGTGGTGGCATAAGTTTCCTGACCATGCGCGCCGCCTGCCACCGGCGGGCATTCTCGACCGCTGCGCGGCGTCGAACACCTGTCCAAAGATCATGGAACACTTCGGTGCCGCCGAGATCTGGGCGCTGAAATTAGGGCCAGAGTGGGTCGGGACCGATCCCAAAAACGACATTCCGCTTCCGCAAAATGTGCGTCGCTACTATATCGCCAGCAGTACGCATGGCGGCGGCGCAGGCGGGTTCGATTCCAGCCTTCCCGGCTTTGGGCTACCCACCACCGGCCCAGGATGTCCGGGCAACAACTATGGAACCGGCGTGCTGCCCGCCAATCCAGTCCCCCACACGCAAACCGTCAACGCGTTGCGCGTCCATTTTCGTAACTGGGTGATGCAAGACGTGGCACCTCCGGATAGCCGTTACCCGACCTTGCGCGGCGCAAAGAATGATCGCAATCTGGTGGCTCCCACCAAGGCGGCAATGGGGTTCCCGACGATTCCCCTCGCAGCGGCTCCGGCCGGATGGCGTACCACGGCGCCTGAGGCCGGGTTCATCAACCCGGTGCTGGATTACGACTGGGGTCCGGAATTCAATGCCACCGATGGCTCTGGTGTACCGACCCTATTCCCGCCACCCATCAAGCAGGTGATACCGATGCTGGTACCGCGCGTGAATGCCGACGGCAATGAAATGGGGGGCGTTCCGGTCGTATTACTCGATGCACCACTTGGCACCTATCTCGGCTGGAACATCACCGCCGGTGGCGCGCGTCCGTTCCACCAAGACCAGCTCTGTGACTACGTCGGTGGCATGATCCCGTTCGCGAAAACTAAACAGGCTCGGCTCGCGATAAATGACCCGCGGCTGTCTCTGCAAGAGCGTTATCGTGACCACGCCGGCTATGTCAACGCGGTACGTAAATCAGCAGCAGACGCGGTCGCGCAAGGCTTCCTGCTTGCTAATGACGCAGATGCGCTGATTGCGGCGGCGGATGCGAGTAATGTGCTGAAGTAATCAACACGACGTGAGAGAGTGGCTCTGTGATCGGGGCCATCGGTACGATATGGGGGGTGCTTCTAACGGGGCACACCCCAACTTTTGCGAGCAACGCTTGATGCGGGCCTCGATGCTGAGAGCCAATCTCGGAGGAGAAACGCATGCACAATTTGAAATGGACAAACACATGAATTGGCAGGACTATCGGAGGACCAGCTGGCAGAGCTGAACCGCAAGGCGGATTCACCGAGGAAGTCTCTGGTCAGCAGCTAAAATGCTTGGAAATGCCCGTCGATACTAGCGTTTACCCATTGAGAAGCGCCCCAATTAACGCCGAATAGCAACAATAAGCGAGCCAACTATGCCCCTCCGCCTCGGTATCCTCAGCACCGCCAACATCGCACGCGGTTTCGTGCCTGCGCTTAACGACTCCACGCTGATACGCGTGGATGCAGTCGCCAGCCGCGCGCATGACAAAGCCGACGCATTCGCAAACGAATTTGCCATCGTGGCACGACACGCTTCTTACGAAGCGTTGCTCGCCGACGCGGCTATTGATGCCGTCTATATCCCGCTCCCAAACAGCCTGCATTTGCCGTGGGTGAAGAAGGCAATTGCGGCAGGTAAACACGTGCTGTGCGAGAAGCCATTGGCGCTGAATCTCTCTGAGACGCGGGCGATGTTTGCCGCTGCCGAGGCAAAAGGTGTCGCGCTGCTTGAAGCCTTTCCCTATATGTTCCAGCCGCAAACACAGTTGGTGATTTCGTTAGTAGAAAGCGGCAGAATCGGCGCGGTGGAGTCGATGCAGGCGGCGTTCGGCTTTCATATCACGGATCCTGCAAACATTCGTTTTGATCCCGCGCTTGGCGGCGGCGCACTACTGGATGCCGGCTGCTATGCGGTGAGTTTTGTGCGGCTGGTGATGGGGCTAAATCCGGCGCGCGTGACCGCAAATGCGCGGTTGCACGCAAGCGGTGTGGATGAAGCGGTGGTCGCGACATTGGAGTATGCCGATGGCCGATTTGCGCAGATTTCGTGTTCGATGGGTACCGGCGTGCACCGGCACGCGCTGATCGCCGGCACGCACGGGGTGATCGATACGGATTTTTTGAACAACACCTCTATCGAGGCGCCTGGTTCGTTGTTGTTACGCGAAGGAAAGGGTTGGGGCTTGCCGTTTGTCGCGCAGACGTTTGCGCGTGGCAGCGGCTTTCGCTTTGAGGCGGAGGCGTTTGCGCGCTATGTGATCGAGCGGGATTGGGAAACGTTGAAAAAATGGCAGCGGATTAGTTTGGACAACGCGGCAACGCTTGATGCGATTGCCGAGAGCGCGCGCAACAGATGTGCGGTTGAGGTGGCTGGCCTCTAGTGCTTTGGCTGAAATCCCAGCAACGACGAGGCTTTCTGGTACTTTTCCATCAGCGCACTTTCTGATTCAGCGGCCATATTCAAACACGCGTAGCGATAGCTTTGCAGCCATTTCATTTCGCGTTTTAGCTCGCCACCACTCTTCGGAAAGGTGACCAGTTGCGCATCAGAATCGAACGCCGCGAGCGCCTTTAGTTGTTGCGCATCAGGGAAATTTTCTTGCGGCAAACCGTCGAAGCGACGATAGACGAAGCTGGTGGCGAATTTATTGCGGGTGATCGTCTTGCGCGCATCGATCGTTTCACCGATTGCCAGTTTTAGTGCGAGATCGTGAAGGTTGATGCCATCGACCATTTCGTACATATCGGAGAACTGCGCGGCCATGCGCGGATTCACTTCGATAACTTTGCAGTCGCCGGAATGTGAGCAGATACGCAACTCGACGTTGAACAAGCCGTGGTCGAGCTTGAGCGCGTTGATCACTTCCACTGACGTAGCACGCACCTTGGCGCACCATTCCGGCGGCAAACGGCTGGGGTATTCCCAGCGCATGAAGGCTTCGGTGCCGGGGTACATGACCGCATCGATGATGCCCAACACGTTGACTTCGCCATGTCGCACGTAGCCATCGACATTGACCTGAAAGCCGGTGATGAGTTGCTCGCCGAGCATGTAGTGGCCGTTGATGTCGGTATCAGCGAGGCGCTCAACGACATCGTTGAATGGGCGCACGAGCCGCTTGATGATGTATTTTTCCCAAGGATGGAAATTGAGATGGCGACGCAAATCGCCGAAGTCTTCGACGCGCCGCGCCAGCACGGAGTACGCGGCTTTCACCGGCTTTACAAAAAACGGAAATGGCAGCGCAATCTCGTCGGCGTGTTTGACCGTGTAGGGAAACGAGGCGAACGGCACGTTGGCGTGCGGCACTTCGCGCTGCAAGATGGTACGGGCGAGCGCTTTGTGTTGCGCGTTAAGCACACCCTCGGTGGAAGTAGACGGCAGACCCAGCTTGGCGGCTAGCAGCGAGGCCGATAACGCACCGAATTGTTCGTGGCTGGAGATGATGCCGTCGAGTTTGATGTGACGATATTTTTCTAGCAGCTTGTCAACAAAGCGAAAAATGTCGAAGAACAACAGATTGGTATTGCTGGGAAAGCTGAATAGATCAAAGCCTTCGTGAAAAAAACGGTAGCCGTCGCCCGCAGCGGCTTTGCGTAGCTGTGCGTGATCCCACTCTTGATCGAATAACACTAGGATGTTTTTCAACGTGCGCCATTTCTTGTGGAGTTAGCACTGTTACGCGTGGCATCCGCTTACGGATTCACGCGCCCTACCCGTTACAAATTCAGTTCTTTGAATTTCCCCAACTCCAACAATTTTTTCTGCCGTTCGCTCACCAGTACCTCGGGCGTTCTATCGTTGAGTTGTTTCAAACTATCTGCAATCGCTTTTTTCAGCGTCAATGCCATCGCCGCCGGATCGCGATGCGCGCCGCCCAGCGGCTCCGTCAGGATCTTATCCACCAGCCCCAGCGCTTTCAATTTTGGCGCAGTGATGCAAAGCGCCTCGGCGGCCTCGGACGCCTTGGCTTGATCTTTCCACAAAATCGCTGCGCAGCCTTCCGGTGAAATCACCGAGTACGTCGAGTATTGCAGCATAAACGTGACATCGCCGACCGCAATCGCCAGCGCCCCGCCTGAGCCGCCCTCGCCGATGATGGTGCAAATCACTGGCACCTTGAGCCCCGCGAGCACGTACAAATTGTGGCCGATGGCTTCGGACTGGCCGCGTTCTTCCGCACCAACACCCGGATACGCGCCGGGTGTGTCGATGAACGTCAACAAGGGCACGCCGAATTTCTCGGCCAGCTTCATCAATCGCAGCGCCTTGCGATAGCCTTCTGGGCGCGGCATGCCGAAATTGCGGAACTGGCGCTCTTTTGTATCGCGGCCTTTTTGATGGCCGATCACCATCACGGTTTGGCCATTGAAGCGCGCCAGCCCACCGACCATCGCCGCGTCATCAGCATACGAGCGGTCGCCGTGTAGCTCTTGAAAATCCGTTGTCATGGCAGCTACGTAATCCAGCGTGTAGGGTCGCTGCGCGTGGCGTGCGACTTGCGAGATTTGCCACGCCGTTAGCTTGCCGTAGATGTCTTTGGTCAAACCTTGGCTCTTTTTGGCGAGTTTGTCGATTTCGGCGGAAATATCGACGGCAGAATCATCCTGCACGAAGCGCAACTCATCGATTTTGGTTTCCAATTCGGCGATGGGCTGTTCAAAATCGAGGGAGTTTAGTTTTTGCGTGGTCATCCGTTGGCTGGCTTGATATTGTAGCGATGAATAATACCAAGTCTCACGTCTATAATCCCCGCTGGCGCATTTGGAGAAGCATTGACGCAATGGCAAACCGACTCACCAAAATCACCACCCGCACCGGCGACGACGGCAGCACTGGCCTTGGTGACGGCACGCGAGTCACCAAATCAGCGCTACGTATTGATGCGATGGGCGAAGTCGATGAACTCAACAGCCATTTGGGCGTGTTGCTCACCGAACCGATGCCAGAATTCGCGACCGCCATGCTCACACGCATCCAAAACCAGCTATTCGATTTGGGCGGCGAAGTCTGCATTCCCGGCTACCAAGCCATGACCGAGGGGCATGTGCTGTACCTTGATGATGCTATCGCTGCGACCAATCTGGCGCTGCCACCATTGAAAGAATTTATTCTGCCCGGCGGCTCGCGTGCGAGTGCGCTGACGCACGTCGCCCGTACCGTGGCGCGTCGTGCAGAACGAGCACTGGTGCGGCTTGCCGAGCAGGAGCCGGTATCGCCACAGGTCTTGCAATACGTCAATCGGCTATCGGATTTGCTGTTTATTCTGGCGCGCACCCTGAACCGTGCCAATGGGGTTGCCGATGTGTGCTGGACCCGCGAACCCAAGGTGGGGACGTAACGCATGGCCGATCTCGAACTCAACGATAAGTTGGCAAAACTGCTATCCCGCGCCGGTTTGGGCGATAAGCAGGCTTTTGCCGAACTATATGAATCCACTAAATCGAAACTGTTTGCCGTTACGCTTCGTATAGTCCGTGAACGGCATCTTGCCGAAGAGGTTTTACAGGACAGTTTTGTGAATATCTGGAATCACGCCGCCGATTACGCCACTGCCAAGGCCGCGCCTATGACGTGGATGACGGCGATTGTGCGCAACCGCAGTCTCGATTTGCTGCGCCGCCCGCGTTTGGAAACGCAGGATGAGGACGATTTTTTCACTCTAAATCTGGAAGATGACAGCCTCAGCCCGCAAGATTTGTTGTCGCAATCACGCGATAAAGCGAAGGTTGAGCACTGCATGAAAGACTTGGATGGTGAACAACTGCAAACGATCTCGCTGGCATTTTTTCAGGGACTTTCGCACTCCGAAGTGGCCGACCATCTCGGTAAGCCGCTCGGCACTGTGAAAACCCATATCCGACGTGGCTTGCAAAAACTCAAGGGGTGTCTTGAAGCATGAAGCTCACGCCTGAATTGCGCTCGCGCCTCGCCTCCGAATATGTGTTGGGCACCCTGCGTGGCCCCGCGCGCCGCCGGTTTGAAGCCATGCTCCACGATGATCGCGCGCTGCGCGAGAGCGTGGCTGCGTGGGAGGCACACCTCACGCCGCTGGCCGAGCGTTTGCCCGCCATCGAGCCATCCAAACGTGTCTGGCAACGGATCGAAGCGCGCATCAGCCCGCGTGCAGCGCTGGTTGATACCTCACTACTCGAACGCTTGTCGTTTTGGAAACGACTCGGCGTAGGTGCCAGTGCTGTTTCGGCTGCGCTGCTGGTGGCGTTGTTTGCCGGCAATGCCGCGCGCCAGAAAATTGACGCGCCGCTCATTGCCGCTGCGGATACCCCACCGATGATCGCCGCCGTGCTCGAAGAAGAAGGCGAGCCACGCATGATGATCGACCAGCATCGCGCCGGCATCCTGATGGTGCGGATGATTAAACCGTGGCAGCCGATGCCGGGCGTGAGCAAGCAACTGTGGCTGGTGATGAAAGACGGCACCATGGCCTCGTTGGGTTTGATCGACGACAACGCGGATACGCGTATCGTCAACGCGGCACTCGATGCCAAACTCGCCGATGGCTCTATGTTCGCAATTTCCAAAGAACCGCTCGGTGGCTCGCCAACCGGGCAGCCGACGGGGATGGTGTTCTGCAAAGGCATGATCGCGAAGGTGCCGAAAAATGCGGTCACTGACGTCAAGCCAGCGCGCGCGGTGATCTGAAACGCCTTCGCTGCTGCCTGAAACTCCTTATCAGGCGCGGGGTTTGGGGCATTCACGGGAGGCATTGGGCATTGCTGCCATTGTTCCCCGTTCAACAAATGTGCGAATGTGAAATTGCGTAATTGCCATGCGAAAATCTCGGCATGATCCTCTACGCCCTCACCATCTTCGTCTCTGCGTTTCTCCTTTTTCTGATTCAACCCATCATCGCCAAGCAAATCCTGCCGTGGTTCGGCGGCACGGCGGCAGTGTGGACCACCTGCTTAGTGTTCTTCCAATTCGCGTTGTTAGCCGGCTATTTTTATTCGGATTGGCTGACGCGCAAAGTTGGCTTGAAGCGCCAGATCATCATTCATGTGACGCTGGTATTGATCGCGATTGTGTTGTTGCCGATCATCCCCGAGGTCTCGTGGAAACCGCAGGGCGACGAAGAGCCTTCGCTACGCATCATCGCGCTACTCGCCGCCACCATCGGCCTGCCCTACTTTCTGCTGTCCACCACTAGCCCGCTGGTGCAGGCATGGTACGCGCGCTCATATCCGGATGCGAGTCCGTATCGCTTGTTCGCGTTGTCCAATCTGGCGTCGATGCTCGCGCTGCTCGGTTATCCGTTTTTGTTCGAGCCGTGGATTAGCACAAGGCAACAGGCGATTTATTGGTCGGTTGGCTTTGGTGTATTCGCGTTGCTGATTACGGCCTCAGGCTGGTTTGGTTGGAAGGCGACCCCGAGTGCGGTGATGCCGAACATGCCCGAAGAGGCCGCCGCTGCGCCGACCTTGCGGCAAAAATGTGAATGGATCGCGCTCGCCGCATTGGGCTCGGTGCTGCTGCTCGCGATCTCGAATCACCTCACGCAAAACATCTCATCAATCCCGCTGTTGTGGGTCGTGCCGCTCGCACTTTATCTGCTGACGTTCATTTTGTGTTTCGACGGCAGGGGCTGGTATCAGCGCAAAGTGTTTTTGCCGTTGCTCGGCCTTGCCATCGTCGGCATGGCCTGGGTGCTGGCCGATAGCCGCGTGCACTTCATGCTGTATCTACAGATCGGCGTGTTTTCGCTGGGGTTGTTCATTGCCTGCATGTTTTGCCACGGTGAATTGGTGGATCGGAAGCCGCATCCCAAACACCTGACAACGTTTTACTTGATGGTCTCGGTCGGTGGCGCAGTGGGTGCGGTGCTGGTGGGATTGTTGGCGCCGATTGCGTTACCCGCGTATTACGAATTGGAAATTTCGCTGGTGGCGCTCGCCGCGATGGCAACGTATTTGCTGTGGGGCAAAGTGCCAGTCACGTTCACCGCCATCGCGGTAGCGGTGACGCTTTTTGCCACCGGCGCGGCGGGCTTTGTGGTGAATAAATTCAATGAGGATGTGGTGGTGATGACGCGTAATTTTTACGGCACGCTGCGGGTCAAGGAATACAACAAACCTGCGGTAGAAAACCGTCGCCGCTCGTTGGTGCACGGCGCGATTTTGCATGGCGACCAATATCTCGATCCGCCCTATAACCGTTCAGCGACGACCTATTACAAAACCAAATCCGGCATTGGCCGCGCGATCATGCTGAAGGAAAAATTCGGCAACGCGCCGCACAAAATCGGCGTGATCGGCCTCGGTGCAGGCACCATCGCCACCTATGGCAACAAGCGTGACACCTATCGCTTCTACGACATCAATCCAGCGGTAGTGACGATTGCAAAACGCGATTTCACGTACCTCAAAGACACCGACGCCACAGTAGAAATCGCGTTGGGCGACGCGCGCCTGAACCTTGAACGCGAGCCATCGCAACAGTTCGACGTGCTGGCCATCGACGCGTTTTCTAGTGACTCGATTCCGGTGCACCTCATCACGCTTGAAGCGATGCAAATTTACGAAAAGCACATGAAGCCGGATGGCGTCATCGCGTTTCACACGTCCAACCGTTTTCTGGATCTGAAACCAGTGATCGACATGATCGCGAAAAAACGTGGCTTGCATGTGGCGTGGGTACGCGACCATTACGAAGACGGCAGCACCAGCAGTGACTGGGTGTTGCTGAGCAAAGACCGGACTTTTCTCCTGAAACCGGAAATCGTCGAAGCGACCGACGCCATCATTCCGCGCCCCGATTGGCGGATATGGACAGATGATTTCAATAATTTGTTGCAGGTGTTGCGCTAGCGCGTGACTTACAATTCGTTGCATGAAATCTCGCGTCCCCCAATTCATTGCCACTACCGCCGCGTATCTATTGGTCGGCGTACTCGGCTTGCAACTCGCGTGGTGGGGATGGCATTTTTTCGCGCCGCCGCATTCGGTGGCACCCGTGAGTGCGACCAACGCCAGCAACGACGATCTGAGCCTCGCGCGTCGCCTATTCGGCAATGAAACCACCGCCACTGTCGAGCCCGCCAACACCGCAAGCGAGATCCGCTTGAAAGGCGTATTCGCGGTCGAGGGTAAGACGCTGTCTGCCGCCGTGGTGAATCTCGGTGCGAAAGATCAAGTCGTGCATCAAGGTGAGGAAATCAGCAAAGGCATTAAGCTCACCGAGGTCAACGCCGACCACATCATCATCAGTCGCAACGGCGTACGCGAACAGATCGCGTTGGCGCGCTATCAGCCGGGTGCGGTCGCGCGCACGCCGGTCGCCGCCAGCAGCGGTTTTCGCCTCAACGTCGCCAGCAATTCGCCCAATGGCTACAGCCTGTCAAGACAAGAACTCAACACCATCCTGCAAGACCCACGGCAAATGGATTTTTTGGGGCGCATCGGCGTGGCACCCGGCGGCGGCGTGCGCATTGATGACGCTGGCGGTAACACGCTTGCCGGCAAACTGGGGCTCAAAGCGGGCGACATCATCGCCTCGGTCAATGGGCAACCCGTCAACTCGGCAGGCGATCTCGCGCGGCTGTATTCGCAATTCAACACCACCGCGAGTGTGCGGGTTGAAGTCAAGCGCGCGGGCTCGCCGACGATGTTGAATTACGCGATTCAGAATTGATGGCGCGCTGAAACGCTAGTATCTGCGAGGCTTTTCAGCCATTCACGCGAGACAATACGCGACCCCTAAGGTGGGCACACCGCGTCAATATTCAACACCGGCGCACCAAGCGGCTGCGGGCCGGGGCGGTCGCCACCGGGAAATGCTGCGCCCCCGAGCGGTCCGATCACTGGCGTCAAGGCGGTTCGCCCCAGCGTATTCAACGGGCCCACGCCATTTTTGAGAAAGCAGAAAAAATCGAGTGGCACCGAAGTCGGTCGGTTCGGTCTGCCGAACAGCGTATTTTCGGGGTAGATGTATTCGGCCACAGGTGCCGTGTACACACCTGCGCGCTTAACCGCCGCGATGGGCGTGAACGCTGTTGCGCGAATGACCACATCGCGCGGAATCTTGGCGACGGCCGTTTTGGGCGGACGGATTTCGATGCGCAGTCGCCCAATCTGGCCAAGGCGTTGCGGCGTAACCGTGGCAATGAGATTCTCGGTGGCGACGCCGGTGGTGGGGTGATATTCAACGCTCGCCAAGGTCACGTTGCGTGACGGGTCGGTGGTGAAGCCCACAAATTTGATCCGCCCGGTGGCTTCCTGCGGAATTGCTGCATCCTGAAAGCCGGAGGTACCCATCAACACCTCTTCAATCGTGATGTAAACCACTGACTCGCCCGGCGAGGTGTAGAAACCTGCCATCGCCACCACCGCATGTGCGGCAACGAAAAACTGATCGGGCGCTTCTTCAGTGAGCATGCCCGAGTACGTGATGTAGTCGCCAATCACGAAGGGGATTTTCTTGTTTGGATCGCATGTGGCGAAGGCGGGCGAGGTCGATTCGGCCGCGACCGCGCCGCAGGTGAAGCGATCACGGTTTGCATCCCCAGCAGGCGGTCGATTCACAGCTGGGCAATCGGCGTCGCCGCCCGACGTCAGCGGCAAGCACATCGGATAACCCGTCTCAGCGCGAATCGGCGCGTTATCCGGATCGGCAGAAAAACGTTCGTCAATCGGATGATTCGCCCCGCTCGCAAACTTGGCCGCATTGGGTTTGCCATAGTCACCCTTGGGATCGTTGATGATGACTTTTGTCGTGACCGTGGCACCGGGTGGCCCTGACTGCACCAGCATGGCACCCTGCGGATAGTTGATGTCGCTGATGACGCCGGTGCCGACTTGCAAACCCAGTTGCGCAAACCGTACTACGCCCGCCATGTATTCGCCGTTGACCACGTTACCCAGCACGCTGGCCTCAATCGGCAAGCGCGGGCGCGATGCCACTGGATCCTTGATCCCGAGCCCGCTAGGGCGCGTCGCGGCACCCGCCGCCGTCGGATGCTTGCCTTTGAATAGATCATTTAAGGTGAGATATTGCCCCGGCATGGTAATCAGCAGATTGGCGGGCAACGTAATCTTGATGCCGTTCACAGTCATGCTCCCCGCCGAGAGCGGATCGGTGAGGCTCGCAACACTCAGCTCTTCGACAAAGCCCACCATCGAAAAACTCGGTCGCAAAACGGTTTGCGCATTGGCGGCGATGCTCCATGACATCAACGCCGCGCCCAGCAACATCAAGCGTGGCAACAAGTTATTCCGAGTAGCTGGCATATGACCCCCTGCTGATAATGATTGGTGTCGCGAGCCCCGTGGCGGAGCGGTTGGTGAAGTGCAGCTTCAAATCTTTTTTGCCTTGGGTGTTGGTCTGCACTGAGAATTGCAACCCCTCCGGTGCCGCCAGCACTTGCGCGAATTTGGCGCGATCCAACTTGCGGCCCGCGCGCCGCAGTGCGTCCGCGAACACCTCGACACTTGCGCGCGCGAGACGCGTCCACAACGGCGCTGATTCATCTTCGATCAACGCGCTCGGCGCAGGTAGTAAGCTCAAATTAGTTGCCACCACGGCACCGGCAGTCGCACCAGACAATGCCGCAAGACGCCCTAAACACGGGGTGTTTGGCAGGTTTTCGATAGCCGATACGCGACCAAGCAGCAACATACGCGTGGGCGCGCCCGACGCCGTGTCGCCAAGGCTCGCGATGGTGCGCACCCCTTTTCTGGCTGCAACGCCCGAAGCCGCCAACGCAGCACCCACCGCTGAATCGACGCCTTGCACCACCAGCAATGGCGAGTCAGCCGGTGGGCAGTGTTCATCCATTTCCTGCACCAAGCGCGTGATTTGATCTTGCAGACTCGCCAACAAATATCGCTGCGAATGCGCCTGCACACGAGTGGCAGCGAGGCCTAGGCTGGCCACCATTGGCGCTTCGGTGGCGTCGAGCACGTGTGGCGGCTGCCAAGCACCGACCACCGCGAACACATCTCGCGCCTGCAAGCGGGCCAGCGCGTTGGCGTAGGCGGTGTCGTTGCGGCCCGCTTCAGCGCCACCGGTGAGCGACTCCACGACCAATTCCAGGTGACGGCCATACACGCCACCCGCGCGATTGATTTCGGCAATTTGCTCGCGCAGCCCGGCCTCGATTTTCTGGCCGACCGCCGCTAACACACCCTCGCCCGGCACCAGCGTGCCGATACGAATCTTCTGCGGCGACACGCCGTCGAATGTGCTGGCACTGGTGCCGATGACATCCAGGTACGCGGCAAGTTTGATGATTTCGATCTCTGTAAATTGATAGCGCGGCATCGCGACATTCAACAACGCGTCGCGCCCCTGCCCGCGCGCCAGTCCTGCCAACGCGGCGGCGGTGGTGGCGTAGGCGGAGGTGCCTCGGCGCGGTGCCGTCAGCGTCGCAACATCAATTGGCGGTACCTGCACGCCCGCCTCGCGCGCGCCGCTGCCAGCCTCGCCATGACACCGTGCGCAGCCGCCTGCCTGCGGCAAGGCAACGTCGTGCATCGTTGGCGCATTCGTGAGCGCGTGGGTGCCGCGATACAACGCCCGGCCCTCGCTTTGCAATGCCGTGAGATCAGCAGCCAACGCCACTGAGCCGTGAAGCATCGCGAGTAGCACCATCGAAGCTCTCACAAAACCTCCCGTACGCGACGCAGAATCATATCGGGGGCGGCAAGCGCATCCATGCGCAACCATTGGCGACGCTTGGCCGAGCCAATGATGAGCCAGCCGAGATGATCGTTGGGGTTCGTGCTGCCCTCGCCCCATGCCGCGCGCAAGGCGGCGAGTTCGTTCAACTGACGACCATCGCGCGCATCACAGGTTAAGAAATGCCATGGTGCCGCAGCATCATCGAGCGAAAATTTTTGCCGATACTGCTTGAGCGAGGCCGGCGTATCGTTGAGAGGATCAACCGATACCGACAACCAGCACAATTCACCAGCGTTCGCGACCACGCGCGCACGCGCTTGCTTCAACAGCGCCGTTTGTGGCGGGCAGACTGTCGTGCAACTGGTGAAAATAAAGTTCATCACGAACGCACGCCCCTCGACCAAATCGCGCATGAACTTAACCGGTTTGCCGTTGTGATCGAGTAGCGACGCCTCTGGCACACGCGGCCACGCGCTCCATGCGGAATCGAGATTTGCCGCTCGCACCAACGATGGCGCGAGCGACGCCGCCAACATCGCACCGCACAGCACGCGCCGCTGCGTTTGGTGCGGTGTCAGGTGCGGCGTCAGGGATGTCGATGGAGTTTTACAGCTCATTCCCGTGCCTCTTGGCTGGCGATGGTGGCATCGGCCGGGAGCACCAACTTTCCGTCGCTGAAGCGTAAGCCGAGTGAGGGAGCCGCCACCAGCCAGTGCAATTCAGTGGGGCGCACATCAGCGGGCAGCGCCACCCTCGCCTGCAACGACACGTCGCCGGCGACAGGAAGCAGATTGATCCGCTCCTGCCAACCGGTTCGCGGCGACATGACCAGCAACTGCGCATCCCTCGGCTGGACAGCGCGCGCGCGTTCGACGACCTCGATCACAAGCGCGTAACCACCCGTTGGATGCCGATTTAGGCTACGCACACTCACCAGCGGCATGGTCTGGAGCGCCGCGCCAGTATTGGCGTTTGGGGATGAAATCGTCGCCACAAAACATGCCACCACGGCCGGCCGCGCATTGCGCACGACCACGTCATAGCGACCCGGCTGCGGCACCCTGAACGGGGCCGCAAACACGCCCGACGTGGTCTCGGCAAGGCTCGCGTCGTGCACCATCACGCCGCGCGCGCCGCGCCGGTAGTTGGAGAATGAGCCATTGGCCGCCATCAAGCCCTCGGTGTAGCGATAGATCGTTTGATCGCCGACGTTGGCCAAATAAACGCCGTTGCCTTCCGGTGCTGCGACCAGCGCGCTCGCCACATTCACACCCGCTGCCACCTCGACGGGGGATGATTTGCCCATGGAAATTCTGGTTGCGGCCAGCTTGCCTGCGCGTGCTTCCACCAAGCTCAACATCGTCATCTGCGGGCTCGCCTGTCCACGCACAAACGCGAACTGCTTGGTCAGCACCATTTGATCTGGCTGGCTCGCAACCGGTATCCGATCCACGATGCGCGGGGTCGCGAGATCAAGCAAGGTGACCACGCTTTGCTGATGGTTAGCCACTAACGCGAAGCGGCCTTCATCGAATAACGCGGTGGCAATGATGCCCGGCTGCAACTGCAATCGGTTGGCAACCTTGGCAGTTTCTGCATCCACGAGCGTGACCTCGCCGTCCACGATGGACGCCACCACCGCACGTTGTGCTGCCTCGCTCCACGCGACTGACACGGGCGAGCGTCCGACGGGTACATCCGCCAACTTGATGAAGCGCGCACGATCGACAATCGACACCGTGTTTGCGTCGCTGTTGGTCACGAACAGCCACGGCGTGTTGGCGGCGAGCGCGAAGGTGTGGAGCCCAGCACCGACCTCGACCTGCGCAATCAGTGCGAGGGTTTTCGCATTGATCGCGACGATGCCCTTACTCGCATCAAGTCCAACCCACAAGGTCTCGCTGTCTTCGTCGAATACCAAGCGAGTTGGCTGGGCGCTGGTGCCGAGTTCTAGCGTTTTGATGAGCTTTCGTTTCGTGACATCAATCACCGCCACCTGTCCGGTGTCGCGCAGGTTCACGAACAGACGCTGCTGCCGCCGCGATAACACCCAATCGTAGCCGCGTGATGGCAATTGCACGATTGCCTCAAGTCGGCTGTTGTTAAGCCGCACAAACGGATTGATGAACGCGACCGTATTGTCATCGTTGAGCGTCAGCAGCCGATAGGTGTTGAGATCAGCATCAGCACGCGCGCCTAGTGAGCCGGACGACAATTGCTTGGCTTTCATCTCGCAACTCAGTTCATCGGCCGCCTGTTCGGAGCGGCGCAGTTGCATCCACGCGGCCGGGCGCGCGCCGGTGATCGGGTTGCCAGTGGTCGCGTCACGAAGACTCACGGTGGCAACACTTGTGTCTCCGCTCGCGCGCGCCTGATCCTGCTCAATCGTGAGGCCAATTTCAATCCCGGCAGCACGCACCTGCAACGTTTCCGCGCGCGCCATGCCGCCAATACACAGCAGCACCAAGGCACCAACGGAAACCGCGAGGGAGAATTGCCGACGTGACATGATCGTGTGGCGCAGCTACGGCATAAACAGAAGAGTGCCCACGCCGATCCAATCGCAGCGCGCACGCGCCGGCACCACGTTGGCATCGACCTTGAGATCGAACCATGCATCGCGGATTTTTGTGCCAGCCGCAATCGGGGTCGCACCGACGAACGGTGCCGCGCCGGGCGCCCGCGTGAACGGCGCGGAGTTTGGCGTTTGGATCGGTACCCGCACGCCCGTGTCGAGCGCGACTTCGAGCGTCGCAAAGAAGCGAAAATCCATCGCGCCATCGCCGCCCACACGCGCACCCACTGCACTCACAGGGGGATCAAACGAGACGTGAACAGAATTATTCTGTCCCTGATATTTGGAAATGAGAACACTTTCGGCGTCTGGAAAGCCGCAGACAAATGACACGCCACGGTCGGTGTATCCGCTATGTGTGTTGTCCCCCAAGTCGATGACGTAGCCAAAGTAGGCTTCGCCCGAACCCGGTGGATCTTCGCGCCAGAATGGGTAGCGGGCGCTATTGATGCTGATGCTCCCCTCCTGACACCAGTCCAACGAGAACGGGTTAAGAAATTGGTTTCTTGGCAAGAAAATGGCACTCATGTTCCTCCTCCTTCTGTCAGCGGTGTTGCAACCTTGCGATGAATACTCATTGGCCAGCGACGCGCGTGGCTGCGTTGCTGGGCAACACCCGCAGTAACCCCCACACACCGCCATCGAGCAAAAAGCTCGATTGGCTGCGAATCAAATAGTCCCCCGGCAAACTGCCCGTCCCGCCTGCGCGTGTGAGGAGGTTCGCCGCCATCATTGGGCCGACCGCGTGTGCGTTGCCTTCCACCGTCCACGCTTTGTCGATCGCTTCCGCTGATGTCTTGAACATCGCCTTGGAATCATTGGTATGCGGCGCGCTCGCCCAACGATGACCGGCAATCGCGATCGCTTGTTGCCGCGTGTGTCCGCCGGGATGCACGATGCGGAAGCGAACTTCGGTGCCCGCGCGCGCGACGAAAATCGGTGTTTCCGGGTCACAGGGGTTGTTGCCCGCACGGGGCGGCACCCCTGACTGGCACAACCGACCGCTGGCATCGCGTTTACTGCTGAACACATGCGCGTAGTCATCAGCGCGGCGCTCTTCAAACGATATTGACGGGTCACCACCCCGGCGACTCCACAGCGGCTCGCTTTTGTAGTTGATCGCCTTCACGCCGTAGTCATCAGGCTCTTCGGCACCTTCGAGGTTCGGCACGGCTTGACCACTACGCTTGGCATCCACGGCATCTTGCAACACCAACACGAAATCGCGATACAAAAACTCGCCATTGCCGTCGCACATGGACGCGCTCATTTCTGTGTTGGCGTCGGCAGCGATCTCTTCTGCAAGCAAGATGCCCCGGCGCAGCAGCGCTTGTTGCTCCTCAGGCTTGCACTTGCGGCTCTTCTCTGGGCCGACCACGAGCGCGCCCACCAAGCTATGCGCGGGGTGCTTGATGACGTCGCCAAAACTGCGTAGCGGAATCGCGCCGAATTCAATCGGTGCGTCCACGCGCAAGCCTTTGCTGTCGAGCTTGTATTCGCCAGCGTACCAATACGCATCCTGCGCAAAGGCAATTTCAGAAGCAGCCCCAGGTGAACCGATGGGGCTCGGCGTGCGTCGGGCGGGCTTGACCAAACTACCCTGCTCGATGCGGAAATTTTTCCCGACCTGTTCGCCATTGATGCCTACGTTGGAGCCATCGGCATAAATCGGGTCTTGCGCAAGCATCGTGGCAGATATGCCGACGCTTGATGATGCGTTAAGTTGGTTGTAGTTGAAGCCGTCAACGATCATCGACATCAAGTTATAGCCAAACGTCGAGACGCTTTCGCTACCGTCGCGGTAATCATTGCCGAGGTGATTGGTGAGTTGTAGGTGGATGCATTCGCCTGCCGCTTCGCGCAGAACCATCGGCTCTAGCGGTGGCCTATTCGCATCACACGCACTGGCCTGCAATGTGGCCAGAGTAGTCGGCACCTCGGTCTTAAGAAACACGATGGCCTTGGGGTCATGCATTGTGATGCGGCGATTGAACGTGATGCCGTTGTTCGGACACGTTTTGAACAACTGCTCGACCCCGACGGCGTTCACGTACACCGTCGGCGCACGTGTTCCACGCGAGGGTAGACCGTTGTTTTGCTCGTCGGCGGTCTTGCCACAGACGGCGAGTCGCTTCGCCTGTGCTTCTTCCTCTGGCGGTAGCGCCACGCTGCGTAATGCCAAACCCGGGGCACCGGCCACACTCGCAAGCGGCTTAAAGCGCACGCCGAATTTATTTTGCTTGTCGAGACTTGCCGCAACCCGCGTATCAAAACTGCGCATGACGCTCCACATGCCGTCCCACAATTGATCCATCGACGAGCCGAAGTAGAGACGATCGACACGATCCGTGGTTTGCGGGCTGACGCGAATGTCGAATTCAAAATGCTCTGAGATGCCCAAGGGTTGGCTGGCGACGAAACCTGAATCCAACACGTTCGGCTGCCTGCGCCAATAGGCACCATTCATCGTGAAGACGTGCTGCGCTTCTTGTGCCCCCTGAATCAATCGAATCTGCACGGGGTCACCTTCAAAGGCAGCTAAGATCGCCGGTGCCGGGTCGCCCATTTGCCGCCAAGGCTCAAGATTGAGCAAATTGCGCGTGGCACTTGGACGGCAAAAGTTCTCGAAGCCTTGTCGAGGGTTGCCACTTTCAGCAGCGGGGTTATCAGGGTAAACAAAACAATGAAACTCGCGCCGCCAGCGCTCAATGTCACTCAGCGCGTTCGTCAGTGTCTTGCTGACCGGCTGGGCGGCAAATTCACCATGGTTGAAAATGCCTTCGCGTTTTCCGGCGAGCAATTGGGTGGTGAACGGCGCGACCACGCTGCCGTAATCGGTGGATGCGAGTCTGCGGTCGCGGTCGCGATGGGCTGGTGAGCTAAAAACGTTCGCCATATCCGAGGTGCAACCAGCGTCGTCTCGTCCGCAGGTTCTGGATTGCGAGTAATCGAAGCCGCCCATTGACGGTGTCTTCTTCCGATCCGCGACGCGCAATGGAATGGGCTCATTGCGATAGTTGATGAGTTGCGTACCGGGGTCTTCCGAAGAAATCGCGAGCGGTGTGGGGATCGCCAACGGTACTTGGCGGGTGCCCAAAAAGAGCGCAGATAAGTCACGATTTTCCGGATTAACCGGCTCCAACGCGGTGTTATACAAAATCGCGAAATCCGCGAACGCCACGCCGAATTCGCGCCGCGTCTGATCGGCGTGTAACGCGGGGTTGTCCTTGATGTTCGTGAGACAAGCGCTGTAGCCGTTAGCATTCGTACCGGCGGGCGCATCCGCGAGTGGATTGGACTTCAGATCATCCACACAAGTTGGCGCAACGATGGTCGCACGCGGGCTCGTTGGTCCGCCGTCGTTACGTAACAGCATTGGTGGCCGCAATTCCTTGCTGCCAATCGACGTGGACGCGTTCGCAAAGGCCCGGCAGCCCTCGTCAAAGCGGGCGCTGAGATTGGCACCGCCGAGAACAGCTTTGCGCGCTTCGCTTTGTTCAGACTCTGTGCCACAGATCTTGCCCCAATCGATGTCGCTGGCTTCAAGATTGAGCCAAACCGAATTGGCGGGTTCGACCACCAGCGCTGCGTACAGACCGTGCTGCTGATGCGAGCTTGGACCAAAGTGATCGTGCGTAAAGACGGTGCGTAGTGTGAAGTCTTTAACCTCACCCAACGCCGGTGTTTTGCCGGTCGCCGCGACGCGCGACGTATCGAGCACGGGGTCGGCCCACCAGCGCTGAATGGTGCGCTGGGCACCACATAGCGGTGCCTTGGCGGCGAGCTCTTCTTCTTGTTTTACGTCCCACGTCCAGGTTTCTTGCTCGGCGCGCGGTGGGCACGTACCTTTGGCCATCAGTTCCGTGCAGCGAGCCTTCTCACCCGCATCGCCCCCCTTGACCTGACAACTCTCCGTCGCGTTGTTCTTGTCGAACAACGGATGCGTCTTCATGTACCAATATTCAGATTTCGGTTTGCCGATGCGTTTTGCCCAGCGGTTGTGCGCGAACACGCGTTCGCGAACTTCGTCGGGCGAATAGGTGCCGTCTTCATAGTTCCAGCCATTGCCGGAGCCATCCGACGAGGTCACATCAAATTTCACCAAATGAATGTGTTGGCCGATGGTGTCGGTCGGCGTGTAGATCTGAAAATCGTCTAGCGCGAGGGCGTTGGGCACGAAGTTGCTCGATTTGAATTCGATACAGTCACCCGAATTTGCGCGGAAAAACAGCGGCTCTGGTTGCACCACGCGCGTGTTGGGATTGATGATGTCCTTGACGTCTTGCTCGAGTGACAAAATGCGCGCCTGCGGGTCAAACCAGCCGTGCCGGTTTACGGTGAGCTCGGTTTGCACGAACGCGGCTTTGTAGCGCCGCAACGGCACGCGGGCGACGGCATCTGTCGTGTTCGGATCAGATCGGGTGCCAGTTTCTTCGTACGTCGCCGGACACGGATCGGCGAACGGCGCGCCGGGCTTGGGCGCGCGACCATTGACAAAAAACGTCGCCGCACCCGCGCGCAAAGGTTGCCCACCAATGGTGCTCGCCCAATCGGTTTTGTAACCCGCCTTGGCTTTGTTCCAAGCGGGGTTGCCGCTCTGCGCAGGCGCAGCAGGCGTGAAGCCGGGTGCCGTGAGTTTGCCTTCGTGAAACTGCATGGCAACACGCTCGCTCGGCGCACCAGCGTAATCCAGCACCTTGACGGCACCGAGCTCGACCCAGCGCTCGGCGAGCGCGGTCAGTGCGTTCGGGTTGCGGCGATAGACTTTCGCGGCGTTGATTTGTGCGATGGTGCCGCCCTTCCGCAACGCTTCATCGACGACATCCTGATTGACCAGCCGGGTGATTTGGTTGAAGGCCGGTTTGGTGGTGTTTTTGTTTGCACCGTTGCCATCGGTCAACACATGGCGCGGCAGGCCGCCGTCGATATGATTGCCGTTGGCCTCTTTATCAAAATCAAGCGGCGGCTGCGGTGGGCGATGACCGGCTTCGCCCGCGACATAAAACGGATAGCCAGGAAATTCATCGCTCGGCATGGGCGCTAAGGCGATGCCAGGAATCGGGACGATGGCGGGAATCTCGGTGCCATCGGCGATTTCGGCGTCGGGTGCGCGACGATTGACAGCCTTGCTGCGTCCGCCGAAATTGGCACTGCGACTGCCTTCTTCGAACACGTCGTGCGTGCGCCACAACTCCCACATGCCTTGCGCGAAATGCGGGTAAAGGTGGCAATGAAAAATGGAATCGCCGGGCGACAAATTGCGATTACCCGATCCACCGAATGCGATCTCGTAACTGAACGTCGCACCCGGCGCAATGGTTTGTGAATCCAAATAGGTCGAGCCGGGCGCGCTGGCATCGAACACCCATTGATGCGCATGAAGGTGGAAGACGTGCGTTTCTTTGGGGCCCGCGTGGATGTTGCGAAAGCGCACGGGATCGTTCAAATACGAGTGATGCACGTTGGACGGATCGTCGAGATACTTCGCCCCGATTGGCTTCTTGCCCGCCGCATCCCACTTCAACACCATCGCTGGGTCGCCATTCGCCCACGAACTCAGAAAGAATTCTTCGGCACGGCATTCAAGGCAGTTTTTTGCCGGGCCCGTGCCGCGATTGCGCGCCACCACCATCGCGCCCATGCCGCCGACACCATAGTTGATACCCATGTTGTCTTTGATGTAGTGCAAGGGATTGCCGGGATCATCCAGCTCACGGAACGCCTGAACCGTCTCAACTTCGTCGTGCATGATGACGGTAAATTCGCGATACGATTGTCCGCAGCTCGTGGACACGTGATAGTCGGTGCACGGGCGACCGTTGACGGTGTCATTGCCGTCCGCAACAGCTTCGGCCACCACGATCACGGCGTTGAGATCGGAATGGACAATTTCATTGCCGTCGAGCATCGCTAGAATCGGCCGATTGCGGAGTGACGCAATGGCGAAATTGCTGGCGTAGCGGGCATTCTCGTAATCCAGCGATTGCCACGGGTGGCCGTTGGCCGGCACACCGCCCTTGCGGGCGAGTTCGAGGTCGCGATTCTCAACTTGTGAGCGAAACCATTTCGCGCCTTTGGGTTGCACGTTCACTGCCGCGAACAAGCCCTGCGCAAGCTGACCGCCATTGCCCTCGCCACCAACGAGCGCACCGAACGAGGTCACAAAGAAAGTTCCCTCGCGTTCGCCCGCGAAGTAGCGATAGAGCGCGCTTTGGCCGGGCTCGATGAGGGAGCCTTGGCGCTTTAGTTTATTGCGCAGGCCAGCCTCGGTTGCTGGATTGACCATCCCTTCGTTCAAGCCCACAAACGCATCGGCACCACACACCCAGGGATGCAACTCGCTCGCCACCGGACAGTCAGATTCGCGCAGCGGTGCGGGCGAGAGCCCGGTCACGCTAAACGAAACCGCGCGAGTCGCAGGGCCCTCCCAGCTCTCGCGGGGCAAGGTGACCAGCGCGCGGCCATCACGACCGTCTTTGGTCGGAAACAGCACGCCGTCAGCCTCAATCATGTGCTCAGGCCCCTGGATGTTGAGGTCACGATCTGGGCGGCCACGTTTGTACGACGCGATGTTGGTCACGCCTTTGCCGCGATCCGCGCGCACGTTGGGGGTCATTAGGTTATGCAGACGAACATCGAGACACTGTCCCTCGTTCACCCGCAGCACCAGCGGACGCGGGCGTTTTGAGTCGCGCAATTTCACCCGTCCGGCGAGCATCGCCCATGCCTCATCGCGATTCGGTGCGCCCGCGAGGATGTCATTGATCGGTTTGTCGTCCTCCATCCGCACTACATCGTTTTGCAACGCGTAGAACATGCCACTCGGCATGAACGCGCCAAAGCGATTCAAGACAATCGGCTGCTCTAGCGCCACCACGTCGGCGACGATGGGCGGGGAGGTGCATTGCGGACTCGTTGCCACCGGCGCGTGTTTGAACAAATGCGCGCACCCGGTGAGTGCAAGTAGAAGCGCCAGGCCGGTGGCGCGTGTGGTACGCCAACGTATCGAGTGCACGGCTGACGGCACATAAGATGGTGTGACGCCGCATTGAAATGAATCGCCTTCAGTCATGCTTCCCCCAACCCTGTGTGCGACCGGGGATGCCGGCCGCGGAGTTATCGAAGTCACCGCCAAGACAAATGCAGCGCACAGTGTTGGCCTAGGTAGATTGCGCGTCAATACCCGAATCAGGGGATCATGGCGATGTCGGGATGGGCGGGGAAAAAACGTGGCGCGGTAGTTTTGCAGGCGGACGAAACGCCAGATAGGCGGTGGGCATGCTTCAGAATTGAACCCCGCGTCATTTCAAAAATCGCAAAGCTGCGCTATTGTTGCAGCCACAACAACGGTTGCAGCCACAACAACACCCAACTGGAGGATCGAATGGCAATACTGAATATCAACGGTAAATCGCGGGACGTCACGGTCGAGGGCGACACGCCGCTCTTGTGGGTGCTGCGCGAACAGGTCGGGTTGACCGGCACCAAGTATGGCTGCGGCGTTGCCGCGTGCGGCGCGTGTTCCGTGCACCTCAATGGTGAGGTCGTGCGCTCCTGCTCGTTGCCGGTGAGCGCTGTGAAGCCGACCGACAAAATTGTGACCATTGAGGGGTTATCGCCGGATAGCTCGACGCCCGTACAGCGTGCGTGGGCGGAGCTCGATGTGCCGCAGTGCGGCTACTGCCAATCGGGTCAGATCATGGCGGCGGAGGCATTGCTCAAGCGTACCCCGACACCCACCGACAAAGACATCGACGAAGCGATGACCAATATCTGCCGCTGCGGAACGTATCAACGCATTCGTGCGGCCGTGCATTTGGCCGCAGCCAACACCAAAAAAGTTTGAGGAGATCAAGATGAAACCTTCCAATCTTTCTCGTCGCAAATTCATCATTAGTTCTGCCGCTGCGGGTGGCGGACTCGCGCTGGGCATTCCGGTTTTTTCAAGCGCCGATGCCTCAAAAGCCACGACTGGCGCGGAGGTTCACGCATGGGTCTATGTCAAACCCGACGACACCTGCGTGATTCGCATCGCGCGTTCCGAGATGGGGCAAGGCACATTGACGGGCTTGGCGCAACTCGTTGCGGAAGAACTCGAATGCGATTGGAACAAGGTCACGACCGAATCGGTGACCGCCGGGCAAAACCTTGCGCGCAATCGCGTGTGGGGCGATATGTCCACTGGTGGTAGCCGCGGGATTCGCGGTTCGCACGATTACGTGCGCCAAGGCGGCGCTGCGGCGCGCATGATGTTGATGCAGGCGGCGGCCAACCAGTGGAACGTACCCGTGACCGAATTGAGCGTCGATAAGGGCATCATTCGCCACGCGGTAAGCGGCAAGACCACTAGCTACGGCAAGGTTGCTTCGGCCGCGTCAAAGCTCACCGCGCCGGAGCTAAAAACGATCAAGCTCAAAGATCCCAAATCGTGGAAGCTCGCCGGCAAACCGTTGAAGCGCCTCGACACCCGCGAGAAATTAAACGGTAGCCTCATTTACGCCATTGACGTCAATCTGCCGGGCATGCTGCACGCCGCGATCAAGCAGAGCCCCGTGTACGGCGGCAAGCTCGTGAGTTTTGATGAGGCGAAAGTGTTGAATCGCCCCGGCGTGAAGAAGGTGGTCAAGGTCAATGAGCATACGGTGGCGGTGGTTGCTGACACCTGGTGGCGCGCCAAGCGTGCGCTCGATCAATTGCCTATCGTTTGGGATGAGGGTGCGGCGGCAACGCAATCGAGCGCCACGATTGCCGCGCATCTCAAGGCAGGTCTTGATGCGCCGACGGCCTACGCCGGCCGCAATGAGGGCGATGCGCTTGCCGCGATTGCGAAGTCAGCCAAAAAAATAGAGGCCGTCTACAGCACACCTTTTCTTGCCCATGCGTGCATGGAGCCGATGAATTGCACGGCCCGGGTGACCGCCGACAAGGCCGAGTGCTGGGTGGCCACACAGAACGCAGAGGCAGCATTGGCGGGGCTTTCCGAGGCATCGGGTATTGCGCTCAATAAATGCGAAGTCTACAAACACACGCTCGGCGGCGGCTTTGGCCGACGCGGTGGCACCCAAGATTACGTGCGGCAAGCGGCGGTGATTGCCAAGCATTTTCCCGGCACGCCGGTGAAATTGATTTGGAGCCGCGAGGAAGACATCGCGCAGGATTTCTTCCGCCCGATTTCGCAGTGCAAATTGAGCGCGGGTCTCGATGCGAATGGCAATATCACCGGGCTGCATGTACGCGCGTCCGGCCAATCTATCAACGCCTTCATCAACTCGCCCGCTGCCAAAGATGGCAAGGACGAACGCCAGTTGCAGGGTTGGTATGAAAAGCCCGGCGACGCGCAATTGGGTTACACGATTCCCAATCTGCTCGTTGAATACGCAATGCGCAACACCCACGTTCCGGTCGGCCCATGGCGCGGCGTGAACACGAACCAAAACGGCGTCTACATGGAGTGCTTTGTCGAAGAGCTCGCGCGTGCCGCTGGCAAGGATTCGCTGGCCTTTCGTCGCGCGCTCATGGCGAAACATCCGAAGCATCTTGCGGTGCTTAACGCCGCCGCCGAGAAAGGCGATTGGGGCAAGCCGCTACCGCCCGGCGTGCATCGCGGCATTGCGCAATTCATGGGTTACGGTAGCTACTCGGCTGCTACCGCCGAAGTGTCGATGGTCAATGGCAAGGTCAAGGTGCATCGCATGGTGTTGGCGCTCGATTGTGGCCACGCCGTCAACCCCGATCAAATCGCGGCGCAGGTGGAAGGCTCAGTTGCCTACGGGTTATCGGCGACGTTCTTCGGCGAAATCAACATCGAGCGGGGCCGCGCGGTCGAACTCAATTTCGACAAGTACCAGATATTGAAACTAGCCGACATGCCAAAAGTCGAAACGGTGATCGTGCCGACCTATGATTTCTGGGGCGGTGTCGGCGAGCCGACGATCTGTGTGGTGGCACCAGCCGTGATGAACGCGATATTCGCGGCGACCGGGAAACCGGTGCGAACGTTGCCGTTGAAGCATTTGAATATGGTTTGATGGGTTGTGGGTTTTCGCAAAACAAAAACCGGCGCGTTGCCGGTTTTTGTTTTGTGCGCCCAGCATGGGCGCACTCTTGGAGGTGCAAGTCCTCCCGTAAGCTGACCACAGCGAACGAAGTGAAGCGCAACTGCGGAAGGGCGA
>JAYTVA010000035.1:0-7030 GCA_043744255.1 Burkholderiales bacterium | reverse complement strand
GTTGTACCCTTCAGCGAGGTTAGTGCCGAGTTCGCGGCAACGGAAGGCGAGGGAGACGGTTCGTTGTCGTTCTGGCGGGCAGCGCATCGCGAGTTCTTTACCAGAGAGTGCGTTGCTGCGGGTCGGCAGTTCTCTGAGAACATGCCCGTAGCTTGCGAGCGGTTTAAGGTCGTACACCAGACGTCCACAAGTGCGACTTACCCCTCCATCGAGCGAACGGCTTGCGGCGGGCTTGGCCCGCCGTAAGCCGCCGCTCATGTCGAACGTTAGGTCGCTCGGTCGTCGCGCTACAAAGGAGAGATAGCACATGGCAAAGTATCGGCAAGCCCTGCCCCAGTTCCGTGGTGAGTTCTTTCTGACCGACGGAGGGATCGAAACCACTTTGATTTTTCTCGATGGTCAGGACCTTCCTCATTTCGCTGCCTTTCACTTGTTCAAGACGCCGGAAGGCGAAGGCGCCCTCAGAAAGTATTTTCGTACCTATGCGGAGTTGGCCCAAAAGTATCGATCTGGTCTATTGCTCGAAACCGCGACGTGGAGGGCCAGTGCTGATTGGGGCGACAAACTCTTGTACAGCAGAGCTGCGCTTGCAGAAGCCACCAAGAAGAGCGTTCGCCTCCTCGAGGACATCCGAGATGAGTACGAAACTTCACGAACGCCGATCGTCATCAGCGGGTGTGTCGGTCCGCGCGGGGACGGGTATGTTCCGAGTAACAAGATGTCGGACAAGCAAGCCGAGGACTACCACAGCTTGCAGGTTGAGACATTCGCCGGCACCGCAGCAGACTTGGTAACCGGCATCACCATGAACTACGCGGAAGAGGCCGTCGGCCTTGCGCGAGCGGCCAGGAACGCGGGCTTGCCTGTCGTCATTTCCTTTACGGTCGAGATCGATGGGAAGCTGCCGACGGGCCAGTCCCTAGGTGACGCAATCCAGCAAGTAGACGAAGCCACGTCTGGTTACCCTGCCTACTTCATGATCAACTGCGCCCATCCCACCCACTTCAGCAGCGTCGTCGGTGGAGAGGAGCCGTGGATGGAGCGTATTCGTGGGCTTCGCGCAAACGCCTCTACAATGAGCCACGCCGAGCTGAACGAAGCGCCGGAGCTCGATGCTGGTGACCCAGTGGAGCTCGGACGGGACTATGCCGCGCTGAAAGGACAACAATTGAAGTCCCTGAATGTATTCGGCGGGTGTTGCGGTACCGATCATCGACACATCGAACAGATCGCATTGGCGTGTCTGCCACTTTTCCGCAGAGCGACCTAACGAATAACGTTAGATCGCGCGCGCCGCGATCTGAACCGATTGTTGGACTAGCCCGGCCCCAAGCGCAGGACTTGCACTGCAAATATCTTTTTGATGAGGGCTGCCCAAGTGGCGTTTGAGCGGTTTTGACTGATGCGCCAATGCGTCATTGCAACGCGGGCATGGTCAGGTAATCGTGCTTGAGGTCTGCAAAGGTCAATCTTTAGTGCTTGCGCTCTGATTTTTAGCGAGCAAGACCAGCCAAGCCAAGGTGGCCAGTTTTGATCGGGCAATATTCAATGCGCGTCAACAGTCGGCGGGGCTAGTCGCTTCGCGCCGAGGGCGCGCGCCACACAAAGGAGTTGCACGCACACGCAGGTCTACGACACCAACGTTATGCAACTGCATTGATCTGACAATCACGCACCAAAAAACTGATGACTGCCAGATCAAGCCGCAACGTTTACTCGTCAATACGCCACCGCCCGCACATTCAAAAACACCGTGCGCCCCGGTGTGTTGTAGCCTCGCGAAAGCTCGTACTGGCGATTGGCGAGGTTGGTGCCGATGAGTTCCGCGCTCCACATCTTGTCGATGCGATAACGCAAATTGGCATTGATAACCGCATAGCCTGCCAGCACCGGGCTTGGTGCCAACGTGTCCGATTCAAAGCGCCGACTACTGGCGTTGACATCCATGGACGTCTCCCACGCGCCAAACGTTTTCGAGGCCGCAAGCGAGCCGAACTGCTTGGCGCGCGCGCGCAGTTGTTTTTGCGTATCGCCGGCAATTGGCCGCTGTGCCGTAACCGCCGCGTGCCAATTGATACCAAACAACGTTCTGTCGCCGGTCAGCTCGATGCCCTTGACGCGCGCGCGACGAATGTTGCGGGCACTGAAACTCAAGGGATCGTAGGCGATCAGATCGTCGAAGCGATTTTCAAACACCGCGAGGTTGAATCGATATTCGGGGCGGGTGACGCGCCAGCCGTATTCGACGTTCTGCGAGCGCTCGGGTCGCAATGCCGGATTGCCCCCGCCGGGGTAGTAGAGATCATTGAAGGTCGGTGCGCGAAAAGCACGCCCCGCGCCGACAAACACTAACTCATCCGGTGCCAACTGAATGCCATAGGAAATGCCGCCTGTGGTGCGCGCACCGAATTGCTGTTCGCGATCACGGCGCACATTGGCGCTGAAACGCTGAATATCAATCGATTCATTCACGCTGGCGAATACTGATTGGGTGGTGCGCTTCGGCTTGTCGTATTCAGTGGTGCCGCCGACTCGCTGATCGAGCCACTCGAAGCCCAGCACCCACGCGCCGACTGGCGTCGTGAATTGGTTCTGCCAGGTCGCCTGCTGTTGGCGCGTCTTAAACGTGCCGCCGTATTCGGACTTGATGTCGATGTGGTCGCGCGTTTCGCCAAAGCGCAGGTTCGATTTCCAAAAGCTCGCGAAACTGTTTTCGGAAGCGACTTGCGCGCCGCTCAGCGTCTGTTTGTTTGATGCATCGTCCGTCGCACCGTTGTCCGCCCCGCCGTTATCAAACTTCACGCGTCCCACCGATTGCCAGACACTCGCCGACAACGTTTCGCCCTGCCAGAGTTGGTGCGAGACCTTGGCCAGCACATGCGCATTGCTGTACGGGTCGCGATCCGGGTTGTAGGCGAACGATCCCGCACGCACATTGGTAGCGGAGCGCGCGTTCGTCTGGCGATAGCCGCCGTTGACGGTGAACGACGTTTTGCCTTCCACAGTCGAGAAGCCGCCGTCAAAGGCAAGCGTCGCATTCGAGCCCGCGCCCAGCGCCCCCGAGAGTCGAGGCTTGTTGCTCCCGCGCGTGAAAATCTGCACCACGCCGCCCATCGCGTCCGAGCCGTACAGCCCCGACATGGCGCCTTTGACGATCTCGATGCGCTCGATCAAATCAAGCGGAATGTTTTCAAACGCGGTACCACCGGCCGTCACCGAACCGACGCGCTGACCGTCGATGAGGACCAGCGTTTGCTGCGCGTTCGCGCCGCGAATGAACACGCCAGCCGGCTGGCCTGCGCCGCCGTTGCTACGAATTTCCACACCAGCTTTGCGTTGTAGCAATTCGGTGAGGGTACCGAAGCCAGCGGCTTCGATGTCGCTACGCGAGATGACGGTGGTCTGCGCGAGGATGGTGCCCGCAGCTTGCGGCATGCGGGTGGCGGTGATGAGGATGTCGCTGAGTACGCTGCTGTTCGCGACGGGTACTTGAGCAGCTGTGACGAGTGAAAGTGAAGAAAACAGGGATGCGACGGCAACGTGAATGGTGACCGATGCACGCCGGGAAGGGATGTAACTCAGTTGGGTTTTCATGGGTGGTTTTCATAATGGCGACGAGCGTCCCCGCAAGTCGCGTGACTAAATGTAGCGTTCAGGCTTACATGAACATAAGCACAGACACAAAATCAAACGCTACCCGACACGCGTTTTCAAGAGTTCAATGGACAAGAAAACGCGCGGCAGAGGCCGGTATCCGGACTGATGGGGTGAAGAAAAATTTGCATTCTTCGGGTCAGACAGCCTTCCCAGATGAGAATTCTATCCAGTGGACTTGTGTCCAACCCACCCAATCACCGTTGCGGGGGCAGTGCGTGAGTGTCGCACATCCAAAAAACTTGCGAGCACACGCTTCCCGTTTAACGCGTTGGCACTATTTGCATTGCCAACGAGCACCTCTTGCAGCCACGCATTCTACGCGAAGGTCAGGTGCGGCTTTGCAGCCATGCTGCCATTTCTTCAGCCGGGAGGGGAGGCGAAATCAGGGTGCCTTGAATGAAATCGCACTGGTGATCCTGTAAAAACTTCACCTGCGCCTCGGTTTCAACCCCTTCCGCAATCACTTGCAGGCTGAGCGCCTTGGCGAGATCGATGATGGCGATCGTGATCGCCACATCATCCTGATCGTCAGGAAGATCGTGGACGAACGAGCGATCAATCTTGATCTTGTCGATCGGATAGCGCTTCAGATACGCGAGTGACGAGTAGCCGGTACCAAAGTCATCCACCGACAGCGTGACGCCGAGATCTTTCAGGCGGCGCAGCGTGCGGGTCATGGCTGCCACATCTTCCAAAAACAAACTCTCGGTCAGCTCAAGCTCCAGCAACTCAGCGGGTAGGCCGAACTCCGCCAGTTTGTTGGCGATGTCTTCCACCAAATCTTTTTGCTTGAACTGTATCGCCGAGATATTGATCGCGATGCGTGTGCGTATGCCCGCATCCAGCCACGCGCGCGCCTGCCGGATCGCTTCGCCAATCACCCAGCGGCCAATCGGGATGATGAGGCCACGATGCTCGGCAACTGAAATAAATCTACCCGGCAGTAGCATCCCCAGCGCCGGGTGATTCCAGCGAATCAACGCCTCCACCGAGGCGACAGCGCTACCGTGCGCAGCAATTTCTGGCTGGTAGTGCAGCACGAATTCCTGCTGCTTGATTGCTTGCCGAATACCGGATTCGAGCGCCAACGCATCGTTGGCCGCGACGTGCAAGCCCGACACAAAAAACTGGAAATTGCTGCGACCGCGCTCCTTCGCCAAATACATCGCCGCATCGGCGTTGCGAATTAAGGTATCGGCCGTATCGCCATCTTGCGGATACAAGCTGATGCCGATCGAGCCAGAAATGGAAAATATCTGGCCTTCAATCTGGAACGGCTCGCTGATCGCGGCGTTGATTTTCTCTACGGTCGGCGCGATGTCATCGGCGGACGCTAGGGTGGAAAGCACGATGACAAATTCATCGCCGCCCAGTCGGCCAATCAGATCGGTGCTGCGCAAAGTGGACTTCAGACGGTTAGCGACGTTGCGCAATAGCTCGTCGCCGGCATGGTGGCCGAGCGAATCGTTGATGGTCTTAAAATTATCGAGGTCGATAAATAGCACGCCGACCAGCGACTGGAGCCGCTGCGCCGTCGCCAGCACTGACCCGAGCCGCTCCAGCAGCAGCACACGGTTGGGCAGATGGGTGAGTGGATCGTGGTGCGCCAGAAATTCGATGCGCGCTTGTGAGCGCTTGCGGGCGGTGATATCGCGGACCAACGTCATGCGTAGCTTCTTGCCATTGCGCACCACCGCCCGCCCGGAAATCTCGGTCGCTAGGGTGGTGCCATCCAAGCGCAGCAAAGTGCCTTCATAAGCCCGCTCAAGCCCAGCGCGAATGTTGTTGGCCACCGTTTCACGCGACTCCGGTGCGATGAAGTCAAGTACGGAGTGGCCAATCGTTTGCTCGCGTGTGGCGCGCACCATGGTAAGAATGGCGTCGTTGACGTCAGTAATGATGCCGTTTTCAAAAAAAACGATACCATCATTAGTCGCATCGGCAAATTTCGCAAATCGTTCTTCCGATTCGCGAATCGCGTTCTCGGTATCGCGAAATTTAGTGATGTCATGGAGCATTACGAACGCGCCAATCGCCGCCCCAGAGGCGTCCACGTGCGGGATCAGATTGCCTTCGATAATGCGCCGCTCGCCGGAGGGCAAGGTCAAGGTGCGCTCATAGGTCACACGTTCCAGTGCGAACGCCCGCTGAATATATGGCTGAATGATGTGAAACGCCTCACTGCCAATGACCTCCTCGACCTTTTTCCCGATGATCGAGTGGGTATCGAAACCATAGCTGCGTGCGTAAAGCTCATTCGCGAACAGGCAACGCAGACCCTCGCGGCTGTAATACGAAATCAGCGCTGGCATGTTATCCGCCAACAGCCGCAGGTGCTCGACGGTGTCAATCGCCGGTAGGCCAGAGCGTTGCCGCGCGGTCGTCAGCGGCGCGTTGGCAGTCGCATGAGGCGGCACAGACGGCCGCACATCAGGCGGCGCGGTATCTTGCTCGTTAGCCGACATCGTGCAAGACGTAGCGAAGCACGTCGTCAGATACTGGGTTGATTGCGGTCACAGCTGGCCGCACTCGTTTCCCGGCTGCTATTTTTTGCATTCTCGCCCGAAGCTCCCTACGTGCGTTGCAATTATGTCAAGTTGATCATTGTTTGCTGAAATTCGCGCGAAGTCCAGTGTTACACGTTGACGTGACGCGCATTTTTCCGCTACATTCACCCGATGGAAGCCGATATCTTGCGGGTTGAAGAAAAGCTCGCGCACTTTGTGACGCTCTTTCAGCGCTTGCGCGAGGAGAATAACGACCTGCGCCAAACGGTTGCGTCGAAATCTGATGAAGCCAAGCGCCTGTCCGAAAAACTCGACCAGGCAAAAACGCGGATTGAGGCGCTGGTTGCGCAACTGCCCGACACAGAAAGCCCGCGCGCATGAGCCCGACCCGCGACCCGGCCGCCAGCAAGACCACTAAAGAAACCAAGGACAGCAAAGGCGTCACCATCACCGTGATGGGGCGTGAGTTTCGCGTGGCGCCCCCCGAAGGCGAAGAGCGCCAATTGATGGCCTCGGTGGATTTGCTGAACAAAAAAATGAAAGAGCTGCGCGACGGCGGCAAGGTCGTTGGTAACGAACGCATCGCGATCATGGCCGCTCTCAACATCGCGCATGACTATTTGCAACTGCTGGTGGCGCGCAGTGGTGCTGGTGCCAGTGAAAAAAGTAGTGACAGTAACGATGCAGCGTTTGTAAAGCGTAAAATGGAGTCGTTTGAAAGCATCATCGAAAAAGCGATTTCGGAGCAGGAGAAGTTGTTTTAGTGCGATGCAGGGTTCGTTCGGGGCTTACATCCTTTGAACCAATAGACTTATGTCGATGGATTCTGGCCCAAGCGGTGTTTGTGTGCGCGTCCCACGTGGATG
>JAYTVA010000034.1:0-2193 GCA_043744255.1 Burkholderiales bacterium | reverse complement strand
ATCACCGTGCCACCAACGCTGCCGGTGCGCGATGTGCTGGCTATTACGCGTGAGCACCGCGTGTCCGGTCTGCCCGTTGTTGAAGGCAACAAGGTCGTCGGCATCGTCACCAATCGTGACCTGCGCTTTGAGCCCGAGCTTGATCAACCCGTCTCTGCGATCATGACGCCAGCGTCCAAGCTGGTGACCGTGCGTGAAGGCGAGAGCATCGAAGTGGCGAAGGCGCTGATGCACAAGCATCGTCTTGAGCGCGTGCTTGTCGTCAACGATAAATTCGAATTGCGCGGCCTTATCACCGTTAAAGACATTCTCAAATCGACCGAGCATCCGCTTGCCTGCAAGGATCAGTTTGGTCGCTTGCGTGTTGGCGCTGCAGTGGGTGTTGCCGAGGGCACCGAGGAGCGCGTTGAATTGCTGTTGGCCGCGGGCGTGGACTTCCTTGTCATCGACACGGCGCACGGTCATTCTAAAGGCGTGATTGATCGCGTTCGTTGGGCGAAGCTCAATTACCCTGACGCCCAAATCATCGCAGGCAATATTGCGACGGCGGAAGCCGCGCTTGCGCTCGCTGATGCTGGCGCGGATGCGGTCAAGGTTGGCATCGGCCCCGGTGCGATCTGTACGACGCGCATCGTCACTGGCGTTGGTGTGCCGCAGATTACCGCGATTGCCGACGTCGCCAAGGGTCTGGCAGGTACTGATATTCCGCTGATCGCTGACGGTGGCATTCGCTACTCCGGCGACATCGCTAAAGCCATCGCAGCGGGCGCGCATTGTGTGATGCTCGGCAGCATGTTCGCGGGCACTGAAGAAGCGCCGGGCGACATCGTGCTATTCCAGGGCCGCAGTTACAAAAGTTTTCGTGGCATGGGCAGCCTCGGCGCGATGCAACAAGGCAGCGCAGATCGCTATTTTCAGGACAGCGCGCCGAACAACCCGAACACCGCCAAACTCGTGCCCGAAGGCGTCGAGGCACAGGTGCCCTTCAAGGGTAGCGTCGCCAATGTTATTTTTCAGATGGAGGGCGGTTTGCGCGCCTCTATGCACTACTGCGGCTGCATCTCGCTCGACGAGATGCGTACGCGCGCAGAATTTTCAGAAATCACCTCCGCTGGCATTCGTGAATCCCATGTGCACGATGTCAGCATTACGAAAGAAGCCCCGAACTACCATGTTGACTAGTATTTTTCGCAACGCGCTCATCGCGACCCTCGCCTGTTTCGCATTCGCAGCCTACGCTGACGAACTCACGCCCGGCAAACGCACGCAAATTAAAACCCTGCTCGAAATCACCGGTATCAAAGCGATTCCTGATCAAATTGCTGGCAATACGGTGCAAAGCTGGGCACCGGGAATCAAGCAGCTTGATCCCAAATTTCCGGACAAAGGATTTGCTGTCGCACGCGATGCATTTGCATCGACGCTGAATTCAAAAATCGACACGTCGGGTGGTTTGATCGAACAAGTCACACTGGTTTATCACAACACTTTCACGGCTGGCGAAGTCGCTGACCTGCTCAAGTTCTACCAAAGCACTGTCGGCAAAAAAATGCTCGCAAGTCAGGCGAAAGTCAACGGCGACACCTTCCAGACGGCAATGAAATGGGCTGACTCGATGTCTGCTGATATCGACAAAAATATTGAAGCTGCGCTTAAAAAAGAGGGGCTCAAATTGCCTGAACCTCCGAAGACAGCACCTCCCTCACCAGCCGGTGGCGGAGCGATTCCTCCCGTCAAGAAATAGCGACAGTGAACAAGGGGCCTCGCGGCCCCTTCCTGTTTCAGCTTCAAAAAACTTAACGCACCATCGAGGCTCATATGGCACGCGGCATCCTCATCCTTGATTTTGGTTCGCAAGTCACGCAGCTCATCGCACGCCGCGTGCGTGAAATGGGCGTGTACTGCGAGCTGCATCCGAACGACGTCTCGGACGAATTTATCCGCGCGTACAACCCGCAGGGCATCATCCTCTCAGGCAGCCATGCCAGCACCTACGAGGCGCAAGATTTGCGCGCGCCAGCAGCCGTGTTCACGCAGGGTGTCCCGGTGCTCGGCATCTGCTACGGCATGTTCACCATGACCGTGCAATTGGGCGGCAAAGTCGAAGCCAGCGATCATCGCGAGTTCGGTCATGCCGAAGTGCGGGCGCGCGGTCACACGCGTTTTCTTGAGGGTATTGAGGACACGAAGAAC
>JAYTVA010000033.1:0-27367 GCA_043744255.1 Burkholderiales bacterium | reverse complement strand
TCACCGCGCCCGCATCATGAAGCCCGGCGGCATCCACACCTTGCGCCATTGCTTCGCCACCCACCTCCTCGAAGGCGGCGTCGATCTGTTCACCATCCCGAAACTGCTCGGTCATGGCTATATCAGCACCACCAGCCGTTATCTACACCTGACCTCACCGCAGTTCGCGGCACCGAAGGGGATCGACCCACTGGACTTGCTCGCCGGGTCGAGCCAAGCGCATTTTTCAGCGTTTGAAATCCTAGATGCGCCCATCAAGGAGGATGTGCTTTCAATTCAATCAAACATATCCGGCTCAACCCGCACCAAGTCATTCCAAATCGTCTGAAAATGCAACCAGCCGATGTATTCGCTGCCGACGTGTTCGCGGCTGTAGCGTGCTTTGTCTGGCGGCACGAGTTTTGGCGGCACGCCCGTTGCCTCAACCATCAACTGCTGGTGGCAACAACGCTCGAGTGCCATGAACCAGAACGCGGCGGCCTCGATGCTGTGGCGGCTTGCGGTGAAGAGCCCGTGGTTTTGATGGATCGCGGCTTTCACGCCTTTGAACCAATCGGCCACACGTAAGCCTGCGTCTGCTTCGACCGCGACTTGCCCGGCGTCGTCGGTGATGAGCGCGTGGTCTTCAAAAAACGCAGCCGCATCTTGCGAGATCGGGGCGAGTGGTTTGCCGAGTGCGGCGAACGCGGTGCCGTAAGTGGTGTGCGCGTGACACATGGCGAGAATGTCGGGATGTGCTTCGTGCACCGCCGCGTGCAACACAAAGCCCGCGCGGTTCACGGCGTAATCGCCCTCGACGACCGTGCCTTTGTGATCCACCAAAATCAAGTTCGATACTTTCACTTGCCGAAAGTGAACGCACATCGGGTTCGTCCAATAAAGGTGTGCCCGTTCGGGATCGCGAATCGTCAGATGCCCGGCGAATCCATAACTAAACCCCGCCCGCGCGAACGCACGACACGCGCCAACCAGCCGCTCTTTGCGATAGCGCCGCTCATCTTGGGCATCATCAAACTGTGGCCGCCCAGGAAACATCAGCCCCGCTTGGTCCGGCTGATAAAGCGATTCTTTTTTTGCTGTGAGTGGGTCGTAGCGATGCTCTTTTTGCGCGCTGGCTTTGATGGCGTCGATGAAATTTGACATGCGAGTCCTCCGAAAGAGTTGTCAACAGCGATAGGTTTACACAATTCCCGCGTCATGCGCCATCTGATCCGCATGATATGAAGACCGCACCATCGGCCCGCAGGCGGCGTGCGCGAAGCCCATATTCGCTGCTTCGCGTTCGAACATTTTGAATTCATCGGGCGTCGCGTAGCGCAGCACTGGCAGGTGATGCGCCGACGGTTGCAGGTATTGCCCGAGCGTGAGCATGTCTACGTCGTGCGCGCGCAGGTCACGCATGACCGCGAGAATTTCGTCGTTGGTTTCACCGAGGCCGAGCATGAGGCCGCTTTTGGTGGGCACGTTTTTGTGTTCGGCTTTGAAGTCTTTGAGCAGCTTCAATGAGTGCGCATAGTCGGAGCCGGGACGCGCTTGCTGGTATAGGCGCGGCACCGTTTCGAGATTGTGGTTCATCACGTCGGGCGGCGCTTCGCGGAGGATCCCGAGGGCGCGATCGAGCCGCGCGCGAAAGTCCGGTGTGAGAATTTCGATTTGCGTCGTGGGCGAGAGGCGGCGCGTTTCGCGAATGCAGTTGACGAAGTGTTGTGCCCCACCGTCGCGCAGATCGTCGCGATCCACGCTGGTGATGACGACGTATTTCAATTTCAGTTTGGCGATGGTCTCAGCGAGATGGCGCGGTTCATCGACATCGAGCGGCAGCGGGCGGCCATGGCCGACATCGCAGAACGGGCAACGCCGCGTACACAGGTCACCCATAATCATGAAGGTGGCTGTGCCATTGCCGAAACATTCACCGATGTTGGGGCAAGAGGCTTCTTCGCAAACCGTATGCAGATTGGCGTCGCGCAGGATTTGTTTGATTTCGTAGAAACGCGTTGAGGGCGACCCTGCTTTGACGCGAATCCACTCGGGTTTTTTCAGACGTTCTGCGGGCACGATCTTGATCGGGATGCGCGCTGTTTTGGATTCAGATTTTTGCTTGATGCCGGCGTCAGCCATGGTGACTCCTGAGGTTTCGCTGCAAGTGTTCGGTCAGCTTTTCTGCGACAACATCGATAGTATCGGCCACGCCGAGGTCGTGTAACTGCGTGACCGCGAGGCCCTCGTAGCCGCAAGGATTGATGCGCGTAAACGGTTGTAAATCCATTTCCACGTTGAGGGACAAACCGTGGAACGTCCCGTGGTTAGCCACTCTCAGGCCAATTGCTGCAATTTTAGCGCCATTCACATACACGCCCGGCATGCCTGCGCGACGCTCGCTTTCAAGCTCGTAGTGCGCAAGCAAATCAATTAGCGATTGCTCGATTCTGCGCACCAGTTCTTTGACGCCGAAACTGCGCCGCTTCATGTCCAATAACAAATACAGCACCAACTGCCCCGGCCCGTGATACGTCACTTGTCCGCCGCGATCAATTTTGATGACGGGAATCTCGCCGGGACGCACCACATGCTCGGCCTTGCCAGCGAGGCCAAGCGTGAAGACAGGCGGGTGTTGCACGATCCAAATTTCGTCCTCAGTCACATGCGCATGCGCGCGGTTGTGCGCCTGCATGGCGCGCCAGACGGGCTCGTACGCCGCCACGCCGAGGTGCTTGATTTGCATCGCCTACAGCGCCATCAGCACGAGCGGGTGCGAGGACAGCTCGCGATAAATATCGTCGAGCTGCGTCTGCGATGTGGGCGAATAAATAGGGTCACGAATAAATAGGGTCAGACTTCATTATTTTACTTGCAACAGAAATATTATGCGGCCAGACGCGCGATGGCGCTGCGTTGCGCGGCGAAATGCAGGCATGCCCGGATATCGTCTTGCTCAAGATCGGGGAAGTCGGCAAGCACGGTCGCTTCATTCACTCCCTGTGCGAGCATCTCAAGCACATCCGCCACACGGATGCGCATGCCGCGAATACAGGGCTTTCCGCCGCACTGTTCGGGATTGAAGGTGATGCGTTCGTCGAGATTCATTAGGCAGTGCTTTCTTTAGTCGCCAGTACCGCAATGGCTCGGAAATTGAGAATGGCATTTTCGTGCGCAGGTGGCAGCGATCACTTTACGGTGCGGGTTATTTGCGCGCGGGGGACGAGTGGTTCATGTACAGTGCATCCATCAAAACACCAGTATCCGCGCTATTCTTGAGCGTTTCTATGAGTGCAAGTCGGTTTGGTGAGCGACGAACCGGTGCGACCAGCCTTCCCCACCGTAGAGGATTCAAAATGAAACCCACAATCAAATCCAGCTTGCTCCAAACCCTCAAATCCCGCTTCGAAAACAACATGAATCTTCACAAAGGAATCGGCTGGCGCGCCGTGCACGCAAAGCTTGACGCCAGCCCACGCAAGCTCGAAATACTACAAGCGATGGAAGAATCTGGCGGCGAGCCGGATGTGATCGGCTACGACAAGGCCACAGACAGTTTCACGTTCTGCGACTGCTCACTCGAAAGCCCCAAAGGCCGACGCAGCATTTGCTACGACCGCGCCGCACTCGATGCGCGGAAAGAAAATAAACCAAGCGGTAACGCAGCCGAGATGGCGTCGGCAATGGGCATCGAGATGCTCACCGAAGCCGAATATCGCGCACTGCAAAAACTCGGCGAGTTCGATACCAAAACATCGAGCTGGGTGAAGACGCCGCCCGAGGTGAGAAAACTTGGCGGTGCGCTGTTCTGCGACCGTCGCTATGGACAAGTGTTTGTGTATCACAACGGGGCGGAGTCTTACTACGCGGCGCGAGGGGTTCGCGTTATGGTTAGCGTGTAGTGCAATCCGAGCCATCGTCGCGATCTGTATCCCGGATGAGCGTAGCGACTCCGGGATGACGATGTTCTATGCCGATCACCCCTGCGCGAAGGCAATGTTCAAACTGGGCGCACAGTTTCCCGGAGTCGCTACGCTCATCCGGGCTACAGACTGTTGAAACGCTAGCATTGGCGCGGTGTTTGGCCGTTCCGGCCTTCCCACCTCGATCCGCGACTGGCTACCTTGGCCGCTTTTCCCGCGCGATTTCGTCTATCAGTACACAAGCCGTTTTTCCGCACGGCGATGGCGTGACGGTAGCGTCGGTGCCGCGAGTTTGTCCGCGATCAACGTGGTGACAAAAAAACGGCCTACTCTCGATACGTTGTCCAATAGGAGAACCTTATGAAAAACCTGTATCGGTCGCATCCACTTTCGATCCACGGTTCACTCGCGCTGTGTTCAGCGGTGGTGCTTGCACCCAGCCTCGTCGCCGCACAGACATCGACCTCACAGCCCAGCAAGCCACCGATCGCGCAGGCGTGGATTGACGTGGCGACCCACCAAAGCGATATTCCCGGCATGGGTGCGATGAGCGGTTTTGCGACGGGGGGAATCGGCGCTGGACTGTCGGGCTTGTTTGGTGGCGCACGCGGTGGCGGCAATGTGTTCGGCAATACGCGCATGGCGATGGCACCCGGCAAGTGGCTGGATGTGTCGGTGATGACGCGCAACGAACCCAGTCTTGCCAATGCCACGCAAAATATTCCAGCGGGAATGAGTCTCGCGCCAGCCCTGCGACTGGTGGTGCCGTCGAAGTACGATCCGCCGCGGGCTGATGACGAGCCGGTCGAGCCGGCCTACGAAAAACCGAAGGGCAAGATGTCGCTTTATTGGGGTTGCGGCGACAGCATTCGCCCGGGTCAGCCGCGCGTGCTGGATGCGGCGAATGCGAGCCTCGCCGATTTGCAGAGATTTTTCGGCACGATGCGCAATAGCACCACGCGTGGCGCGCGCTCCGCGCCGGGCCATCCGTCGTGGCCGAACAAAGACGATGACCGTAAGGTGCCGGACAACGCTTCGCTGATGGGTGAACACCAGTTCATCGGCCAAGGCATTCCCGATAACTTCAAAGTGTCGCTCGGCAACGCACAGGATTTTATGGCACCGTTTGCGATCACACAGCGCAATGACAACGGGGTGACGCGCCTCGATTGGCCAAGTGTGACGAATGCGCGCGGCTATTTCGTGTCGGCGATGGGCGCTAAATCCGGTGGCAATCGCGACGATATGGAAATGGTTATTTGGACCTCGAGCGAAGTGCCGGAACTCGGCTTTGCGCTGAACGACTACCAAACTAACGCGGCCATCGACCGATGGATTTCCGAACGCGCAGTGTTGCCGGCCAGTGCCACGCGCTGCGCGGTGCCAAAGGGCATGTTTGGCGATGGCGCGATGCTGCGGGCGACCGCCTTCGGCAGTGAAGCGTTCTTCGCGTATCCGCCGCGCCCCACCGATGTGCGTGTGACTTGGGAGCCACAATGGCAGACGAAAGTACGCGTGAAATCGACCTTCATGTCGATGCTGGGCGGGATGGGCGACGCTGCAGGTCGCAATGGTGGCCGCAATTCAGGGCAGCAAGCGCCGAAAGAGGAAAAAGTGAATCCTGTGGATTTGTTGCGCGGGTTGTTTGGGCGTTGAAAACGCCGCCGCTGGTGAGTCTAATCCGGCAGCATAATCGGCATCCGCAGTTCAACCACGGTGCCCCCGCTTGGGTTCGCGCCAATATCCACGCGGCCTTTAATTTTCTCGGCGCGGCTACGCATGTTTTCCAAGCCACGCCCAGCGCGCTCGTCACCGTTTAGTCCCTTGCCATCGTCACTTACCCGCACCACCACTTCGTTCTTGGGATAGTTGACGCTGGTGGCGAGGGTGATGTGGGTGGCATCGGCGTGCTTCAGAATATTGGTGAACGCTTCTTGCACGATGCGCAACACGCTGCGCACGTTTTCCGGGTCGAGGTAGTCGAGCGGCGGGAGATCCTTCACCGCCCATTCGAGGGTGATGCCAGCAGCGTTGAGGCGCGGCTCTAGGCGATAACGCAGGTTGCCCAGCACCACGAGCAAGTCCCGTTCAACGGGTTCCAGCGAATCGATGGTGATCTTGAGCTCGTCAATTGAATCGGTGAGCACATCGGTCATTTGCTGCGCACTGAGCTTGCCCATACGCGCGAGCGCCAGCGTGGACATGAGGTGCGAGCCGATGCCGTCGTGCATGTCACGCATCAGGCGTTGCCGCTCTTCGGCCATCAGGCGCTGCTGATCGGCACTACGCAATTGTTGGTAGCTTGCAGTCAGTTGTTGCTGTCGGCGATCCAGCCGCACCGCTTGGTCGGCAGTGAGCGCCTCGTATCTGGCCAGTGTGCTGACAAAGCGCCGCACCAGCATACTCGCCATCGCAAACATGATGAACGGTAACCCGAGCGGCAGCAGGTACATGCGATCAAAACCGAGCGCTTCCTGAAAATTAAAAAAATCGTGAATGCCGAGCGCCGAATTCAAAATCATGGCCAAGATCATGATGACATTCTCGGTCTTCAGCTCGTTACTGAGACGCACGATCAGCACCAGGATCATCACCGGCGCCATCACCGCCAGCACGAGATAGATCAACCCTGCCGTCACCTGCCAGTAGCCCGCGAGTCCGGCGGCGTACCAAATAATGGTGGTTGAAATTGCGAAACTCATTAGCCCGCGCTCGGTTCGAGGCATTTGCCGGTCCGCGAAATGCAGCGCGACGCGAATCTGCAACGCCGACAGCCAGACGACGGCGGGCACATCCAGCGTGCGCATCCACGGCTCCAAGTCGCGCAGATAGTGGTGGAACGTGCGCACGATGGCGGCGAGCGCCATGCAGCCGAACAAGAATCCCAAGGTCTCAGTGCGGCGGCGAAGCCAAATCCAGAACGAGAAAATCGCCATCACGCCAAGCACCCACGAGATCAATTGCGGTGCCGTGGTCTGGATGAAATACCGGCGCACGTAGCGCGAGCGTACCGCTTCGGTTTCGCCGAGTTGGATGGCCGAAATGCCGGGGCGACCATAGTTGCTCTGCGGATGCAGCCGAATCAGTATTTCATTTTCGCCGTCGCGGAATCCGCTGGTGGGCAAATAGAAAAACTGCGCCAAATTCCACGACTCTTGCGGCACCGGGCCGAGCCGACCGCTCATGCCGAGCGAGTGGCGATTCAGGAAAATTTCAACGTTGTTGGTGATGCGCGGAATGTATAGCGCCCGCTGCCGCAACTCATTGCCATCGTGATTGCCGCCGCGATGCTCAAAGGTGAGCCGATACCAGCCGTAGTTAGTGATTGGCCGACCTTTTAGGTGCCAGCTATCGGGCAGCGAGACCACCGTCCATGGCGCCTTCGCGGCTGGTGGCTCGGCAGACGGGTTTTGCAGGAACTGGGCACGATCAAATACGATCACCGGTGGCTTGTCGTGCTCTGCCGGTTGCTGCGCGTAGAGGTTGAAGCTGACTGCCGCGAGGAGGAGCAGTAAGAATGGGTACCCGTTTTTTCGCACGCACGCTCTGACGAACGCAACTGCAAACTCAGTGGCGAATAATCCCCATGCGACTCGCTTCAAACACGGCCTCCCCGCGTGAATGCACCGCCAGTTTTCGATATATTTTTTTAACATGACTGGTGACAGTATGCGACGAGATGCCCATCAGTTTACCCATCTCAGGGTAGTTGTACCCCTTCGACGCCAGTTGCAAAATTTCTCGCTCTCGTTCGGAGATGTATACGTCGCTATCGACGGGGGCCTCACTGCCTGCGTCTGCGGCGCTGGACTGCAATATAGAGGTCGGCTGAAAGCGCTTAAGCAACCGGCGCGCGATGATTGGGCTGATCGGCGAGCCCCCCGCGATCAACTCACGGATGCCCGATAAAAAGTTTTGCTCGGTCGCGTCTTTCAACAGGTAGCCTGCGGCTCCCGCTTCAATGGAGGCGAGCACATGCTCTTCATCGCCAAACACGGTCACCACCATGCACTCGCAATCGGGCAGGGTGGCAGTCGCGCGGCGAATAATCTCAATGCCGGAAATATCCGGCAAGCCCAAATCCACCAGCACCACATCCGGTTTCTGGGCGTCGAGCATGGCGAGGCCGTCGGTACCGTTAGCCGCCGCGCCGACGACCTCGAAACTGGCATCCGTCGCGAGGATGGTGGTGTAGCGTTTGCGGAAAGCCGCATCATCTTCAACGATCAATACACGTGGCATGGCTTATCACTTTTTTATCATCTGAGCACATTGTAGCGCCGCAATCTGCCGCTGCCGATACCCCGTTTGAGGGATGCCATCGGTTCGCGCCGGGTTGACACGGCGAGTCTGGGAAGGCAGCAAAAGGAAGCACTGGCGAGGAGTTTGAGCCAAAACTGCGTGGAACGGCGCACTGGCCGCCAACAGAAAGCCCGGCAAGATGGCCGGGCTTTCTGTTGCGAGCATTTGCTACGCGTTACTCCAGCTTAATGCCCTTTTTGCTGACAATCGCTTTCATCTTTTCAAATTCCACTTTGATCTGTGCCGCGAATTCAGCGGACGTATTGCCGACCGGCTCGGCACCTTGGCCGGCCAGCTTCTCGCGCACGGAGGGATGATTCACCGCCTTCACTGCTGCCGCGTTTACTTTGTCAACGATGTCTTTTGGCGTTTTCGCGGGCAGCACCAAGCCGTACCACGCTTGGTCGTTCACGTCAGCAAGACCCAGCTCGACAAAGGTCGGCACGTTCGGGAATAGCGACAAACGCTTCGGCGCGGCCATTGCGAGGGCACGCAATTTACCGGCGTCGATTTGTGCTTTAGACGATGGCAAATTGTCAAACATCACCGGCACTTGATTGCCAACCACGTCGATCACGGCGGGGCCTGCACCTTTGTACGGAATGTGCACCATCTCGGTTCCGGTCGAGGCGAGGAACAATTCGCCCATCATGTGGCCGATGCCAGCGGTGCCCGACGAGGCGAAGCTGTATTTACCGGGGTTAGCCTTCAGTAGCGCGATCAATTCCTTCACGTCTTTGGCCGCGACTGCAGGATTGACCACCAGCACGTTTGGCACAGCGGCCAAGTTGGTGACGGGAATAAAGTCGGTCAGATTGTTGTATGGAATTTTTGGATTGGCCGCCGGGTTCACCGCCATCGTCGATACCGTTGCCACACCAATCGTGTAGCCGTCTGGCGCTGCCTTCGCGACTTCGTTAGCACCAATCGCGCCGCCGCCGCCGCCACGATTTTCGATGATGACGGCCTGGCCGAGTTCCTTGCCCAATTGGTCAGCAACGGTACGCGCCACGATGTCGGTGGTGCCGCCGGCCGCGAATGGCACGACTAAGCGGATTGGCTTGTTCGGGTATTGCGCAAACGCCGGTGCAGCGGCGATAGCGAGGAGTGCAACGGCGAGGGTGGTCAAGCGACGAATCATGTGAATTCCTCCAGTGAATAGTGCATTTTTCGAAAACGGCTGACTGAACAGGGCAAATGACATCAATAAAACAAATGGTAGGGTGGTCAAAGCGTAGCGTGCCCACGTTTTCAGCCGACATCCGCGTGGGCACGCTACGCTTTGCCCACCCTACTTGCTACTTGCTTGCCGACCGAATAATTTACGAGTAACGCAACCCCTGCGAAATCGGTTGGCGCAATTACGGAATCAGCACCGTGCAACCCGTGGTCTTGCGTGCCTCCAGATCGGCATGCGCCCGTGCCGCGTCTTTCAGCGCATAGGTCTGGTTGATTTCGATTTTAACGATTCCGCGTCCGACTACATCGAACAACGCGTTGGCGGTGCTGGTCAAGTCGGCGCGGGTGGCGACGAAGGTATCGAGCGTCGGGCGGGTGACTTGCAACGAGCCTTTTGCCGCCAATATGCTGAGATCAAGCGGCTCGACCTTGCCCGAGGCATTGCCAAACAACGCGACCATGCCTACCGGGCGCACGCAATCGAGCGACTTCAAAAACGTATCTTTGCCGACGCCGTCGTACACCACATCGCATTTTTTGCCACCGGTGATTTCCGCGACGCGTGCGACAAAATCTTCCTTAACGTAGTTGATGACGTGGGCACAGCCGTGCGCCTTGGCGAGCGTGGCTTTTTCATCACTGCCGACGGTGCCAATCACGGTTGCGCCAAGGTGGCGCGCCCATTGCGAGAGCAACAGGCCCACGCCGCCAGCCGCCGCGTGGAACAAAATAGTGTCGCCTGCTTTGACCTTAAACACACGATGCAACAAATAGTGTGCGGTCATGCCCTTCAACATGATTGAGGCGGCCTGTTGATCGGTGACGTTATCTGGCACCTTGACCACGCGGTCAGCGGGCATCAAGCGCGCTTCGGAATACGAGCCAATTGGGCTAGTGGCATAGGCCACGCGATCACCGACTTTTAGATCGGTCACGTTGGCACCGACAGCTTCCACCACGCCCGCACCTTCACGTCCCAACACGCTGGGCAACGGAATTTTGTACATGCCAACACGATGGTAGGTGTCGATGTAATTGAGGCCGATGGCGGTGTGCTTGATGCGCACTTCACCAGCACCGGGGGCGGCAACGTCAACGGCTTCCCACTTCATTTTTTCCGGGCCGCCGTGTTCGTAAATGCGGATTGCGTGGGTCATGGTGTTTTCCTTTGTTCGAGAAATTGTTGAAGGGTGGTCAGTTTCGCGGCGCGAATGGCCTCGGCAATCTGTGATGGTGCCGCAGCGGCGGCAATCGCGCCTTGATCCAGCGCTGCTAAATGGGTGAGGGCGGCGAGCAGATACGGGCGTGCTCGGTACGGAACATCGGCAAAACCAAGTCGGCCATGATGATCGCACGCGCAGGCATCAAGCAAATCGCGAAACCGATCAGGGCGGCGCATTGCGTCGGTGCCCTCGAATAGTTTCAGCAAATTTTCTGCATCGAGTTCCAACGCGCGATGCACTTCGCCATGCCAGCCCGCTGTGGCAATGGCCAAATCGCGACAATCGGCGGGCACCTTCAGCCGTTCGCACATGGACTTCACCAGCGCCACACTTTTTACTTCATGGCCGGGATGGCGTGGCAGATATTGTGACGCGGTAGTTCCTTTACCGAGGTCGTGGGTGAGCGCCGCGAAGCGAATCGGCAAGCTAAAATTTTCTTTGGCCGCGACATCGACCACCATCATCACATGCACCCCGGTGTCGATTTCGGGATGCGAGGTCGCCGACTGCGGCACGCCGTATAGACGATCCACTTCCGGCGCAATGCGCGCCAGTGCACCGCACTCACGCAGCACCTTGAACATGGCCGACGGTCGCGTTTCCATCAAGCCGCGCGCGAGTTCCTGCCAGACGCGCTCGGGCACCAGATGATCGACTTCACCGTTCACCACCATCGCATGCATCAGCTCAATCGTTTCGGCCGCGACACGAAAATCGAGCGACGCGAATCTGGCCGCAAAGCGCGCCACGCGCAGCACGCGCACGGGATCTTCGGCGAACGCTTCACTCACATGCCGCAACTGCCGGTGGTTGATGTCAGCTTGTCCACCGTAGGGGTCGATCAGGTGGCCGTGACTGTCCTCGGCCATCGCGTTGATGGTGAGATCGCGGCGACGTAAATCCTGTTCAAGCGTGACGTTGGTGGCGGTATGAAATTGAAAACCTGCGTAGCCGGGCGCGGTCTTGCGCTCGGTGCGGGCAAGCGCATATTCCTCGTGCGTTTCGGGATGCAGGAACACAGGAAAGTCCGCGCCCACTGAGCGATAGCCAGCGTCTAGCAACTGTTGTGGGGTGGCGCCGACGACGACGTAATCGCGGTCTTTTACCGGCAGACCAAGGAGTGCATCGCGCACGGAGCCACCGACGGCGTAGATTTTCATACAAAAAACCCTAGCATTGGCGGTGTGTTTCGACGGTTTTAGTCTGTAGATTCACGGCTGTGCTAGGTTTTCGCTGCGGCGGCATACGGCTCATCTTCGGCGACGAACTCTGTTTCGTGCAACGCTGCGGCAATCCACTTGGCCACGCCCGGTGCGGCTTTCACGACTTCGCAGTAAGCCAGCGTGTCGGCGGCGAGTGCGGGTTGGTAGGTGGCAAAACGCATCACCACCGGGGCGAACATGGCATCCGCTGCCGAAAACGCACCGAACAAAAACGGCTGGTCAGTTTTGGCACCAAACTCGGCACGTGCTTCGCGCCAAATGGTTTCGATGCGGTCAATGTTTTTCTTCACCTCGGCGGACATGCCGAGCCCCGCATAATTACCGCGAATATTCATCGGCATATTGCTGCGCAGGGCGCGAAAGCCTGCGTGCATTTCTGCGACCACGCACCGTGCCGCGTTGCGCGCACGCGCGTTGCCCGGCCACACCGCATGCTGCGGATAGGCTTCGGCCAATGCTTCAAAAATAGCGGTTGATTCCCAGGTGGCCTGCCCGTTCGGCGGCGCGCCATCCCATAGCACCGGTACCATGCGCGAGGGCGACCACTTCGCGAGATCACGATCCCATTCTGCGCTGTGAAATTTCAGCAACACTTCTTCAAACGGGATGCCAAGCTCGGTCATGAGTACCCACGGCCGCATCGACCATGAGGAATAATTTTTGTTGGCGATGACGAGTTTGAGTGACATGACAAATCCTGAAATTAAGCGCGACCGGCGCGATCACGATAGGCTTGGTAGCGCGCGCGTCCAGCGGTGTCGCGCGTGTAGCCCGCGACGACATTTTCCATGGCGCTGGCAGTGCCAAATATGGCGGGGAATAGCGTGTCAGAGGTGCTGGGCACGGCCATCGAGCGCACGTTGTCACACGTGATGAGTTTGCCGGGAAGGCGCTCAAACACGGTCGCCTGCACTATCGACAAAGTTGGCCCCAAGCCAATAACGGCGCGGGTTTTGCCGCTCCCTGCGATCACGAATTGAATCAGTTCGCGCAATGTATAAGTCTTGGGCCCGACCAGTGGGAAAGTCTTGCCGACGGTTGCGCTATTGAACAAGCTGGTGACAATCGCACGCGCGACATCTTCCACCCACACCGGCTGAAATTTCGCGTTGGCCGAGCCTATGGGAATGACCGGGAAGATTTTCACGAGACCGGCAAACATATTCAAAAACTTATCGTGCTCACCAAAAATCACCGATGGCTGAATCACGGTAGTGGCGGGCAACGCCTGTCTGACGGCGGCTTCGCCCCGTCCACGCGAGCGCAGATATTCGCTGGGGCCATTCACGTCCGCATTGAGTGCGCTCATGTGCAGCAAGCGCTTGTTGGCCACCGCACAGATTTCGGCGACTAGCTTGGGCAGTGCCACATGCTCGCGCTCGAAATCGCCGTGCAACACGCCGATTAGATTGATGACTACATCGTGTTGCGCCACCAGCGTGCGCAGCGTTGCCGCATCGTGTACGTCAGCAGCGACGACGTTGAGCGTCGGCAGAATCAGCAAATGTTTGGCGCGATTGATTGATCGTGTTGGTACCGTCACCGCGACACCACGGGCGGAGAGTTGCTCGGCCACGGCGCGACCGACAAATCCGGTGCCGCCAAGCAGTAACACGTTATTGATTTGCACTTGTGGTTCCTTGTTCAAGCGTGACCGCCGACACCATTGCTGGATCGGCTCCAAACGCGGACTCACGCGCGTCGCCGGCGCCACCCGCTCGGCTCGGTACTTTACCCATCATTGCTTTGAGACTGGCCTTGCCGGTGCCAAATTGCTGTGCGTAATACCACGCATTGGTCATGACCTGTTTCACATAGTCGCGCGTTTCGTTGAACGGAATCGACTCGGCGTAAATTGCGCCCTCTAGGGCCTCGGCGGCACGCCAACGCTTGGCGCGCGATGGTCCGGCATTGTAGGCAGCGGTGGCCAACACCGGGTGGCCGAGGTCATCGAGCACGTGGCGCAAATAATAGGCACCGAGATTTAAGTTAACCGGCACGTCGGTGACGCGCGCGAGGTTAAGGTTTTTCATGCCGACGCGCTCGGCCGCCCACTTGGCGGTGGCGGGCATGAGCTGCATCAACCCCATCGCCCCCGCACGTGAACGCACGTCAGCGATGAAGCGGCTCTCTTGGCGAATCACGCCATACATCCACGCGGGATCGAGGCCGCGCGCGGAGGCGTTGGCCTGCAAGTCGGCGCGATGCGGGGTGGGAAAGCGCTGCGAAAAATCATGTATCGCTACCGTGCGCACGGCAGCGCCAATGGCGCGATCCGGAATGCCCGCCTGGTACGCGACCTCGGCGGCGGCGAGCAGTTGCTGGTCGGTCATCCCGCGCACACCGTGTTGCCATTCGCGAAAGCCCTCGGCCTTCATATCGACGCGATAGAGCGCCAATACGCGCTGCATATTCGGGTTCGCGAAGGCGCTGTCCAGTTCGGCGCGCGTGGGCTTGTAGCCCTGCCATTTCGGTGGCGCGGTAATGCCCAAATCTTCGGCGGCCAGCAGCGGATAAAAACCCAACTCGCGCGCGAGTGTTTCGCGAATCGGCTTGGCCGCTTCAAGGTTGCCCGTCTCGGCCAACGCACGCGCCTGCCAGTATCGCCACGCACTCTCGCGACGCTCGACCGCGCTCATCGCCTCAATTGCGTCGCGCACGCTCGGCCAGTCGGCGGCGCGCAAGGCGGCGCGCGCTTTCCAGGCGGCTTGCGTGTCGCTCAACTCGCCACCTTGTTTCTTCCCTTGCGACTTCTTGAACCACGCCATCGCATCGGGCTCATGTTGCATCGCGCCGTATAGACCCACCTGCGCCCATGCGTAGTTTTGCAACTGGCTGGTCAGGCTCGTGGCGAGCGGCGCCAGCAAAGCGGCGGCGCGCGGCGCGTCGCTGCGGGCAAGACGCGTAACGGCGAACAAAAATACTTCGAGATCGTCGCGTGCGCGCGCATCCACCTTGCGCCCAGTGAGATATTTGGTGGGGTTAGTGGTCGCGGCAGTCAGGGCGCTGTCAAAACGCGACGACGGCTTCGTCAACAGGCGCACAGTGCGACGCGCGTCACTTAGTTGATTGTTTTCCAGCAACCTGCGCACGCGATTCCACACCTCGTCGTCGCCGAGCGAGCCGAGCTTTTGCGCGGCGTCGTATGCGTCGTAGCAACTGTCGTTTGAATTCTTGCCGGTAATGAAAGTGGCTTTGATTTCAGTGAGCACATCGCGATCATCACGGCTCAGGCGATGGCGCCACTGGTGGCAAATAATGGTCGCGTCTTCACCCGTATATTTGGTGGCAGCGGGAGCGAATTGCTCCCACGCATCTTGTCCGCCCAATACCTTCAGCCAATCGCGGCGCAGGTCTTCAGCGGCAATCGCGTCAGGATTGGCGTCGAGAAAGGCGGTGATATCGCTTGCCTGTGTTATCGCAGCAATGCTCGATTGCGACATGCTGCTACTCAACCACCAGTACGTCACGTAGGGCAGCAGTGGGTGGCCGGACGTAGCGATGCGGCTACGAATGCCCTCCAGTGTTTTGGCGTCGCGGCGCTCAAACGCGCTGCGCGCCGTGGCAATTTCTGCATCGACCGCACGCACGTTCGCGCTGGCCGGGACAAACACTTGCGCAGGTGTTTCTGCAGCAGCCGACACCTCCGCAAACGAAAACTTGTTCATCATCAATGAAAGCGCGAAGGCGACGGCGTAAAAAGACGCAGCACATCGAGCGGAATTTCGCCGCGGAAGAGCATCCCCGGCTTTGCCAATTCGTATATTCGCTGTTTGCATGATGACGTTCGTGGTGGAGTCGTTGTTCGATTAACGACGATACCGCAAAAAACAGTGACGGAACGCGTTATTATTTCACAGAGAATTTGTACCCTCAGTGTGCGCTTTTGACCGCTTTCTTTCCTTCCTTCTACTTTAATCTCCCACTATGAATTTTACCGATCCGCTTTTCTGGACTGCCTTGGCGTCGATCATCGGCGTCAATATCGTATTGTCCGGCGACAACGCCGTGGTGATTGCGCTCGCCTCGCGCAGCCTGCCGCCAGCACAACGTAACAAAGCCATTTTTTGGGGCAGCGCCGCCGCGATTATCCTGCGGGTCGTGTTGACGTTATTCGCCGTGCAGTTGCTGCAATGGCCGTGGCTAAAAATCATTGGCGCGGTGCTCCTGTTTTGGATCGGTGTGAAGCTGTTGATCCCTGAAGACGAAGATGGCGACATTGCGGCGCACGAACATTTGGGCGCGGCGATCAAGACCATTTTGATCGCCGATTTGGTGATGAGTTTGGATAACGTGATCGCGGTCGCCGCCGCCGCAAAAGGCAACACGACCTTGACCATCATTGGTCTCGCGCTGAGTATTCCGCTGATTATTTTTTCCAGCACCCTGTTGCTCAAACTGATGGATCGTTTCCCGATCATCATCACCATTGGCGCAGGACTGCTGGGCTGGGTGGCTGGCGAGATGCTAGTCACGGATCGTGCCATCGGCGGTTGGGTGGATGCCAACGCCGCGTGGCTGCATTACGCGGCACCGATTGCTGGCGTGCTGTTTGTGGTCGGCCTCGGCACGTTGCTCGGAAAAAAACATGCGCCCACGCCTGAAACAGAGTCGGCCACCGCAAAGATTTCCTCGTAGATCGGGGGCGTGGAGCTTGACCGGTCATCCGCCCGTCGTTTGTTGCGTTATCCGGTGAGTTATCTGCAAGTAAGGCAGTAAGCGCATTTGTTGTTATTCATTTACAAAAAAATGTCAGTAAATCCAAGGAGAAACAGATCATGAGTAAAGTAAATTGCCTGAAAACACTGGTTGCCTCTGTCGCTGCGCTGTGCGCAGTTTCGCTGTCCCCGCTGGCGCTGGCCGATGCGTGGAAGCCCACTAAGACGGTTGAGTTCGTGGTGCCTGCCGGCACCGGCGGCGGTGCCGATCAAATGGCGCGATTTGTGCAGAGCGTGATCGCCAAGCATAAGCTGATGGATCAGCCGCTGGTGGTGGTCAACAAGAGCGGTGGTGCCGGTGCTGAAGGCTTCCTCGACGTCAAGGGTGCGAACAAAGACCCGCACAAAATTATCATCACCTTGTCGAATCTGTTCACCACGCCACTCGCGACCGGTGTGCCGTTCAATTGGAAAGATTTGACCCCAGTGCAAATGCTGGCGCTCGACCAATTTATTTTGTGGGTCAACGCCGACACACCTTACAAGACCGCCAAGGAATACACCGACGCCGTCAAGAAAACTGGCGCACCTAAAATGAAAATGGGCGGCACGGGTTCCAAGCAGGAAGATCAGATCATTACCGTCGCGCTGGAAAAGCAGACCGGCGCCAAGTTCATCTACATCCCGTACAAGGGTGGTGGTGAGGTCGCCGTGCAGTTGGTGGGCAAGCACGTCGATTCGACCGTGAATAATCCAATCGAAGCGGTTGAACAATGGCGCGCTGGTTCGGTGCGTGCGCTGTGCGTGTTTGATGACACAAAAATGCCGTACACCGCCAAGGTAACGAAAGACTTGGCATGGGGTGATGTGCCGACCTGTAAGTCGCAGGGTGTGGATGTCGATTACCAAATGTTGCGCGGTATCTTTATGGCACCCGGTGTGACAAAGGAGCAAGTGGACTACTTCGTGGGCGTACTGAAGAAAGTTCGTGAAACACCTGAATGGAAAGAGTTCATGGAAAAGGGCGCGTTCGATCAAAAGGCGCTTGGTGGTGAGGAGTTCAAGGCGTGGCTGGTTAAAGAAGAGAAGCGCCACTACACGTTGATGAACGAGGCGGGCTTTCTCGCGAAAAAATAGCAGCGTTGATACAACAGTCCCACCACAAAACCCCGGCATTCGCCGGGGTTTTGTTTTGTATCAATGCTTTTACAGGGTCGAACCACTGACAATGAAAAAAATAAGCAGCGCAAAAACAAACCCAACCCAAGGAGAAGTGGTATGAGTGAGCAGGAGGAGAAATCAGCGGTATCAACGAAGACCGTTGATATTGTGGTGGCTGTGATGTTTTTGCTATTGGGTGCCGTGGTGATGTGGGACAGTTCGCGGCTCGGCGCCAAATGGGGCTCGGACGGTCCGGAGGCGGGTTACTTCCCGTTCTACATTGGTCTTATTTTGTGCATCTCGGCGGTGGTTAATTGTGCACGCGCGTTCCTCGGTAAAGATATCAAGGATGCATCATTCGTGAGCGCGTCGTCGCTAAAGATGGTGTTGTCGGTGTTGTTGCCAACCATTGTTTATGTCGCGTTGATCGGCGGCGTTGGCCCGATTCCCGGTCTTGGTATTTACGTCGCCTCGGTCTTGTTCATTCTTGGTTTCATGCGCTGGCTGGGAAAATATAGCTGGTTGAAATCGATCTTGGTCAGCATTGGCGTTGCCGTGTTCTTTTTCTTGATGTTCGAAAAAGGTTTCAGCGTGCCGTTACCGAAGGGTCCGCTCGAAGCGGCTCTGGGTCTGGAATAAGGGGCGCGTGATGGAATCAATTACCTCCTTGATGCACGGTTTCGCCGTGGCCTTGACGCCGTTCAACGTCCTGTTGATGCTGGTTGGCATTTCGCTCGGCGTGTTGATTGGCGTGCTGCCCGGATTGGGCGGCGCCAACGGCGTGGCCATTTTGTTGCCACTTACGTTTGCGATGGGCTCGACACCTGCGGGTCAGGTCAGCGCCATCATCATGCTCTCGTGTATTTACTGGGGCGCGTTGTTTGGCGGTGCCATCACCTCGATCCTATTCAACATACCCGGTGAGCCGTGGTCGGTGGCGACCACGTTCGATGGCTACCCGATGGCGCAGCAGGGACGTGCGGGTGAAGCGTTAGCCGGTGCATTCACCTCGTCGTTCATCGGTGCGCTGGTCGCGGTATTGATGATTACTTTCCTCGCGCCGCTGGTGGCGAAATTTGCGCTGAAGTTTGGCCCGCCGGAGTACTTTGCGGTCTATCTGCTGACCTTCTGTAGCTTTGTTGGCATGACCAAATCGCCACCGTTCAAAACCATTGCCGCGATGATGTTGGGCTTCGCGCTTGCCGCCGTCGGACTCGATACCGTAACCGGTCAGTTGCGCATGACCTTCGGTTTTTCTGAGTTGTTGAAAGGCTTTGATTTCTTGATCGCAGTGATTGGCTTGTTCGGCATCGGTGAAATTTTGCTGACCATCGAAGAAGGTCTTGCCTTCAAAGGCGCGGATGGCAAGATCAATCTCGCGGTCGTGATCGACACTTGGAAAAAGCTGCCCAAATACTGGAAAACGATGATGCGTTCGTCCGCCATCGGCTGCTGGATGGGCATCACCCCCGGTGGTGCAACCCCGGCGTCGTTCATGGGCTATGGCGTCGCCAAGAGCATGTCGCCGAACGGCAAAAATTTCGGCAAGGGCGAGCTTGAGGGCGTGGTTGCGCCCGAAGTTGCCGCGCATGCAGCCGGTACTGCGGCGCTATTGCCGATGCTGACTCTCGGTATTCCGGGCTCTCCTACCGCAGCCGTGCTGCTCGGTGGTCTCTTGGTGTGGGGCTTACAACCTGGTCCGATGCTGTTTGCGGAGAAGCCGGATTTTGTCTGGGGTCTCATTGCCTCGATGTACCTCGGTAACATCGCTGGACTCATCGTGGTGTTGAGCACGGTGCCACTGTTCGCGGCAATCCTGCGCATCCCATTCTCCATCGTGGCACCGGTCATTCTGGTGATCTGCGCGATTGGCGCGTACACGGTGCACAGCTCGATGTTTGATGTGTGGCTGATGCTGGGCTTTGGCGTGATCGGCTATGTCTTCAAGAAGCTTGATTACCCGCTTGCACCGATGGTGTTGGCGCTGGTGCTCGGTGATCGTGCCGAGGATGCGTTCCGGCAGTCGATGCTCGCCTCGGGCGGTGAGCTTGGCATCTTCTTCTCGAACGGTCTGGTCGGTACCATCACCGCAATTGCGTTGTTGATGTTGTTCTGGGCGCCTGTGCGCGGTTTGCTGGCGACCCGAGTCGTTAAGACCTAGGTTTTTGACAATGTTGGATCGACGAAGCGCGCGGGCATGCCCGCGCGTTTTCGTTTGGTGGTGCGCCAGCGCTTAGTGAATCTCTGCGGGCGGCGACTAACGTGGAGTAACTAGCGCGGAATCACTGCGTGCACTTTGCCTTTTTGTTTTAAGCGCGACAGCGTTTCGGCAGAAATATTGAGATGCGAAGCCAGCTCTTTCATCGGCACGCGCTCATACAAATCAGGATGCTTGCGCAAGAACCGCTGCACGCGCCCAGACGCATCCAGCAAGTGCAAGGTGATGGTGTGCGCCATGACTTCTGACATCAGGTGCATCACTTCGTATTCAAAATCACTCTTGATGGTCGGGTGCCGCTCTAAAAACTCGACCCAGGCTTCCATCGGCAGCTTCGCCACACGCGCTTTGGTGACGGCACGAATCGAATACGGCGCGGGCGTACGCAACCGCCATGCAGCGTAGCTCGTGTCCATGTCGTCTTCTTTGGAAAACCGCAACACGATTTCCTTGCCTTCTTGATTGGCGACAACGCGCTTCAACACGCCGTCGATCACGAAATACTGCTCCATCTCGTGCGCGCCTTGTCCCAACAACAGATCCCCTTTTTTGTAATCGACGATCACCAGTTGCTTTTCCAGCTCGGTGAATGCGCGCGGCTTTAAGGTACGCAAAACGATGTTGCGCGCAAGTTGCGTGCGGATGAGATCGCGATGGAGATGAGAGGTGAGCAGAGTCATATCGGTGCGGTGGCGCAAGGAAACGAAGGTGGGCGGGAGCAGTCAAAACGCTTCGATTGACAGGCATCAAGGCGCTAGAAGCCCGGCGTTTTTATGATGCTGATATTCACTCGTGGTACGGCATTTTTTCGCGATTGACCAATATCAATTTTCTGACGTAAATTATTTTTTTGCAAGTGTTTTTTTCCGGATGGGCGAGCGAAAACCCTTACGAGCATTCGCGTACTACCCAAGTAAGACCCGCTGCATCGACGGCACCAATCGACAATAACCCGCGAGGCCTTTCAGCATGACAACCGACGCACAGACCACACTTCAAACCAATCCAGTCACCGACGGCTTTCACCTTGTCATTGATGCCCTGAAGCTCAACGGGATCAAACATATTTACGGCCTACCCGGCATTCCCATCACCGACCTAACCCGCAAGGCACAGGCCGAAGGTATGCGCGTGATTTCATTTCGTCATGAACAAAATGCGGGTAATGCGGCTGCAATTGCTGGCTTTATTACGCAAAAGCCGGGCGTGTGTTTGACCGTGTCGGCACCCGGATTTTTGAACGGCTTGGCGGCGTTGGCCAACGCCACCACCAACTGCTTCCCGATGATTTTGATTTCGGGTTCTAGCGAGCGCGAAATTGTCGATCTCGCGCAGGGTGATTATGAGGAGATGGATCAACTGGCGATTGCCAAGCCACTCTGTAAAGCCGCGTTTCGCGTGCTGAATGCTGAAGACATCGGCGTCGGTGTCGCCCGCGCGATTCGCTCGGCGGTGTCCGGCCGTCCCGGTGGCGTGTACCTAGATTTGCCCGCAAAGCTGTTCTCGCAAACCATGGATGCCGTCGCTGGCCAGCGCTCGCTCATTGAAGTCGTTGATCCCGCGCCCAAGCAAATTCCTGGAGCCGATGCCGTGAGTCGCGCGGTCGAGTTGCTCAAGGGTGCTAAGCGCCCGCTGATTTTGCTCGGCAAGGGTGCTGCCTACGCGCAAGCTGACGCCGAAGTCCGGGCGCTGGTCGAAAAGACCGGCATCCCCTATCTGCCGATGTCGATGGCCAAAGGTTTATTGCCCGATACCCATCCGCAGTCGGCCGCTGCCGCCCGTTCGTACGTGTTGCCCGAGGCCGATGTGGTGGTGCTGATCGGTGCTCGACTCAATTGGCTCTTGTCGCACGGCAAAGGCAAAACCTGGGGCGGCAAAGATCACAAAGCATGGGGCGGTCAGAAGTTCATTCAAATCGACATCTCACCGACCGAAATGGACAGCAACGTGAAAATCGATGCACCGCTGGTGGGTGACGTGGGCTCGTGCGTAAGCGCGTTGCTCGCAGGCTTGGGCGCAAGCCCTGCACAGCCGTCCGCCGAATGGTTGGGCGCGATTGCCGAGCGCAAGAATAAGAATCTGGCAAAGATGGCCGAGACGCTCGCCAAAGATCCATCGCCGATGAATTTTCACAGCGCGCTCAACGTCGTGCGCGACATCGTCAAGGCCAATCCAGATGCAATGCTGGTCAACGAAGGTGCCAACGCACTTGACTTCACGCGCAGCATCGTCGATATGTACAAGCCACGTAAACGCCTCGACGTGGGCACCTGGGGCATCATGGGCATCGGCATGGGCTTTGCCGTCGCAGCAGCGGTGGAAACCGGGCAAAACGTCATCGCCATCGAGGGCGATAGCGCGTTTGGTTTCTCTGGCATGGAAGTCGAAACCATTTGCCGCTACAACTTGCCCGTCTGCGTGGTGATCTTCAACAACAACGGCGTCTATCGCGGCACCGATGTGAACACGTCCGACAATCCAGTCGGCAATCGCGACGTGGCACCAACCGTGTTCGTCAAGGGCGCGCGCTACGAAAAGCTGATGGAAGCATTCGGCGGTGTCGGTGTACTCGCCGCTACCCCTGCCGAGTTGCGCAAGGCGATGGAAGAAGCGATCCGCTCGCGTAAACCTACGCTCATCAACGCCATCATTGATGAAACGGCGGGCACCGAAAGTGGTCGCATCACGAGCTTGAATCCGACCGCTGGCAAAAAATAATTTCAGATAAAGGAAGTCAGAATGGAAGCTCTTAAAGGCGTAAGAATTCTCGACATGACCCACGTTCAGGCGGGGCCGACGTGCTCGCAGCTCCTCGCGTGGATGGGTGCCGATGTCATCAAGTTTGAGCCACCACAGGGCGACGCGACCCGTGCACAACTGCGCGATATTCCCGGTGCTGATTCGTTGTACTTCACGATGTTGAACTGCAACAAGCGTTCGATCACCGTCAACATGAAGTCAGCTGAAGGCAAAGAAGTGTTTGTCGATTTGCTGAAAAAATGCGACATCGTGATGGAAAATTTTGGCCCCGGCGTGTTGGATCGCCTCGGCTTCACGTGGGAAAAAATCAACGCGATCAACCCGAAAATTGTCATGGGTTCGATCAAAGGTTTCGGCTCATCGGGTCCTTACGCGGAATTCAAAGCGTATGAAAACGTCGCGCAAGCGATGGGCGGCGCGATGAGCACCACGGGGGTGCCGGATGGTCCACCGTTTGTCACTGGCGCGCAGATTGGCGATACGGGCACGGGATTACATTTGGCGATTGGGCTGTTGGGGGCATTGCATCAAGCGACTCGCACCGGCAAGGGCCAGTATGTTGAAGTCGCGATGATGGACGGCGTGATGAATCTGTGCCGTGTGAAATTTCGCGACCACCAGCGCCTGCAACGTGGTCCCTTGCCTGAGTATTCGGTACCGACTTATCAAGGCATGGGCGAAGTGCCACGCGCGGGCAATGACTCCGGCGGTGGCCAATTGGGCAACGCGATTCATTGCAAGCCGCACGGCGCGAATGACTGGATTTATGTGGTGGTGCAAGAAGCGGTGTGGGATAACCTTGGCAAACTGATCGGTCCGGAACTCGGTATGCCGAATCTACACGCGGATGCACAATTTGCCACGATCGGCGAGCGTCGCAAGAACCAGCAACTGATGTGGACACTTCTCAATAAATTCGCCGAGCAACACACCAAACGCGAGATGCTGGGGTTGTTGAATCCGATTGACGTGCCATGCGGCCCGATCATGTCCACCGAAGATTTGGCCAACGATGAGCACATTCGCGGTCGCGAAATGTATGTCGAACTCGAAGACGCCAAGCGCGGCAAATGGTTTAACGTCGGCATGCCGATCAAGCTCTCGGGCTCACCGGCCAAAATTGAACGTGCGCCGTTTCTGGGTGAGCACAACGATGACGTGCTGAAGAACGTGCTCGGTTACGACGACGCGCGCGTGACCAAGATGAAAGAGGCGGGCGCGTTTTCGGCACCGCCTAAGAAATAGTTTTAAGTGCGGTCGGTGTATGTAACCCTAGTATCGGCGTGCAGTTTTAGGCCAAACGGCTTCAAATATGCCGCTGGTACTAGGGTTTTTCTATTCAATATTTGCTATTCAGCGAAAGAAAAACCATCATGAAAATCGCCATCATCGGTCAACAAGATTTCGGTAAGGCCGTCCTCGAAGCATTTCTCGCGCGTGGCGATGAAGTCGCTGGCGTTTTCTGCGCGCCAGAAAAAGACGGCGCTCGCCCTGACGCATTGCGCGTCGCCGCGCAGGAAAGAGGTCTGAAAGTTTTCCAGTTTCCAAAACTCACTGATGCCGAAGCGACCGCGACTATGCGTGAGCTCAACGTGGACATCGGCGTGATGGCGTATGTGTTGCAATTCGCGCCGCAAGAATTCGTCAACATCCCCAAACACGGCACCATCCAATATCACCCGTCGCTGTTGCCAAAATATCGTGGTCCGTCGTCGATTAGCTGGCCAATCATGTGCGGCGAAGCCGAAACCGGCTTGACGATTTTCCGTCCCACCGATGGTCTCGATGAAGGTCCAGTGATCTTGCAAAAAACCACTGCGATTTCCGAAAACGACACGCTTGGTACGGTGTACTTTGATCGCCTGTTTCCGCAAGGCGTGGCGGCGATGTTGGAAGCGGCTGATTTGGTGGTGGCGGGCAAACACAAAGAAGTCGTGCAAGACGAAAACGCAGCGAGTTACGAAGGCTGGTGCCGTGCGGCTGAATCGAAAATCAACTTCAACAACAACGTACGCTTCGTCCACGATTTGATCCGTGGCTGCGATCCCGCCCCCGCAGCGTGGACCACGCTCGGCGGCAAAAAAGTGCAACTGTTTGGCAGCAAAAAACACCTGGTGCGCGCGTTCGGCGCGGTCAAAGGCAAGCCAGGCGAAATCACCGCGATCACTGCCACGTCGATGTTCATCACCGCGCAAGGCGGGCAAATCGAAGTCGCCAAACTCAAGCACGAAGATGGCAAAAAGGTTTCGCCGACCGATTTCGCCGCTGCATACGGTGTCGCCGTTGGTAGCGCCTTTAATACCTAACCCCTAGCAGGCAGCACCTACCACGTAACGCGCAAAAAAAGCCTCCCCAACCATCACCTGATCGCGGTATGGCACCCGTGTTGAAGCTCAGGGCTTCTTGCTACAATCATCGGTATGATTGGCACACTCGGCTGGGGGGCGAATGAAAAAAACAGCGTTTTGGTCCAAGGACTGGTTCTTTGGACTGTTGATTGTCATTGGCATCCTCGCAGTCAATCGGGTGACGCCGTTTTTCGAGGCGCTCGATACGCGCGCCTACGACTGGGGCGTTTCCGCAACGAACAAGCCGCCATCGGACAAGATCGCCATCATCGCCATCGACGATGCCTCGCTCAGCCGGCTTGGTCGCTGGCCTTGGTCGCGCGACATTCAAGCAGGCATGGTCGACAAGCTTGCTGAGGCCAAGGCCAAGGTGATCGTTAGCACCATCATTCTTTCCGAAGAACAAAAAGATCCGGGCGTTGCCTACATCAGCCAGTTGATTGGGGTCTACAAAAAAGCTGCTGAGACCCAGGCGATTCCGATGCGATTGCCGGACGGCACGGCTGCACCGATTCGTCCCAACCCGGCGTTTGTGGAAATGGGAAAAATTTTGGCGAAGGGCGAGCGCGCCCTCAACTCTGATTTGCGTTTGGCCGATAGCATCGAACGCGCGGGCAACGTGCTGCTGCCAATTCAGTTCGACGTCGCTTTTCAACCAGCGCTTGGTAAGCCCGATCTCGCGCCGCCGGAATTTCTTGGCAGGGATCTGATTGGCTCAGGTCATCCTGACGCAGTGGCATTCGCCGATCCGAACGCCTTGTTCCCCTTGCAAAGCATGGGGCAGGGCGCGGCAGGTAGCGGCCACCTCGGCGAGCTGGTTGACCCCGATGGCGGTCGCCGACAAGACGCGACGGTGATGGATTATTTTGGGCAGCAATTCCCGTCACTGGCCATGATGGCGGTCGCCAAGAGTGTCAACCTTAGCGCCAAGGATGTGCGTGTCGCTGCGGATGCCGTGTCGATTGGTACCTTGCGCATCCCGACCAACCGCAATGGCATCATGCTGCCGTACTTCTATAAGAACAACGGAGATCGCCCAGCGTTTTCGATAGATTCATTTTTTGACGTGTCCTCCGGCAAAATTCCGCTTGCCAAATTCAAGGACAAAATCGTTTTGATCGGCGGCAATTCGGCGAGTGCATTCACCCTGGCAAACACGCCGATCGGTCTCCTTTCCCCGGTGGAAAAACTCGGTCACTCGGTCTCGTCCATATTGCAGCAACACTTTTTTCGTATCCCCTCGTGGGCGTTGTTCGCGAATTTGTTTGCGATTCTGGCTGTAGCCATTTACCTCATCGTGTTGCTGCCCAAACTGCGCGCCGGGCCTGCTGCGGTCATCACGCTGGTGATTTTCTTAGCGATGCTCGGCAGCCACTTTGCGCTCATGACCGGCCCCGGCTATTGGGTGAAGCTAATGTTGCCGTTGTCGATGCTACTGATCGGGCATCTGCTACTCACCACCAAGCGTTTCCTAATGACTGAGAAAGGCAAGGAGCAGTCGGAAGCTGCCGGTGCCGAATCGAACCGGATGCTTGGCCTCGCGTTCCAGCAACAAGGCCAGCTCGACATGGCGTTCGACAAATTCCGCAAGTGCCCAGCGGACGAGCAGTTGATGGAGAACATCTACTCGCTGGCGCTGGATTTTGAGCGCCGCCGTCAGTTCAATAAAGCCGAAAGCGCGTTTGGATTTATTCATACGCACAATCCCGAATTCCGCGACGTGAAGGATCGTATGGGTCGCGCAAAGGCGATGTCGGAAACCATCATTCTGGGTGGCTCGTCAGCCGCGCGCTCCAATGCCGCCACCATGATGCTGGGCGGTGCCGCCGAGAAGCCGACATTGGGTCGCTACCAAATCGACAAGGAACTGGGCAAAGGCGCGATGGGTGTGGTTTACCTCGGTAAAGACCCGAAGATTGGCCGCGAAGTGGCGATCAAAACGATGGCGCTGGCGGCGGAGTTTGAGGGCGATGAATTGGTCGAAGCCAAGGAGCGATTCTTCCGCGAGGCTGAATCGGCGGGCAAGCTGGATCACCCCAACATCGTGCGAATTTTTGATGCGGGCGAAGAGCACGATCTTGCCTACATTGCGATGGAATTTTTGAAGGGCAAAGACTTGGTGCCATTCACCAAGAACCCGAACCTGCTGCCGTTGCCCAAGGTGCTGCACATCATCGAACGCGTCGCCGATGGCCTCAACCACGCGCACCTGCTGGGCATCGTGCATCGCGACATCAAGCCGGCCAACATCATGTACGACCCCGCTACCGATACGCCAAAAATCACCGACTTTGGGATTGCCCGTGTGACTGATTCGTCGCGTACAAAGACCGGCATGGTGCTCGGCACGCCGTCGTACATGTCGCCGGAACAACTGGCGGGCAAGAAAATTG
>JAYTVA010000032.1:0-27895 GCA_043744255.1 Burkholderiales bacterium | reverse complement strand
GCAGCGCTCGCGCTACACCCTTCGCTCACTTTAACCGTCAGGCCGCTTGACCCCTCCTGCCAATCTAGTTCGGTATCAAACCTGATTTGGAAAAGACTTCCGTTATTCCGTTAAAGGCCTGTGGCGCCACCAATGGCGACCAATTCCGTGCTTTCCCAGATTTCTTCAAATCGATCCACGAATGGCTTGGCAGCGATGGGATCAAACAGCGTGACTACTGAGCGGGGGTGTTCAAAGTAGGGCTTGCGCCAGAAATGGGCGTCGTCGGCGATTAACATCACGTCTTTGGCTTCGCGCGCCTGACCAACCGTGCGTTGTATCTTCAGTTGTGTCGAATGCAGACCCAATAGCGTCACCAAACGCGGCAGCTCACTCTCGATGCCGTTTGTTTCCTGCAACGCGATGCGTAGACGAAACGCACGATTTTTGTTAAACGCCGCGCGCAGCACCTCAATCCGCGCCGGTCGACCCATGCCACGATCACGCAGGCTGGCGGCAGAAACATCGAACAAGCGGATTTCGCGCGTCGCATGCGCAAACACATCGTCGATGGCGATCAGTGCTTCACTGTTCGAATCCATCATCCGGTAGACGATGGCGGGTTCGGGCGTTGAATTGTCGGTCATGTTCACCTCAGATTATTGTGTGACGTAGCCATCATGATAAAGGCTATAAAGCAAGGTGCGTGACGCGAGGCTGAGTGCAGCGACGCTGGTGGCAGGAAGTGCGCGGGTATCGGCGAGATGTTGCCAGTGCTTGCGATCCGCGCGGGGAGCACTTATTTCTGAGCCATTCATGAAAAATTCCCCGCTCAACGAGAGAAATCGCGAACGCAGATCGAGCCTGATGCCGTTTCGCGCGATCGCACGTGTGAACTGTTTTTCGGATAAATCTTCAGGTGCCTCAAAAGTCACATGCGATTTTGGTTCCGTCAAGAAGCGTCCGAGAAATTGTCGGCGCAACGCCGTATCACTTGCCGCTTTGAGTAGAGGATTCAGCATGTTCGAAAAGCGCGTTTCCATTTCTGCGTCGATGGCACCCGCGTGCGCCGTCGTGGCCAAATCAGGATCAACGTAATTGCCCTCGAAGACAAGTTCATCGCGCAGATAATCGAGAAACGCCGCTGACAATTCTTGCCGACTCGGGGCGCGAAAGCCGATTGACCACGTTAGGCAATCGCCTTCGGCTACGCCATGATGCGCGTAGCCCGGCGGCAGATACAGCATGTCGCCAGTCTTCAAAACCCATTCTTGCTCCGGTTCGAACTTCGCAAGAATTTTTAAGGGGACGTCGGGTTGCAACGATACATCGCGTTGTGCAGAGATTTGCCAACGCCGCTCGCCTTCACCCTGTAATAAAAATACATCGTAGGAATCAACATGCGGCCCGACGCCACCGCCTTGGTTCGCGATGCTCACCATCAAATCATCGACGCGCGCATGTGGAATGAAGTCGAACTGCTGCAACAACAAATGCGCTTCATGTGAAAAATGTTGCGTATCCTGGATCAGCATAGTCCACGCGGCACCCACTGCCGCAATTCGCAGCGCCTTGTTGTTGAAGGGGCCATGCCGCATTTGCCAACCGTGACTGCGCCGCGTAATCAATCGAGTTTCTGCTTCGTCGCGCGCTGCCAACTCCAATACTTCCGCGCGCGTGAGAGGTGCAACGAAATTCGCGAATGCGTCGCGAATCAGCAACGGTTTTTTTTGCCAATGCGTGCGCAAAAATGTCTCGGCCGTCATACCACCAAGATGTGCCAGCGAGCGATTTTTTTTCATGCCAATTTATTTGTCGGTTCAGTGTTGTAAATCGAAAATAGAAATGCGCTAGAATTCAGCAACACTTCCAGAAAAGTTTTTCAGCGTCAGCACTCTGTTCATCAATCAATAATCGATTAACCGTTTCACTATTGATGAGATAACTCCCCATGTTGCACGTCGGCTCGGCAGCACCGTCGTTTGAATTACCGGATGCGCGAATGGAAATGATCCAGCTTTCCAGCTATCGCGGCAAGAAAAACGTCGTTCTTTATTTTTATCCAAAGGACGGGACGCCCGTGTGTACCCGCGAGGCAATCGAGTTTTCAGACAAGGAAGACGAATTTTCGGAATGCGATGCGGTGGTACTTGGTGTCTCGCGTGACGATTGTCTGGTGCATGAAGATTTTTGTGACAAGCATGGCATTTCGGTGCGCTTGCTGTCCGACATGGACTGCGAAGTATCACGGAAATACGAAGTGATGATGGAACAGGCGGTGAATGGTGATCTACGCGCCGGTGTACGACGTTGCACTTTTATCATCGACAAGAAAGGTGTGCTGCGACACATCCTGAAAGACATGAACCCCAAAGAGCACGTCAACGAAGTGCTCACATTGGTTCGACAAATGCACGGCCACTAACCACCGTTTTTTAACCCTCAATTACCACCAACATGCAGATTGCCAAAGATACCGTTGTAACTCTCGATTACGAACTCAGCACCAGCGATGGCGACATCCTCGAAGAAACTGGCTCCAAGCTTGCATACATTCACGGCGGACACGGTGGCATTTTTCCGCTGGTAGAAGAAGGCCTCGCCGGCAAAGTGGTCGGTGATGATTTTTCGATTTCACTCGAGCCCGAAGATGCCTTTGGCGACTACGACGAAGAACTCATTCGCATCGAGCCTAAAGAAGTGTTCCCCGCTAACGTCGAAGTCGGCATGCAATTCGAAGGCCTGCCGCCCGGCGACAATGACGACAAATGGGTGGTGTATACCGTCACCAATATCGCCGATGGTCAAGTCGTGATTGACGGCAACCATCCGTTGGCGGGCGAGCGGCTATTGTTCAACTGCAAAGTTGCCGAAGTGCGTTTTGCCACCGCTGAGGAACTGGCGCACGGGCATTCGCATGGTGAGCACGGGCATCATCACTAATTCTTTGTAGATGCGGCGTTGCGTTGAATGTAGGGTGATCAGGGTTGCCGCAGGTTGCGGGCTTTAGCGTTCTTTAGTCGCTGCCCAAAACGAACATAAACCCCGCCACCGGTATCCCCTTTTCCGCGCGAATCACGGTCGATATCTTTTCCAGCACGAGCAGCCCCGCAGCGCATGCGAGGCGCTCGATGTACGCCTCGCTATGTGCGTATCGTCCACTGCGCTGCAACGCAAAATCACCGTTCATCGTCGCTGGCGTCTCGGTAGAGAATGCGAAACGCCCGCCGCTGTTGAGGCGCTTCGCCGCTGCTTCAAACAACGGCGGCAGCGGCGCGACGTAAATCAATACATCCGTCGCCACGATCAGATCATGTGTTTGCGCCGACGTAGCCAAATGCGAAACCGCATCGGCATGCATCAGCGCGTCGTAAATTTTTCGCTCCATCGCCCGCGCCAACATATCAACGGAAAGATCCACGCCCACAAGTTGCTTCGCATGCGTGCGCACCAAGCCGCCAAACAAACCGGTGCCACAGCCGAGATCAAGCACGTCGGCCTTGCCGTCAAATGTTTGCAGCCAACCGGCAAGCTTCGTCATCAGCAGCTCAGGGATGCGATAACCCAGGCGGTCGACCAAATGTTCGTCGAACGTACCCGCCATGCCCGCGTATAGTTTTTCCACGACGCTTCTCGGCATCGTGGCCAGCGCGTCACCGCGATATTGCGCCAGCTTGAATGTCGCGATTTCGTGCGTGGCGTCGTGCGCAAGCGCCTCCTCCACGCAAGCAATGGCCGCCGCTTTTCGCTCGCTGCCAAACAAAAATTCAGCGAAATCAAGCGACACATCAACCGATCGTGGCGCCAACGCAAGCGCACGCCGAAAGTGTTGCTCCGCGCGCGTGGTCATATTCTGTTTTTGCAACAACAGCGCGAGGCCGTGATGGGCTTCGGCGATGGCGTCGTCTTGCGTCAGCGCTTGTTCGTAGCGCGTCAATGCGGCCGCGGTTTCGCCGAGCGCGACCAAGGTGTTGGCAAGGTTGGTGTGCGCGACCGCGAGCGTCGGCGCGTGGGTGAGTGCCGCTTCAAACGCGCGCTTGGCACCGACCAGGTCGCGTTTGCTCTGCAGCAGATTGCCGAGGTTGTAATGCGCGGCAGCGAATTTGGGTTCTGCACGCAAGGTCGCACGATAGAAGTGCTCGGCACGCTCAAGATGGTGCAAGCGAAAATGCACCAGTCCCATTTGATGTAGCAATGGCGCATTGTGTTTTTCGAACGGATAGGCGGCGTCGAAATGCGCCAGCGCTTCCGTATTGCTGCCACGGCGCATTGCGATCACACCCAGCCAGACCCGCGCGGGGGCTTGTTGTGCGGCGCTGGGGGCGAGCTGCAGGAGGGTGTAGCAGGCGTTGGCGGCACCGTCTAAATCGTTCGCATTGACCAAACGTGCAATCGCAGCAAGCTGTGCTGCCGCCGGCAGCGACATTAGCGACGTGGCGCTTCCGCGATGTACTCGAACACTTTGACGACGCGTGATACGCCGCTGGAGGAGCGCGCAATATCGGCTGCCGCTTCGCCCTCATCGCGCGTGACGATGCCCATCAGAAAAACCACGTTAGCCTCGGTCACGACTTTGACATGCGTGGCCGAGACTTTGCCGTTGTTGATCAGGCGTGTTTTGACATTGGAGGTGATGAGTGTGTCGTTGCTGCGCGCGGTCAGGGAAGTGTTGCCGCCGACGGCGATTTCATTGTGAACGCTCACCACGCCGCGCGTGTTTCGCACAGCGTACTCAATATCCTTTTTCATTTGCTCAGTGGGGGCCTCACCAGTGAGGAGCACGGTCAGGTTATAGCTGGTGATATTGATGTGCGCCTCACCAAAATTTTGCAGCATTTGCCCACGAATTTTCCATTCAATGTTCTCGTCCTCGATGTAGGTTCCAGTGGTACGGCGATCCGACAGCATCGCTGCGGTGGCACCGACACCAGCGGCGGCGAGCGGGAAACAGCCTTGCAGCAGCGAGGCGGCGGCCAGAAACACGGTAAGCAAAATAACGCGCATATTATTTCCTTCCAAAAAGTATGGTGTCGACCGCATCGCACAGACAATGGATTACCAGGATATGAACCTCTTGCACGCGCAAAGTTCGATCATTTCGCACACAAATGTGAATATCGTTGGGTTTCAGTAACGCATTCAAATTGCCGCCATCGCGCCCTGACAGTGCCACCACGCGCACTTGTTTGGCGTGTGCGGCCTCAATGGCGCGCAAGACATTTTTTGAGTTGCCACTGGTGCTGATCGCCAACAGCATATCGCCGGGCTTACCGAGCGCCCGCACCTGCTTGGAAAAAATTTCTTCGTAGGAATAATCGTTGGCGATCGAGGTCAGCGTGGAAGTATCGGTGGTCAGCGACATTGCCGCCAACTCGCCGCGCTCCATCTCCAAGCGATTCAAAAACTCAGCGGCGAAATGCTGGCTGTCAGCGGCGGAACCGCCATTACCACACGACATGATTTTGTTGCCAGCTCGAATCGTCTCGGCCATGGCGTGGCTGGCAGCGGCGATAGGCGCGCGCAGAGCGTCGAGGGAGGCGAGTTTCAGCGCGGCGCTGTCGCGGAAATGTTGGGAGATTTGGTCTTCGATGTTCATGTCGTCATTTTATCGCGCTGTCCGTTCAAACCCCAAACGCATCCTTCACCCAATCCGCCGCGCCACTGTTGCCTTCGCTTAAGAGCACCGCATCAAATCGACAGGGCGGCGGGTATTTCATGGTCGCGATGTATTGCTGTGCTGCCGCGATAATTCGGCGCTGCTTGGCCGCACCAATACTCGCGGCGGCACCACCAAAATCGTTGTTCTTGCGCATGCGTACTTCAATGAATACCAACACCTCACCGTCCTGCATGATGAGATCAATCTCGCCGAAGCGTGTGCGGTAATTGCGTGTCACGAGTTTTAAGCCGTGCGAAAGCAAATATTTTTCGGCCGCGCGCTCCGCCACATCCCCCGCATCGCGCTTGCTGAATAGCTTGGTGAGCATTATTCGCTCGTGCGTGCGACGTTGGGACGACCATCGCGCATCTCGACGGTGGCAAGCGCACGCACCCATTGCGCGCCGTCCAGTGTGAGGCGACCGATCACGCCATCAAGCGGCTTCACATCGCGCGGCTTATCGGCCTTCAACATCACCTGCGTCAATCGCCACGCATCAATACCCAACGCGTACAGGCGTTCGTAATCAAGCGGCAGCGGCACGGCCGGCTTGCGATAGGCCATCACGGCGGGATGATCGTTTTCCACGAACCACGGCATTTCCAAATAGCGCAGCCCGTCCAAATCGAGGCTGCTGATTCGGCCTGCATAGGGATCGAGCGATTGCGACGTCGCGAACACTGGCGCGGCCGTCGGCAAATAGGGTCGCACGGCGCGTGCACCGCGCGCATCGACACTCAAAAAAATCACATCGGCTTTGGCCCGCTCCAGCGGCGACTTCACACGGGTAAGTTCGGCAAGCTCGCCACCAAACGGCACCCGACCAGCCACTTCGCCACCGAGACGAATCCATTCCTTCTCGAAGGAATCGGAAATGCGCTTCGCGAGCCCGGTGTTGCCACCAACAATTGCGACGCGACGAAAGCCTTCCTGCGCGGCAGCGCGCGCAACGAGCCGCGCTTCCCAATCGAGATTGAGCGAGACGTAATAAAAATTATTTGGCGTATCGGTTTCACTGGGCGCGTTCAACGCAAGCGAGGGTATATTCCCCGCCTCCTTCGCCAACACGTTCGCGCCGTCGCGCGTCACCCCGCCGACAATCGCAATCGCGCCGTCATTCACCGCCTTGCGATAAAGCGCGGATAGCGCAACGGTATCGTCCGCCGCTGGGTAGATACGATATGCCGGTGCCTCTTTGCGATCGGCCTCCGCCCCAGCGAGAAAGCCTAGCCGAACGGCATCAGCCACGCGGTCAAATGTTTTTGAGGCGAGCGGTACGATCAATGCGATGTGCGGCACATTCTCTGGCGCGCGATCGGGCTTCACATTTTTATCAGTGTCGCCGACCAGTTTTTCAGTAAGCGTGCTGGTCGGCTTCAGCGGCAACATCTCCGCGATCTCCGTCGGCGCCACGCTTGCGCGAGGGGCTGGTTCCACCGACAATGCGGGCGACGCGTGCGCAATCAGTAGCATAGCTACCGCCGCACGTAGTTGCACCCTTAGTTGGGCACGTAGTTGCATATGTAGTTGCAATCGCCGAGAAAAAATTCTCATGAACCGCCGCAAAAAAGATCACTGAAAAATGAGTGAAGCATGAGCGAATCCTTACCCGTCGCATTATATGTGGTCGCCACACCCATCGGTAATCTAGGCGACATCACCGCGCGCGCACTCGAAACGTTACGTAACGTCAACGTCATCGCCGCCGAGGACACGCGCAACACCAAGGGTCTGCTCAGCCACTTCGGCATTAGCGCGCGTCTCATCGCCGTACACGACCACAACGAACGCCACGCCGCCGACGGCATCGTCAAACTGTTGCGCGACGGCCAATCGGTCGCACTCGTCACCGATGCGGGCACCCCCGCCGTGAGTGACCCAGGTGCCAGAGTGGTCGCGGCGGCCCACGCCGCCGGTCTCAACGTCGTCCCCATCCCCGGTGCTAGCGCGCTCATCGCCGCACTCTCGGCGAGCGGCGAAGGCGAATACGGGTTCACGTTTGCAGGCTTCCTTCCCGCTGGAGCTGGTGACCGCACCCGCGCGCTCGAAGCCGTAAAGAGCACACCACACGCCATCGTGTTCTACGAATCGCCACATCGCGTGGTCGAATCAGTCGCCGCCATCGCCGCCGTAATGGGCGACACGCGCGATCTCATCATCTGCCGCGAACTCACCAAAAAATTCGAAACAATTATTCGCTTGAAGCCAAGTGAAGCGGTTGCGTGGCTTGAAGCACATGAAAACAATCAGCGCGGAGAGTTTGTACTCGTGCTATCAAACCCTAGCATTGGCGAGGATGTCGAAGGCAAAGATGCCAAAACGGCAGAGCTAGCGCGGGTGTTGACGGTATTGCTGGAGGAGTTGCCGTTGAAACAGGCCGTGGCGATGGCGGTGAGGATTACGGGGGAGAAGAAGAATTTTGTTTATGAGATGGCGTTGGATTTGAAGCAGCGAGCAGCGCCCTAACCAGCCTTGGTGCTGGCGAGGGTACGGGCGCGCGAAAACGTGGCTGACGTAGATTCCCGCGCACCCCTTCCCCTGCGCCCAGAGGAAGGCCGGGATGGGGTTCTGCACAGCACGGAACCATCAGCACAGTGCTGTTCTTGCAACGTAAACCAAAGACGGTACGCGAACGCCCGACCTAATGCGCTCCCGTCTCAACGAACGCATACCCCATCGTTCGTGCCACTGCACTCAAACGTCTATCGCGCGTCCACAGCCTTGCGCGATCAATGGCGACCGACGCTAACAAATGAGCATCAACATAGCCGATGCCTTTGCCATAAAGTTTATGGCGCGCAATGAAATCAAGCGCCTCGTCTGGTTCGGCAATTGCGGCTGACGGCAGTTGTTGCAACAGTTCAATGATGGTGGCGCGATCCGACAGACTGCCGCAGGCGATTTCGCCCAGCACAAATGGATGCATGACCACAGACTCAAGTTCCAACGCCTCGACCAAGCGCGGATCGCGCCGACGAAAATGATCGACCCAAACGGACGTATCAACAAGGATCATGTCTTGACTGATTGGCGTCGGCGCGGTGCCACGTTGAGTTTCGGCTGGCTCCCGCCGAGATTGGCAAGCCGCTTCGCACTTTCGCGCGCGATCAGTGCTTTGAGACCTTCATGCAACAGCGACGAGCGGTCGAGTGCGCCGCTCAGTTTGGTGGCTTTTGCCACCAAGTCTTCGTCTAAATTCACGGTTGTTCGCATCGTTTCACCTTGCGTTGTGTGGTCTATGCCACATCAATATTAGCATCATTTGATGCCAATGTTGCTGCTATGCCTATGCAATGTGTCGCGAGAGCCCTCGCTGCCCAACGTGCGAAAATCGCGTCGAGGCAAGTTGCACGCTACCCCACCAAGGAAAAATAAATGATCGGTCTCCACACCTCCGCCGACCTCCCGTTCACCACGCCACCAGAATTTTGTTGCAACTGCGGCACGCGCGGCGCGTTGAATTTCATCGGCACGCCGTTGCAACGGACGCGCTACTTTTTTCTGTTCGGCACCGAGCTGACACTGCGCGCGTCATTCGCTTATTGCAAGCCGTGCGAAGGAAGTGCCACCCGCGTGCGGCTCGGCTGGTTAGCGAAAATCTTGGCGACATTGCTGGTGACATCCATTGTGTTCATGGTGCTGGTGTTCGGCAACTTTCGCCTACCTGCGCTATTGAATGAGCATGTATTCCGAACGTCGTTGGGCATCGCGACGTTGCTGACGCTGGCGTATTTTTATTTCACCGAATGGAGCCGCAAAGGTGGCGGCACAGCAGGTGGCGCGAGCGGTGGCGACGGTGCCACCAAGGACAGTTCAACGTACTACCAGCCCGTGAGCTTGATTGATGCGGACGTGGATGGCGACGGCTTGCATCGCGTGAGGCTGCGGTTCAACAACGCGGCGTATGCGCGGGTGTTTAAGAAAGCGAATGCTGAGTATGTTGCAGCGGGCGCGTTGGAGATCGAAAGCTAAGCTTGCGAAAGCGGTGTCGTGTAGCTGTGCGACCCAACCTACCGCAGCCGTGATTGTCGCGCTAACTCAAATCACCGGCTTCACCACCATCAAGAAAAACACCGCCAACATCGCCACAAACGCCGGATAGCCGAGCCACTCCCAACGACGGGCATAACGCCAATAAAGTGTCGGTAATTCCGTCCCCGCCCGCAACGCTTCTTCCGCCATTCGCGCCATGCGAATTTGCAGCCAAACGACCGGTAACCAGCACGCTCCCGCGAGTACAAACAGGATCAGCGAAATCGCCAACCATGGCGTGGATATTGGTATTCCAGCCATTTGCACTAACCAGAAACCGGTCACGGGTTGGATGATGATCGTGGGTGTGGTGAACCACCAATCCGCGCGCACGACCAGTTTTGTGACGACGGCTTGTGCGGCGATTTTGTTGCTGCGGTTCGCGAAAAACAAGTAGTACGCCGAGCCGAGGCCGGTGCCGACCAGCACCACACTGGAAACGATGTGAATCCATTTGATGGTGAGATAAAGGTTCATGTGCGCGCTCTCGCGAGGATGAAAAGTGCGGCTGCAATTGGTACATTTTTTGTCAGTGGACCCAATGGGTGCAGCCAAAGACTCGGATCTAGAACGGTGGCGATGATGGTCATGAGACACATCGCTGCAAGTGCTGCCCAATAGATTGTGCGAACCGGGCGAAGCCATATGAGCATGCCGAGAATGGCGTCGGTACTGGCTCCTCCGAGGATCACGGCGTTGACGAGCACGGGTTTCTGCAATCCAGCTTTGATGAGTAGCTGCGTGCTTTGCCCGTTAATTTCGATCACGCTCGCCAACGCTGTTGCCAGCCACACAAACACCAGGCTACGGCGCAGTATTTCGTGATCGCTAGCTGTCATTGTGCTGTCGCCCCTCGTGAAATAGGCTCGTCCACAATTCCTGTTACCATCCCCCAACGCACAAATTGCGCATTGAATTCCGCAAGGCTCAACAGTCCGGTAGCGGTAAATGCGCCGGTTGTCTTGAGTTGCCCGTGCGCCAGCTTCTTTGCCAACAAAATCGCGGCCATGCACGGAATTTCTGGGCCGTGATCGTTGTCTGCGGCGATATGCCATGCGCGTTTTGCAGGTTTGCCAGCTGCGTCCATTCCTTCAACCCGCACCACCATGCCACCGAGCGCGGTGCCCAAAAAATCTAGCGCCGGTGAGACGAAATTGAGTATGCCCGCCAAGCGCGCGGGTGACACCATCAGCCCCGCCGTGCGCAGCGACGCCATGGCAGCGAACGCCTGTTGCACGAGCTTCACCTCCAGTGCCGCGCGAAACATGACGCGCTGTTTGACGTGATAGTGCGCAGGAAAAATTTCCAAATCCGGAATGTCGCAGAGCGCACCCACACGTGGCTTCAGGTGCGCGAAGCTGACTGGTGTTGGCTGCGCCCAGCCGCGAAACGTTTGCCACGCGGCGTTGTTCCACACTGGTACTGGCTCGCCGCAATAGCTCAACACACCGGCGATGGTGGCGCGCCCACGCGGCGCGGATTGCGCGGGTGCGATGCAGGTGTCGATACTGTCGATGCGCTGCCAGCCTGCGCACAGGTGATCGACGACGGCAGACGAGAGCGCTGGCACCGTGCTTGCGCCGGACACTGCGATGCGTCCGGCTGCATTGAACGTGGCGTGCAGCGCTTGCGGAAAGTCGCAGACGAATCGTCGGCCGTCGGCGAGGTCGATGTAATGTGCGCCTGCCTCTGCCGCCGCGATGGCGACGCGATAAGCCTGCGCTTGAAATGGGCCGGCGGTGTGGATGAGTAGCTCGACGCCAAGCGCGGTGAGCGTTTGTGAAAAATTTGCTGCGGTGTGGTCAATCGCGACGCCGCGGACGCGGCCACTGAGAGTGGATGCCAGCGAGGTCGCACGCCGGAGATGGCGACCACCAATGAGGAGATGAATCGCGGGATCGGTGGCGAGTGCGCGGCAGATTCGCGCGCCGAAATTACCGTAGCCGCCGAGGACGAGGATTTTCAATTGGTGTGTGTCCTGAGCATATGCTCGCTCACTCGTCGGTTATGTCGAACATCAGTAAGTCAGCTTGCGAAGCAACCTGACATCGTGACTCAGTCACCACCTGTCGGGTAGCTGCGCAACCCGACCTACCTCTTTACTCCGCCGCAGCCGGCACAACGCCCTCAGTCGTCGTCACCGGTCCACGCCCGCTAAACCGATCCAACGCAAGATAAATCACTGGCGTGATGTAGAGCGTCACCGCTTGCGAAAACACTAGACCACCAACGACAGCTAGACCTAGCGGCTGACGCAATTCAGCACCCGCACCGAGACCCAACGCAATCGGCAGCGCACCCGCGAGGGCGGCAAGGGTCGTCATCATGATCGGGCGAAAGCGCATGATGCAGGCTTCGCGGATCGCGGCTTCGGGAGCCATGCCATGGTGTCGTTGTTGGTCGAGCGCGAAGTCAATCATCATGATCGCGTTCTTTTTAACGATGCCGATTAACAGCAAGATGCCGATCATCGCGATCAGTGTGAGGTCTTGTTTGAACAGCATCAACGTGAGCAACGCGCCGACTGCGGCCGATGGCAGTCCCGCGAGAATGGTAATCGGGTGGATGTAGCTTTCATAAAGCACGCCGAGCAACACATAGATCACCAGCAGTGCGCCGATGATGAGAATGGCTTGGCTGCCTTGCGAGCTTTTGAACACCGCCGCATCACCGCCATACGCGGTGATGATGGACTCCGGCATGCCGATTTCTTCGCGATATTTTTCGATGGCGGCGGTGGCGTTGCCAAGCGGCGCGCCGGGGGCGAGATTGAACGAAATGGTGACGGCTTGCAGTTGGCCAACGTGGTTAATTGAGGTCGGTCCGACCTTGCGTTCTACCGTGGCGAAACTTGATAACGGCACCAATCCGCCGCTCGATGAGCGTACAAAGATGTTGTTGATCGCCCCTTCATCTTGCTTGGCGCTGGGTGCCACTTCCATGATGACTTGATAGCTGTCAGCGGGCAGATAGATGGTCGAGACTTGTCGCTCACCGAAGGCGCTGAACAGCGCCGAGCGGATCGACTCAATCGACACGCCGAGCGTATTTGCGCGATCGCGATCAATTTTTAGTTGCGCTTGCAGGCCGCGCAATTGCGCGTCGCTCGTCACGTCGCGGAACATTTGATCGGCGCGCAGTTTATCTTGCAGCTTTGCTGCCCACGCGTTGATCTCATCGGCTTTGACGCTCTGCAAAATGTATTGATACAGTGCTTTGCTCTGCCGACCACCGAGTTGCAAATTTTGGATCGGGCGCATGAAGACGTTGATGCCCGGTAGTTCACGTAATTTTTTGCGTAGACCTTCGACCACTTGCTTCATTGGCAGCCGTTGACTGCGTGCCTTGAGTGCGACGAACATGCGACCCGTGTTCTGCGCGCCGCCACCACCGTTGATGGAATTGACGAACGCGACGTTGGGATCAGAGCGAATGATTTCCGCCGCACTTTCCTGCAAGCGCACCATGGCCGGAAACGACGTGTCGTCGGCGGCTTCGGTTGATACCTGTATTTGCCCCAAGTCTTCTTCGGGGAAAAACCCTTTGGGGATCGTCATGAACAAGATGCCCGTGCCGACGAAGGTCAGAAGAGCGACCAGCATCACGATGTTGCGATGCCGGAGTGCCAAGTCGAGCGAGCGCGTATAGGCGGCGAGGGTTGCATTGAATGCGCGCTCAAACGAGCGAACCAATGCGCCGGGTTTCTTGGCGTGCGCGGTGTCGGTCAGAAAGCGCGCAGCCAGCATGGGTACTAACGTCAGTGACACAAACGCCGACACGACAATTGCCAAGCCCACCACCACCGCGAACTCGTGAAACAAGCGCCCGATCACGCCGGGCATAAAAAAGATCGGAATGAACACCGCCACCAGCGACGATGAAATCGACAGGATGGTAAAGCCGACTTCGCGCGAACCGCGCAGCGCCGCTTGAAATGGCGGTACACCGTCTTCAATGTGCCGCATGATGTTTTCTAGCATGACGATGGCATCGTCAACAACGAGACCCACGGCTAAGGTGATCCCCAACAGCGAAATGTTATCGAGGCTGTAACCAAACGCCCACAGAAGCGCGACTGCACCGATGAGCGACACTGGCAGCGATAGCGCCGGAATGACGGTGGCAAAGAAGCGGCGCAGGAACAGAAAAATCACCAGCACCACCAGTACCACCGTACCGGCGAGCGTGAGGTTCACGTCGTGCAGGGCCTCGCGCACGGACGCGGAACGATCATTGACGGGCGTAATCGAGATGGCCTGCGGCAGCTGCGTGCGCAATGCGGGCAACGCGGCGCGCACGGCATCGACGACGCGCACGGTATTGGCGCCGGGCTGACGCACCACCGCGAGAATGATTGACGGCTCACCGTTCAACTTTGCCGAGGTCTTGACGCTCTCGACGCTGTCTTCGACCGTGGCAACTTCCTTCAGACGCACCGGACTGCCGTTGCGATTGCTGATGATGAGTTCGCTGAATTCGGCCGCGTTACGCAATTGTTGATTGGCTTGCAGCGTGAGCAATTGACGCGGGCCTTCGAGCGTACCGACCGGCGTATTCACGTTGGCGGCGCGTAGTGTGGCCGAGAGTTCGTCGAGGCCGATGTTGCGTGCGGCTAACTCGTTGGGTAACACGCGCACACGCACGGCGAAGCGCTTCGCACCAAAAATATTGATCTGTGCCACACCGTCGATGGTCGATAACGTTGGCGAAATCAAATGCTCTGCGTAATCCTGCACGTCTGACTGCCGCAGGGATGGCGAGGTGAGGGCGATCAGCAGCACCGGCGCATCGGCCGGATTGACCTTGCGGTACGAGGGCGGCGAAGTCATGTCCTGCGGTAGTGCGCGCTGGGCGCGGAGCAGTGCCGCCTGCACATCGAGCGCCGCGCTGTCGATGCTACGTGCTTCGTCAAACTCCAGCGTGAGTGAGGTGCCGCCGAGCGTGCTAGTGGAACTGATGACGTTGAGGCCGGGGATGGTCTGGAACTGTTTTTCCAATGGCAGTGCAACGGAGGTCGCCATCGTCTCCGGGTTCGCGCCGGGGAGCGACGCAGATACATTGATGACCGGGGTGTCGTAACTCGGCAACGCAGCCACCGGAATTTGTCGCAGCGCGATCACCCCTGCGAGCACGATCGCGAGGTTGAGTAACACCGTCATGACCGGACGGCGAATGAATAACTCGGAGAGGTTCATTTGGCTTGCTCCTTTGCGGGTTCCTTGGCAGGTTCCTTGGCGGGTTCTGCACCGGGCGCAGCAGTTGCGTCAGCGGGTTTGTTTTTTCCCTTGCCGGATTTCTTTGCGTCAGGTGCTCCTGCGCTTTCCGGCGCGCGCTCAATTACTGCGCCTCCGGGCCGCAAATTCTGACGACCTTCCAACACGATACGCTCACCTGCGCGGATACCGCTGACTGCGGCTTCTTCGCCCTGAGTCTGTAGCACGGCGACCGGGCGCAACGCGGCCTTGCCGTCCTCGATCACATATGCACTACTGCCGCGCGGCGTTTGAATAAACGCGGCTTGTGGCACAACCACCGCATCCTTGATCGTGCGCACGGTAATCGCCACATTCACGAACGCGCCCGGCCAGAGCTTGCCCTCTTTGTTGTCAAACATGGCTTTGACTTTGATGTTGCCCGATGCTTGATCGACGGCGTTGTCCACAAACGTGAGACGACCGGTTAGCGTGCCCGCTTTCTCCGGCAGGATCGCGCGCACCGCTGCGCCGCCGTCGTTCAAGGCGGCCAGCGCGTCCGCCAGATTTCGCTGCGGCAAACTAAACGTCACGTTGATCGGATTGATTTGGGTGATGGTCACCATCGTGGTTTGATTGGCTTGCACGGCGCTGCCGGGAAATACGGGGATGACGCCGATGCGCCCCGCGCTCGGCGCTATCACACGCGCATACGAGAGGGAAACGCTGGCGGCGTCGAGTGCGGCGCGATCTGCCGCGACCAACGCGGTTTGGGATTCCACCAGAGCCTGTGTGGTATCGACCGCACCCTGACTGATGAAGTTCTTTGCCACCAGATCGCGGCTGCGCGCGAGTTGCCGCCGCGCGTCAGCGAGCGAGGCCTCATCGCGCGCCATCTGCGCGCGTGCGCGTGCGACGTTGGCTTCATCGGCGCGCGCGTCGAGGGTGAACAACAAATCGCCCGCGCGCACGAACTGCCCCTCACGTATCTGTACCCGCGAGACCACGGAGGTTGCTTGCGGGCGCACATCGACGTTCGCGATTGGCGAGACCGCGCCATTGGCTTCGAGCACGACGGCGAAATCGCGTTGCTGCGCGAGCACCGTGGTTACGCTCGCTGGTGCTGCGGGCGGCGGTGCCGGTGCGGTGGTGGTGACGGCAGGCTGATCAGTGCAAGCGACGAGCAGTACGGTAAGTGCGGGAGCGATGGTGGTGAGCGTGAAGTTTTTATGTGGCGATATCATCTGTTAGCTCTATAGGAACTGGCTCGATTGAGCCGAGTGAGTGCGCGGGCACGCATTGTCATGGACAAGTATATTCGCTGGTCGATTGCCAGGCGTGCAACGAAATTGCGATGCTTTTGACCCAGTCTTCCTGAATCTGCGTGCTGGCAATGCGGGGCGATCCGGCCTGATGTCATCTGCTCGGAAAGCAAGCAACTGCGCGGTGTTTGAGCCATTTTTAGTTGGCCGCACAAATAAATGGGGCACGCCGAGATTGCGACGTGCCCCATTTTTACATCTTGGCTGACTGCGCTTAACGCGCGGTGTTAGCCGCCAATCACAGCCCACTTAGCGTGCATCCGATTGTCGGGCCGATGCACCACGGTCACGCCTTTACGCATCGCCCAAGGGATCAACTGGTGATGCAGTGGAATATGGCCGACATCGGCTTGGTCTAGCAGCAGCGCTTCCTTGGTCAATTCGGCGCGCTTGGTGAAGTCGGTTTCGGTTTTCATACGCTCGATGATGGCATCGACCTTCGGGTTTGAGTAGCCGGAAAAATTCCAGTTGCCATCGCCTTCTGCACCGGTTGCTGTTGCCTTTTTCGTGTGCAAAATCGACTGCAAGGTGTAGAGCGAATCAAACGTGGGCACACCCCAGCCGAGCAGATACATGCTGGTGTCGCTGTTCTGGATTTTCGGGAAGTAGTTGGCGCGTGGCATCGCGTTGACCTTCACGCGAATGTCGATCTTGGCCAGCATGCCGGCGAGCGCGATGCAGATCGCTTCGTCATTGATGTAGCGATTGTTCGGGCAATCGAGCGTGACATCGAAGCCGGTTGCAAGCCCGGCATCCACCATCAGTTTCTTCGCCTTGGCAAGATCGGCGGGCGCGCGCTTTTCCAAATCTTTGCTGTAGCCGCGCACCTGTGGCGCGATCATTGACATGGTGGGGAGAGAGTTTTTGCGCATCACGCTGTTATGGATCGCGTTGGCATCGATGGCATTGAGCATCGCTTGGCGCACACGAATATCCTTAAAGGGATTTTTGCCTTTGGTGCCATACAACAGCTCGTCGCGGCCCTGATCGAAATTCAAAAAGATGGTGCGGTTCTCATTACCGTCAATGACCTTGAGCGCGGCGTTCTCGCGGAGTTTGGCGAGGTCTTGCACTGGCGGGTCAAGCACCAAATCGACTTCACCGGTCATCAGCGCGGCTACGCGCGTTTGTTGCGATTTGATCGGCAAGTAGTGAACCTCGGTGATGGAGGCGTCTTCACGTTTCCCCCACCACTTCGGGTTCACGCTGACGATGGTTTTCACGTCGGGTTCGCGCGTTTTCAACATGTAGGGGCCAGTGCCATTCGTGTTGCGCGCAGTGTGGGTTTCTTCCTTATTCTTGAAGTCCTGCGGTTTTTGCGCATTGTTCTTCACAGCCCACGCCTTGTTCATGATCCGCACCTCGGTCAATTGATCGAGAAGTGTCGGGTTCGGCCCGTCGGTAACGATCTCGACGGTAAGTGCGTCAATTTTTTTCGCTTCCTTAATGCCCTGCATGTAGGCCGCGAAGTCAGAGGTCTTCTCCAACGCACGCGCAATCGAGAACACCACGTCATCAGCCGTGAACGCCGCACCGTCATGGAACAACACCTTGTCGCGGAGCTTGAATCGCATCGTGGTCGGATTCAGCAGCGTCCACGAGGCTGCGAGACAAGGCTCCAGCGCCATCGTCTTACCGCGCGTCACCAGCGGCTCATAGATATGATCCGACATGGAATTATTCAGTCCCTCGTTTTGCGAATGCGGGTCCATCGTCAACACATCGCCCTGACTCGACCAACGAAACGGCTTCGCCTCCGCGCTGACGGCCACACCGACGGCGAGTGCGAGTGCATAAATGGGAAATAAGCGGGCAATTTTCATAAGGGCTCCATGTTGTTGGTCGCGTGACTAGCCGATGAACGCGAATGGGTGCGCGCGCGTTGGCTTGGTGTTGGCGAGTGTGCCGAAGGTGGTGGGGCAAGTCAACGGTGAGGGGTGGCGATGTGGTTGTTACATGGGGTTTTGCGAGATCGCACCAATTCCAGAAATTCATGGAGCCTCATTGCCAATTGCCCCAAACCCAAACATCCACGCGCCTTTCCAAGCATCCCCAGCCGCCAGCCAGAATCGTGCAAAATAGGTCTTAAGGATGGCGGAAAGCTGTTCCGCTGAACCCACCCTATATTCCCCACCACCCACCGGGAGCACCAACATGACCACTATCGTCGTGGTAAAGAAAGACGGCATGGCCGTGATTGCGGGCGATACGTTGACGACGTTCGGCTCGACCCGTCTCGCGAGTACGCATGACGCCGCGCCGGAGAAATTATTGAAGCATGGCGATACGTATTTCGGCATTGCCGGCTCAGCCGCACATCAGTTGGTGCTGGAACATTTGCTAAAGAAGCATCCTGAATTCAAGTTTCATGGGCGCGACGATATATATGATTCGTTTCGCAAAATTCATCCGATTTTGAAGGAGGAGGCATACCTCAATCCGAAGGAGGAGGAGGACGATCCTTATGAGTCTTCGCAATTAACCGCGTTGGTGGTGAACGCTAGCGGCATTTTTGGCGTCTACTCGATGCGTGAGGTGTTTGAGTTTGATCGCTTCTGGTCGATTGGCTCTGGCCGCGATTTTGCGTTGGGTGCGATGTACGCGGTGTTCAAAGGTCGCAAGTCGGCCGAAGAGATCGCCAAACTCGGCGTGATGGCGGGTGCGGAATACGACACGGGAACGGGGTTGCCGATGAATATTGCGAGCGTCAAACTGAATGGCAAGCGCGGCTGAAGCTAGCGGTAGCGTGCGCTTGGACAAATGGGTCTGGGCGGCGCGATTTTTTAAGACGCGCCAGTTGGCGATTGAAGCGATCAACGCCGGACGCATTGATGTGAACGGTGAACGCGCCAAGCCCGCCAAGGCGCTGCGGCTCGGCGATGAATTGTTGCTGCGCAAACCGCCGTACACGTTTCATTTATGCGTGCGCGGCATCAGCGAAAAGCGGGTATCGGCTACGTTGGCGCGCGCGCTATACGAAGAAAAACCAGAAAGCGTGGCAGCACGCGAGGCGCTGCAACAAGAGCAACGCGATCTGCCACCGCCCGTATTCAAAGGCCGACCCACCAAACAAGATCGACGTGCGCTGGAACGATTGCAGCAATCGACGCAACGTTCGCGTGATGACGATTAGGGCGACGTTTTGTGCCTGCCTCGCGCTCGGTGCGTTCGGTACGCATGCTGAGCCGATCAATCTGCCAGGTATTGTCTACACGCTCGACCCCACTGCGACGCACTCGCGCTTCGAAGCAAAATTTCTTGGCCTGATCACGGTGCGCGGAAAATTCAATCGCACTACTGGCAAGTTGTTGCACCATCCTGCGTGGCGTGACGCGGCGGGCCGCGCCACCGATAGCATTGACGCCGAGATTGACGCGACCAGCCTCGACGCGCATGTGGCAAATTCTGAAACAACGAATCAGATCTTGCGCGGGCCAGAATTTTTTAACGTCGAAAAATTTCCCGTGATCGCCTTCAGGTCGTCGCGATTCAATTGGGAAGGCGACAAACTTAAATCGATTGAGGGTGGACTCACGCTGTTGGGCGTGACGCGTGCCGCGACCTTTACCGTGGAAAAATCCGGCTGCACGCCGGCCACCACGGCGGGCGCGCGAGCGCGCTGCACGGCAGACGCCTTCGTCGAGGTGATGCGTAGCGACTTTGGTATGCGCGGCTGGAGTGCGTCTGTGAGCAATGAAGTGAAAATCATTATTGCGTTGGTGGCGGTCGCAGAGCCGCTGCCGGCAGCAGAGAGCAAAGAGCAGGCGTTACCCAAAACCGAGGGACCCATTCTGCTGCCCACGGCGTCCCTACGCAATCCCTGAAATTCCATGTCACTCGCGTAACCGCCACAGATGTTGGACAACAAAAAGCCCGCACGTATTTGGCGATCAGCCAAATCGTTTGCGGGCTGGCGGTGAAGTGCTGGTCTAGCGACTCAGACTGGCAGCGCAGGTTAGCGTTTGAACAGCGCGCCGAGTGCGTCCTGAATCATGCTTTGATTCTGCGGTACTTGACCGTTCGGTGTGACCTGATTGATGAGCTGTGGCAGAATCTGCGCGAGGCCGCCAGAAACGTCGGCACGCGACATGCCCAGTTGATCCGCCATTTGTGCAATCTTGTCCTGCCCTAATACGTCGCTCACTTGATCACCGCTAACGGGCAGATTTTCACCAGTGCTGACCCAAGAATCGGCGAGATGACCCAAACCACCTTTTTGGAACGCATCGAGGATGCCGCCCAAGCCGCCCATATCTGGTGCTGCCGACGGTGCCGCATTCGATTGCGCGCCACTGGCACCGCCACCCAACACGCTACCAAGCATACCGCCCAAGCCACCGCCACCTTGTGCCGCGCCGCCGCCCTGCTTCAATAGCATGTCCATCGCGATCTTTACCAGTGGGCTGCTGCCTTGCTGCGCGCCACCGCCCATTAAGCTGCCCAATACGCTATCAAGTAGTCCCATGATTTGCTCCTTTGTAATGGATTTAAAAATTTCGATCCGTGCGATCAGCGGGAAGTGCTCGTGCCGCTCGCCAGTGAACGGCTACTTTACGCTGAAGTCAAAACCGAGTTTGTGAACTTCTTGCTTCATTTCCTGCATCGCGCCCGGCACGGCCGCAGGGTCACCACGAATCGACAATTCGATCAGCCGCCCACCCGGTGCGGTTGCCAAATTTTGCGGCAAGCTGGACAACTTGGTGGTGGGATAGCGCGCAACGATTTGATTCATCGCATTAAGCAAGTCACTTTCGCCGGCGCGCGTAATGACGATGATCTCTTCCGCGAAGGGCGTCTGGTCAAACAGGTGCGCGTACTTCGTGTCGAGCACCCACGCCATCATCGGCCAGGCCATTTCTGGAAAGCCCGGCAGGAAGTGATGGTCGCCGCATGAGAACGCCGCGATGCGGTTGTACGGATTCGGAATGATCGTCGAGCCGATTGGAAACTCGGTCATCTTCAAACGATTCGGCGTGAGCTCAAAATTGGGACGCGCCGCCATTTCGGCGACCGCGTCTGGGTGCTGGTACAACGCAACATTGAGCGCGGCACCTGCGCATTGGCGCGTGTAATCATCAGGTGTGGCACCGATGCCGCCGAAGCTGAACACGATGTCGGTGGTGGCGAATGTTTGTTTCAACGCGGCCGTGATGCGCGCGGGATCATCTCCCAAATAATGCGCATAACTCAATGAAAGTCCGCGCCCAGCAAGGGTTTCGATGACTTTTGCTAAATGTTTGTCTTGACGTTTGCCAGACAAAATTTCATCACCGATGATAAGTGCGCCGATGCTGGTGGACATATTATTTTCCCAATCGCGTAACCATAAACAAAGCCCGCAAACAGAGTTTGCGGGCTTGATGTGGCAAAGAAATTTACTGCTTGGTGATGCTGATGCCAGGAACGCCCTTGCCCGGCGGGGGACTGAGTGCGTCGAGGTATTCCACATCAAAAATAAGCGTGGCATTGCCGGGGATCGGACCGCCGCCGTTCGCACCGTAACCCAGTGACGGCGGGATGATGAGCGTGCGTTGACCGCGCGGCTTCATGCCGACGACACCCTGATCCCAGCCTTTAATGACGCGACCTGCACCGAGCATGAAATTGAACGGGAACGGACGACCGCGTGAGCTATCAAATTTGGTGCCTTTGCCGTCTGGCTTCGATGGGTCGTACAGCCAACCGGTGTAATGCACGCCGACGGCTTGACCGCTGACCGCCGCATCACCGTGACCAATCGCGCGGTCACGAATGATGAGGTCACTCACAGCCTTCGGAAATTCTTCGGGCTTGTCGAGTTTAACGGGGGTGGGGGCAGGGATGCTTTTTGCAGCACTCGGCGTTGGCAGTGGTGGCATGGCAACGCTGCCGGGTGCCGGCGGTTTTGGCATTGCGACCGAGCCAGCGGCCGGCGGCATCGGCATGGCGGTACCAGCACCCGGAACGGGCATCGGCGGCATGGTGGGTACGGAAGGCGTGGTGGGCAACGGTGGTGTCTGCGCGATCGCGACCGAGATGAGCCCAAGGGCTGCCAATGCGGCGGTTAATTTCAATGCGGTTTTCGAATGCATGGTGTTCCTTCGATTGATGATTTGAATTAAGGGAAGCCGCGAGTTGAGTGTCAAACGCAATCAACGCGCCGCATGATTTTTTGGTGGACTTCGCGTGGCTAACGTCCCGGCATTACTTCCCACGCACTACCGCCCACGCACTAACGCCCACGTGCCTCGCCATCCCGCCGCGGGTCGGCACCGCCCTGCCAGCCATCCTTGGTGCGCATGATACCGTGCAATCCGCTGGGCAAATCGGTGATGCGCACCTCGTGGCCAACCGCCTGCAACGACGCTTGCAACTTTTCGACCGTGCTGCCGCGTTCAAGTTCCGTCGGGCCGTTGCGGCTACCGAAATTCGGGTGGGCAATCGCGGCCTGTATATCCATGTTCCAGTCGAGGCTCGCGACCAATGTTTTCGCAACGAAGTTGATGATCGCGGGCCCACCCGGTGAGCCGATCACCATATGCAATTTGCCGTCGGCGTTGAACACCATGGTCGGCGACATCGCGCTGCGCGGGCGCTTGCCGGGGGCGATGGCATTCGCGACCACGCGCGTGCCCTCGCGCGCAATCGCGGAAAAATCCGTCATCTGGTTGTTCAATAAAAATCCGTGCACGAACAATCGGCTACCGAGCGAAGATTCGATGGTGGTGGTCATGCTGACTGCATTGCCATCACCGTCAACAACCGAAATATGGCTCGTGGCGGGCAGTTCGAGACTATCGCCATCGGCGAACGCAGCCTTCACGCCCGCCGGATTTCCCGCGCTGGCCTTGCCCATCGCGCGTTCGCGCTGAATAAGTTGACTGCGCGCGTGGTTGTAGTTGCTGTCGATCAATCCGGCAACCGGAATGCTGACAAAGCGATCATCACCCGCATAGCGCTCGCGATCTGCATACGCAAGACGGCCAGCCTCGGCAAACAAATGCACGGCCTCGGTAGACAGTGGCCGCACCGATTTCATGTCGAAGCGCGCTAGCGATTGCAGCATTTGCAACACGGCGATGCCACCAGCGGACGGCGGTGGCATGCCGCAAATTTTGTAGCTGCGATACCCACCGCAAACTGGCTCCAGCGCCCGCGCACGATAGCTCGCAAGATCGGCCTCGGTCATGCCGCCGGGGTTCGTGGTGTGGCCGCGCACGGTCGCCACGATGTCGCGCGCAATTTCGCCTTTGTAAAACGCCTCGACGCCATCTTTCGCGATGCGGTGCAAGGTTTCGGCGAAGGCAGGGTTTTTCATGACAGTGCCGGCTGGAAACGGCTTGACATCCGCACCGTAGAAATATTTTTTCGCTGCTGGTGTGTTCGCGAGAAATGGATCCGCAGCGACGTGTGCCTGCATGCGCGCACCCATCACGAAACCATTCTCGGCAAGATCAATGGCTGGTTTGAACAACGCCGCCCATGGCAATTTGCCATGCCGCGCATGCGCCATTTCCAACACACGCAACACCCCGGGCACGCCGACTGATTTACCACCGACCACTGCTGCCGAAAATTTTTCTGGCTTTCCCGTTTTATCGAGAAACATATCAGGCGTCGCCGACATCGGCGCGTTTTCACGACCATCGTAGGCGATGACTTTGCTTTGCTTCGCATCGAAGTGCAGCACAAACGCGCCGCCGCCGATACCAGAGGCGTGCGCTTCAACGAGATTCAACACCATCTGCACGGCAATTGCGGCGTCTGTTGCGCTGCCGCCTTTTTCTAACATGGCGAGGCCAGCGTCCACCGCCAGCGGATGCGCGGCAGCGACCATTTCATGTTTTGCGGTAGCGAGTTTTTTGCTCGTAACACCCGTGGCAAGCTCAGGTGCTTCGGCGGTCAGGGTGGGTTGCGCGAATACCGGCGCGATCACGAATAGGCTCAAAGCCCAGTATCGGCGGGCATCTCGGCGCAATGATGCCATCTTGTAAGACCTACAAACCCAAACAAAGATACTTAATTTCGACGTAATCCTCAATCCCGTATTTCGAGCCTTCGCGTCCCAATCCCGATTGCTTGATGCCGCCAAACGGTGCGACTTCATTCGAGAACATGCCGGTATTCACGCCGACCATGCCGGTCTCTAGCGCTTCGCCGACACGGAACACGCGACCCACATCGCGCGAGAAAAAATACGAGGCCAAGCCAAACTCAGTGTCATTGGCCAGTGCGATGACTTCGGCCTCAGTGTCGAATTTAATCAGTGGTGCCACCGGCCCAAACGTTTCTTCGCGCGACACCACGGCCGACTTCGGCACGTTGGTCAGCAGTGTCGGTTCATAAAACAATCCACCGAGCGTATTTTTCTTGCCGCCCATTACCACCGTCGCACCCTTGGCAACCGCGTCCGCCACATGTGCCTCTACCTTCGCCATTGCTTGCGCGTCGATCAATGGCCCGACGTTGATGCCTGCCTCGGTGCCGACGCCCACCTTCAGTGGCGTCATCTTCGCTTTCAGTTTTTGCGTGAATTGGTCGTACACACTGGCCTGCACGTAGATGCGATTGGCCGACACACAGGTCTGCCCGGCGTTGCGATATTTCGACGCCATCACGCCATCAACGGCCACATCGAGATCGGCATCATCGAACACGATTAGCGGCGCGTTGCCGCCCAATTCGAGCGACAGTTTTTTGATCGTCGGTGCGCATTGGCGCATCAAAATGCGACCGACTTCCGTCGAGCCAGTGAACGACAATTTGCGCACGATCGGGTTTGCACACAACTCGCCACCGATGGATGGCGCATCGCCGGTGATGACGTTGAACACGCCTTTGGGAATCCCCGCACGGTGCGCCAATTCCGCCATCGCCAACGCTGAAATCGGCGTCTGCTCAGCTGGTTTCAACACCATCGTGCAGCCCGCGGCCAACGCGGGTGCGGCTTTACGCGTAATCATCGCATTAGGAAAATTCCAGGGCGTGATCGCCGCCGTCACACCAATCGCCTGCTTGATGACGATGATGCGTTTGTCGGCCAGATGCGGTGGAATCACGTCGCCGTAAATCCGTTTGCCCTCCTCGGCAAACCATTCAATAAACGACGCACCGTAATTGATTTCGCCCTTGGCCTCAGCGAGTGGTTTACCTTGCTCGGTGGTGAGAATAAGCGCCAGGTCATCGGCATGCGCGGTCATCAATTCAAACCACTTGCGCAAAATTTGTGAACGCGCCTTCGCCGTCAGTGCGCGCCATGCGGGCAGGGCCGCGTGGGCGGCGTCAATCGCCCGCTTGGTCTCCGCCGCACCGCAATCCGGCACGCTCGCAATGATCGCGCCATTGGCGGGGTTATCAACATCAAATCGCTTGCCCGAATCGGCATCAATCCACTCGCCGTTGAGATAACACTGGGTGCGAAACAGCGAAGGGTCCCTCAGAGGAAGGGATGGTAAATCGTGGGGGGCATTCATGGCGTGTACTCACAGCGGGGATCAAGTGCGAATGTTAGCGCGGAATGCGGGGGTGGGACTACGCGCTAACGGCATCCGCCCAACAATTCGGCGTCTCATACAGCCGCACGTGCGTGAGCGTGAGTTCATGCCCAAAGCGATCCCGATAGGCGTGCTGCAAAATCGCAAACGCGGCCTTGACCAGATTTTCCGCCGTCGGCACGTCATTAAGAACCACGGTCTTGTGCCCAGAAATAGCGGCCAAAAAATCGACCATCACCTTGTCACCGCGCCAGACCAAGAACGCGTGATCCCAGAGATCAACGAGTTTCTCTTTGGCAATGGTTTTGATGTCGCCAAAATCCATCACCATCCCGTCGTCGGTGGCACCATCTTCACTCACCACGTTCGCCGTGAGAGTGATTTCAATCGCGTAGCGATGGCCGTGGATGTTGCGGCATTGGCTCTTGTGATTGGGTAGGCGATGCCCTGCGTCGAATTCGAGGCGGCGGGTGACGGAGATCGCATTTTGTGGGGGCTTCATAGGGGCGCGAGTATAGCATCGGCACATTTTGCGCTTGGTCTTCGCGCCCGAAGACGTTAAAATTGCGGACTTTGCTTTCCAATTCATTTCGCAACTTCATTCCCTAAAATCATGGCGTTAATTGTTCAAAAATATGGTGGCACGTCGATGGGCTCACCCGAGCGCATCCGCGAAGTTGCTAAGCGCATCGCGCACTATCATTCGCAGGGGCATCAGCTCATCGTGGTGCCCTCCGCCATGTCCGGCGAGACCAATCGCCTGCTTGGCCTCGCCAGACAACTGAATGCCGACCCCGATGGCCGCGAGCTGGATGTGATCGCCGCGACCGGCGAGCAGGTCTCCGTGGGCTTGCTGGCGATTGCGCTGCAAAACCTCGGCGTGAAAGCCAAGAGTTACACCGGCTGGCAAGTGAAGGTGCTGACCGATAGCGCGTTTACCAAGGCACGCATTTTGGCGATTGACGACGCGAATATTCGCAAAGATTTGGCGGATGGCTACGTCGCGGTGGTGGCGGGCTTTCAGGGCATTGATGAGCGCGGCAATATCACCACGCTCGGTCGCGGCGGCTCCGATACCACCGGGGTGGCGATGGCGGCCGCACTGAAGGCTGATGAGTGCCAAATTTTTACTGACGTGGATGGCGTGTACACGACCGATCCGCGTGTGGTGCCCGAGGCGCGCAAGCTCGAACAAATTACTTTTGAAGAAATGTTTGAACTGGCAAGCCAAGGCTCGAAAGTGCTGCAAATTCGCTCGGTCGAATTTGCCGGCAAATACAAAGTGAAGTTGCGCGTGCTGTCGTCATTCACCGAATTTGATTCGACCGATCGCGGCACATTGATTACGTATGAGGAAGACGAAACCATGGAACAAGCCATCATCTCCGGCATCGCATTTAACCGCGATGAAGCCAAACTCACCGTCACCGGCGTGCCCGACCGCCCCGGTATCGCGTTCTCGATTCTAGGCCCGATTGCCGAGGCAAACATCGACATCGACGTGATTATTCAAAACACCTCGATTGACGGCCTCACCGATTTTTCGTTCACCGTGCATCGCAACGACTACGCCAAAGCGATGGCGATCCTCACCGACAAAGTGCAGCCCGCGATCAATGCCAAGGGTGTGACGGGGGACAACAAAATCGCGAAGGTTTCCATCGTCGGCATCGGCATGCGCTCGCACGTGGGCATCGCGGCGAAGATGTTCGAGACGCTCGCGCGTGAGAACGTAAACATCGAAATGATCTCGACCTCCGAAATTAAAACGTCGGTGGTGCTTGATGAGAAGTATATGGAGCTGGCGGTGCGGGCACTGCATACGGCGTTTGAGTTGGATAAAGTGCCAGCGTAGTCACGAAGTTGGTAGGCCGGGTTGCGCAGCTACCCGGCAGCGGTGTCTGCCATGAGTAGCTGCCAGAAGTACGCAACCTGTCACACCACGCCGTAACGATTCACCACCGAAAATCCCCCGATTCTTCTCGATACCAAGCGCCCGGAAATGCCGCCCCCTTTCTAAAGGGGGCAAGCCATCGCGGTGCTTAGCGCCGAGACGCTTGGGGGATATTTGGTAGCTGCCGTGCGTAAACACTTCGCCTACAATATGACATCACCCACCAAGGCTGCGCCAAAAGTGCAGCCTTTTTTATGTGCGCCCAGCATGGGCGCACTCTTGGAGGTGCAAGTCCTCCCGTAAGCTGACCACAGCGAACGAAGTGAAGCGCAACTGCGGAAGGG
>JAYTVA010000031.1:0-2265 GCA_043744255.1 Burkholderiales bacterium | reverse complement strand
GCGTAGCTTCGATGCATCGCAGCCAAATCGAGGCTACGAATGACACGGTGAAGTCGCGACGCAAGCGCGTCGCGGCACAATCCTTGTATGAACGCTTTCTCCGACGCCATCAGTTTCTCCCAATCCCACGAAGTCGCGTGGCCGCGCGATCCGCAAGCAGCGCCTGCTGCGGGACAAGCGCCGTTCGGGGTACATCACACAGACCCCGCACCGTGGAACGTTTTGCGCGGGCCGGTGCATGTGCGCGGTGGCGTGTCGGGCGTGATCCTGCAACATGGAAAAGAGATCGCTTCGTGGGGCGAGCCGGATCGTGCTGATCAAACCTTTAGTGTTGCCAAAACCTATCTGGCGCTACTCGCTGGGGTAGCGAACGCGTCCGGATTGCTGCCGGATGCGGACGAGCCTGTGGTTGCTCGCTTGCCAGGGATTGGCTTTGATTCAGAGCACAACCGCGCGATCACCTGGACGCATTTGCTCACGCAAACGAGCGAATGGGAAGGCTCCTGTTTCGGCTTGCCGGACACGGTGGATCGTTACCGCACGGTGTCGCATGATCCGCGTCCGCCCGGTGGCGTGAAGGGCGATGCGCGTCCGCTACAAGCGCCAGGGACGTACTGGGAATATAACGATGTGCGCATCAATCAGCTCGCGCTGGCACTTCTTCATTTGTTCAAACAGCCGTTGCCGGAAGTGTTTCTGGAAACAATATTGAAACCGCTCGCAGGTGGCGACGGGTTTCGTTGGGAAGGCTATGACGACGCGTGGACAGATGTCGTTGATAACGATGGCGTGAGAAGAAAAATGCAGAACGTTCCCGGCGGCACGCATTGGGGTGGCGGTGTGTCGATCAGCGCGCGGGATCAGGCGCGCGTGGGGCAGCTGCTGTTGAACGGTGGTCGTCAGCTCGACGTGCAAATCATCCCGGAAGCCTGGGTTAACCGCATGACCGAACCGTGCCCGATTGCCCCGTTTTACGGTGGGCTGATGTGGCTAAATTGTGCCGGGGCATACTTCCCCGGTGCATCCAAAGACGCGAGCTTCATGGTCGGCGCGGGCGGCCACTACACATGGATCGAACCGGCGCATGCTGCGGTCGTCGTGGTGCGCTGGCTGGATTCAACGCATGCGGATGAATTTATGACGCGAATTTCGCAAGCGTTTGCGGTGACGGCGTGAAAGGATTAACGTCGTTGCCATGACCTATCATTTAGTGCTCAGCAACAAGGATTCTTTGATGAAACGTTTTTCGATATTGGCCGTAATTGCCGCTGCGCTTGCACTCGCTGCCTGCGCGCCACTGGTGACACAAAACCCCGGTGGTTCGATCTCGCCGGCCAACGTGGTGGCATTGGACGGCAATGAGCGCGTCATGCTGAAGGGTGCCGATGTGGTCGCCTATTTCGCACAAAACGCGTATGTGCAGGGCACGCCGACGATCAAGAGCGAGTATCAGAAGATCACGTTCTATTTCTCGTCAGCCGCGAATAAGTCGCTGTTCGACAAGGAGCCGACAAAGTACCTGCCGTTGTACGGCGGCTTCTGCGCGAATGGCGTCTCCTATGGCATTCCGTGGGGCGGCGATGCGGACACGTGGCGCATTTTTGATGGCAAACTGCACATCTTTGGCGGCGCACAGTCACGCGACGCCTTCCTGCTTGACGTGCCGAAGAACCGGCAGCTGGCCGAGAAATACTGGAATGAGGAAGTCAACGGTAGCAACGCCCTCGTGCAGCGCAGCAAACGTATGCTGTTCAAAGTGCCGCATTACAAATCAGACGCCGATGTGGCGGCCGAAATCGCGAAGGCGAAAAAGTAGTAGGCATCGGAAGCACCGGGCTACCGCTTGCGGCGATAATGCGCATCTTTGTTTGACCCTGTTTTAGAGGAAGTGCCATGAGTCGCATGTTCTGGGCCCTGTTTTCTTTTGTCGCGTTGGTGCTTTCTGCCTGCGCGCCGCTCGTCACGCAAAGCCCGAGCGGAAAATTCTCGCCGGTCAATGCGCATTCAATTGACGGCAACGATCGGGTGTTGATGAAGGGCGCGGACGTCGTCACGTACTTCACCAAAAACGCTTACACGCAAGGCAACCCATCGATCAAATCGAGCTACGAAAACGTGACGTTCTTCTTCTCATCCGCCGAGAACAAAGCGCTGTTTGACAAGGATCCGACGAAGTATTTGCCCGAGTACGGCGGCTATTGCGCCAACGGCATCGTGTACTCGATTCCCTGGGGCGGCGACGCCGACGCCTTCGAGATGATCAAC
>JAYTVA010000030.1:0-28501 GCA_043744255.1 Burkholderiales bacterium | reverse complement strand
TGTCCTTCACAAAAATCCCGCGCGGGGTGTAGAAGCCGTTCACGTCGAGCTGCTTCACGTAATAGACGTTGAACGCCGTGCTGGAGCGGGTCTCCGGGCGCATCCGCGCGGTCAGTTCCGCGTCGGCATTTTCGAGCGGCGGCACTGCTTCATGCACGAAGGATTCGACGCGGAACTGAATGCCCGCCTGCGCCCAGACGCCGTTCATCTTCCCGAGAATACGCGCGATGTCCTGCTCCGTGAGCGTGGTGTGCAGCGCGGGCGTTTCCGCGGAAGTGAGCAAATGGACGCGCAGCGGGACGATCAGCCATTCGTCGAAATGGGACGCGGTGGATTTCGGCGTCGCGGGTTTCAGCAGGTGCTCGCGGAGGAAGAGGATGTGCGCGAGGAACTGGAAGTCGGCGTTCTTCTTTTTCGCGAAGCCGTGGCCTTCATCCTTCGCGAGCAGATACCAGCACGCGCCGCCTTGCGCGCGGATCGCCTTCACCATTTGCTCCGCCTCGCTCTCCGGCACGCGCGGATCGTTCTGCCCCTGCACAACGAAAAGCGGGCGCGTGATTTTTGCGACGTTGTTCAGCGGGGAAATTTTCGCGAGATGCTCGGCCATCGCCGGGTCGCGCTCGTCGCCGTATTCCACGCGGCGCAGGTCGCGGCGGTAGTCCTGCGTGTTTTTCAGGAAGGTCACGAAATTCGAGATGCCGACCACGTCGATGCCGCAGCGCAGGCGGTCGCTGAAGTGCGTGAGGCACGCGAGCACCATGTAGCCGCCGTAGCTGCCGCCAGTCACCAGCACCTTGTTGGCATCGAGATCGGGCTGGGTTTTGATCCAATCAAATAGTGCGCCGATGTCTTTGACTGAGTCTTCGCGCAGTTTGCCGTTGTCGAGTGACAAAAAAGTTTTGCCGAAGCCCGATGAGCCGCGCACGTTCGGAAAGATGATGCAGATGCCGAGTTCATTGACCATGTAGTTACTGCGCGCAATGAAGCCAGGACGCGCTTGACCTTCGGGGCCGCCGTGGATATTGATAATCACGGGGCGTTTGCCGGGAAATTTTTTCGCGTCGGGTTGGTACGCGAAACCGGAAATCGCGAGGCCATCAAAACTATTCCAGCGCACGATTTTGGGCTCGACAAAATCGAGTGGATTTAAATCAGGACTCGCGCCGTTGGTCCAGCGCATCAGGCGTGGCGTGGGCAAGCTCATCGAAAATACTTCGCCGGCCGAGCGCGCTGAAGTAAGTGTGAAGGCAATTTCGGCGGTGTCAGTAGATCCAGTTTCGGCTTCACCATCATCGCCGCCACCTTTCCAGCGTACGGCCGAAATCTCACCGCTCAGGAGTGCTGGGCGCGGCAACTCCTTGCCGGTTTCCAGATCGAGAAAACGCAACACCGATGAGCCATCCTCGTTGGTGACAAACGCGATGCGCTTGGCCTGGTAGGAAGTATTGAAGCTATCGACATCGTGTTTCAGATGGCCGGTGAGTATCGTTTCTTTGCGGTTGGTGAGATTGATCGTGACGAGGTGGCGAAATTCACTGCCGCGATCCGAGGTGGTGTAGATGGTGCTGCCGTCTTTGGAGAAGCGCGCCGCACCATAGGCAACCGGCGCGCCAGGCTTGGGGTCTGGGCTGATGCGGGTGAGTTTGTCGGTGGCGATGTCTAGTAGCCACAGGTGAGATTCGGCTGCGGAAACGTATTCTTGATACAGAAGTTTTTTGCCGTCAGGCGAAAACCGAAAATCGAAAAAGCCGCCGCCGTCGTAGCTTGCGATTACCTTTGCGCTATCGGGTTTGAGTGGGTCGGCAATGTAGACCTTGGTGGCGGCGCTACGTGCGCCACCGTCAGCGGCGGGAGTACCCTTGCGATCAATGGTCGCGGTCGTGAAAACGATGCGATCGCCTGCAGCATTCCACGCGGGCGCGCTGGCACGTTCACCCTCGGGTGAGATCGCGGTTACTGCTTTGCTGGCAAGGTCAAGACGATAAATGCGAAACACTTCATCGCCGCCATTGGCGCGCTGAAACAACAGGTAGTCCCCGCTGGGGTGAAAGGTAGCGCTATTGACCGCATCGGCAAAGTCGGTGAGCGCAACCGGTGTGTCACCCGCCGATGCCACGAGGTGTAGCTGGTTGCTGTTCTTCAGGCGCTTGCGAATGAGAATACTGCCGTTCTTCGGGTGCCAAGCGATGATCGACGACGCTTTGAATTCTGTGTAGGCGGCCACTTTTTTGACCAGCGCTTCGGGAATCGGTGGGATGTTTTCAATCACCAGATTCGCGGTTGGGGTTAGGAACTGTGCCTGTGCGGCACAGGCGAGACTGGCAACGACCAATACGAGAGAACGACAAGCAAGCGTGCGCATTTCCATCCTTTTCAGAAATTATTTTGCCGAACTTTTAACGATAGGCCGCGTTGGATCGGCGATCCATTCGCTCCATGAACCTGCATACAGTTTTGAGCCTTTGAGTCCTGCGTATTCCATCGCAAAAATATTTGCACACGCGGTCACACCAGAGCCGCATTGATGCACGGTGTTGGCGGCATCAGTATTCAACATTGCGTCAAAGCCGTCGCGGATTTCCGATGCGCTCCGAAAGGTTAAATCCGCGTTGAGATTTTCTTTGTAGAAACGATTTTTAGCACCGGGAATGTGGCCAGCCACCGAATCAATCGGCTCAACTTCACCGCGAAAGCGCTCGGCGGCGCGCGCGTCGATCAGTGTCATGTCAGGCGTCCGCAATCCTGCCAACACTTCATCGGTAGTCATCACCATCAACGGATCGGCGTGCGCACCTAATGCCACTGGCTTGGGCACCGGCACGTCACGCGAAAGTGCGCGCCCATCCGCCAGCCATTTGTTGATGCCACCGTCGAGCAACATCACGTCAGTGAGCCCGACCCAGCGCGCGAGCCACCACAGGCGCGCGGCGAATTGTCCGCCTACGTCGTCGTAGGCGATGACTTTGGTGCCATTGCCGACACCATGGCGCGCCAGAAATGCGGCGAATGCGGCGGGCGAGGGCAGCGGGTGGCGGCCATTGCGACCGTTTTTTTCGCCCGCAAGGTCGGTGTCAAGATTGGCCAGATGCGCGCCGGGAATATGGCCGTCGCGATACACGCGCTCACCCTTGCCCGCGTCCATCAAATCGAATCGGCAGTCGAACACGACCCATGATGGATCGGTCAGGTGTACAGCAAGTTGGTCGGCAGAGATAAGCATGTGGACACCTGTTGAAAAACGCGATTATCTCAATCTTCGGCGGCCGGCAGTGGTTTCTTATCGGCGCGCTTGGCGAGCAGCCCGGCGGCGATGATGATCGCCATGCCGATCCACGCAATCGGCGGCAAGAATTCATCGAAAAAAACGATGCCCGCGAGCGAGGCGAAGATCACGGTTGAGTACGCAAACGCGCCGACGACCAGCGTATTGCCGCTGTGATAGGCGCGCGTCATGGCAAGTTGCGCAGCGGTGGCGGCAAGCCCAAGGCCCAGCAAATACGGGGTGTTTGCGGTACTCATGGGGTGAAATTCTCGCGCCGACACGGCCTGAAAAATCGCTGAACCCACCGCACCCGCGACCGCAAAATAAAACACCACGCGCCATTCCGGCTCGCCCGCTTCGCCGAGTTTTTTCACGTTGACATACGCACACGCTGCAAAAAAACCAGAGGCCAGCCCAATGAAAGCCACATGGGCGTTGGCGCTATCAATGGTCGGGCGCAGCAACAGCGCCACACCGATAAAACCGAGCACCACCGAGCCGATCAAGCGCGCGCTGAATTTTTCTTTGAGGATGAACGTGGACAGCAGCGTCAGAAAAATCGCCGACGTGTAGTTGAGCGTGATCGCAGTCGCTAACGGCAGCTTGGTGATTGCGTAGAAATAACCGATCAGCGAGACCGTGCCGGTGAGCCCGCGCCAGAAATGTCCGCGCCAAAACGGGGTGGCGATGGGTGCGCGTTTCCACGCCACGAATGCCCCCATCACGGTCAGCGCAACGATTGAGCGGTACATCGACAATTCAGCACCACTGAATTGCGTGCCGAGCATTTTGGTGAAGGTGCCCATGGTCGCGAACAATGCGCCTGCGACCAGCATCCATGAGGAGGTCATCGGCTTGCCCCGGTGTCGTTTCCGTGTAGGCATCCTGCGCCGATCACCCTCACCCCAACCCCTCTCCCTCGGAAGAGGGGCTTTTTATTCACTGCGCTAGCTCGCGCCGTACGAACTCATGAAAATGCACCATGCCGTCTTCCATTGGGCTTTGGTACGGGCCTTGTTCCTCGCGGCCCTCACGCCACAGTAGCCCGCGGCCATCGTTCATGCGCTGGCAGATTTCTTCGTCCTCGACGGCGGTTTCGTCGTATGCCTTTTGATTGGCGAGGATGAATTCAGGCTCGAACAATTGAATCTCTTCGGGATAATAAAATTCGACGACGTTCGAACACTTATCCACGCCGCGCGGGATGATGGTTGAGACCACCAACACATGCGGATACCACTCCACCATCACGTTCGGGTAATAGGTCAGCCAAATCGCGCCATAGGGTGGCACTTCGCCACCGCGAAAATTCATCACGGAATCGTGCCACGCCTTGTAGACGGGCGAGCCGGGGCGCTTGAGTTCGCGATGCACGCCGACGGTTTGCACGCTATACCAATCGCCGAATTCCCAGCTCAAATTTTCGCAATCGACAAACTGGCCGAGCCCCGGATGGAACGGGCCGACGTGATAGTCCTCGAGGTACACCTCGATGAACGTTTTCCAGTTGAAGTTGTACTCGGTGACATCGACCTTGTTCAGGACATAGCCTTCAAAATTGAGGTCTTTGGCGCAGCCGAGTTTGGCCAGATCGTTGGCGATGTCGCGAGCGCCGTTGAACAGCATGCCATTCCACTTCTGCAATTTTTGCCGTGGCAAATCGAGGCAGGGCTGCTCAGGAAAATGCGGCGCGCCAAGTAATTTGCCACCGCCGTCGTACGTCCAGCGATGCAGCGGGCAAACGATATTGCCGCCCGCGAGTGAACCAGCGCCGGTGAGCATCACCGCCTGCCGGTGGCGACAGACATTGGAAACGAGGTCGGTGGATGCACCATTGTTGACCAGCGACCACGCGCCATTGGTCATTTCCAGCACGCGGTAGTCGTTCGGCGCTGGTGCCATCAGCTGATGACCGACGTAACCCGGCCCGCGCTTGAAAAATACCTCAAGTTCGCGTGCGTGAATGATTGGATCAAAGTACCAGCTCAGTGGCAGCTGGGTTGCGACGGGGGAGAGTTCCCGTTCGCCGAGTAACTTGGACATAGTCCTTACCTCCAATTTACCTGCGCGTCACTTCATGGATTGCAGAAGCGTTGGCGCGGCAACCAAAGTAAAAACAACACCCGGGCGATCGAGAAAACCAGCTTTTAACTCTGCTTGCTCCGTCCCGCACAAACGCGTCGAACTAGGAATTGCTGAACACATTTTTCCAAATTCCGACGCCCGAAATGGAGCGCAGATTCTGCCCCAGGGGGGTGTAAAACGCAAGAACAATTGGCCGGAGGACAAGGGCGAGACCTATTTGTCGGCCTCCTTCAGTTATCATTTCGATTAACCCATCGTTTCCCTTGAATGCCATGCCCAAACCCAGCACTGCCGAACCCAAAAATTTTGAAGCCGCCATGGCCGAGCTCGACACGCTGGTCGAAAAAATGGACGCCGGGCAGCTCGCGCTGGAAGATTCACTCGCCGCGTACCAGCGCGGAGCCGAACTCATTAAGTATTGCGAACGAATCTTGGCCGACGCGCAGCAAAAAATCCAAGTTCTCGATAGCGCCAGCGATACGCTCAAAGACTTCGAGGCGTAACCACGATGACCCCCTTTCAAGACTGGGCGCGAGAAGTCGCCACCGAGATGGAGCGCACGCTCGCGGCACTCCTGCCCGATCCAAACGCGGCACCGCAGCGTCTGCATGCGGCGATGCGCTATGCAACGCTCGGCGGCGGCAAACGTGTGCGCCCGATGCTTGCCTTGGCAGCTGGCATCGTCTCGGACGCAGATCGTGAGCGCGTCAAAATCGCGGCGGCTGCCGTGGAATTCATCCACGCCTATTCGCTCATTCACGACGACATGCCCTGCATGGACGACGATGTGCTGCGCCGGGGTCGCCCCACGTGCCACGTAGAATTTGACGACGCAACTGCGCTATTGGCTGGAGACGCGCTACAGTCCTTGGCCTTCGAGGTAGTGAGCACTCATCGGCTGGCCGATTCGGCGGATCGTCAACTGGCCATGATGCAGCTCTTCACGCGTGCCTGCGGCTCACAAGGCATGGCGGGTGGGCAGGCAATTGACCTCGCCAACGTCGGGCGCACAATCACGCTGCCGGAACTCGAATTCATGCACATCCTGAAAACCGGCGCGCTGATTCGTGCGTCGGTGTTGCTAGGGGCGATGTGCGGGCGCGCGCTGCCGCAGGCCGAAATGGACGCGCTAGATCACTACGCCAAGTATGTCGGCCTTGCGTTTCAGGTGGTGGACGACGTGCTCGATTGCGAGTCTAATACTGAGAAATTGGGTAAAACTGCCGGCAAAGATCAGGACGCCAACAAGCCGACCTACGTGAGTTTGATGGGCTTAGCACCTGCCAAGCGCTTCGCCGACGAGTTGCTCGCCGACGCCATCAGCGCAGTCAATGGCTTCGGTGACAAATCGCTCCGGCTGAAACAACTCGCGGAATTCATCGTTCGCCGCGAGTATTAAATTTTTTGACATGACCACTTCAACCTTCTCGTTGCTCGATACCATCGCCGATCCGGCGGACCTGCGCCGTCTGGATCGCGCACAGTTGCACACGCTCGCGACGGAGCTTCGGCAATTCATTCTTGAATCAGTCTCCGCTACCGGCGGACATCTCTCGTCGAATTTGGGCACGGTCGAATTGACCATCGCGCTCCACCATGTGTTCAACACGCCAGAAGATCGGATCGTCTGGGACGTGGGGCATCAAACCTACGGCCACAAGATTTTGACGGGTCGCCGTGCGGGCATGCCGAAGCTACGGCAAAAGGGCGGCATCGCGGGCTTTCCGCGCCGCGAAGAAAGCATCTACGATACGTTCGGCACAGCGCATTCATCGACTTCGATTTCGGCGGCACTCGGCATGGCGGTCGCTGCCCGCCTCTCTGGCAAAAAGCGCAGCAGCATCGCCGTGATCGGCGACGGCGCAATCACGGCCGGCATGGCGTTTGAAGCGATGAACAACGTCGGCCGCGAAAACGTGATCGTGATTTTGAACGACAACGACATGTCGATTTCCGAATCCATCGGCGCACTCAACAATTATTTCGCCAAGCTGATGTCGGGCCGCTTCTATGCCACCACCAAAAAAACCGCCGAGAAACTGCTGAGCGTCACCCCCACCTTCAAGGAAATCGCGAAACGCGTGGAAGAGCACGCCAAGGGCATGATTTCGCCCTCGACGATGTTTGAAGAATTCGGCTTTAATTACGTCGGCCCGATTGATGGCCACAATGTTGATGTGCTGGTCGAGACACTCGCCAACATCAAAAAGCTCGACGGCCCGCAGTTTTTGCACATCGTCACCAAGAAGGGTCAAGGCTACAAGCTGGCGGAAGAAGACCCGATCAACTATCACGGCATCTCGGCCAAGTTCGATCCCACCATCGGCATTGTCAAGGCGGCACCGGCACCAGACGCGAAACCGAAGCTGACCTACACGCAAATTTTTGGTGAGTGGCTATGCGACATGGCGCGCGCGGATAAGCGCCTCGTCGGTATCACGCCCGCGATGCGCGAAGGCTCCGGGCTCGTCAAGTTTTCGCAAGAATTTCCGGATCGCTATTTCGACGTGGCGATTGCCGAGCAGCACGCCGTGACGTTTGCCGGTGGCCTTGCGGCGGACGGCATGAAGCCCGTGCTCGCGATCTATTCCACCTTTTTGCAGCGCGGCTACGACCAGCTGATTCACGACATCGCGCTGCAAAATTTGCCGGTACTGTTCGCGCTGGATCGCGGCGGCTTGGTTGGCGCGGACGGCCCAACGCACCATGGCGCATTCGATATTTCGTTCCTGCGCTGCATTCCGAACATGGTGGTGATGACGCCGTCCAACGAAGACGAATGCCGCCAGATGCTCTACACAGGCTTCATGTTGGATAGCCCGACTGCCGTGCGCTATCCGCGCGGCGCGGGGGCTGGTGTGACGATTCAAAAAGAAATGACCGCCGTGCCACTCGGCAAAGGCGTGGTCGTGCGCGAGACCAAAGGCTTCGAGCCTGCGGTGAAAAAAGCGCGCGTGGCATTGCTGGCTTTTGGTTCGATGGTTAAACCCGCCACTGACGCGGCAGAGGATCTCAACGCCACCGTTGCCAACATGCGTTTCGTCAAACCGATGGACGATGCCCTGATTTTTCAACTCGCCACCACGCACGATTACTTGGTCACGGTGGAAGAAAACGTCGTCATGGGTGGTGCCGGAAGCGCAGTCCTCGAATCGCTCGAAGCGCAGGGCTTGAAAGTACCGGTGTTGCAGCTCGGCTTGCCCGATCAATTCGTGGAACACGGCGACCCGAATGTGTTGCTGGCCGATTGTGGCCTCAACAAAGACGGCATCATCAAATCGGTTCGCGACTGGCTGGCCAAACACGCGCTGCGGCAAACGCCACACAAGGCCGTTGGTTAGCGGGTTGTCGTCCAGAAGCCACAGGCCGTCGTTATCGGGTGGTCGCGCTAAAATTCGCCACACCAATCTTTAGTTTCTCTCAGCTACTTTTTTCAGGAACATACCGATGAAACAATTTGTCCCCTTCATTCTCGCCGCGTTGATGGCACTGCCCGCCTTCGCGCAAGACAAGGCCGCCGCTCCCGCTGCTGCTGCTGCCGCTCCGGTAGCAGCGCCAGTGCTACCCCCGATCAACGTTGCCAAGCATAGCTGCGTCAAGCCCGCCGCGCTGAACGCGAAATCGGATAACGACGCGAAGACAAAATTCAACACCGACATCAAGGTCTATCGCGAATGTCTGCAAGCCTATGCGGGCGAGATGCAGCGCACCTCACAAGCGCACATCGCAGCGGGCAACACGGCGATCAATGAATTCAACACGTTCGTCAATGAAATGAAAGAAATCACCACGCCACCGGCGGACGCGGCCAAGAAATAAATGGCCGTATCGCAGACGCAAAAAAAGCCGCACATCGTGCGGCTTTTTTGTTTCTGCGAGACCAGAAGTGACAGCAGTCTCGATCAGTCCTGCAAAATAAACGTGATCTTCAAGACCACCTTATAGAGCGAGACTTTGCCCTTGGTGATCTCCATGCTCTGATCCTTGACCCAGGCACCCGTGACATTTTTCAGGGTCTTGTTGGCGCGAGCGACACCGACTTCGATTGCGTCAGCATGGCTTTTCTTGGAAGCGGCGATGATTTCAGTTACGCGAGCGACGGACATATTCAATCTCCAGTTGTTGTTAAAAATATTGATCAGAAATTTGAAGCTGAAAGTGAAGCGTACGCCCGTCGCGGGTTTCCGGCAACCCCTAGTCTTATCCAATGAGGTTTGATATCGGAACGCTTGCCAGACCACAAGCTCCATACCCGCACACGTCAGTAGAAAATGCTTCGCTGACCCCTTTGATTTTGCTCCGTGTATTGCGTAAGTACTTGGTTTGGTGGCTTCAAGAATCGCTTGACAACCCCCCCCCCCCCCGCTTGCTACGCTTTCATCGCTTCGCTATTTCGCGAGCGTGAAACTAACAAAGGGGTAAAACCATGAACATGCTTTCAAAGTTTGCTTCGCTATTTGTTTGTATCGCAATACATTCAGGAACGAGTGCTGCGGCAACGCGTCACGTTTCAGCTGACGAACTCTACGCGGCTGCAAAATCTACCGCTGAGGACGGGCGCCTGACGCGGGAAGAGTTGAGGCGATGGCCCAAGCTCGCGGCTATCGTGTCAGTGGAACTCGCGAAAGGGCATGTCACCAGAGCCGAAGTGGCTGCTGTATACCGCGCACACCGTGCGGCCAATGAAAACGCCTTTGACACCATCGATGCAAATCGCGATGGAAAATTGAGCCGCGACGAAGTAGCACTGCTTGCGCCGTCACTCGCGGCGGCGTTCGCAGTTCTTGATCAGGGTGCTAAGGGCTACCTGACACTGAAAGACTTCTTCTCACCTAGGATCGTGTTGAAGTTCGCTCCAACAAAATCAAAAGTCAAACTCTCGGTTAGCGAAATTGCGCAGCAGAGCGCGCTGACCGAAGCAAACCGAGGGGCGACTCTCGATCGAGAGCGGGGCATGGAACTTCTAGGGGGCGATGAAGCGACTGGCAACGCTGCCGATTGGCTCCCCGAGGGTGTCGTTACGTGGCAGAAGTTCGTGCAAGGTGCGCCAGACTTTCGTGACAGTCATTCGAACACCCGCATCAAGCTCGGTTGCGATCCCGGAGTGCCTTGTGTGGACGAGATCATCGTCATCGGTAGCTCCGTAGGGGATGTGTTATACGGCGTTGGCAGTGGCGGCGGCGGGGAAAATGTTATTCTTTTCGACGCGATTGTCGTTAGTGACATTTCGGGGATGACCGAGGAAGACTTCATCAAAATATTCAAGAAAACTGCAGGCCTTTGCAAAAAATCGACCGAATCTTGCTCAGACTGGGGAGTTAGAATAGGACTCAATTACTGCACGCGCGCTGGAACACTGGTCTCCATTTGCAATTTAGCTATTCACACCGAGGTCAACACAAATAATTGTAGCAACGTCTCCTGCCCATAGCAGGATGGACACCCAAGTCTGTTTGGCAAATTTGCATTCATGATATGACCCTCGACGCTGTTGTCGAGGGCATTTTTCTAATCAAGCGAGGCACACTTGAAAGTTTTTCTATGAGTGCTCAGCCATCGACACAAGCTGCAACCACGATAGCGCGCCAATCAAAGCTGCGCCCTGTAGTTCGCGTATTGCTCGCCGCTGGAGCATGCTTGCTCTTTGGGGTAGCGATGTGGTGGGTTTTTCAAAGTTACAATTCCGAGTCATATTTCGCAGCAGTGAGGCGATCCGCTAACACGAGCGATGCAATACAGTCGTCCGATATCGGGCGATCCACTTCGCCGCCAACTGCTAAGTTCACGACCGATCTTCAGAAGAAGTTAGCAGGAGACTCAGGCTCTTGGGCTGCTGAAGTCCCAAATCCACTTGGACTCTTTAATGAAACTGCAAGAGCGCTGATTCATTCAAATAACCTAGGCAAGATTGACTACGCACTGCTCCGAATACCCATTGAGTGCCAATCATTTATGGTCGGTGGCAGCGGGATGACGCAAATAAGGGATTTCGGTCCGGGACCCGCGATAGCGGCGGGCGAAAAATCGCTTATCACAGGAAACGCAAGTGAAGCTGCGCGACTGGCTGCATATGCTCGTTCATACGAAAAATGCGCAAGGCTATATGAGCACAAACAGTTGGCAGGGGAAGAGGCGTCGTTGGTTAGAGTGTTGCCGAGTGTAAAAAAATATGCAGAGATAGGCGCAGAATTGCGCAAATCAAAGAATTTCGAGCGACCAGAGACGAAAGCTGCTCTTGATTTGGCGATTTCAGAGCCGATGTTTGGATTGCTATCGTCGCTTACGCTTCAACTAGACCTCCAAGATCTGTCAAAGCTCTACCCCGAGGAAACCGTGGGGCGAGGTTTGGAGACAATGGTTATGACGCTAGTGCTCTGCAAGATGGGTGATGATTGTGATCGCGGCGGTATTGTGACTGATCAACTATGTTGGGCGTTCGCTATCTGTGGTGATCGCGTCGAAGATGCAATTCGCGCGAGTCTAGTACAACGCGGGATAGATCCAGTGCCCTTAGATCAATTTGTAAATCGGATCGCCGAACGCCTGCACGCACGCGACACCACGATCTTTCGCAAGAAGGAGTAATGGCGCAGAATACTTCAATGCGATGGAAAGAGGTGGCCCCCAAAATTCGGACATCTGATTTAGGTGGAAACTCTGAGTCAACCCCGCTGGCAGATTGCTGGCGACCACTCAGGAGTTTCAGATGAACAGCAAAGTCGGAAAGAGAAAGAGAAAGCGCAGGAAATTTAGCGCCTCGTCCTGATTCTCTAGGCAACCCCAGCCCACATTCGTTAACAGCGCAGGAATACCTTGAGCCGATCGACCTCAAGGCCAAGCGCCTCGCGATACGCCGCATCGCGTGGTTTTTTGTTGACGTAGCCAAACTCGAATGTAGGCCGCTGGGTAACGCTGACATTCGCCCAGCCAATCACCGCATCCCGCCACAACAGCGGCAGCGCGTAGTAGCCGAGCTTGCGCTTAGCGGCAGGTGTATACGCTTCGAAGCGATACGCCCAACCCCACAAGTGCTCAAAGCGGCGGCGATCCCAGACCACGGGATCAAACGGCGCGAGTAGCCGAACGGCATCGTCGGGTTCGCGGACGACATTGGCTGCACCGAGCCAAACATAGGTGAGTCCGTCCACTTCCGCTTGTTCGAGTTCACCACGCTGCAACATCAGCGCGATGCGCCGATCATAGTCGGCACTCGGTCGGTTGCCCCCGGCCATGCTGATGGTCTGCTTGAGCGAACGTAGTGGCATCGGCGCATACAGATTTACCAGCAGGTGAATGAATGCGTCCGCGCGCTGTGTCGGTGTGCGCGCCGCGCTGGCCAGCACCGGTTCCGCGCGTGCATACACGCGAATGCCCGCCTCGCGCCGCAGCACCCGCGCACGGCCCTCGCGATGCAATGTATCGAGCATCATGGTCGATGCCGACGAGGTGCCGCCCCAGCCATTGACGCGTTGCGCCGCGCCGACAGCGCGCTCGACGTCGCGCGGATGTGCGGCTTCGTTCATCTCAAGAAAACGCAATACTTTGCGCCGCAACGCGCGATGCTCGTCCACGAACAACTGCCGACGGGGATAGAGGCGACGCGGGTAGAGCAGGCTGTGATGACGCGACGGAAAAAACCCGTAGTTGTGCAGCATGTCCTCCATCACGTCGAGTTCCGGGTAGCGCGCCTCGAGCTCGTCGATGCGGTAGTCGGTCACGCGATGGCGCAAGATTAAATCCTGCGCACGGGCGGGCGCGCGAATCGGATCGGCCTGCACGTAGCCGAGCTGCGAGATCGCCGCATTGAGGCTCTGCGGCGCGAACAACGAATGCCCAACCGCCATCCGCGCCAGAGCAGCCCTATCCATAGTCGATTTACTTCACGACGCTTTTATCTTGCCCAAACAAAATGCGTCGCGATTCTTCGCTCACGCTGGGCGCGGCGTCAGGATTGATTTCCTTCGCGCGCGCATACGCACGCGTGGTCGCCGGGCGCGCCTTGATCGCGGCGTGCCAGCGGGCTACATGCGGAAAGTCGGCGGTATCTTGTTTCTGCCGCCCCCACAAAATCCATGGGTAGCATGCCATGTCGGCAATCGTGTATTGGTCGCCGCAAATGAAGGCGCGCGTCGCGAGGCGCTTATTCAGCACGCCATACAGACGCGAGGTTTCATTTGTGTAGCGCTCGATGGCGTAGGGAATTTTTTCCGGCGCGTATTGATTGAAGTGATGGTTTTGTCCGAGCATCGGCCCGAGCCCGCCCATCTGCCAGAACAGCCACTCGATGCACTCCACCTGCCCGCGTAAATCCTTCGGGATAAATTTGCTCGTCTTGCCAGCGAGGTAGAGCAAAATCGCGCCCGACTCAAACACGCTGATCGGTTTTTTGCCATCGCTAGGCGCGTGGTCGATGATCGCCGGCATACGATTGTTCGGCGAGAACGCAAGGAACGCCGGCTTGAATTGCTCTCCCTTGCCAATGTGTACGCCAACCAGTTTGTACGGCGTGTTGGTCTCTTCGAGGAAGAGCGTAATTTTGTGGCCGTTCGGTGTGGGCCAGTAGTAGAGATCGATCATTGGTTTCCTTCGCAAAAGTTACTTACCAAACGCGTTCACCCCGGCGCGCGCATATTGATCCGGCCACGGCATCGCCACACCCAGCTCGTGCGCCGCATGCATCGGCCAGTATGGATCACGCAACAAGGCGCGCGCGAGGAACACGCAATCGGCATCACCATCGCCAATGATCTGCTCGGCCTGCACCGGCTCGGTAATGAGGCCCACTGCGCCGGTCGCAACATTTGCACCTTCGCGAATCGCGCGCGCAAACGGCACTTGGTATCCAGGGCGAATGTTCATCTTTGCATCGTGCACATTCCCGCCCGATGACACGTCGATCAAATCAATCCCCAGCGCTTTTGCGTGTCGGCAAAACTCAATTGTCTCGGCAACATTCCAGCCGCCGTCTTTCCAGTCGCTCGCCGACACGCGCAACAGCACCGGCAGATCCTGTGGGCACGCCGCGCGCACCGCCGCACACACTTCGAGCGGAAAGCGCATGCGATTTTCTAGCGTGCCGCCGTATGCGTCGGTGCGCAAATTGGATAGCGGCGACAAAAATTCGTGCAACAAATACCCATGCGCCGCATGAATCTCAACCACCTCAAACCCCGCGCCCAGCGCGCGTTTCGCGGCAGTCGCGAATGCCGAAACGGTGTCTGCGAGGTCGGCAGCGGTCATCGCCGCCGGTACCGGATAGGATTCCGAAAACGCGACCCCACTCGGTGCCAACACGTTCCAGCCGCCGTTCGTCTCGGCCACTTTTCCGTGGCCACGCCACGGTGAAAATGTCGATGCCTTGCGTCCCGCGTGGGCAAGCTGCATCGCGGGCACCGCCCCCTGCGCCTTGATGAACGCGGCAATCGGTGCCCACGCCTTCATCTGCGCATCGTTCCAGATCCCTGCGTCCTCCGGCGAGATGCGGCCGTCGGCGGTGACCGCTGCGGCCTCGGTCATCACCATCGCGGCACCACCGACCGCGCGCGAGCCTAGGTGGACGAGATGCCAATCGGTCGGCATGCCATCCGCGCAGCTGTACTGGCACATGGGCGAGACGAAGATGCGATTTTTGAATGTGAGTTTGCGAAGCGTGAACGGCGTGAACAGAGTGGACATTGGGCGCGTGAGATTGGTTTTGAAGGAAGCCGAATTTTAGTCTGGGAATCGTTGAAAATATGCACATGAATGCACAATCATCATGAGTAAATCGTTGCTGGAAATTCAGGCCGGGCCACGCGCGCTTCGTCACATTCGCGAACACGGCCTGCGCCCACAGGACATCAACATCATCCCCGGCGCGGCGGGTGGGCCGAAGGGGCTCGGCCTCGCCAAGCTCGACGAGTGGCTATTTGCCGATTGGTTGCCGCAAGGCTTTAGCGCGCGCCACCAGCCGGTGCAATTGATTGGTGCCTCCATCGGCGCTTGGCGCTTTGCCTCCGTCTGCGCCGGCAGTCAGGATGGACAATTTTCAGCGCCAGCCACGCGCGCGGCACTCAATTTGTTGGCCAAGACCTACAGCGAAACGCACTACGGCCTCAAGGACACCGCCGCCCAGATCACCGCCGACGCGCGGCGCATCATCGACACGCTGTTCACTGGCCGCAGCGAAAACGTACTCGCGCATCCCCACTACCGCCTGCACGTACTCGCGGTACGCGGCAAGGGCATCCTCGCCCGCGAGCAGCGTGGACGCACACATGCGGGCTACGCGCTCGCGGCACTCGCGAACGCCGCAGGACGGAAACATTTACGACATTTTCTAGCGCGAACGTGGTTTCATGCGATGCCTGAAACCCAAGCAACCACGGGCATTTCCGGGCATTCACCACTGTTGGAAAAACTCTTTAACCAGCTCGAAGGCGATCCATTTCAAACGGATTACGCCAAACTCACCGCCGAAAATCTCGGCGAAGTATTGGTCGCAAGCGGCTCCATTCCGCTGGTTCTCGAAGGTGTCAACGGCATCGAGGGCGCGACCGACGGCACCTACTGGGACGGCGGTCTCATCGACTATCACCTGCACCTACCCTACGCCGCGCATGACGGCATCACGCTCTACCCCCACTTCACCAACAAAATCATCCCTGGCTGGCTCGACAAAATGTTGCCGTGGCGCAAGGCGCGCGGCGCATGGCTCGACAACGTCGTCCTTATCTCGCCAAGCCGCGAGTACTTGGATAGCCTACCGCTCAAAAAACTACCCGACCGCAACGACTTCAAACGCTTCGCCAACGACTATGACGGTCGCGTGAAGTATTGGCGGTTCGCGATGGGTGAGAGCGCGCGGATGCGCGATGAATTGGCGGGGTTGATCGAGCGCGGCGAGCTCGGCGCGCGATGTACGCCGATCTAGCTTGTTGAGGCATCGGCCAGTGTGACAAATTCGGCCAACGACAACGTCTCCGCGCGCCGCTTCGGGTCAATCGCTAACGCCTCAATCTCGCGCGCGGTCATGAACGGCTTCAGGGTGTTACTCAAAGTTTTGCGCCGTTGGCCAAAGCCAGCCGTGACGATGGCGGCAAAACGCGCGTCGTCTTTCGCGCGTAACCGTGACTGAGGCAGTGGCACCATCCGCACGATGGCCGAATCCACTTTCGGTGGCGGGCTGAATGCGCCCGGTGGTACATCGAACAATCGCTTCATCGCAAAACGATATTGCAGCATCACCGACAACCGCCCGTAAGCCTCGGTGTCGGGTGCGGCGACCATGCGGTCAACCACTTCTTTTTGCAACATGAAGGTGCCGTCAATCAGCGCCGTCTCGAAGATGGCGAGATGGAACAAAAACGGTGTGGAAATGTTGTACGGCAAGTTGCCAACTGCCCGGAAACGCCCGCCCAGCTTGGTGAAGTCAAAATTAAGCACGTCGGTTTCGTGCAGCGAAAATCTATCTTCAGCGAAACGTTCGCGCAATGCGGCGGCGAGGTCGCGATCAATTTCGACGGCGTGTAGATGGTTGAGATGTTCGAGCAATGGTGCAGTGATGGCACCGGGGCCAGGGCCGATTTCGATCATCACGTCATCGCGTTGCGGCGCAATCGCGCTGACGATACGTTCGATGTAATGCCGGTCGGTGAGGAAATGTTGACCGAAGCGTTTCTTGGCGCGTGGTTGCATGGCTAACGTGCCAATTGGATGGCAAGTTCGGTGGCGGCGCGCATGCTGCCGGTCTCGATCCCCGGCTTGCCCGCCAGATCAAGCGCGGTGCCGTGATCGACCGAGGTGCGGATGAGCGGCAAGCCCAGCGTGATGTTAATGCCCTCGCCAAAGCTCGCGTACTTCAGCACCGCGAGCCCTTGGTCGTGATACATCGCGAGCACCGCGTCGGCGTGCTGCAAATACTTTGGCGTAAATAGCGTGTCGGCAGGCAGCGGGCCGGTCAATGCCATGCCTTCAGCTTTGAGCGCTTCGACGACTGGCGCGATCACGTCAATTTCTTCGCGCCCCAAGTGCCCAGATTCACCTGCGTGCGGGTTGAGGCCGGCCACGAGAATGCGCGGCTGGGCAAAACCGAATTTCTGTTGCAGCTCGCGATGGAGAATGCGAATTGTCGCGGTGAGATCAGCGTGCGTGATCGCGGCGGGTACGTCCTTGAGCGCAAGGTGCGTGGTGGCGAGCGCGACGCGCAACATCGGCGTGCCGCCTGCGAGCATCATCACCACGCGCGCGGTGCCGGTTTTTTCGGCCAGATATTCGGTGTGCCCGGTGAAAGCGACGCCCGCGTCATTGATAACACCCTTGTGCACTGGGGCGGTCACAACCGCCTGAAATTCGCCGCGCATGCAGCCCGCAATCGCACGGTCAATCAGCCTCAACACATACGCGCTATTGGCGGGGTTGAGAGCGCCTGCGGTCACGGGCGCGTTGACGGGGATGTGTTCAATATTGAGATCGGCGACATCCACACCGTGGGTGAGCGCGCGCGCGGCGATGAGGTCGCGATCACCGAGGATGACTAATTTGGCGTCGGGAAATTTGCCCACCAGGGCGCAGAGGTCAGGGCCGATGCCGGCGGGTTCACCGGAGGTGATGGCGATTGTTGGCATCGTGATTCTGCGGAAGTTGACCTGCGGCGGCCAGCGTTTTAGCGTCGCGCTGGGTGAGATGCTGGTTCGCGCGAGGGGCGAACCAACGCCTCACTTTTCTTCGAGTCGATATTCGACAAACGCGCGGTCACGCGTTTGCCGCAGCCAATCTTGATAGGCCTCATCGCCCTTACGCTGGCGGATCGCATTGCGCGCGACGGCGCGTTTGCGCTCTTCAGAAACGCCCTCGCTTCGCCGTTCGGTGACTTGCACCAAGTGCCAGCCAAGCTGCGTTTGCACGGGCTGGCTCAATTCGTTATCACGCAATTGATTGATCGTGCGCTCAAATTCTGGGAGTGATGAATCGCCGGGGGACAGAAAGCCCAAATCGCCGCCTTTGACCGAGGAGGGATCATCGGAGTGCACCTTCGCGAGTTCAGCAAAATCGGCACCACCCACGATCCGATCACGCAAGCGTTTCAGTCGGTCGCGTGCATCGTCATCGGTGACGCCTTCTTTGGCGCGAATCAGGATGTGGCGCACGCGGGACTGCTGTGTGGTGGGTGTGGCACTACGGCCTCGTTTGTCGAGCAGCTTGACGATATGAAAGCCGTTCGCGCTGCGCAAAATATCAGTGGTCTCGCCGGGGCTCAAGGCGTTTAACGAATCTAGGAAAATTGTCGGCAAGCGACCCGCTGCGCGCCAGCCCAAGTTGCCGCCCTGCAACGCATCGGGCGCATCCGAGAACCGGGCGCTGACCTGCGCGAATTCAACGCCTTTGCGAATCTCGCCTAACGCCTGTGCGGCGCGCACGCGGCGCGCATCAATCTGTGCACTGGTGGCTTGCTCTGGAATCAACACGAGAATATGTGCGAGGCGATATTCCTGATCGGTGGTGGCCTCGCGCGCTTCGAGCGAAAGCTGGGTGTCCACTTCGGCCTCGGTGACCGTCACGTTGCCTTCCACTTCGCGTTCGCGCAGACGAGAAGCCAATACTTCGCCGCGAATCTCCTCACGGAATTTATTCCACACGACGCCGTCTTGTTCGAGCAAACGACGGAAATCGGTCATCGAGACGTTGTTCTCGTCGGCGATACGTTGCAGTGTTTTGTCCAAGGTACCATCGTCGACACGAATGCCGGTTTCCTTCGCCTCCTGAATCTGCACCTGATCGGTAATCATTTTTTCCAGCAACTGCTTCTGCAATACCTCTTGCGGCGGCAGCGGGGTGCCCGCTTTTTGTAACTGCCTCACTACCGTACTTAGGCGATCATGCAAATCGTTTGCGGTGATGACCTCATTGTTGACTACGGCGACGATGCGATCCAGCTGCAGAATGCCGCCTGGCTTGGCTGGGGGCGTGAGCTTGGTATCGAGCTTAAAAACATCGAGCGGCGAGCCCGCCGACTGCGGCAGGATTGGGCTCTGTGCGGCGAGCATGCCGGCGGCAAAGAGCAGCGATGTTGCGACACACGACTGACAGAAAATTGAGCTTAAACGCATGGTGTATTTCTCACAAAAAAACGAAATCGCGAGTCCACCAACGATCCCGAAAAAATTAACCACAAAACGCTTACTTCTGCGGATCCTGCGAAGCCCGATAACCGGGGATATTTTGCCGAATCGTCTCCAGTGGGTTGATCCCAAGCTTCGACAATCCCTTCAATTCGAGCTGAAACTGCAGAGAGTTCGAATATTGCTGGGTCGCGGTGGTGAAACGGTGTGCCACCAGCCGGAATTCCCAACAGCCCTGATTATACTCAACGCCCAGCAACCCCTCTAGTAACTTGTGGTCTTTGATCGACTGGTTGGCGCGCGCCAGTAGCGTCCAGCCGGGTGCCGCCGCGCCAAACGGCCACTGCGTGGAGACGTCGATCTGCTTAAGTGCGTCGCGGGTGTAGCGATACGAAAGGTTCACCAGCCGTCCGCCATCGACAAAGCGCGCGGCGACATTCGATTTTTGGAACGTCGCCTGGGAGGTCGAATACTGGAATCCCGAATCCAGAAACCAGCGATCCGACACCTGCCCGGAGACTGCCGCCAACAGGTCGGAGCGGCTGGCAGTTTGCTCGCCTCGCGATACGCCCAGCGCGTCAGTTGGCGCATCCACACCCAGCGCAACGCGTTGCGGACGCTGGTAGTAGCGTTGCCCAATGGCGGCACGCAGGCGCTCGATGCCGGTTGCGTTCTCAATAAAACGCGTGGTGACGGCGGCGGTGACTTGCTGCGCGTCGGAAATGCGATCCCCGCCGATGAATAAATTTTCGTTAAAAATTTGCGCGAAATTGAAATCTGCTGTCGAGGTCGTAAATACCGGTAAGCGCGATTGATCGCGGTATGGCACCGAGACCAAGAACAGACGCGGTTCCAGTGTCTGCGTCATGGCATTGCCGCGCCATGCCAACGCGCGCTCGAACGTCAGGCCGCTATCGACGCTGAAGATCGGCAGCCCGCGCGTACCGCCAGCGAAGACGCCTTCGTTACGCGTCAAGTCGTAACGCGTGATGTGATAACCAATTTTCGGCGTGACAAAGCCATACGAACGCGTGAGTGGCAACGCCACCGATGGATACAGCAACCAGCGGCGGCCATTGACGAGCGTGGGGTGATGAAAATCGGTGAATTCGCCGCTGGTGTTGAATTCGAAACCGTTCACCCGCGCGGGCGTGGCGCTGAAGGTGACCTGCGGTGCGAGACGGTACGGTGTTTGCAGAAAAACGGTTGGGTCTTGCAGGGTCTGAAAACTCAAAAATCGCGTCGTCAAATTGCCAAAATCGGAGCCGTACATGAGCGCTGCCTCACGCGGCAGGTTGGTTTGCGAAGTATTGGCGATACGCGTCGAGAGGTCGCGAAAGTAGGCGTCGTCCGAGACTTTTTGCGCATTGACCGCCGCACTCCAACCCTCACGAAATATGCCGTCAAATAAGCCGTTCAGATTCTGAAAATGCCGCGTCGAAACGAAGTAACGATCACGCTCAGCCACACGATCACGGGGTAAATATTCGGCGTCAATCTGGCCGAGTGACTTCGGGGTCAGGTAGCGAAATTCCCCGCCAAGCTGCAAGCCGCGTCGCGAAAAAATTTTCGGAGTGATGGTGGCATCGCGATCCGGTGCGATATTCCAGTAGTACGGCAGTGCTAGTTCCAGCCCGCTCTTCGATGACGAACCGAATGACGGCGGCAGCACGCCGGATTTACGTTCGTTATCGAGCGGAAAGGTCATGAATGGCACATACAGAATCGGTAGGCCTTTGAATTCCACGCGGCCGTTGTAGGCGGTACCAATATTGCGCTCGCGATCCAGCGCGAGCTCCGGCACACGCAAATACCAGTCGTCCTCGCCGACCTTGCAGGTGGTGTAAAGCGCGTTGAATAGCCGCTCCTTGCTTGGGCCTTCCATATCCATTTTACTGGCCGCGCCGCGAGCTTCAAAGCGCTGCGTCGGGCGCAATGGCGTCTTGCCGAATAGAAAAGTTGCGTCGTTCAGCGTGCCGGTTTCAGTCGCGACATTGAACGTCAAATTCTTGCCGCTGATCGCATCGACGTTGCGCAGTAAGCGCACTACGCCGGGTGCGGTGGCAACGTCGGTTTCCTGGTTGTAGTCAAGCCGTTCGGCGGTGACGGTCATCGCGTCCTGTCGCAGCACCACGCTGCCGACGGCGGACACGCGTTTGCCGTTGGTGCCTTCGATATTGTCTGCCTCAACAACCAGCGATCCCTGCTTTCTATGTTGCAACAGCGAGCCCGGCGTCGGTATCAGGCGATCCGCCTTTTGGCCTTCGCGAATGGCGTTATCTAATTCTTCCTGGGTTGGCGTGACCGTCTGCTGGGCGAGCGCCGACAAGCTACTGAGCAGCAGGCAGAGGCTCGAAAGGCGCGCTAGTGTGGGTCGGAAGTGGGAGGGCACGAAGAGAAAAAACAAGAGGGGGAAATGTAGAGTAAAACTTGATGGGCGCAATTGAGGGGACTGACCGCGCGATGCTAAAATTCTGCAATTTAAAATCAGGCCTGCCAGTGAATACATCCAACGCCGCCATTGCAGTTCCTGCTGACCTCGGCAACGACCCGCGCCTCACCGCACTGAAACATTGGCTGCGCGGCGCATTGCATGGCGCTGATTACGATATGGCACCCGCATCGGCAGACGCAAGTTTTCGCCGCTATTTTCGCATAACCGTTGGTGCCGAAACGCGCATCGTTATGGATGCGCCGCCCGAACAGGAAGACAGCAAGCCCTTCGTCAAGGTTGCCGCCATGATGGCCGAGGCAGGGATACACGCGCCCAAGGTATTGGCGCAGGATTTGCCGCAAGGCTTTTTATTGCTCACCGATCTCGGCGCGCAAACCTACCTTGATGTGCTCAATGAAACCAATGCTGACGCGCTGTTTGGCCAAGCGAGTGATGCGCTGGTGAAGTGGCAATTGGCGTCGCGCGCCGATGTGTTGCCTCCCTACGACGCCGCACTGTTACGCAAAGAGCTGAACCTGTTTCCGGATTGGTACATCGCCAAGCATCTCGGTCTTACGCTCGACGCGACCCAGCAACAAACGTTGAATGAAATGTTCAACACCATCATCGCCGCCAATCTTGGCGGAGCCAATGTGTATGTGCATCGCGACTACATGCCCCGTAATTTGATGGTCTCTACGCCGAACCCCGGCGTGCTCGATTTTCAGGATGCCGTGTACGGGCCGATCAGCTATGACATCGCGGCGCTGTTCAAGGATGCATTCATCTCGTGGGACGAAGAGCGGGTGCTCGACGGCACTATTCGCTACTGGGAAAAGGCGCGTAAGGCAGGCTTGCCAGTGCCGCAAGACTTCAGCGATTTTTTCCGTGATGTTGAATGGATGGGTTTGCAACGTCATCTGAAAATCATCGGCATTTTTGCCCGCATCAACTATCGCGACAGCAAGCCGCGCTACCTCACCGATACGCCGCGCTTCGTGCGCTATGTGCGCAAGGTCGGCGAGCGTTATCAGACCCTGTTCCCACTAATTCGTCTGTTTGATAAATTGAAAATCGACGATGGCGTGGCCCGCACGGTCGGCATTTCGTTTTAGGCGCGCATCATGAAGGCGATGATCCTCGCCGCCGGTCGCGGTGCGCGCATGCGTCCGCTGACCGATACCACCCCTAAGCCGCTACTGAAAGTGGCTGGAAAGCCGCTGATTGATTGGCATTTGACGAAACTTGCCGATGCGGGCTTTCGCGATGTGGTCATCAATGTTTCGTATCTGGCCGAGCAAATTGTGGCGCACGTGGGTGATGGTGCGCGCTTCGGGGTACGCGTCACCTACTCGCACGAACCGGTGCCGCTAGAGACCGGTGGCGGCGTCGCGACCGCGCTGCCGAAGTTGGGTAACGATTGGTTTTTGCTCATCAGCGCGGATATTTATTCGGATATTAATTACGCGATGTTGGCGGCGCGCGGGCAAAATTTGCAACACCACGATGCACATTTGATGCTGGTGCCGCGTCGAATTGGGTTAATTGGCGAATATCGACTTGATGGGCAGATGGTGCGCATGATCAAGGGGGATGCGCACGTGGCAGAGTGCTACACATGGGCAAGCGTTGGCGTGTTTCGCGTGGCTGCCTTTGAAGGTCTGCCGCGCCACGAGCCGTTCACGTTGCTGCAGCACTTCAAACGTTGGTGTAGAAATGGGGGCATCACTGGTGCCGTGCATCCCGGGAGGTGGGAGAACCTCGGTACGCCATCCGAACTCGTCACGCTAAATCAACGATTCGCCGTAAACTGAACGACTCAATTTTCTCAACGAGCGCAAAACATGAAACGTGAACTACCGCCCATTCCCGTGCGATTGCCCAACGTCAAGGCACATGCCAAACGTCGTGCGCGTCTGGCGAAAACGCTCGGCGAAGGGTTGGTGCTGCTACCCACTTCGGTTGAGCGCAACCGCAACGCCGACGCGACCTACGATTTTCGCTGGGACAGCTATTTTTATTACCTCACTGGCTTTCGTGAGCCTGAAGCCGTACTCGCCATCACGCTTGGCAAGCAACCGCGCCACATCTTGTTCTGCCGCGATAAAGACATGGAACGCGAGATCTGGGACGGCTTTCGCTTTGGTCCCGCGATGGCGAAAGAAGTTTTTCAGTTCGATGAGGCGTATTCGTTCAGTGAGCTTGAAGCGAAGATTCCTGAACTGATGAGCGACTGCGATGTGCTGCACACGCCACTTGGTGCCGATGCCGCATGGGATGCCTCGATCACGCGCTGGCTCAATATCGTGCGGAGCAAAGCGCGCAGCGGCATCTCAGCTCCGGTGGAACTCAAGGACGTACGCCACGCGATAAACGCGATGCGCCTGATAAAAGATCAAGTTGAAATCGATATCATGGCGCGCGCTGGAAAAATTTCCTCGGCTGCGCACGCCCGCGCCATGCGCACCGCCAAGCCCGGCATGCATGAGTACCAGGTTGAAGCCGAGCTGCTGCACGAATTTGTCCGCAACGGTGCGCGCCAGCCGGCCTACGGCAGCATCGTTGCCGCCGGTGCCAACGCCTGCGTGCTGCATTATCAAGAAAATAGCGCGGTGATGAAGAAAGGTGACTTGATGTTGATTGACGCGGGCTGCGAACTCGAGAGCTACGCCGCCGACATCACGCGCACGTTCCCGATTGCCTCTAAATTCTCGGCACCGCAGCGCGACATTTATGAATTGGTGTTGCAAAGCCAACTCGCCAGCATCAACGCCGTCAAGGCAGGTGCTTCGTTTGGTAAATATCACGATGTCGCCACCGAAGTATTGGCGCAGGGCTTGATTGATTTGAAGCTCTGCAAAGGCAGCCTCACCAAAGTGATCGGGACCGGTGCGTATCGCCAGTTCTACATGCATCGCGCGGGACATTGGCTGGGGCTGGACGTGCATGACGCCGGCGATTACCGGCGCAACGGCGCGTGGGTCAAGCTGCAACCCGGCATGGTTGTCACGGTTGAGCCCGGCCTGTACATTCGCCCGGCCGACAACGTGCCGAAACATTTTTGGGACATCGGCGTGCGGATTGAAGATGACGTGCTGGTGACGAAGACAGGGAACACGGTGTTGAGTGCGAGTTGTCCGAAGTCCGTGAAGGACGTGGAAGCGTTGACGACGAGTGCGGCGTAGAGTCGGTATGGCAGTAAAACTATCCTTGGTCACTGCAGGTCGGCTCCTTCCCCCGCAGTGCCGGGGGAAGGAGCCGACCATCTATGATTCTTGCGGAGATTTTTTTGCGCAAGCAGTAGCTGGCTGCAGCGGATGAAAATCCTCGTCATTGGCGCCGGCCCCGTCGGCGCAACCTTCGCTCTCCTCGCTGCCCGCGCCGGTTTAGAAGTCTCGTTACTCGAAGCGCGCGAAGGGCCCTCGCGCGAGCAGCGCACGCTCGCTCTCTCGCACGGCAGCCGCGAGACGCTCACCGAAGCAGGTGCGTGGCAACCCGCCCTCAACGCCACCGAAATCCACACCATTCACACTTCGCAAAAAGGTGGCTTCGGACGCACCGAAATTTCGCGCGACGATGTGGGTGTGCCAGCACTGGGTTATGTGCTGACCTACGCTCATTTGCAGGAGGTGTTGGATGATGCGCTCACCGCTGCATCGATCAACGTGACGCCCGGTGCGGTCGTGTCCGCGTTTACGGAAACCGCCGGCGGATGCACGGTCACGTACTTGGAGTCCGGTGCTGAAAAAACTACCGAAGCCGATGTAGTCGTGCTCGCCGACGGCGGTGCCAACCTCGGCAAGATACCTGCGTTCACGATTCGCGAAAAAGACTACGGACAGATGGCGCTACTCGGCCATGTCGAAAGCGATGTACCGCACGCCAATCGCGCCTACGAACGGTTCACGCCGGACGGTCCCGCCGCGCTGTTGCCGAAGCGCGGTGAACGCGAATACTCCATGGTATGGGTAGCCTCGCCGTCACGCATCGCCGAATTGCAATCGTTGGATGACACAGCGTTCTGCGCGGCGTTTCAGGAACACTTCGGTTGGCGTGCGGGACAATTTTTGACGGTGTCGGCGCGGCGCAGTTACCCCTTGCGTTTGCGCACGGTGGCATCCCCGGTCGCGGGTCACATCGCAGTGATTGGAAACGCGGCGCAGGCGTTGCACCCGGTCGCGGGGCAAGGTTTTAATCTTGGCCTGCGTGATGCCGCGATGTTAGCGCGCACGCTGGCCGGCGCGGACGCCACGCTAACAAAGCTCGCACAATATGCCGCCGTGCGTTCGCGTGATGTTGAGCGTAGTATCGGCTTCACCGATTTTTTGGTATCGGCCTTTGCCAGCGACGCCGCACTCACGCGCATCCCGCGCGGCCTCGGGCTCGCCGCTGTTGATCTCATCCCATTTGCTCGACGTGTACTCGCCAAGCGCATGTTGTTCGGGGCGCGCCGATGACATCGCGCATCGTCATCGCCGGTGCCGGGCCGATTGGGCTGTCATTTGCGATTGCGGCCGCGCGCTTGGCGAATACCGAAGTCACTGTGATTGAACGACAAACTCTAGCATTGACGGGCATTTCCAGCCAGTTCGATCATCGTGTCTATGCGCTGTCACCGGGCTCGAAAGCATTTTTGGCAAGCATCGGGGTATGGCAAAAAATGCCCGCCACACGCATCGAAGCCGTGCGCGGCATCGAGGTCTGGGGTGACGAGACATCGACGATGGATAGTCATGTTGCCTTTGAAGAGGGTACGCCGCTCGCCTACATTGTTGAGCATGCCTCGTTGATGAATGCACTGATCGAAACTGCACGTGAATGTACCGCGCCTAATTTTCAGTTGTACGAAAGCGCGGCGATGACCGCGTTGAATTTGCTTGCGCCAGCCCGCAGCGTAACTTGCGCGGACGGCAGTATTCATCAAGCCGATCTCATCATCGCCGCCGATGGCGCTCGCTCGCAACTGCGCACACTGGCGGGACTGGATGCCGAGATATTCGACTACGCTGCCGATGGCGTGGTTGCCAATTTCACCTGCGAAAAATCGCACGGCGATGTGGCGCGGCAATGGTTTGACCGCGATGCGGTATTGGCCTATTTGCCACTGCCAAACAAACAAATCTCGATTGTTTGGTCAGCGCCGCATACGCGCGCAGCAGCACTTGCAGCGCTCAACGCAGATGCGTTCGCCGAAGCCGTTGCCGATGCAGGTCGGCGGCAATTAGGCGCACTCACGCTCACGTCAGCCGTTGCCCGTTTTCCGTTGCGGCGTGTACTGGCACGCGATTGGGTGCTGCCTGGATTCGCGATGATCGGCGACGCCGCGCACGCGATCCATCCGATGGCCGGGCAAGGTGCGAACCTTGGTTTTGCCGACGCGGCCACGTTGCTTGGTGTGCTGAACCATCGTTCCAACCTGTCTGGCGTGGGCGATCTCGCGGTACTGCGCCGTTATGCGCGCGCGCGCCGTGAGGATGCGGTGAGCATGGGTGCCGCGACGCACGGCCTGCATCTGCTTTATGGCGGCGATGCTATGTGGCTGAAGCGGCTACGCAATCAGGGGCTTGGTACTGTGAATCGCTTGCCGCTCGCAAAGTCGCTGTTGATGGCGCATGCCATGCGATGAGCCTGTGTCACGACACACAAATCCACACTCCCGAGCGGGAACTATGTCGTTCGGTCATAATCTCATGCGTTAAGCTATTTGAACTTCCACCAAGGATTCCCTGTGAAAACCTCGCTACCTGCCTTGTCCCGCGCCCTCGTCGCGTGTGTTGCCGCCTTCGCCCTCGCCTCCGTTTCTCTCGTCGCACACGCTGACGCGGATGTGGTCAAAAAAGAAATGGAAAAGCGCTATCCCGACATCAAGGTCGAGCGCGTCACCAAAACCACCTTTGGCGGCCTCTACGAAGTGTTCGCCAACGGTGAAGTGTTCTACACCGATGACAAAGTCGGCTTCTTGGTGTTGGGCAACATTATCGACACACAAACGAAAACGAATGTCACCGAAGCGCGCCTGAACAAACTCACCGCGATCAAATTCGATGAACTGCCGTTTGCGCATGCCATCAAGTTGGTACGCGGCACGGGAGCTCGTAAGATGGCGGTGTTTGAAGATCCAAACTGCGGCTACTGCAAACGCTTCGAGCAGGACATAAATTCACTCGAAAATATCACCGCCTACATCTTCCCGTACCCAATCCTCTCGCCCGATTCCGCCGAGAAATCCAAAGCCATCTGGTGCTCGCCCGACAAACTGAAGGCTTGGCAAGACATGCTGTTGCGCGGCCAATCCCCCACCGCAAAAACCACCTGCGACAATCCCATCGACAAAATCGTCGCGCTCGGCCAAAAGCTGCGTATCACCGGTACGCCGCTCACGATCTTCGAGGACGGCGAACGCATTCCGGGCGCATTGCCTAAGGATCGCATTGAGGCCAAGCTGGTTGCAGTCGCCACCGCAGGTATGAAGGTCGGCGCGAAATAGTTTTTCTGGTGGTGAAATAAAAAGGGCGCTGATGCGCCCTTTTTTGTGTGCGCCCAGCATGGGCGCACTCTTGGAGGTGCAAGTCCTCCCGTAAGCTGACCACAGCGAACGAAGTGAAGCGCAACTGCGGAAGG
>JAYTVA010000029.1:0-28552 GCA_043744255.1 Burkholderiales bacterium | reverse complement strand
TGCTACGTTGTGCTCCTCGTGCGGTAGCGCAGGCAACGCACCTTCGTCGCACGCCTTGCATATGCCCCAATCTCACCACAATCTGAACGCAAGCCACTCAATCAGACCTTCCTTAGACTCGCGCTGGCGCAACACGCCTTGCAGCGCCCGGACGGGGACGCGTCCATCGCCGCGTTACGCGCACGTTTTGCCGCCAGCCGCGCACGCGGCGACCGCGTGCAACTGCGCGAGGAAGCACGCTTCGTACTGGCGCTGGAAGGTGATGCAGCCACGGCGCTCAAGCTTGCGCGCAGCAACTGGGCGACGCAGCGTGAACCCGCCGACCTTCGCATCCTGGCCGAAGCGGCGCACGCTGCCAACGATGCCGATGCTCTGGCCACCGTACGCCGGTGGTTGGCCGATACCCGCATCGAGCAGGCGGCGATCACCTCGCTGCTGATGCAACCGCAGGGTGTGCGTAAATGAGGAAGGTGTGCAGAGCCATCTTCGCGCTCATGGCGGTCATCGTCATTGGGCTGCACGCAGCCGCGCACGCGCACAAACCGTCGGACAGCTACCTGAAACTCGCGGTCAGTGGCGAGGTCATCGAAAGCGAATGGCACATTGCGCTGCGCGATCTTGATTTCGCCATCGGCCTCGACACCGATCAGGACGGCGCGATCACCTGGCGCGAAGTGAAAGCGACGCACCCAGACATCGCGGCCTACGCGCTGTCGCGACTGACGCTCGGCAACGCAGGTGCCGCGTGTGCCCCGGCCATGCAGGAGCACCTGATTGACGATCACAGCGACGGCGCTTACGCCGTGCTGCGATTCAGGGCCACATGCGCCACCGCAGTCAACGCGATCACGATCAACTATCGCCTGTTCTTCGATCTCGACCCGCAGCACCGCGGCCTGCTCAACTTGTCCGCCGATAGCGGTCAGCACACCGGCGTGCTTACCGCCGAAGTGCCGCAACAGCAGTTCGCGCTGGCGGTGCCCTCCCCCGTTGCACAGTTCATCGCCTACGTGAAGGAAGGTGTGACGCATATCTGGCGGGGCGCGGACCACATTCTGTTTCTGTTGTCACTGCTGCTGCCAGCGGTGTTGATGCGGGGCGGGCGCGTTGCACCGCGATGGGTTGCCGCTCCCGGCTTCCGCGCTGTTTTTTGGGATGTGTTCAAAGTGGTTACCGCGTTTACGATCGCGCACTCAATCACGTTGTCTCTGGCGGCACTGGGCGCCATCAACCTGCCATCGCGGCTCGTCGAGTCCGCCATCGCGGCATCGGTGGTACTTGCCGCCGTCAACAACATCTTTCCGGTGGTGGATCGCAGTCGCTGGCTCATCGCGTTTAGCTTCGGGCTCGTTCATGGTGTTGGTATTGCCAACGTGCTAACCGATCTGTGTCTGCCACAGACCTCACTCCTGCTGTCGCTGGTCGCGTTCAACGCCGGTGTGGAGCTTGGCCAGCTCGTAATCGTCGCGCTGTTCTTGCCACTCGCGTTTCTGCTCCGCGATACGCGTTTCTATCAGCGGGGCGTGATGGTCGGTGGCTCGGCCGCCGTTGCGGTGATCGCGACACTGTTGCTGTTTCAGCGGGCGACAAACGTGGTGGTGTTAGCGGCGTTCGGACCTTAGTGTTGTGCCGTTTCACGCGCCACCGCCGGTTGAGTTGAGTGGCCTATTCCATCGCGGGTACGAGCGCGCACGTCTTGCCCAGGCGACCAAACGCGCGGCGCACTAAGCACGCGATGGCGCTTTCACTCGCGCTTCGACCCACTCAAAAAAAACTTCACTCACCAACGCCAGCGCCGCCGCCGGAATGGCACCCGCAAGCAACAATTCACGGTCATTTAGCGCGAGGCCAGTAACGATGCGCTCGCCAAATCCACCCGCGCCAATAAACGCCGCAATGGTGGCGGTGCCGATGCCAATCGCGGTCGCGGTGCGCACGCCGGCGATGATGGTCGGCAGTGCGAGGGGCAGTTCAATTGCGGTCAACACATCGCGCGTGGAAAGGCCAAGCGCGGTACCCGCTTGGCGCAAGCCAGCGGAGACTTCGCCGAGACCCGCACAGGTGTTACGCATGATCGGCAGCAGCGCATAAAGCGTGAGCGCCAGCAACGCGGGCACAACTCCGATCACCCCGATGAGTGAAATCAGCACCGCCAGCATCGCGAGGGATGGCACGGTTTGTAGCAGCCCTGCCGCGCCAAGCACTACCGCTCGCACGCGCCGATGCGGGAAAATCCACACCGCCAGCGGGATCGCGATGAGAGCTGCCACAAGCACGGAAGTCCCCACCAGCACCAGATGCTGCCACGTCAGCCGCGCCAAATCTGGCCCCAACAATTTGCCCCAAAAGCCACGGCTGGCGCGGCTTTCCAGCTTGTTTCCCGCGCGCGATGCAAGGTGATCGCGAGCAATGGCAGCAAACGCTACGCTATCCAATTCAGCGCGCGCATTCATCGCAATCATGCTGGCCTCATCAACGGTGCCGCTCAATTTTTGCAACGCCGCCCACGCGTTGGGAAACCGCGTTGGCACATCCAAGCGGTAGAGAATCACCGCGTCGTAGCGTGGAAAATATTTGCCGTCGTCGGCCAGCGTGCGTAGTTTGAGATGCCCGATCTTCGCATCCGTGGTGTAGATATCGATCACATCAATTTGTTTTTGCTGGATCGCCTCGTACGCCAAGCCGTGATCGAGACTCACCGGTTGCTGCGCAAATTGGTAGCGCGCCGCGAGGCCTTGCCAGCCATCGGCGCGGCCAATAAATTCGTTCGAGAGACCGAGCTTTTGCGCAGGATGTTTAGCAAGGTCACTCAAGTTTTTGATGCCGAGCCGATCCGCATCCGCCGCGCGCATGGCCAACGCATAGCCATTGTTAAACCCCAGCGGAATCGCCACGCCAAAGCCGATCGGCGCGAGCTGGCGATTCATTTCTTCGAGAGAAAGGGGCTTGGGGCTTTTCAGGATTTCTTGGCTAATCGTGCCGACGTATTCGGGGTAGAGGTCGATACTGCCTGCGCGCAATGCGGCGAACACAATCGCCGTATTCCCCAAGCCCGGCAGCACGCGCGTCGGCGTCGGTGCCGCTTGTTGCGCAATCACCTCGGCAAGGATGTAGGATTCGGTAAATCGCTTGGAGCCGATCTTCAGTTCGTCGGCGGTGGCGCTCGCCGCAATGAAGAAGCTGGCAAGCGCTAAAATTTTGCTGAACATTTTCATGACCGAAGCATCGGGCATAGTTGGCGAGGGGTCAAGCGCGAATCTTGACCACGGTTTGAAATTAGGTCGGGTTGCGCAGCTACCTGACATCGGCGATCACATGGAGTTGGACTATTTCGCACGTACGAAAGTTGTCGGGTAGCTGCGCAACCCGACCTACCGAGTCTGCGGGATGTTGCGTCAAACGCCAATATCCACGAGGTGTTTCAGCCATCGCGCGAAGTGCGACGCACAAACCAGCGCGGTTATTCCGAGCACGCTTTTCGCGAGGAATCTGTTGTTGGTCTTCGTTGCGACAGACAGCAGATTCCTCGTCCCGACGAGAGACTTCCGCTGGTCGTCGCGCGCTGCGCTTTGTCGGAATGACGGTGCAGATTGTGCGCGTGCGTGTTTGTGCATGTGCGTGGCCGCGATGCGCATTACGTCGTCGGTAGCTCAGCTTGCGAGGTACCCTGACATCCAGCGCCGAAATGTCGGGTGGCAAAACGCCATTGATGAAACAGATCTTTAGTCACTTGTGGGCGCGAAAATGGCCGTAGGTTTGGCAAGCATATCGGCTCGTAAGCCGCTCCAGTGCTAGCGTTTGATATAAACAACGTTAACCAGATTGAGGTTCCAGCCCCATTCATATTCACACGCCAACCGACGATGCGAAGTCATTTATTGACACGTTGGATCGCCCTGCATCAATAAAAAAGACGGGATAAACCGCACGGTCGGAGGCGGGGCGAGAGTGGCCTAAACGCGCTCTCTGCATGAGCGACCGCGCTTCGCTGAAATCCACACCCGGTCTGGGCGGTTTCCTTGCTGATCCAGCCGGCCGCTTGACGCTTGCACAATGCCGAGTACATACTCCATTCACCTAGTCGCCGATAAGCATTAACCAATTTTTGCGACACGGTCACGTCGGCGAGGCATTGTCAATGTCGGTGGACGAACGTTACCAAGCGTTTCTCAGCTATAGCCATGCTGATCGCGAGATCGCACAATGGCTCCACCGTGCGCTCGAAACCTATCGCCTGCCGCGCAAACTAGTCGGGCAGGCTACCGCGTTGGGGCCCGTGCCCGCGCGCCTGCAACGCATCTTCAAAGACCGCGAAGAGCTCGCCGCATCCGGAAATCTCGGTGCTGCCATCGAAGCCGCGCTGGCCGCGTCGGACGCGCTGATCGTTATCTGTTCCCGAGTCGCCGCAGCCTCGCGCTGGGTCAACGAAGAAATTCGCAATTACAAACGGCTGCACGGCGAGGCGCGCGTGTTCGCGGTCATTGTCGATGGTGAGCCGTTCGCCAGCAATATTGCCGGGCGGGAAAGCGACGAATGCTTTCCACCGGCACTGCGCTTCACCGTCGATGCCGCAGGCACCATCACCGATCATCCGGCTGAGCCAATCGCCGCGGATCTGCGCGATGAAGGCGATGGCAAGCGTCTCGCCAAACTAAAACTTGTTGCCGGCCTCACGGGTGCCAAGTTAAACGACTTGGTGCGGCGCGAAAGCCAGCGCCGGGCGGCGCGCATGACCTGGGTCGCCCTTGGCGCGAGCGCACTGGCGTTGGTGATGACTGTCCTATCCGTATTCGCATTTCGCGCGCGCAACGATGCTCGCGGGCAGCGCGAACAGGCAGAAGGCTTGATCGAATTCATGTTGGTGGATTTACGCAAGAAACTAGAGCCGGTCGGCCGACTCGATGCGCTCGATGTGGTGGGCGAAAAAGCGCTATCGCACTACGACGCGCAAAATCAAAAAGACCTCGACGCCAATTCTTTGGGACATCGCTCGCGTGCGCTGCACTTGATCGGTGAAATTCGCCAGAAGCGTGGCAAGCTCGGTGATGCCTTGATCGCATTCGAGCGCGCGGCGGCGACAACGGCTGAATTGCTGGCGCGCACGCCAAACGATGAGCAGCGCATTTTCGATCATGCGCAGAGCGTGTTTTGGGTGGGCACGGTGGCCCGTGAGCGCGGGCAACGGCAGGATGCCGAGAGCGCGTTTTTGCAATATCGCGATTTGGCGCAGCGCTTGGTTGCGCAGAATGGCACGAAGCGCGAATGGCAGATTGAATCGGCATACGCGGCGCTAAACCTTGGCATCATCACACTTGAAGACGCACGTCCCGCGGAAGCGCTGAGATATTTGAACGAAACGCGCGACATCATGAGCCGTCATGTCGCGGCGCAACCAGACTTGGCGTTTGATCTTGCGCATGCCATTGGCTGGATCGCGCTCTCCCAGGAACGCATGGGTGCCTATGACCGCGCGATAGATGCGCAGCAGGCAAAACAAGCGCTCTTTCGCAGCGTTCCCGATGCGGATAAAAGCCAGCGTGTTAAGCGGGGGCTACAGAACGCCGAGAGCCAACTCGCGCGGCTTTATTTGGCGCGCGGTGAAATGACTCTTGCGGAAGAACATGCGCTCGCGTCGGTTGCGGCGGCGGCAACGCTGGTGACCGTAGACCCTAGCAATTTTTTCTGGCTCACCGATTACACCACCGCGCGCCTCGGTCTGTGCGAAGCGGAACTTGCACTCGGAAAGACCGCACTGGCGCGCGAACATCTCAAACAGGCGCGCGCAGACATCGGCCGCTTGATCGCGCGCGATGCAACTAAGACCGAGTGGGTGATCGCCATGAACGGCCGCGCGCTTGCCATCGACGCGCAAACCGGGAATCCGAACCCCTCCCAACTTGTCGCCGAGGCGCGGGCTTATGTTTCCAATATGCGCCTTCTGCTCGACGGCGGACTCAAGATTCCGCCGGGAGAGTTGCTTGCGGGTGCTGCCGCTGAATTTGAACTCGGCGGTTTGCTCAACCGGTTGGGGAATCGCGACGAAGCGCTTACGCATTGGCGGCAAGTCGCAAGCCGCCTTGAGCCGCACCAACAAGAAACCAACTTCGCGTTGCTTACGCTGCTTGCACGTGCGCGCCTCGCGATGGGCGAACGCGAAGCGGCCGAGGCATTGGCGCGACGAATTGAGGCTTCGCCTTACCGGCACCCCGCTTTTGCCGAATTGATAAATCAGATGAATGGCGGGAAGGGGCCCGCGTCATCGCCAACTACAGCGAGGAGCACACCATGACACACCAAGCCACGGTCACTGTTGTTAACGGACAGGTTCAAGTCAGCGATGCCAAGCTCAAACCGAAGAATAAGCCCGCCACACTAACCTGGACCATGGGTACGGCGGGGTATCAGTTCACCAATAACGGCATCGCGATCACCAATAACACGGGGCAATTTACCGCCCCGACACGCGCGCCCAACGGCTTGACATTCACTTGGCAGGACGCCAATGCCGACAAGCTCACCTACAACTACACCATCGCGGTGCAGTTAGCCAATCAGCCGCACGGCGTTTTGCGACTGGATCCACTGATTGAAAACGGAGCCTCTAACATCTGAAACTGAGCGGCTGTACAGTCTAAGGCGCGCGCCTGCCGGGGTGGAAGCTCACCCCGGTAACGTCAACGGCCTAGCCTGATAGGTCGTCCGCCAGTGCGCGACATCGGTCAGCATGATGTCGGCGAGGCGCCCTAGCCTTGCCGATAGACGCGAGTAGTCGACGGGATCGTCGGCCATGACGCGCAATAGCTTATCGAGGCGCGTCACGGTGACCTGCGCGCGCTCGGCGATACCAGCAAAATCGCCCTGCATGCGAATGCCGTAAAGGGCAGCGCCCATGGCTGGCAGCGAGGCGGTTAGCGCGGTCACGATTTCGTTGGCCCCGATGCTACCGACTGCCCCCATCGGTGCACCCGCGAGCTTGGCAATAATCCACGCCAGACAAGCGAGGATGGTGGCACCGAACAACACTTCGCCGGCACGATGCAAGCGCGCTTCCAGCTTGTGCATGCGCGCGGCATTGCTGCGGTGATACTCGATCTGATCGGTGATGAGGCCGAGCGCCGTATCGCGCACGCGGGTGAGATAGGCGCGGTCGGCGACGGCATGGGGCAAGCCAAGCTCGCGCGCGGTCGCGCGGCTCAACCACCGCACCCAGCCGGGGATGGCTGCCGCATCGCGGTCGGAACTCGCGCGCAAGCCCAAATCGCCAAGGAGACTGGTCATGGCCAGCGAGCGCAATTGCTCGGCGAGATGACGATCATCCATCCACCGTTCATGCCAGCCAAAGCGACGGCCGGCATGGGTGTTGATGAGAATCAGCACAACGCAAAGAAGCTCCAGAACCACCAGCCAAAACTTGAACGTCGGTAGCATTGGTCCGGTCAGTGCCAGCACCACGGCAATGGCAGCGAGGCTGAAATTGGCGACAAACCCGGAGCGAAAAATTTGCGCGAAATACGCCGCTGACGAATCCGCGACCCCAAAGCGAGCAACGAGCTTGTTGATTAACGCGTGACCATATTTGCCGGTGTCTGCCACCGCCGCGAGTTGCTGTGCAAACGGTGTGGCGCTGGTTTCTGCGCACTCGGGCCGCACGTCCGCGCGGGTGAGCCGGCGTACGCCTGCGACTGCCAGCAGAACGGGGTATGGCAGCGCGGGCGTGCGTTTGCGTGTACGGGAATGAAACAGGCGGTGCAACATGCGCCGGTCAATGGGATTATCTGGCGGCAGACACAGCGCCGAGACGGCGAGGCGAATCGCACCGTCCGCGCGGGCACGCGGCACAGTGTCGATGACAGGTTGCTCGATCTCCGCATCGGTGAGCCCCGACCAGAGCAGCATCGGCACCGCCGGGCGATGCGGGTCGATGTGGATCACCGGGATGTGTCGCGCGACTGCCTCGGCAACCACTTGCGAAGTCCCGCCGCGCCCGCGCGCTGCATCGCCGTCCCAGAGCGCGATGATGATGTCGGATTGATCGAGGATCGTGCGCCCGACCGCCTCATAGGCAGCGGTTTCTTCCGCGCGTGTGCCCGGCAGCGCGAAGGTCGCCGACATTGCCCTCAACAGGGCCGTGAACTGATCGCGCGCTTCACCTAGCGCAAAGTCTTCCTCATACATCCAGCGAGCAAACGGCAAACAGGCATCCACACGCCAGCCCGCCGCCAGCGCGGCTTTGGCGGCGATGGTGTCAGCGCCGTCCGCCAGCGCCGTGACCAGCCGCGCCTGCGGTGCTGTCTTGGCAAATACTGCCTTGGATTGCGCAGCGACCGCCTCAATCGCCACCTGTAATTGACGGAGCGTGGCCGAGACGGCGGTGTTGAGCGCAGTGAGATCTGCGTCACCGAGTTTTTCCAGGCGGTGTCCGGTGACACCGATGGTCAGGCAAAGCGTCGGTCGGGCGTCAGTCTGTGGTGCAGGTGGTGTTTGGTCCATTGCGAGCCCCCTTGTGAGTTTTTGCTTGCGGGCACCTCATCAGCTTCGTTGCCGGGCAATCAACAACTGAACCTTGCTTGGCGGCAACGCGACAGTCTAAATTTACTCCGATCCGGGTGCCGAGTGGCGTCAAGTCCGCTGTTCGCGATTCGGCAAATGCGTGCGGCATTGCCGAAACACCCTCGCCGTACATTCGCGACAAACCTCCGTATCAAGCCGCGAATAAATCGCATCCATCACCGGCTGCCCCATCGAAAATATATTTTGTGCATCGATGTCGGCGAGGGCGCCGCTACTCCGAAGGTTGTCGATCACTTCTGGCTTGAGGCGATGAAAATACAAACCGCCACCCTCGGCGCGTCGCCGCCTGGCTTCTTGCGCGAGCATTTCCATGCCCGCGAAATCAATGTGGCTAACGCCTGGGGCAAGGATCAGCGCGTGTTTTTGTTCGGGTGCCGATGCGAGCGTTTCTTGTACTGCCTCGCGCACGTAGTTGCTGGAGCCGAAATAAATCTCACCATTGACGAACATGATTTTCAATTGCGGGCATGGGCGTTCGGCGGCTTCCGGTGAGTCTGCAAATTCGCGCGGCACGAAGTGATAAGCGCCCTCCTCCGGCGCGGGCATCGCGTCGCGAATCATGGGTTGCGCGCTGCGGCGCAACACCAGCATCAACGATAACAACACGCCGATGTAAATCGCGAATTCGAGTTCCACGAACAAGGTCGCGAGGAAGGTCGTCACCAACACAGCCGTCTCACCGCGGTCGGTTCTGAGAATGGCATTAATGTGTTTCAAGTCGATGAGTGCGTACGCGACCATGAACAAAATACCTGCCATCGCGGCAATCGGCAGATACGCCGCCAGCGGTGCGATCAACAGCAACGCCACGATCAGGAACAAAGCGGCAAACACCGTCGCCAGCGGAGTTTTTGCACCGGCGTCATAGTTAACGCCGCTCCTGGTAAATGAGCCGCTCGACGCGTAGCTAGAAAAGAAACCACCAAAAATATTCGATAAGCCCTGCCCCATAAATTCCTGGGTGCCGTCGATATGTTGATGCGAACGCAAGCTGATCGCGCGCGCAATCGACACCGCCTCGGCCAAGCCGAGCATCGCAATGGCCAACGCACCCGGTGTCATTTTGCGGATGGTGTGCAGACTAAAGTCGGGGGCGGATAGCGGCGGCAAACCCGCAGGCACCGCGCCGACAGTCGCGATTTGCGTGGTCGCGCTGCCAAATATAGCGTTCAACAACACGGCAATGGCGCTCCCCACCAGCATTCCTACGATCATGAACGGCATGCGTGGCGAGTAGCGTTTGACGACGATGCCCGCAACAACGGTGGCGACGCCAACTGCCGTCACGTACCAGTTGATGTGGGTGAGCCGCAACGCGAACTGATGCAAGGATTCGAAGAACGACGCGCCGCGCACAATCTCAACGCCGAAGAAATTTTTGAGTTGCCCTGCCGCGATCAAAAACGCGGCACCCGCGGTGAAGCCAATCACCACGCTGTGCGAAATAAAATTGACCAGCGCCCCCATGCGCGCGAGTCCCATCGCTAGTTGAAACACGCCAACCAGAAACGTGAGCGTCAACGTGAGCGTGACGTAGTCAACGCTGCCCGGTGTGGCGAGCGGGCTGACGGTCGAAAACACGACGATGGAAATCGCGGCGGTTGGCCCCGACACCAAATGCCACGATGAGCCGAACAGCGCGGCGATGATCGCAGGCACCATCGCGGCGTAGAGACCATATTGCGGCGGCAGACCGGCGATGGTCGCGTAGGCAGCACCTTGCGGGATAACGATGATCGCGCCGGAAAGCCCCGCGAGTGCATCCGCGCGGATGGTTTTTTTGGTGACGCGATGCCACCACTGCAAAAACGGAAATATCGTGGAAAGGCGCGTGGTTGCAGGGTTTACGGGCGGTGCGGCGTCTGATGTTTCGTTTGATGTTTCGTTGCGTGGCAAGTCTAGCCCCGGGGAGGAAATGTACTAATGTAGTGCTTCATTTTGTTGGTGACTGATTCAGTTTTCTTGAACGGCGCTCGCAATAGAAGAGTGGTGATTTCAGCGCTTCCACGAACCGCACAGACGCTCTTGCGAGGCGACGAGTAGGACCGTGGCCCGGAAGGAGCGTAGCGTATTCCGGGTATTCCCATACGCAACGATCACCCCGGAATGCGCTGCGCTCCTTCCGGGCTACGGGTACTGGCTACACTAAGCTGCAATAGACTTCATGCCCGATGGTGCGTGGATTGCGGAGATGCGTTCTGCTGATTGTATCGTGTTGACAAGCAGCATCGTCACCGTCATCGGCCCCACGCCGCCGGGCACGGGCGTGATGTATGAGGCTTTCTCGCGCACCGCTTCAAAATCCACATCGCCCACCAGCTTGCCATCGGGCATGCGATTGATGCCCACGTCAATCACCACCGCGCCGGTCTTGACCATTGGCGCCGTAATCAAATTTGGCTTGCCCGCGGCCACCACCAAAATGTCGGCGAGGATGGTGAATTGCGCGAGGTCGCGCGTCTTGATGTGGGTGATGCACACCGTGGCGTCCTTTTTCATCAGCATCATCGCCATCGGCTTACCGACAATGTTGCTGGCACCGACGACCACGACGTTTTGCCCGGAGATCGGGATGTTGCTGTATTCGAGCATGCATTGCACGCCAAACGGCGTACAAGGTGGGAACACGGTATCGCCCGCGACCAGCGCGCCGACGTTGTAGAGATTGAAACCATCGACATCTTTTTCGATGGAAATGGCTTCGAGCAGATGGCGGGTTTCGAAATGTGTTGGCAACGGCAGTTGCACGAGAATGCCGTGGATCAGCGGGTTTGCGTTGAGTGCGGCAATGCAGTCGAGCACTTTTTGTTCAGACACATCGGCCGGGAATTCGTGCTTCTCGGAATGAATGCCGATGTCTTCGCAGGCCTTGACCTTGTGGCGCACGTAGACCTGCGACGCGGCATTTGCGCCGATGATGACGACCGCGAGACCAGGGGTGACGCCGTTTTTCTTCAGCGCATCGACACGCTTTTTCCACTCAGCGCGCACCAGTTTGGCAATCGCATTGCCGTCGATAATTTTCGCAGTCATGTTGCTACTCCTGATCGATAGGATTTACGAGCGAGGGCCGCGTATGCCGACGATGATAAATATCACCATGCTGATCGCCATCAGCGCATACGCGAGCCCATTCAATTGCTTGAGTCTGGTGCCGTTAATTGTGCCGCGCCGTTGCAACAGTATGGCCACCAACGATACGCCACCGCCCACCAGCGCGAACGCGATCATCGCTTCGCGGCTGAGCAGTACGTTCACGCGTCGGTGGTGCGCACGCGCTTTGCATACGCGTCCACAAAATCGGCCGCCGCCTTACTGCCGCCAGCAAACGATTTCATCGCTTCTTCGTGCAGCAGCGACAGTGCCTGCATCTTCACTTCGTTGGCGCGATCATTTTCGATCAGGTCAACGAGCCTGCGCGGACGCGGAATATCGACCTCAATCGCCGCCCGCACTTGCGTCGGGATATTGGTCATGATGAGTAGTCGATCCGCTAAGAAAATCGCCTCATCAATATCGGTGGTGACAAAGAAATTGGTACGACGCGATTCCTCAAACAGCCCCGCGTAATACTCCCACATCAATTCTTTTGACATCGCATCGAGCCCGCGAAACGGCTCGTCGAGAATCATCACTTCCGGGTTGTTAATCATTGCGCGCGCCAACTCGGCACGGCGTTGCATGCCGCCAGATAACTGTGGAGGATATTTTTTGCGGAATGCAGTCAATCCGACCTTCTCCAGCAAAAACTCCGCCAAATCGCGCGACTGTTGGTGATCTTCGCCGCGCGCCCGCGGGCCGAACATGATGTTGTCGTAGGTCGTCATCCACGGAAACAACGCCGACTCTTGAAACACCACCAGCCGATCACGGCCAGGGCCGGTGATGGCTTTGTCGTTGAGCTTGATGGTGCCAGATGTTGGTTTTTCAAACCCAGCCAATAGCCGAATCAAGGTGCTTTTGCCGCAGCCTGATGGGCCGATCATCACGGTGAGTTTGCCGCGCTCAATCGTGAACGAGCAATCTTTCACCGCATCTTTGGCGAACAATCCTGCGCCATAGGATTTGGTGACGTTGCTGACGGTGATTTCGCCCGCTGCTATCTTCGGACGAGCGCTGGTGGTGGTTTCGGCCATGAATTTTCCTCTAGCGTTTCTGCAACCACGGCGTGAAATATCCACCGATGGCACGTAGCAATTCGCTGCACAAATAGCCCGCAATGCCGATGCTAATCATGCCGACCACGATCTGTTCATACGAGCCACCGACGTAAGAATTCCAAATAAAGAATCCTAGTCCGCCACCCGAGCCACCCGCTTGGCTACCGCCACCGGAAATCATTTCTGCTGCGACCACGACCTCCCATGTGATGCCCATGCCGACCGCCGAGCCAACGACGATGGAGGGCAAGGTTGCTGGCAACACCACGCGCCGGAAAATATCCCACTGCGATGCGCCCATCGACTGTGCGGATTGGAAGAAACGAATGTCGATTGATTTCGCCCCGCCCAACACGTTAATCACCACGGTATAAAACGCGCCGAGGAACGTGACGAAGGCAATCGAGAGTTCCTGCGTCGGCCAGAAAATAATCGACGCCGGTACCCACGCGAGTGGCGGAATCGGGCGCAGCACTTCGAACGAGGGGAACGCCAAGCCATTAAAGGTTTTACTGACGGCCATCATCAAACCCAGCGGAATGCCGACGATCATGGCCATCGTAAAGCCCGCTAACACCCGCAACAGGCTCAGGTACCACGACTGCCAATAGCCGCCGTCACCCAACAATGCCCCCCATGCCTTCAACACGGCGGTCGGTGCGGGCACCTGACCAATCCACGGCATCGCAAAACCGAACCATTGCTTGGATCGGGAGCCGACTTCCCATAGCACCACGAAGACGACGATAGCGATGATGGCGCGCAACGTGGCGCGACTGAATACCGATTTTTTTAGGTTCGCTAATTTCATCGCCTAGCCCTCTTTTTCGCCAGCCGCGAACGATTTTTTCGCTTCTTCGTGCACCACTTCAATCGTCTCATCCATCAGTTCACGGAAGCGCTTGCTGGTGAGCACGCTGTAGTCGCGCGGATGTGGAATATCGACTTCGAGAATTTTCTTTGGCTTGCAGGGGCGCGAAGTCATGATGACCAAACGATGTCCCAGAAAAATCGCTTCTTCGAGATCGTGCGTGATGAAAAAAATCGTCACTTTGTTTTTGTAATAAATTTCCAGCAGTGCTTCGTGCATCACTGATTTGGTCAGTGAATCCAGCGCGCGATACGGCTCGTCAAACAACAACACCTTCGGGTCGTTCATCAACGCGCGCACGATCTCCACGCGGCGACGCAAGCCTGACGATACCTCCCCCGGATAGTTGTGCTCGGCACCGCTCAAGCCGGCATCGGCCATCATGCTGCGCGCTTTTTCGTAAATCTCTTTCTTGCTCAACTTGCCTTGCATCATCGGGCCGAAGGCAACGTTGTCGAGATTCGATTTCCACGGAAACAACGCGCCGTTTTGGAACACCACGATGCGATCTGACCCTGGCTCAGCCATCGGCTGACCGGGACCACACAGCATCTGGCCATCCATCGAAATCTTGCCCGACGTGATGCTGTGAAAACCAGCAATCGCATTGAGTAGCGTGGTCTTGCCGCAGCCAGACGGCCCAACGATCATGCAAATTTCGCCGGCCGGAATATCGAGCGAACAATGATCGACGGCCATGACTGCTGCGCCATCGGGATCGTAAATTTTTACGACGTCTTCGATCTTGATTGCACCCTTGGTGGCTTGTGCACCTTTGGTGGCCGGTGCTTGCGGTTGCAATACGGCATTCATCAACGGCCTCCCAACGCGAGTTCACGCACACGCCACTGCATCATGTAATCCCCCATCATCCGCACCATCGCGCTGGTCACGTAACCCACTGCGCCAAGCGTAATCATGCCGATGACAATGGTCGGGTAGCGCACCATGGTGTACGAGGTGTTGATCACGTAACCCAGTCCAAACTGCCCCGACACCATCTCGCCCGCCACCAATGAAAACCACGCTACGCCCACCGAGATTTGCAGGCCGGTGAAGATGTAGGGCATGGCACCGGGCACGATCACTTCGCGAAACACCTGCCAGCGGTTGGCACCCAGACAGCGCGCCGCGCGGCTGTAGGATTCATCAATGGATTCCACACCGAGCATCGTGTTCAGGGCGGTGGCAAAAAACGATGCGAGGAAGGTAAGAAAAATCACCGGCGTTTCCGAGCCGCTGAACATCAAAATCGCCAATGGTACCCACGCCAAAATCGGGATGGGTCGCAGTGTTTCAAACACCGGAAACACATACTCGCGAAACGATTTCGACCAACCGAGAAACAGCCCAAGCGGCACGCCCAGCGCGGTCGCAAGCACAAATGCGATGGCGACGCGACGCACACTCACCCAGATGTGCTGGTAATACTCCGGCGTGAAAATCGACAGCCCGTAGGCTGGATCAGGGCTCATCCATTCTTTGATCACCGCCGTCAGCCCCGGCATGTCGCGAAAGCGCGGCCAACGCCATATCTCCACCGACAAGTACCAGAGACCCAGCATCAACGCAAAGCCGAGCAGCATCAAGTAGGGCTTCGGGCTGCTAATCCACTGCGAAATGCGGAACATGGTCAGCGCCATCCCGCTCGCCGCCGACGGGTCTGACGACGTTGCTGCCTTCGCTGGCGTTGCGCCGTGCACTCGCGCCGCGACTGTGTCTGACACCGTAAACTCTTTGGTAATCATGGTGGCAAAACGGCTCATCACCACGTCGCCAACCGCTGGGTTCGCTTTGAATAAACCGATGAGTGCGCCGCCGTCAATCGCCACCAGCTCAGTGCGCTCCAAGCACATGGTTCTGGCTAACCGTTTGCGCGGCTCTTCCATTACAGCGGCCCAACCGAATACATCACCGCTCTTCATGTTTTTTTCCAGCGTCGCGGCCTCTACGCCAGTGCTGAGCGAATGCTGAACTGAACCGGATGCAACGACGAAGATCGTGTCTGCGGGATCGTTCACTTCATAGACAACATCGCCGCGCGCATATGAGCGATGCTTGCCCAATGCGGCAATGGCTGCCAGCATTTCGTCGGACACCATTTGAAATGGCATCGCTCGTTTAAGCAATGCAACCAGTTGCTCCATCTATGTCTCCTCCAATGACGCTTAAGCGGTTTTTATTGGATTACTGCTGACTGGCGCTGCAAATTTCAACATCGCGCGCGCGGCTTGATGCAGACCTCGCATCAAGCCGCGCGCGAATCACCACATCACTTACCCTTGTATTCCGAATCCGGCAACGCCCTGACCTCGCCAATCGGTGAAGTCAAACCGCGCTCTTTCAATACGGCAAGCGCGAACTCTGGCATCACAGCCTCTGGGCGCAGTTTGTCCACGTTGATGCTCTTGATCGAGTGCAGGAATACGGTGGCTTTCGTGATTAGCGAAGCCGCTTCCGGCGAGATGAGGTATGGCAGCGTGAGGCGCACAGGCGCGCCACCTTCGGCTTCTGGGTACTTAGCGTACATCGCTGCCCAAAGAATTTTTTCTGAAAACCCCGTCGTTTGTTCCGCCGCCATGCGCGCGACGTCACCGGCGTTTTTGGGGTTGGCAAGGAACTGTTGCGCATCGAGTTCGGCGTTCAGCCATGCCTTCACCACATCCGGGCGTTGCTTGATAAGGTCGGCCCGCATGGTCATGAAAGCACCATCGCCCTCGCCTACCGACGCACCGGAAGCGATACGCTTGGCAAGACCTTCCTGCACGAGGCGCGATGCCGTCGGCTCCCAAATCACTGCCGCGTCGAGCTTGCCTGCGCGGAAGCCGCTAGTGATGACTTCGATGTTTTGATTCAGGTAGGCGGCTGGTTCGATCCCGTCCTTCTTGAACACGGACTGGGCAAACCGGTCGGCGCAACTGCCCTTGGGAACGGCCACCTGCTTGCCGTTCAGCCATTTGATGGCTTCTTTGGGGGCCGCAAATTTTGGCGCGTCCATGCGGGCGAGGAAGTTATTGCACTGGTCGGTACCGAGGCCCACTGTGGCGACGATGCGGATGTCGGCCACCTCCTGCTTGGTCGTCGAGACGATGCTAGGCATATCCCCGACGTAGCCGATGTGCTGCTTGCCAGCCAGCATGGCGTTGACGATGATGGCACCTTGCAGGCCGATGGAGAACTCGACGGTCGAGCCTTTGGGCAAGTACTTTTCATATAGCTTCTTGCCACGCATCACGATGCCCGACCACGATTCCGTGTAGTACGGCTGGTAACCGATGACCAGATTGACCGGCTCACCGACCTTGCCGTAATCCAGATCGCCCGCGTGTGCTGTCGATAAACCCACTGACGTCACACCTACCGACATTGCCACCACTGCAAAAACTGAGCGTACCCAACGACTAATTCCGTTACTCATAGTGAACTCCTCATTTTGTAAGACCTGCTGTTGAAACTCCTCGTTTTGTAAATATCTATCTGACCCGGGCACGACAATGCCACACAGTTGTCGTGTTCGCAGGCTTTCAACGCTTTGCTTCCAATTGCCGCTTACGGCTCATGGTTACTTGTCCCCCGCCGTGGTGAGGTGGCGGGTAATGAGGGCGGAAAGTTTGCGCATCACGGTGTAGCCAGAGGCCGGGTCAGCCGCTAGCACCTCAAGCGCTGCCTTACCGTTGAGCCGCAGCACTGTTGATGCCTCGAGGCAGTTTGCCTTGGCGATCCGCTTGGGCTGTTGTTCCAGCAAGGCTGCCCAGCCGAACACTTCGCCCTTGCGCAGCATGAAACCTGCAGCGGACGTGCGGTCATCGCGCCCGACTTGAAATTCAACGCGACCCGACTCCAGAATGTACAAATCGTCGGTTGCATCGCCGATGTTGTAAAGCGTATGTCCCGCCGCGCATTGTTCGCGGCGCGCGAGTTGGTCGAGCTTATCGCGGGTTTCCGGCGCGATGGATGCGAACAACTCGCAGACACTCAACGCGCTCGATTGCACCAAATAGAGTTCGCCCGCTTCCACCTGCACTTGATAGGCCTCCAGTGGCGCTTCGGCAAGGCCAATGGCAGCACCGGTCTTGATGTCCCACTGCCACAGATGTTGGTGACAGGTCAGCACCGCGCCATCGTAAAAGCCTTCGTCCAAACACACTTCCTGGTGCGGGCAGATGCCTTGGTATGCGTAGTAGCAGTCCCCGGCGTTCGCGATCAGCACCTTGAGGCCGTCCGGCAAATCATAGGACTTCATCCCATTGCTGGGAATGTCGGCGGGCTTGCATACGTGTACTTTGCTCATTGGTCTTGTTAGCTGAATTTGTCGTAACGGATATTGTCAGTGGTGAGCTTGGCTTGCAGTAGCAGCATGCGCACGGAGGCATCGACCGCAGGCGGCGGACCGGCCAAATACGCACGCACATTCTGGTAGCGGCCTTGCATCTTGCGCCCCGCGACTTCATGCACGAAGCCTTGGTCGAACTGTAGCTGCGGATAATCAGCGCTTGCCGATGCGGGCACGGCTTCGTCGGAGAGGGCAATGGTCACGTTGAGCTTTCCGCCGCCTTGTTTCTGGAACGCAGAAAACTCGTTCAGAAAAAACGCGTCCTTCATGGTGCGCACGCCAAAAAACACATCGCCCTGATACTGCGAAAAATAGTTGTCCTGCGCGGCGCGCGCGAGGATCGACATCATGCCGGCGATGCCGCTGCCGCCAGCAATACACAAAATGTTTTTCGCGAGACCGGGATAGAACGTTGCCTGACCCAGGGGGCCGAATAGCTCCACCTTCACGCCCACGGGCGATGTGCCAAACAACCATCCGGAGATGCCACCGCCCGGTTTTTTCTTGACCACGAATTCGAGGCTGTTCGCCTGCCGTGCGTAATTGACCATCGACCAGCCACGAAAGCCCACCACGCCGGGCACCTGAATCATCACGAATTGGCCCGCGTCAAAATCCATCGGCGCGGCGAGATTGATGGTGAGCTGCATGACATCGTGCGTGAGTAGCTTGGCGACCGTAATCGTCCCCTGCACGGCCGCTGGCACGCAGGCACCGGCTTCCATGGTTTGCACAAAGCTCGCGACTTCCAGCACCGCATCGCCCTTGGCGACGCACTGGCACATCAAAACTTCGTTCGCGGCCTTGGCGTATTTGCGTCCCGGCGCTTCTGGCCAGCGATCTGTTACTTCGCCCGACACCACGCGCGCCCTACACGTACCGCAGGTGCCGCTGCCGCATTCGTAGGCAAGCGCGACACCGGCGCTTAAGCCTGCGTACAAAATGTTGCTGTCCGGCGTCGCATCGAAATGATGGGCGCGGTTGCGAGCGTTGATTTGGATTTTCATGTGCGCGCGGCAGGCATCAAAACGGAATGTGATAGCCAAAACCAAACATGCGCGTATCCAGGCGCACGTTACGATCCAGCAGCTTCACGCCATCGGCATTGAGCTTGACCGTATCGTGCATTTTGCCGACCGCGAATAGCTCCGTCGCACCGCCATCGAGCGTGGTGCGAAACACCTGAAATGCGGTCACCACTTTGGCCTCACCCTTGGCGGTGTCAATATCCACGGTGTAAACGGTGGCATGACGGCTCAGCGGCGACTGATCGCTGTTGTGCTTAGGCAGGTTATTGAACAGGAGTTTCATGCCCTCCTTGTCGTGTTCCAGCCACGTCATTTCTTTGCGAATCTCTGGGCTGAAGGCGGTGATCGCGTAGTGATATGCGGGGTCACACAAATCCAAATAGCCCGCAAAATTTTTGCTGTCGAGCATGAGGCAAGACCGATAAATTAATTGGTCGATGTCTGATCGCGAATGCATGCTGGGTTCTCTTGATGAATTGGCCAAAAATTATGCAGCGGGATTGAGCGGATCAAACGCTTTGCGGCCCATGCGCTTGCCCCATTCCGCGTAGAAGTGGCGCATGCCGCCTTCGTCGTGAATGGTCATGTTTTCTTCGCGACCGTGGATGACCCATTTGCTGTCAGTGCGATCATGCATCGCGCGTCCTTGGCCGTGCACCGCCAGCAAATCCTCATGCAAATTGCGGCCGAACGGACCCCAAATGGTGTTGTGATCGCGCACGCGTTGCGCGCGCTCCTCCGGCGTGTCGCTCTTCAAGCCGAGACCACGAAATTCAATGATGAGTTTGTTCGGGCCGAGCGGAATCGCAGTATCCATGCGCAACACGGAGGTACGAAGATTGAAGGTCATGCCGGGAAACACGTCGATCAACACCCAGCCGCCCGGTGCCAAGCCCGGCCAACCCACGCCGCGTTCCTTGCCGCCTTCGTAGGCATCGTATTTGATCTGCATCGAACCGACCGAGGCGTGACCGTTGGGGTAGCCAGTGTATTTGCGCTCGAAATAGCCAGGCTGCATCATGCCGGTGATGCGATTAAAGTAGTGCACGTAGTCGTGATAAAACTCGCTGTTGGTGTCGTGCCAGAGCTTGTAATTGGTATCGACGATGGCCTTGTGATAGTGGAACACTTCCATTTCTGGCGCGAGTTGCTCATCGAGCATGCCCATCGAGTCGCCGATGAATTCCTTCAGCGTGCTGGAGTTGTCATCGACATTTACCCACACAAACCCGCCGTAGCCGACTTCGGTTTTGACTTCGCGCAAACCCGCGTCTTCGCAACCAAAGCGTTCTTGATAGCCTTGCTTGCCGCGCGAAATGTCGATGCAATCACCCTTCGGATTGAACGACCACGCATGGAAAATACAGGTGATGCGTTTGGCGTTGCCGACTGGGTCGTACAAGAGCGTGTTGCCGCGATGCGGGCAGATGTTGTAGAACGTGCGTACCTTCATGTCTTCGCCGCGAATCACGATCAGCGGCGCGCCACCGGGATGGCTAAACGTGCGGTAGTCGTAGGCGTTCTTAATCTCAGATTCGTGGCAGGCGATGATCCAACACTTGTTGAAAATCTTTTCCTGTTCTTCCTTGAACAACGCATCGTCGGTGTAGATTTTGGTGTCTACATAATGCGATTCCGGGAAGTTGGGTTTCGCGTACCACTGCACATTGCTTTTCGACATTTTTCAGGCTCCTTGCTAAGGGGGTTCTTTTACATCTTCAGCATGATGTATGCCATCTTCGCACCGTGAGGAACGAGGCAAAAACACGGGGGCATCACACCGACTTTACGCACTGCCGCATGTTTCTGATTGAAACCGATTGCCGACAGGAAACACGGAGTCCACGGGATCGGCGTGAGGCTGGCAAGCCTGTAAAATCGTCGGATCGCACCTAGTCGGCTTCTTTTCAATCTCCGCCCTCCTCATGTCTGCCTCCCCCCTGCACTACCCCCACGAAAATCCGCCCGCACCCGGCACCACTACCGAAGTCGCCCCCGGCGTGTTCTGGCTGCGCATGCCGCTGCCGTTTGCGCTGGACCACATCAATCTCTGGCTGCTCGCCGATGAACAAGATGGCGTTGACGGCTGGACCATTGTTGATTGCGGCTACGGCAGCGAGGAGACGAAGGCGCTGTGGGAGCGGCATTTCGCTGAGACGATGCAATCGAAGCCCGTGCACCGCATCATCGTCACCCATTACCATCCCGACCACGTCGGCAACGCCAACTGGCTGCACGAAAAAACTGGCGCGCCGATCTGGATGACCACGGGCGAATATCTGTCGGCGCACGCCGCGACTGACGACACGGCCGGCTTTGATCGTGACAATACGGTGGCGCTCTATGTCGCGCATGGCCTCGCGCGGGTTCGGCCTGATTACCAACAAGCCCAAGCCGCACGCGTAGCGTCGTACAAGCGCGGTGTTGCTAGCGTGCCCAAGCAATACATCCGCATCATGGACGGCGATGCAATTCAAATCGGCGGTCGCCGCTGGCAAATCAGCACGGTGTACGGCCACGCGCCGGAGCACGCCGTGTTGTATACCGCGAGCGGCAACATCCTCATCTCCGGCGATCAAGTGCTGCCGCGCATCAGCACCAACGTGAGCGTATGGGGCAATCAACCCGAAGCCGATCCGGTGCGCCAGTTCCTCACCAGCTTCGATAAATTTGCGCACATGCCGGCCGATACGCTGGTGCTGCCGTCGCACGGACGCGTGTTCACGGGGCTGCACACGCGCATCGCTGAACTGAAAAAACATCACGCGGACCGCTTGGCTGAACTCGAGGCGGTGCTCGATGTTCCGAAGGCTGCTGCGGATATTTTGGGTACCTTGTTTCGTCGCCCATTGGATGACCATCAATTGAGTTTCGCGATGGGCGAAGCGATTGCGCATTTGCATTACCTGCGCAACACGGGGCGCGCGGTACGTTCGCGTGATGCGGATGGGCTGTATCGGTTTGTGCGGGTGAAAACCACCAACGTCTAATATCGGCGCGGGGTTTCGGCATGTCCTCCATTCCATTTTCCATTCGCTCCGCCACCAACCGCGACGATTCCGCACTGCTTGCGCTGGCCGAAACCCACCCGCGTCGGGGTCTTGCGCCACAGACGGCATTGCGATTGATCCGCACCATCACGGCCAACGCTGCTGACATTCTTGAAATCCGGCAGGGCGAACGATTGGTTGGTGCAGCGTCGGTGGTGCTGGCAAATACCAACCTTCAGCCACGTGCCGAGCTTGACCTTTTTGCGTGGAACCCCAGCATCGGCCCGACTTCCGAGGCATTGATCGTGCAACTGACTACACACGCGGAGGCGCGTGCGCAGGCGCTTGGTGGTGCGTCGCTGGACGTAGGCGCGGAAGGGTTGCTGGCAAACGCGGTGCCCACGCTGGCGGCGCGCGGGTACGCGGTGGCCTACACCATGGCGTCGATGCAACGCGCCCGGCTGACCGAGATCCCGTTGCCAGCGCCTCCTGCGCGCGACGATTTGGTGTGGCGAAAATTGCCGGCGGACGAAGCGCCCGCCTATCGCGCCCTCTGCGTTGCCGCATTCGCCGGCATCGACGGCGTGGTGATTCCGCCGCTGGCTGATTTTGTTATTTCTACGCGCACGAATCCGCCGTGGGTGTTGGTGCATGATGCGCAACTCATCGCATTCTTGCGATTGGCGCTGTTTGCTGAAGACGGCAAACGCATCGGCGAAGTCTCCACCGTCGGGCGCGATCCGGCATGGAAAGGTCAGCAGCTTGGCGATGTACTCATGCACAAGGCGATGGCTGAACTGACCAACATGGGCGCAGACGTTTTTCGTCTTGAAGCAGCGGCAAAAAATGCCAATGCGTTACGGCTCTACGAACGATTCGGGTTCCGCATGGCGCATGCAGCGCAGTACTGGCGGCGCGCGGTCTAACGCTGATGTGATCGTTGCAGCGTTGGTGCATCCGCGCGTCACGAGGTGTTGCCCGAATTTTGTGCCAATGAGATTCTTCGTCGCGAAAAAATCCTCGCTCCTCAGAATGACAGTGTGGAGTTTTTTCGCTTGGGCAATGGCGGAATATTGCGACGGCGCCACTTCCAAAACTTGTCATTCTGAACGCGGCTCTATCGCGTGAAGAATCTCATCCGCGTGCCATGAGGCGTCGCCAAAAAACCTCACCCCCCACAAACCTGCGCAATCTTTGCCTTCACTGCCGCCACATCAATATCCATCACCTCCACGCGTTGCGGCAACGACTCGATACCTTCAAGCGCCTTTGGCCGCGCGGGTTTCCGGCCGAGTGCCTCGATGATGCTGGCTTCGAATTTAGCGGGTAGTGCGGTTTCAAGGCAGATCATCGGCACCGCCAGATCGCGATGTTCGAGCGCGACTTTCAAGCCATCTGCGGTGTGGGTGTCGATCTCAATCTGATAGCGCTGCCAAACGTCACGAATCACGCGCATGCGATCCGCGTGGGTGCTGGAGCCGGAGATGAAGCCAAACGCTGGCAAGCGCTTTGCGTATTCAGTGCCGGCAAGATCAAACCCGCCCTCGTGTTCAACACGGCGCATGAGCTCCCGCACGACGGCGGTATCGCGCCACACGAGGTCTAGTAGAAAGCGCTCAAAATTTGACGCTTTGGAAATATCCATCGACGGGCTCGATGTTTGTTTGGTCTCCGCCGTTTTGCGCGGGCGATATTTTCCGGACTTAAAAAACTCGTCGAGCACATCATTTTCGTTGGTCGCGACGATGAGTTGCTTGATCGGCAAGCCCATCATGCGGGCGATGTGACCCGCCAGCACATTGCCAAAATTTCCCGATGGCACCGCGAACGAGACTTTTTCATCGTTCGCTTTGGTCGCCGCGAAATAGCCTTTGAAGTAGTACACCACTTGCGCGACGATGCGGCCCCAGTTGATCGAATTCACTGCGCCGATTTTGTAGCGCGCCTTGAATTCAAGATCATTCGATACCGCCTTCACAATGTCCTGACAATCATCAAACACGCCACGCACGGCGATGTTGATGATGTTGGCGTCGGGCAACGAAAACATTTGCGCACACTGAAACGGCGACATTTTTTCGTGCGGCGAGAGCATGAACACACGCACGCCTTGCTTGCCGCGCATTGCGTATTCGGCGGCAGAACCAGTGTCACCGGACGTTGCGCCGAGGATATTCATCTCCGCGCCGCGCTTGGTCAGCACGTACTCAAATAGGTGTCCCAAAAACTGCATGGCGACGTCTTTGAAAGCGAGCGTCGGGCCATTCGAGCATTTCAGCAGGAAGAGATTTTTTTCGAGTGCGTGAATCGGCGTGATGTCGGGCGTGCCGAATACTTCAGCCGTGTAGCTCTTGTCGATGATCGCGCGAAGGTCGGGCGCCGCAATGTCATCAATGAAGCGATGCATGATTGCGTAGGCGAGATCGGGATACGACATGCTGCGCATGGCGCGCATTTCGTCCTCGGTGAACACGGGATAGGTTTGGGGAAGATACAACCCGCCGTCGGGTGCCAACCCCTCCAGCAGAATGTCGCAGAACGATTTTGCGTGATCGGTCGAAGTCGCTGCATCTCCGCCGCGTGTGCTGATGTATTTCATCCGTTGAGTTCTTCCAACCGAATCCGCACCACCTTGGCCGCAATCGTCGCCAGCGCCTCAATTTTCGCAATCGCAGTGTTAGCGTTCCCTTCGATACAGCGGTGGGTAAGGATAATCACATCGACGACATCTTCGCCCTCCTCCGCTTCTTTTTGTAGCATCGCGTCAATCGAGATATGGGAATCCGCGAGGATGCGCGTCACGTCTGCCATCACGCCCGGTTTATCGTAGGCCGAGAGGCGCAGGTAGTAGGCGGTTTCAACTTTTTCGATGGGCAGAATCGGCGTGTTGCGCAACTGGTCGGGCTGGAACGCGAGATGCGGCACGCGATGTTCAGGGTCAGCCGTCGACATGCGCGTTACATCAACCAGATCGGCAACCACCGCGCTGGCTGTGGCTTCCGAGCCAGCGCCGCGTCCGTAGTACATGGTGGCCCCGACGGCGTCCCCTTTGACCAAAATCGCGTTCATCACGCCTTCGACATTGGCGATGAGGCGTTTGGCGGGGACAAGCGTCGGGTGGACGCGAAGCTCGATGCCGCCTTTTGCCCAGCGCGTGATGCCAAGTAGCTTGATGCGATAGCCCAATTGTTCGGCGTACTTGATGTCTTTATCGGTGAGTTTGGAGATGCCTTCTGTGTAGGCTTTATCAAATTGCACCGGGATGCCAAACGCGATGGCTGACAGTATCGTGAGTTTGTGCGCGGCATCGATGCCCTCGATATCGAATGTCGGGTCGGCTTCGGCGTAGCCCTTTTCTTGGGCTTCCTTCAGTACCGCATCGAAACTTGCGCCGCGCGAGCGCATCTCCGACAAGATGAAATTAGAGGTGCCGTTAATGATGCCCGCGATCCACTCGATTTTGTTGGCGGTGAGCCCCTCGCGCAGCGCTTTGATGATAGGCACGCCGCCCGCGACGGCGGCTTCGAAGGCGACCATCACTTTGTGTTTTTGTGCTGCCGCGAAAATCTCGGTGCCGTGTTTTGCGAGCAAGGCTTTGTTGGCAGTGACCACGTGCTTGCCGTTGGCAATGGCCTTCAGGACGAGGTCTTTGGTGGTGGTGTCGCCGCCGATCAGCTCGCAGACAATTTCGATGTCTGGATGCGTGACCAACAAGTCGGCATCGGCGAGTAGCGTGATGCCGTCGAGCGAAAAATCGCGTGGCTTGGCGAGATTGCGGGCGGTCGCGTGCGTGACGCGGATTTCGCGCCCGGCACGGCGCGCGATTTCTTCGCGATTGCGCCGCAGCACTTCAATGGTGCCGCTACCGACCACGCCGAGGCCGAGCAGACCAACATTAATCGGCTTCATTTCATCAACCCGTCTTTGCGAAACATTTCCTTGATGCCGCGCACCGCTTGGCGCGTGCGCTCGGCGTTTTCGATGAGCGCGAATCGGACGTGGTCATCACCGTACTCACCAAAACCGATGCCGGGTGACACCGAAATCTTGGCATCTGCCAACAATTTTTTAGCGAATTCGAGCGAACCCATGCTGGCGTACGCGTCGGGAATCTTGGCCCAGATGTACATCGATGCCTTCGGCTTGGTGGTGACCCATCCGGCTTCGAGCAGACCCTTGTGCAGCACGTCGCGGCGCTCTTGGTATTCGGACACGATCTCGCGCACGCAATCCTGCGGGCCATCGAGGGCAGCAATCGCGGCTATCTGAATCGGGGTAAAGGTGCCGTAGTCGTGGTAGCCCTTCATGCGTGCGAGCGCTGCGACCATTTCTTTGTTACCGACCATAAAGCCGATGCGCCAGCCGGCCATGTTGTAGGACTTTGACATCGTAAAAAATTCCACCGCGACTTCGCGTGCGCCCGGAACCTGCATGATTGACGGGGCTTTCCAGCCATCGTAGGTAATGTCGGCATACGCGAGGTCGTGCACGATGAGCACGTTGTTGGCTTTTGCGAGCGCGATGATGCGCTCGAAAAATTCCAGTTCCACACACTGCGCGGTCGGGTTCGACGGAAAGCCGAGAATCAGCATTTTCGGCTTCGGGTAACTTTCCTTGATTGCCTTCTCGGCCTCAGCAAAGAAATCCACACCTTCGGTCATTTGCACGTGCTTAATCTGCGCACCGGCAATCACAGCACCGTAAATATGGATTGGGTAACTTGGGTTCGGCACCAGCACGGTGTCGCCTTGATCGAGCGTCGCCAACATCAAGTGCGCGAGCCCTTCTTTTGAGCCAATCGTGACGATGGCTTCGGTATCGGGATCGAGCGTCACATCAAAGCGGCGCTTGTACCAATCAGCAATCGCTTTGCGCAGACGCGGAATGCCTTTGGAGACCGAGTAGCCATGCGTGTTTGGCCGCTTAGAGGCTTCGACCAATTTATCGACGATGTGCTGCGGCGTGGGCCCGTCGGGGTTGCCCATCGACATATCGATGATGTCCTCGCCCCGGTGACGGGCGGCCATCTTGAGTTCGGAGGTGATGTTGAAAACGTACGGCGGCAGGCGCTTGATGCGCGGAAATTCGTGGGTCATGGCTGTCTATAATGAATGTTGCACTGCAAGAAAACGATTCTAGCCGAGGCAACGTCCAAGTGCCAACGCGCGACGTCAATTCATCATTTTTGCGCCACGATTTATAGTGCCGCCGCCAGCATCAAAGACCGTTCTTTCGGGCAACACATCCGTCCCATCAAAATAACCGCGCTCGTGTACAGATTAATCCCGTCAGTAGTCTCGTCACGACTGCTAATCAAAAAATTGGCATGCGGCATCTCTGTATCGGCGACAATCCGGCGAAATCACCGGTCACGTTCAGCGAAATACGCACATTGCGCCAAGCCCAGAAACCGCGCCAACACTAGAGGAACGGGAAAAAAATATCAACCGGAAAGGGTTGGGATTTCACGTTGCGGTGGTCAGCGAGGCGATTGAGGCTGCGTTCGGAAAAATGCTGCAATTTGCTAGCGCGTGCAGGATGTTTACGGCTCATGAAATCAGGAGCAATGCTTTGATTTTTGCTTTGACATGCACCATGGTCAAAGGAGGAGCAATCGCTTTTTTCTTGGCCCGACGCACCCGCCAATCCAGCGACTTGACCTGGTCGGAAAGCACGGCTGTGGCGACACCATCAATTTCAAAGACTACTTCAAACGGATGCCCCTTGACTTTTGTACTCATTGGGCAACAGACCATCAATCCTGTCTTGCCGTTGTAGCTTGCTGGACTGATGACCAAAGCCGGACGGCGCCCAGCTTGTTCGTGCCCCGCTTGAGGGTCGAACTCAAGCCAAACCACATCCCCGCTTTCTGGTACGTAAGCGCGACTCGCCATCAAAGCGCCTCTTTGCCGACCGGCCTGCCGAAGCTGACCTCGTCATGCGTGTTTTGGTTCGTAATACCTGCAAGCAACTCATTTAGGTCATAGGCGACCTCTTTCGAGGGCTCGATAATGATGCGGCCGCGCGCGACCTTGATCGTCACACGCTGCTCCAAAACCAACGAAGCGTCTTTGAGCGCAGATACAGGCAACCGCAGGGCTGGGCTATTGCCCCATTTTTTAATGACAGCTTCCATGATTGAACCCTCAAAAATGTTTCTACATTGTAGATACGTATCATGCTGCAAGTCAAGCCTTTTTGTGGGGTCTCGCGGGCCAAGTCGCTTCGGCCATAAGTTGGGCGAATAAATCGAATAAAAAAACATACAGAATGGATGATTGCAAGACTCCACGCATGGTGTCCGTCGCCATAATCTCGTCAAAGATAATCCGCTTTTCACTTCAGGAAATGGGGTCCAGGAAATGGGGTCTACCATTCCAACATCCCCCGCCAATCATGCTAATCTCAACCCATGGCAAGACCCCTCCGATTAGAATTTGCTGGCGCGCTGTACCACGTCACTTCGCGTGGTGATCGGCGTGAAGATATTTACGTGGATGATGTAGACCGGCAAGACTGGCTGTCGGTACTGGCGCTCGTCTGCGAACGCTTCAACTGGGTGGTGCACGCCTACTGCCAGATGACCAATCACTATCATG
>JAYTVA010000028.1:0-29024 GCA_043744255.1 Burkholderiales bacterium | reverse complement strand
GGCAAGGGCGTGTGCTTCGACACTGGCGGCGTGAACGTCAAAGGTGCCGAGGGCATGCGCTGGATGAAAAAAGACATGGGCGGCGGCGCGCATGCGTTAGCCCTCGCGCGCCTCATCATGCAGGCCAAGCTGCCGATTCATTTGCACATGCTGGTGCCCGCTGTAGAGAACGCGATTGCCGGCAACGCCTACCGACCCGGCGACATCATCACCTCGCGGCGCGGCCACACCATTGAAATCGGCAACACCGACGCCGAAGGTCGCGTCATTTTGTGTGATGCCATTGCCTACGCCATCGAGTCAAAGCCCGCGCTGGTGCTGGACTTTGCCACCCTCACCGGTGCCGCCCGTGTGGCACTCGGCCCCGAGCTACCGGCGACGTTTGCAAACCACGACGAATGGTTCAGCATGTTGGACGCCGCCAGCAAAGCCACCCAAGACCCGCTATGGCGGATGCCGTTGTGGCAAAACTATCACGCGATGATCGACAGCAACATCGCCGATGTGTGCAACACCGGCGGACAACAAGGTGGTGCCATCACTGCCGCACTGTTCCTCGAACGCTTCGTGCCGAAAGAGCAAGCGTGGATTCATATCGATACGTTTGCGTGGAACCCACGTACTCGCCCCGGTCGGCCTGAGGGCGGCGAGGCGCAGTCGTTGCGGGCGGTGTTTGCGATGTTGGAGCGGCAGTATGGCGGTTGAAGCGGGATCACTGAGTTTGCAACCCCATCCCGCACTGCTATATTGCATTTATGAAATTCTAATGGGATCCCCGCAAAGCCACCGCCAATCTAGCCAAGCATCGTGTTGCCTTCGAAGAGGCGGCGACTGCCATTCGCGATGAGTTCGCCGCCACTGTGCGGGACCCTGACCATTCGTTCGTAGAGTTGCGGTTCATTACGTTCGGACTCTCGTCCGCAGGGCGGGTACTCATGGTTTCTCATACCGAACGAACCGACGGCATCCGCATCATCAGCGCAAGAGTCGCCACCCGATCAGAAAGGAAAATTTATGAAGAAGGCTAAATCCGAATTGAATGACTGGGCTCGGGACGAATACAAGCGCGCCGATCTCGGCGAAATCGTTCGAGGACGGTACGCAAAGCGCGCGGCGCATGCGACGAATATCGTCGTGTTGGAACCTCAGATCGCGAAAGTATTTCCAACCGACGCCGCAGTCAATGACGCGCTCAGCGGTCTCATCGCGGTCGCGCGCGCCAGCGCGCGCTTAACAAAAGTCATTCCGAAAGCACGTGTGAAGCCCCGGGCAGGGTAAGCACGCGGAATCGAATCGCGTCATTTGTGCGATGTGATCGTATATGTCATCGAGCCAAAACCCGCGCCGATGCTTGCGTTTGGCGTGTGCCGCACTGAGTGGCTGGTGGGTTGTCTTGCGTGCAACACGTTGCGAAAGAAAGACAAAAAACAGTTCGCGGCTGGGAGCAGCGCAAATTCATGGCGGGTTCCAGTAATTTGTAGGGTGGGCAAAGCGCAGCGTGCCCGCGCCGTCAGTTAATCGGCGGGCTCGCCAAATCACGCTCCAAGGTCATTCCCCCCCCCAGTCAAGCGGCAATTGCCCATCCCGCACCCCTTGATGAAACGGCGAATGCAGCCGATCCTGAACGCGTTCAAATCACGCGTGCTTGATTGGTTTGAAATGGATTCAATTGAGGTGGCGCTGCGGCGATCACGTGACATCGTGGGCGCGTGGGCACACTGCGCTTTGCCCACCCTACAGACTCCCTGATGCATTGTCCTCACTCATTAAGACGGGATGGTTCGCGCAGAAGCGACAGCGATACTTCAGGTATACCTCGCTTAGAGGATGGGCAACTACTGCTGGCGGAACAGCTGCTGAAAAGTCTGCGAAACGGGCAACGCAGACTTCGTGCCCTTCACACTCACCGTCATGCCGCCATCCCCATCGCGATGCACCGACGCGATCCGCCGCACATTGACGATGGTGCCGCGATGAATTTGCCAGAAGTGTTCATCGTCCAATTCGTCGAGCAATTCTTTGAGCGGCTTGCGTACCAGCGACTCGCGCTCGGCGGTGACGACGCGGGTGTATTTGGCGTCCGACTGAAAATAGATCACGTCGTCAATCGCGATGAAATTGATGGTGCTACCGACTGACGCTTGAATCCATTTCAGCTTGCCCTCTTTTTTGGTGGCGAGTTGCGCGAGTAGATTACGTTAATCAGCGGGCGGCTGTGACAGGCGCGCCTTGAGCCGCGTCACCGTTGCCATCAGGCGGCCAACTTCAACCGGCTTCAACACATAGTCCACTGCGCCTTGCTCGAACGCCTGCACCGCGTATTCGTCGTAGGCGGTGATAAACACCACGTGGCAGCGCCACGCCGCATGGCGCGCCACCTCAAGCCCACTCACGCCGGGCATACGAATATCGAGAAACGCAATGTCCGGGCGCGCATCGTCGATCATGCGACAACCGGCAATGCCGTCATCGGCAACCCCCACGATTTGTAGTTCTGGCCACGTCGCTTGCAGCGCCTCACGTAGCTGTGCCTGCATGAGTTTTTCGTCTTCCACCAAAATGCAGGTCGCCATTTAGTTTGTCTCCGTGTTGTTACTGCTTGTGATGTGCGGAATCGTCAATGTTGCCGTCACGCCACTGGGTTGATTCGCGGCCAGCGTCAATTGACCCTGCGCGCCATAAAGTGCCGTCAAACGCTCGCGAATGTTGACGAGACCGATGCCAGTGCCCGATGACTCCGTGGAAAAGCCGCCGCCAGTGTCGGCGACCGTGACGGTCAATGCGTCCGTCGTTGATGCCACCAACACATCCACACGACCGCCGCCGGGATTGCGTTCCAGCCCATGCTTGATCGCGTTCTCAACCAAAATAATCAGCGCCGTTGTGGGAATCGGCACCCTCGAAAATTCACTCGGCATGTCGATGCGATATTGCAAGCGATCCCCCATGCGAATTTGCATGATGTCCAAATACGCGCGCACCAACTCGATCTCACTTGCCAATGGGGCGGTCACCTCTTTCATTTTCGGTAAGGCCAAGCGAAGGTAGCGAATCAAATCACTCGTCATCTCGTGCGCTTTATCTGCGTCATGACGAATCAGGTACTGCACGCTGGCGAGCGTGTTGAATAGAAAGTGTGGTTCGATTTGCGCGGAGAGCGCGACCAGCTTGGCCTCGGCGAGTTGTTGGTTGAGTTCGGCACGTTCCGCAAGAAAGACAAAAAAACAACTCGTGGCTGGGAGCAGCGCAAATTCACGGCGAGCAGCGATAGTTTGTAGGGTGGGCAAAGCGTAGCGTGCCCACGGGTGGCGGTGGCACGTCGCAACGTGGGCACGCTGCGCTTTGCCCACCCTACGCGTTCCGGATACTTTCGGCAGCGCGTACTGGTACGGTGGCAGGGCGCGAACACGGCTTGATCGTTTGCCCAGCAACTCGACCGATAGCCCGGACGAGCGCAGCGACTCCGGGGTGACTTCAACACGGCGGCACTGCACCCGACGGCACGAGACGAGTAGCACCCACATGTTTAACTTGTGCGTGCTATCGCTTTTTGCTAGCATTCTTAACATGAACGCTAGGCATCGGAAAACGCTCCATGCGGTATTTGCGCGCTCCACGTCTCCGTCGGTCGTGTTCGCAGACATTGAGGCCTTGGTGAAGGCGCTCGGTGGCACCGTGACTGAGCGTGAGGGCTCGCGCGTTAAGATCGAGCTCTTGAACGAAGTCTGGCACTGCCACCGCCCGCATCTGGGTAAGGAGGCCAAGCGTTACCAAGTCGAAGAAGCGCGAGAACTATTTGAACGAGTAGGAGTACAACCATGAACACCCTGACCCACGGCGGCTATACCGCCCGCATCGAATTTGATGAGCGTGACAACATTTTGGTTGGCCGCATTCTCGGTATTCGCACCATGATTAGTTTTCATGGGACGACGGTGGCGCAACTGCGTAAGGAATTCGCAGTGGCGGTTAAAGATTTTCTGAAAGACTGCGCGGAGAAAGGGGTCATGCCAGAGAAGCCCGCCTCGGGCAAGATGCTGCTGCGTGTGACGCCGGAAGTGCATGGCGCGGCATTGGTTGCTGCACAGGCTGAGGGTAAGAGCCTCAATCAGTGGGCATCGGAGCTGCTACAACAGGCGGTGCAGCGTGAGCGCACGGTAGGCTTAGCCGCCCCGCGTAGAGTGGGCAAAGCGTAGGTCTTGTTTCGGCACTGTCCGAAGTTAGCGGGATGAGGCTCCTCCTCGCAAACAGAAAATGCGCTCGTCAGAATGACAGTTATTTTTTGGGCTGCTGGGGCAGTTGCAGTGAATGCCTTCCAAGAGGCATCAAGAAATCTGGTCATGCTGAGCGCAGCGACGCTGCGAGCAGCGTGGGCACGCTGCGCTTTGCCTACCCTACCAATCACTTCTTCCTCACTTGCCCCTCACTTACCCCATAAGGTCGTCGCCCGCTCCACCACCTCCCACATGCTCTCGCAGTCCTTGTACTGCTCACGCAGCCAACGCGCGCCGTTGTTGCCGCTGAGCGCGACGCGCGAGAGTCGTTGTAACGGCTCGATCGTGCCGAGTTGCGCGGCGTGCCATTGCAGTTTGCTGAGGGTGTTGAGGAAGTCTTCAGCGAGGACGTGGCGGGTCATGGTTTCGGTGTCGATGAGTTCGGCTTGGATGCCGTAGCGGCAGGCTTGGAAACGATTGACGGCGTAGGGCAAATACAAATCTTCAACGCTGGCTTCGCTGACGCCGCGTCGGCGATCCTCTAACAGCCACGCCGCGAGGGTTTGCGCGTACGCCGCGAGATCGCAGGCGTGGCCGACGGTGAGGGGTGTGTCGCAGATGCGCAATTCGACGGTGCCGAATTCGGGTTTGGGGCGGATGTCCCAGTAGAAATCTTTCATGGATTCGACCACGCCGCTGGTTTGCATTTTGTCGAAGTAGTGCAAAAAGTCAGCCCACGTAAACACTTCCGGCGCGTGGCCTGCAAGCGGGAATGCGCTGACGATGGACAGCCGCGAGGAATCGAACGAGGTGTCGGTGTCTTGATAAAACGGTGAGGACGCGGCGAGTGCAACGAAGTGCGGCACGTAGCGCGCGAATGCGTGGCACAGATACATCCCATCATCGCCATTCGCCACGCCGATGTGAATGTGTTGCCCAAACACAGTGAATTGTTTGGCGAGGTAGCCGTATTTTTCGGCGACGGCAAGAAAGCGATCAGTCGGAAAAATACGCCGCTCATGCCATTTTTGAAACGGGTGATTGCCGCCACCGCAGATTCCGATGTTCATGCGCTTGGCCTCCGCCACTAGCGCGTCACGAATCGCCATCATCTCGGGTTGCAATGTCTCGAAACTCGCGTGGATGCTGGAGTTTACTTCGATCATGCTTTGCGTGATTTCGGGTTTTAGGTTCGCGGCGACCTTACTTTTCGCCATGCGCCGCAACAAATCATCGGCCTCGGTGGTGAGGTTTTGTGTTTCAACATTGATGAGTTGTAATTCTAATTCCACGCCCATCGTCAGCGGCGTGGAGGTGGTGAACGCAAGCGGATGTTGGGAGGTGTCGATGACGGCTGTGTGGGGTCGCTCAATAACGGCGACGGCGTTGGGATGATCTGACATGGCGTACCTCCTCAGCGATCGGGGTCCGCTTCACGCGACAGCGTAAACGCAAAGCGCGCAGCGACCGGGCCGACAAACTGCATGAACGTGACGGATGCGAGCACAATTGCCGCTGCGAGTGGCGACAATTGCGGCGCGTAATCGTTGAGTAGAAAAGTCATCCCCGCCGCGAGGCCCGCGAGTGGCGTGAGCGTGAGGGACAGTGCCGCGCATTGCCGCACGCTCAATCCTGAAAATTTGCCAAACGCAAAAACCGCCAGTGCCTTCGCCGCGAACCGCACGGCGACGAACGCTAGCGCCATGAATGCCACCGTCGAAAAATCCGCGATTTTCAGACTCGCACCCGTCATGACAAACAACACCACGAAAAATAGTTGCGCCACGTCGCCGAACTCAACGACCGGTACGCGCCGATGTGGATGCGCGTTGCGCGCCATCAGGCCGAGCGTGAGAAGCGTGAGCAGCACCGACAGGTTGAACATCAGCGCAAGACCCACAGCGACGACGATCATCGCTAGTTGCAGGATGAATTGATCCGTCATCGCGCGTGGCAACCATCGCGAAATTGTCGCCAGCACCTGAAACAAAATTGCCCCCAGCGCGGCGGAACCGGCCAGCAGATACAGCGGATGTAGCAACGCCTGATCGAGCGCAATACGGTTTTCAAGATGCAGCAGCGGCAGCAGCGAAGTAAATAGCAGCAGTGCGGTGAGGTTATTGATGGCAACCAAGCTAAACGTCCGGCGTGTCACCGGCCCTTCGCTCGCCACATCGCTGGCGACACGCATCACTACCGCCGCCGACGTTGCCACGCCGATGGATGCGACCAAAGCCGCGTGAATCCATGTCACGCCGAATGTCATCAACAGGAACGCCAGCGCGGCGAACGTCAATGCGCTCTCGATCAGCCCCGTAAGGAGCAACCATTTTTCCGATGCGAGCCAACGCAAGTCGATGCGGCGACCGAGGTCAAACAAAATCAGGCCAAGCGAGATATCGACGAACACGCGCATATCACGCAACAGCGGCTCACCGATGAGATTGAACCCGCCGGGGCCGCAAATGAAGCCCGCGAGGATGTAGCCAGTGATCACCGGCATCACGCGCGTGAGGGCAGCAAGACGCCCGCCAATCAATCCGGCCAGTAACACCAATCCGAACAGTAAAAACTCACTTAGATGCAGCGGAAAGATAGGTAGAAAATCGAACAACATTGCGCTCCAAGACTGTCGTGCGCCAGTTCAATATTATTGTTTTGTGTTCAACTTCTGTCGCGAGTGTAGCGCAGATGTATTGCGAGAATGTAGGTGTCTGCGGGGTTTTTGTTTTGGCGAATGTTGAACGAAATCGGGGTGGTGGAGTCGTCGTTGCTGTGTTGGTTTACGAGCTTGCGATTGCTTGCGAGGAGGGCGCGGGGGGCGAATGAATTTAGTCGCGCGCTCGTATCAGCAACCACCGCACACCCCCTCGCTACGCTCTCCCCCGGTTCTTCTACACGCCAGCACCACGGAATATCTGCCCCCTTTCATAAAGGGGGCAAGCCTTCGCGGTGCTTGGCATTGAGATCGCTGGGGGATTTTCTGTCGTGGCATATTGCAAAACACCAATATCGGCGCGGGTTTCGACAGCCAGCGTTACGGCACCAAAATGACGTGCACGCGATACGGCCCATGCGCGCCGATGACGATGGTTTGCTCGATGTCTGCCGTGCGCGATGGCCCGGAGACAAAAAACGTGGCGCGTGGCGGCTCGCCTCGCTCGTCGCGCATTAACTGAAACGCATCTTCCATGGTCGGCACGATGCGTGATTTTTTGACGATGGCGATGTGGGTTTCGGGTAACAGCGCGGTGACCTTGGGCGTGTCGCGCGCGCCGAGCAAAAGCAAAGTACCAGTTTCGCCGATGGCGCAAAAGCAGCCGGTGATGCCGGTGAGGTCGTCGGCATTTGCCGGTCGATTGGCGAACGTAATACTGGCCTTTGCCCAATCGAGTGCCGCGAATTCCGGCCAGCCGACCACCGCCATGTTGAGATTTTCACTCTGCAAAAAATGCGCAACGGCCGCCGGCACATCATTGACGCCATGCACTTCCGCAAGCGTGGTCTTGAGGCGGTCGCATTCTTCGATGAAGTGCCCAATCGGCTCGTGCTGGGCGAAGGTGGGCAGCGGCCCACGCGTCCGTGCGGCGATCACCTTGCGCGCATCGGCGAGTTCCTGTTCGGTCGTCACACCGACCCGCCCGGACTGGGCGCGGATGCGCGCCAGAATATTTTCGCGGCTACTCATGATTTCCGCGCGGCGTATTGTTCACGAAATGTTTTGCCTTCGGGTGCGGGCATATCGCGCCCGTGCGTCCAGCCATCAATGCCGGGCAGCTTGTGAATCATTTTTTCGCGCCCGCCGATCCATCCGCCGATGCGCGCACCGACGCGGGACGCGAACGCGTAGAGCGCGGGACGCGTGACAAAAAAACTCCAGAGTCGAATCGCGGCGCGTTCACTGAACGGTCGCAAGTGCAAATCAAACTGTTTCTCGCGCAGCTTGCGCATCAGATCCGGCAGCGGAATTTTCACTGGGCACACCACTTGGCACTCACCGCAGAACGTCGCCGCATTGGGCAAGTCACCCGCCTTCTCGATGCCGACATAACTTGGCGTCAACACCGAGCCCATCGGCCCCGGATACACCCATCCGTAGGCGTGACCGCCGACGTTTTGATAGACCGGACAATGGTTCATGCACGCACCACAGCGGATGCAGCGCAGCATCTCTTTCATCTCGCCGCCGACGAGGTTAGTGCGACCCGCATCGACCAACACGATGTGCATTTGCTCGGGACCTTCTTGCTCATCGGCACCTTTTACACCCGTGGTGAGCGTGAGGTAATTGGCAACCGATTGGCCGATGGCCGAACGCGGTAGCAAGCGAATGAGGGTCGCAAAATCTTCGAGCGTGGGGATGACCTTTTCGATACCGGTGATGACGCAGTGAATGCGCGGGATCGTGGTCACCATGTCGGCGTTGCCCTCATTGGTGACGGTGAGCGTGGTGCCGGTTTCGGCGATGACAAAATTGGCACCGCTGATGCCCATGTCGGCATTGAGAAAATGCGAACGCAGTTCCTCGCGCGCCTCGCGGGTCATGGCGGGAATGCTGGTGAGCAATGGTTTGTGGTGATGCTGCACGAACAGCGCGGCGACCTGCTCTTTGGATTTGTGCACGGCCGGCGCGACGATGTGCGAGGGCGGCTCCTTGGCGAGTTGCAGAATGTATTCGCCGAGATCGGTTTCCATCACCTTCACGCCCGCCGCCTCTAGCGCATCGTTCAGCGAGACTTCTTCGCTGACCATCGACTTCGATTTCGTGACCGTCTTCACCGAATTTTCTTGCGCGATGCCAACGATAATCGCGTTGGCTTCTTCAGCGGTTTCCGCCCAATGCACGACGGCACCACGACGCGTGGCGTTTTTTTCGAACTCAATGAGGTACGCATCCAGATTCGCAATCACGCGGTCGCGCAATGCGGCTGCATGCGTGCGCAGCGCTTCCCAGTTGTCGATGGTGGCAACACTCGCAGCACGTCCATCAACGAACTTGCCCTTGGCTTTTTTCATCGCCGTTTGCAAAACCGCGTCGTTGAGCTTCAGGCTCGCGGTTTCTTTGAAGTGCATGGATTGGACTTGCATTTTGGGGGCTGGGGGTCGGGGGTCTGGGAGGCGATGTCTGAAACACCGCGTCGATACTAGGCTTTTGCGGTCATACCGGCTAATACTTCGGCAAAATGTACTACCTTGGTTTTCGTGTCGCCGTTGCGTCGCAGTCGTCCTTCGATGTTGAGCAAGCAACCTAGATCACCGCCGATGATCGTGTCTGCACCTGTGACGCTGATATTGACGCATTTGTTCTCGGCCATGCGCGTGGAGATGTCACCGAGTTTGATCGAGAAGGTGCCGCCGAAGCCGCAGCACTTTTCGGCATCGTTCATTTCGTTGAGCGTGCAGCCGGTTTTGGCGAGCAGCGCGCGCGGCTGTTGCTTGATGCCGATTTCGCGTAAGCCTGCGCACGAGTCGTGGTAGGTTACGGTGCCGTCGTACTTGGCGGGCACGGTGGCGACCTTTAATACATCGGTCAAAAATTCGGAGAGTTCAAACCACTTCGCCGCGAGCTTTTCGAACTCCGCGCGGCGTGGTGAATCGCGGAACAAGTCTTGCACGTAGTGAATTTTCACTTGCCCGGAACACGAGCCAGACGGTGCGACCACGTAATCGCAATCGCGAAATTCATCGAGGACTTTTAGCGCTAACGTTTGCGACACTTCGCGCGCGCCCGAGTTGTAGCCGGGCTGGCCGCAACAGGTTTGGGTGGCGGGCACGACGACTTCGCAGCCGGCATCCTCCAACAATTTCAGCGTCGCGAATCCGATGTTCGGGCGAACGAGATCAACAAGACAGGTAACAAAGAGGCCAACTTTCATGCCTATATGTTAGCGCAGGCGGCGAGCCGGAGCGCGGCAGCAGTGATAAATGCTTATGCCGGTTTTGCGCGCAATGCGGCGGCAGCAACTTTACTGCCGCGCCCCGTCTCCATCCATTTCTTGATGCGGTTAGCATCGCCCATGCGGGTGTAGCGACCCCACGAATCAAGCAGCACAATCACCACTGGCTGCGCGCCGAAAGTCGCCTGCATGACGAGGCATTTGCCCGCTTCGTTGATGAAGCCAGTTTTGGAAAGCCCGATATTCCAGCCATCCGACCGTACCAGTGAATTGGTGTTGACGAAGCCCAGCTCGCGGCCAGATTCGGGCAGGCGCACGTGCAATGCAGGGGTCGTAGAGAATTCGCGAATCTGCGGGTAATCAGAGGCGGCCGCGACCATCAGCGCGAGGCTGTGTGGGCTGGCGACATTGCCGGGAGCGAGACCAGTGGGGTCAACGAAGCGGGTGTTTGCCATACCGAGGCGCTGCGCCTTGGCGTTCATCGCATCCACAAAGGCCGCGCTGCCGCCGGGGTACGAACGGCCAAGTGCCGCAGCCGCACGGTTGTCCGAGGCCATCAACGCCAGGCGCATCAAGTCTTCACGGCGGAATGCAGAACCAACCGGCAGGCGCGACTTCGAACCCTTCACGGTATCAACGTCCGCAGCATCAATCACGACCGGCTCGTCCAAACTGAGCTTGCCATCCAGCACCACCATCGCCGTCATGAGCTTGGTGATGGACGCAATCGGCAGGGGCATGTCGGCGTTCTTGGTGAAGAGAGTGCGACCGGTGTTTTGATCGAAAATAAGTGCTGCGTGCGATTGCAAATTAGGCGCGCCGGTCGCGTCGAAATCAGGAATCGGTGGCGGGGCCTTGACTTTCGCGCGCGCCTTTTGGAAATGCTTTTTCTTGGCGGCGGCCTCGGCATTCCCCACCGGCAAGGCGAAGCTCAACATCGCGACCGCGATAGAATACAAACAGAATGCAATGAACCGAGTGGAACGCGGTGATGTCATGAGTGTGCCCGATGGATCAATATGAAAGATGCGAACAGTTGCGTCTCTCGTCCCTCTTAATGATGCGAAATTTCCGGGGACCTACTTAGTTGCAGGCTGAACCTTACCAAAACCTTACGCCCTTAGCAAGACTTTACGCGAAACTTCATATTTCAATCGCAACTCAATGAATAATCACTGGAAAATCTGCGGCCATGGCTCCCCCCGCCTATCCTCGACTTGATACGCTGGCGGTTCACGCTGGCCAGTCACCTGACCCTGCCACTGGTGCCCGCGCGGTGCCGATCTATCAAACGGCTTCATTTGTGTTTCCAGATACCGACACGGCTGCGGCGCTGTTCAATCTCGAACGCACCGGGCATGTGTACTCGCGTATCTCGAACCCCACCGTGGCAGTGTTTGAAGAACGCATGGCCGCACTGGATGGCGCACCGGCAGCCATCGCGACCGCGAGCGGGCAGGCGGCGTTGCACCTAGCAATCGCCACGCTGATGGGGACGGGTGGCCACATCGTTGCCTCGAACGCGCTCTACGGCGGCTCACACAATTTGTTGTCATACACGCTACCCCGCTTCGGCATCGAAACAACCTTCGTCAATGGTCGCGATGCCGATCAATGGCGCCGCGCGATTCGCCCCAACACGCGCTTGCTGTTCGGCGAGACCGTCGGCAATCCGGGGCTCGATGTGCTGAACATTCCGTTGGTCGCGGAGATTGCACATGCGGCTGGGTTGCCGCTGATGGTCGATGCGACACTCACCACGCCATTTCTTTCGCGACCCATCGCGCAGGGCGCCGACATCGTCATGCACTCGGCGACCAAATTTCTATCCGGACACGGCGTGGTGATTGGCGGCGTGTTGATCGACGGCGGTACCTTTGACTGGGAAAAATCCGGCAAATTTCCTACGCTCACCGAGCCATATCACGGCTTTCACGATATGGTGATGTCGGAAGAATCGAGTGTCGCTGCGTTCGCATTGCGTGCGCGCCGCGAGGGGCTGCGTGACTTTGGCGCGTCGATGGCGGCAATGACCGCGTTTCAGATTTTGCAGGGGCTGGAGACGCTGCATGTGCGCATGCCGCGGCATATCGAAAATGCACGCAAGGTGGTGGCGTTTCTCGCCGCGAACAAAGCGGTAGCAAGTGTCACGCACCCGGAGCTTGAATCGCATCCAGATTACGCGTTGGCGAAAACACTATTACCCGAAGGTGCCAGCGCCGTGGTAAGTTTTGAGGTCAAGGGCGGTCGTGCAGCGGGACGCGTGTTTATCGAAAAGCTCAATCTGTTTTCACACCTCGCCAACATCGGCGACGCCAAATCGCTGGTGATTCATCCGGCATCAACCACACACTTTCGCATGGATGCCGATGCACTGAAGGCCGCTGGCATCTCGGAGGGCACCATCCGGCTTTCCATCGGAATCGAACACGCCAACGATCTCATCGACGACCTATCGCGCGCGCTGGCAGCGTCACAAAAAATATGAATTTTCTTGTCCAGCAACAACCGGCCTACGCCTACACCGGCGGCAAACCATTCGACGCCGCCAAGCCCAGCATCGTATTCATTCACGGGGCCGCCAACGATCACAGCGTATGGACGCTGCAGGCGCGCTACTTTGCGCATCACGGCTTCAATGCGCTGGCGGTGGACTTACCCGGCCACGGCAAAACTTTCGCACCCGCGAAAAGAACCGTCGCGCAGTTTGCCGATTGGGTCGTGAATTTTCTCGACAATGCGGGTGTGGAGCGTGCGCATCTGGTGGGTCACAGCATGGGCTCGCTCATTGCGCTCGATGTTGCTTCTCGTCATCCGCAACGGGTCACACGGCTCGCGTTGATCGGTACGAGTTTGCCGATGCCAGTCGCCGATGCGCTGCTCGATGCCGCGCAACATCGACCTGCCGAGGCATTCGACATGCTCAATATTTGGGGGCACGCGCCGTCGGCGAAGCTAGGCGCATCGCCCTCGCCAGGCACGTCGTTATTGATGTCCTACAAACGCCTGCTTGAACAAAGTCGGCCGGGGGTGTTGGCGAGTGATCTCATCGCGTGTCAGCAATTCGCGATGGATGAGGCCGCGTGGCGGAAAATTGTCGCGCCAACGTTGGTGGTGAGTGGCACGCGCGACATGATGACACTGGTGAAGGCAGGTGCAGCGGTGGCGGCGGGGATTGTAGGTGCGAAGTTGGTGGCGCTGGAGGGCGTGGGGCATGCGGTGATGCAGGAGGCGCCGGGGGAGTTGTTGGGGGTGTTGAAGGGGTTTGTTGGCTTGTAGGTACGATGTGGTTTCTCTATGTGCTGCCATGAAGAACGACACTCTAAAATTGTCATTCTGAGCCGTAGGCGAAGAATGACAAATTTAATTTGTGGTGATACAAATTCACGCCGCAAGCCAACCCTTTACCACCAACTAACACCGCATACCACCGCACGCGGCAAGCAATCAATTGACAACCAAACTCGCACCCCCACTAACCCTCTCCTCCTGCTGCTGCAAGCGCCACATCTCCGCAAACTTCCCATCGTGATTCAGCAGTTCACGAAACGTCCCCCGCTCCACAATCCGCCCATGATCCAGCACCAAAATCTGATCGGCGTCGATGATGGTCGAGAGCCGATGCGCGATCACCAGCGTGGTGCGATCCTTTGCGATTTCGCGCAACTCCGCTTGAATTGACTTCTCCGTTTTCGAATCCAGCGCAGAAGTCGCTTCATCAAAAATCATGATCGCGGGATTTTTCAATAAGGTGCGCGCAATGGCTACGCGTTGCTTCTCGCCGCCGGAGAGTTTCAACCCGCGCTCACCCACCATGCTTTCCCATTTATCGGGCAGACGTTCGATGAAATCAATCACATGCGCGCGTCTGGCGGCGTCGTGAATTTCTTCGTCGCTCGCGTCTGGCCGGCCATAGGCGATGTTGTAGCGGATGGTGTCGTTGAACAGTACCGTGTCTTGCGGGACGATGCCTAACGACTTGCGAACACTTTCTTGCGTGACGGTGCGAATGTCTTGGCCATCGATGGCGATGGTGCCATTGGTGACGTCATAGAAACGAAACAGCAAACGCGATAGGGTGGATTTACCGGCACCGCTGGAACCGACCACCGCCACCGTTTTACCCGCAGGCACTGCAAAATCTACGTCGAACAGGATTTGTCGCTTCTCGCCGTAGCCGAAGTTGACGTTTCTAAACGTCACCGCCGCGCCATTCACCACCAGCGGCTTAGCACCCGGCGTGTCCTGAATTTCGCGATTCTCATCTAGCAGGCTGTACATTTTTTCCATATCGGTAAACGCCTGACGCAGCTCGCGATACATCGCGCCGAGAAAATTGAGCGGAATGTAGAGTTGAATAAGCAGCGCATTCACCATCACCAGATCGCCGAGCGTCAATTGGCCATTGACGATGCCGACTGACGCGCGCCACATCAGCAAGGTCACGGCGAAGGCAATGACGATGCTTTGTGCACCGTTCAACATGCCGAGCGAAGTCTCGCTCTTGGTGGCTGACGTTTCGTAGCGCTGCAAATTTTGGTCATAACGACCCGCTTCGAATTCCTCGTTACCGAAATACTTCACCGTTTCGTAATTCAGCAGCGAATCAATCGCCTTGGTACTCGCCTTAGAATCCATCTCGTTCATTTTGCGGCGATGCTTGGTGCGCCACTCGGTAATCGAAATGGTGATGAAGATGTACGCAACGATGGCGATGAGCGTGATGACGACAAAAGTCCAGTCAAACTTGGCCGCCAGCAGCAAGGTGACCAAGGTGATTTCCAGCAGGATCGGAATCACCGAAAACAGCATGTAACTCATGATGGTCGAGACGCCGCGTGTGCCGCGCTCGATGTCGCGGGTGACGCCACCAGTCTGGCGATCTAAATGAAACCGTAGTGACAGCGCATGCAAATGGCGGAACACTTTGAGCGCGATTTTGCGCATCGCACGCTGTGATACTTTCACGAAGACGATGTCGCGGAGCTCCGCGAAAATAGTCGATGACAGCCGCAACAAACCGTAGGCACCGAGCAACGCCAATGGCACCGCCAATACCGCTTGCGATTTATCGAGTGAATCGACGATATTTTTCATCAGCAGTGGCACGCTGATATTGGCGAGCTTGGCGCTGATGAGGAAAGTCAGCGCGAGCAGCACGCGCCATTTGAATTCCCACAAGTAGGGAAGCAGCATGGTGAGGACGCGGCGATCACTCTTGACTGCGGAGGGCATTGCTGGGGCTGTGCTGAGAGGTGGCATGATGTCTTGCGTTGTGCGGACTGCGGAATGGCGATTCGCGGGAGGGAACATTCTACGTCGCTGGTAGACTTGGGTACGACGGCGCGTTTTACTTTCCACCGTTTTTGGTCAAACACCACCTTCACAACTCTATGCCCAATTTCGCCGCTAACCTCACCTTCCTTTGGACTGAACGGCCGTTCCTTGATCGCTTCGAGGCCGCCGCCCGCGCGGGCTTTCGCGGTGTGGAGTTTCACTATCCCTATGCCTACGATGCACAGGAAATTAAGTCGCGACTCGCGCAATTTCGACTTGCGCCGGTGCTGCACAACATTTCCGCGGGTGACCCAGACAAGGGCGATTTTGGTCTTGCCTGCCTACCGGATCGCGTTGCTGAATTCCGCGCAGCCGTGGCACAAGCCATCGACTACGCGTTAAGAATCGGCACGCCAAAATGCAATTGCCTCGCGGGCAAGGTGCCCGCTGGGGTCGACGTGCGCGCGTCCGAAGCGACGCTGATCGACAACTTGAAATTTGCCGGTCGCGAATTTGCCAAAGCAGGGTTGGTGCTCACAGTGGAGCCGCTGAACAACATCAACGTGCCCGGTTTTTTGCTCACGACTTCTGCACACACGATGGCAATCCTCGATCAAGTCGCGTTACCAAACGTGATGCTGCAATACGACCTGTATCACATGCAAATCATGGAAGGTGATTTAGTCAACACGATGCGGCGATTGCAGCCTCGCATCGGCCACATTCAATTCGCCGATAGCCCCGGGCGGCATGAACCGGGCACGGGCGCGATTGATTTTACCGAGGCGTTTGCAGCGATTGACGCGATGGGATATTCGGGATGGGTGGCGGCGGAGTATCGACCGAGTGTCACAACCGCGCACAGCCTTGCTTGGTTCACCGCCTAGTGCTACGGCGTTTCTGCGGTGCATCGACGGGCATCGCATTCGCCATCGCGCGCCCGATCCGCGCCAAGGTCGGCCCCAGCTTGAGGCCGGTCGCCGCCGTGAGTTTTGCGGCATCTTCCCGCAACGACTGCGCATTCAGATTGATCGGCTCCCCAACCACCGCGAACGCAATTGCGTTGCCACCGTCCGCACCTTCCAGCGCAGGCAAGGCCAGTACGCGACCATCGAAGGCCGCATTGAGATGTTCAATCTGCGCGCGATATCCATGCGCGCGGCCAAACAGATTCAGCACCAGCACGCCGCGTTTGCTGAGTTGCTTCCGGCAATCGCGGTAGAACGCTTCGGTGCCCAACGCACCGAAGCGCGCGTTGTGGTCGTAGCCATCGACCATGATGCAATCAAATCGCTGGCTGGCCGGAATGATGGTGTCACGCATCCATGCGACGCCATCACCGATTTGTAGGTCGATCTTTGCCGGGTCATGCGGCAGCTTGAATGATTGATAGGCAAGGCTCGCGACATCGCCATTGATTTCGATGATGGTTTGCTTGGTCTCGGGAAAATGACGGTACCAAAACTTGGTGAGTGACGCCGCTCCGAGCCCCACTTGCAGCAGACGACGCGGCCAGTCGCCGTCACCTGTCTCACCACGCAACAACAGGCAGGCCATCATCTCGCGCGTGTACTCAAGCTCGAGCGACCACGGTCGCGCAATACGCATGGCACCCTGCACCCACTCGGAACCGAAATGCAAAAAGCGCACGCCGCCTTCCTCCGAGGCCTCGAGCGTGTGTGGCTTACGCGGCATCGATCAATACATTTATTGGGCTCACGAGTTGAAGAACTCGTTTTCGGGGTCGGCAGAAATCGCTGGTGCGGCACTGGGCGGCGCGGCTTTGGGTGCGGTGGCGGAAGCGGGAGCGGCTGCAGGTTGCCCCAGTGCCGCGTTGAGATTATTCAGCACTGTTTCCAAATCCATGCCCACGCGGCCCTGCGAGCGCAGCAAGATGCGCGACGGCAAGTCGAGCAGCCGCACTTCGGGGATGCGCAAATTCGCGGCCACGTTGAGCGTTGGCAGCAGATAGGTGCTGCGAAAGCCAGGATTGGCGCGGTCAATGGCGTCAATGATGGCTTGCTGCGAGCGCGCGATACCGGCGAGGAGTTCGGCGAGTTGCTCGGGTGTGAGGTTCATGGGCGCAGAAAAAGAAAGTGATGGTGCGATGTTACCGCGTGGCGAGGAGTTCGCGCAGGTGGCATCGGCAAATTATCGCGACCATAGCCAATCACGTTTATCGGCGACCGTTTCCATCGATTTTTGCCCGGAAACTGCCGTGTACTGTTGGTTTTGCTTGAGAATAGCAGCGGCTCAAAGTGCGCGCCGCATCACCACTTCACCGTCATCAAACTCGCCGGTGCGCACAAAGCCATGCCGCTGGTAGAACCCTTCGGGGTTGTTGTCCTTGGGCACGAAGGACAACAGCATTTGCGCGACACGCGGGCGCGTGCCTGCGTGTGATATCAGCAACCGCAGCGCCTGCCCGCCGAAGCCAAACTTCTGGAAGCGCGCGTCGATCATGAATCGCCACAGAGCGACGTACGGCGCACCCGCATGGCGGGCGGACGCAACCTCGGGCACCAGCGACCAATCTTCGAGCATGGCAAAACCCACCGGCTGCTGCTCCGCGTAGAGCGCGCGCGGCCATGCTTCCGGGTGAACGTAAGCCTCTGCGACTGAGACTGCGTTGGGCGCGACCAAGCCATTCTGGCCGGGGCCTACCGTCAGTTCGCAAACGGCGCGCACGTTTTTTGCCGTGATGGCACAAAGAGAAATGCGGGATTCTCGTGTGATGATCGGCATGCGATTAGTGTAGCAATCGTGGCGGCAACATGCACGATTCCGTTTTGCGGCAGAATGTTCGCTGGTTACCGACAAATTCTAATCAAGAAAGCCGACGATGCCAGACACATCCCCCGAGTTGATTGCCCGGATGCAACTCCGTGCCGACCCGCTGGCTGATGACACGATCAGCGCCATCATTGGTCATTGGCGCGCACCCCTCGAACACGGGCTGCCCGACGACTGGGATGCGCAGAAGAAAAAACTCGAGGCCGTGAGCCGCGTGTTTGCGGATTGGACGAGCAATGAAAAACTCGCGACGTGGACGCCGCCCGCTGATCTCGCACCGGATATTGCGACACCACTATTGAACTACGTGCAGGCCAGCCGCACGCTCCCCGCATGGGCTGACCACGCAAAAATCAAACGCGCGGAACAACTGTTCATGGATCATGGCGTGCTCTCGGTGACACTGTTGTTTTGTTCGAGTCTGCCGGAGTGCTATGTGATTCCGGATTTGTCAGCGGTGCTGCACGCGACTGGGCAATTGGATAAACACGTTGACTACCGTGTGCGTGCGACCGGTGCGATGATTTTTCCGGTGATGATGCACGGCGGCCTGACGGATCCCACCGGTGCGGGTGTGGCACAGGTGTTTAAAGTGCGCTTGATTCACGCGACCATTCGCAATCTGATTCTGCGCCGCAGCCCACAGGAGGCCAACGCGCTGCTCAACGAAAGCACGCCCAGCAGCGTGCCGCCGCTCGAAAACGCTGAGCCGCAAAATATGTATCGCGTGCTGTTCGCGCACGGCTGGAGTATTGGCAATGAGGGCGTGCCTTGCGATCAACTTGAGCTGGCGTACACCTTACTCACGTTTAGCTATGTGTTCCTGCGCAGTATGCGCACCTTGGGGATTGGCTTTGCGCCAGCCGATGAAGAGGCGTATCTCCATGCCTGGAATGTGGCGGGCTCCATGCTGGGTATTGAGCGCGAGATGATGGTCGACACCATGGATGAGGCCGCCGCGTTGTTCGCACGGATGCAGGCGCACGGTCGGAACGAACAAACGGAAAAGCCGGTGGTGCCCGACCCGCGCCCGAAGCTCGGCAACGCGCTAGTGAATGCGATGGCCAACGTGATCCCGTTCACACTGTTAAAACCGTTTCCGCTTTTGATGACGCGTTATCTGGTCGGCAAACAGACATCAACAGACTTGGGTCTCGCTGCACACGCGCCGTTACTTTCGCATGCGTTGTTTATTGTGCTGTTGCTTCTAGCGCGTTCGATCGATAAAGTGGCACGTTTGCTGTTTCCGACTTTTTCGATTGCGCGCTTTTTCACGCGCATCCTTGGTTATCGTTTGATCTCGCGACTTTTGATGGGCGAGACCCGCAAACTGAAGCTGCCTGAACATGCACTCAAACGCGTCGATACTGTGGTCGCAAACTGGGGCAACGATCAACAAGCGCCGCGCTGGCTCAACAAAGTAGAAGACTGGGTGACGATTCGCGGAAGCTGGAAGAAGCCGGTGTAGCGGCGATTGCGCCAGAAATTGGCGGTTCCCGAACCGAATCCTCTATACTCGTTTCCCCTGTGCAGCTCGGCGAAAAATTCGCGGCGTGGTTGGATGGAATAGCGTCCGCACCTACTCGCGGACCCGCCGTCGCCGAATAAGAAAGCATGCGTCCACACCAAGCTACCCGTCACTTCAACGCAATTTGCACCACCTCGCGATCGGCGTTACTGAGCTGCGCGTGGTGGGTGCTGCTTTTGTTGATCTGCGCACCATTGATCGCGAACGCCGAGGCACCTGTAGTCTCGTTGAACGCACGCACCACCAGTGTTGACGCGTGGCCAGCGATCACGGTGCTGCACGATCCCGCGGGCAAGCTCGTACTCAACGATGTACTCGCCGCCGCTGATAAATTTGTGCCGCCAACCTCTGCCTACGAGACCCTTGGCCTACGCCATCAAGTGATGTGGCTGCGCATCCCACTCTCTGTGGCCGCCACCGACCATCCAGATTGGTTGCTCAATATTGACTATGCGTTACTGCATCGCATTGACGTATATTTCATGCGTGACGGCCAGTTGGTGCGCGAGTGGCGAATGGGCATGGCGCAGCCGAGCGAAACGCGACCGATGCAGAGCCGTACGCCAGCCGTTGAGATCGATCTGAAGCCGGGAAATACACAGGTGCTTTTTTTGCGCGTCGACACGCCTGGCGCAATGATTGTGCCGATCACGCTGAATACGCCAGCCGCGTTTCACGCGCGCGCCATCGACGAGCAAATGTTGCAAGGCGCGCTGACTAGTTTGGTGGTGGCACTCCTGGTTTATAGCTTGTTGCAATGGCACGCCCTCGGTGATCGCCTCTATCTCAAATACGCCGGCTTGGTCCTCACCAGCGGCCTGTTCTCAATTCATTTTTTTGGCATCGGCGAGCAATATTTTTGGACGGATAGCGCGTGGTTCAGCACACGAATGGCGGGCGCGACTTCACTATTTGCAGCACTCGCCACAGCGTTATTTGTTGAGGACGTGTTGGGTAAAGACATGGGTCGGCGCGCGCGGCTCGCCATTCGCGTCGTCGCGGGGCTGCTGGCCATCGCGGGGGTAGCGTACCTGTTTGCTTGGATCGACATCGGCATGGTGAGCATCGTCATGAGCGCGCTGGGTCTGTTGCCGTCATTGCTTGGCCTACCTGGTGCGGTCGCACGCATGCGGCGCGGCGATGGATCTGGGGTGTATCTGATCGCGGCTTGGGTTGCCTACGCGATTGCGAGCGCGGTGATGATCGGGGTGGTACGTGGCACCATCGGCGTGAATTTTTGGACGATGCATTCGTTCCAAATTGGCGCGACCATTGACATGCTGATCTTCATGCGCATCGCCATCCTGCGTTCTGCCACCCTGCACGCCGCCGCTGAGCGCGCGACGCAGGAGCGCGATTCGCTGCTGTCGCTGGCGCATACCGATCCGTTGACCGGACTCTTGAACCGGCGCGGGTTTCAAATCACCTTGCTGGCAGCGCTGCAAAAAGCAACGCCGGATCGAATGGTCGCGCTCTATATGCTCGACCTAGATCACTTCAAGCCGGTGAACGATCAGCACGGACACGACGTGGGCGACGAATTGTTGGTGGTCGTGGGTAGCCGCCTGCGCGCGACCATGCGCGGCGGTGACATTGTGGCGCGGCTCGGTGGCGATGAGTTTGTCATCATGGCAACGGCGCTTAAAACGGAGCAGCTCGCGCACGACTTGGGGAAAAAAATTCTTGACGCATTTTCGACCCCGTTTAACATCCGCGAACACATTTGCAAGATTGGCGTGACGGTCGGCTATGCGGTTGCCCCGCAGGATGGTACCGAAGCGCTGGCGCTACTCAAGAGCGCGGATGCGGCGATGTACGCCGGTAAACAGAGCGGGCGCAATTGTGTACGGCGCATTGGCGTGCCCGAGTTACAGAAGGCTAAAGTCAATTCGTGACGGGATGTTTGATGCAATTTTGGCTGTAGATGCCCGTCGTTGCTTTACTTTCTCGCGCTAGACCACGAGGCTCGAAGAAACAACTCGCTGGTGCGTGGCCTCATCTTGCCACGTGCTACTCTGCATTTCGCTTCGTATCTTACCCACGCCGGGTCATCATCATTTCAAGGAACAGCAATGTCCAACGCTTACGTGTGTGAAACCGTCAACTCGGTAGACAACGCCTTCGCCGCCGATTCACGCGACAAGGATGGCGGCCGTGTTGTGACCTATGATCCGCGGCGCACATTATCGGTGTACTTTTTCGCCCCACACATTGTGCAAATTGAAGCGGTAAAAGACGCGAAGGACGGCACCGAACGTGCCGTAATTACCGTGTCGTCAGGACTGCGCTACATCACCGCGCGTGGCGCAGCGGCGATTTGCAAAGATCTTGCCGCGGCGTAGCGGGCCAATCACAGAGGAAAATTTTCATGGGTCAAGCAATCACCTTCAAACGCCCGGACGGCGGTAGCTGTAACGGTTATCTCGCCAGCGCGGGCACCAACAAACCCAGCGTTGTCGTCATTCAGGAATGGTGGGGGCTTAACGACCACATTCGCAAAGTGGCGGATCGTTTCGCAGAAGTGGGCTTTAATGCGCTCGCGCCCGATCTCTACGCAGGGCGCGTCGCCAAGAACGCTGATGAGGCGAGCCACATGATGACCGGCCTCGATTTCCCCGGTGCCACGCATCAGGACATTCGCGGTGCCGTAGATCATCTCGCCGCGCTTGGCGGGAAGGTGGGCGTCGTCGGATTTTGTATGGGTGGTGCACTGACCATTGCCACGGCGGTACACGTACCAAACGTGCACGCAGCCGTGTGTTTCTACGGCATTCCGCCAGAGGGCTTCGCGTCACCTGCCAACATTAACATCCCGTTCCAAGGCCACTTCGCGAACAACGATGATTGGTGCACACCCGCCGCCGTCGATGCACTGGAGGCTGCGATGGTCAATGCGCATCACCGGCCAGAAATTTTTCGTTACGACGCCGACCACGCGTTCTTCAACAACGCACGACCTGAGGTGTTTAACGGAAAAGCAGCGGCGCTGGCTTGGGCGCGAACGCTGGGATTTTTTGAGCGGCATCTCGGCAAATCATGAATTCACTAGACGCCATTGCGCATAGCATCCAGCTCGCGGTGGCACCGGTGTTCATGCTGACGGCAGTCGCGGCCATGATCGGTGCGCTCGCCACACGTCTCGCGCGCATCATTGATCGTGGCCGAGCCCTCGAAGAAAAACTCGAAGCGGGCGACCTGCAACACGAAGCTCACATCCGCCGTGAACTTGCACAATTGCGGCAGCGTGGGCGCGTGGTGAATACGGCGATGTCTTTGTTGACGGTGTCCGCTGTATTCATTGGTGCCACGATCATGGCGCTGTTTCTGGTGGAAACCGTGGTGCTACGCGTGAGTGCGATTGTGCCGTGGACTTTCATGGGCGGCGTGATCTGTTTTGTGCTCGCGCTGTTGTGCTTTTTGGTGGAGACGTTGCTGGCAGGACGCGCGTTGAATTTTGGGCGGCGGCGTAAAACTCAAACTCAAACTCAAACTCAAACTTAACGCGACGCGAGGTTACGTGGCGAACGCTTCTTGTGTCTCTGCCAATGTGTCTCTGCCAATGTGTCTCCGCCAATGTGTCTCCGCCATCGTGTCTCCGCAACCGTGTCTCCGCCAAATTATTTCAGCGTCACCCGTGGCTTGCGTAATCTCGTGGAGGGCTTCGCTCCGTCGCGACGGTCGGCTGCATAACGCGCACGCGACTGTTCCACCTTCGGCGGCATCGCGGGGATCAGCTCAATTTGAATATTTGCTAGTCGCAAACGCTTCGCAGATTTTGCGAAGCGCTCATCGAGTGTCGCCAACACCGCCGCCCCACCGAGACTCGCAATCGCCAGGTGCAACGCGTCACCAGCTTGCAAACTACAGGCGGGATCGCGCAGCCATTGCGCTGCAAGCGCAGCCGCGGCGTTGGGGGCAGCGAGTCCGACGAAATGCTGCGCGATCCGCGCGGCAAACTCAGCACCGATCTCTCTTGCGTCTTTGAGCTTCAGTTCACCCTTGCGTTGCTGAAGCCCGATGGCAGCAAAGAATTCCGCTTTGGCCCATTCACTCGTGGCAAACGGCGCTTCCTGCGCTGCTACCCACGCGCTCGCACGCGCAGTCGTGCTGTCGGTCGCTAACAACGCAACCAGAATATTGGTATCGAGATAGATCACTCATTGACCTCGCCATCACGCATCTGGCGAATGAGATCGACGGCCGATGTTTTCATGACTGGCATGGTCGCGCGAAATACCGCGAGTGCTGCGAGATCGAGCTTTGGCTTCGTGGGCACCGCGCTGAGCGCGACAATTTTAACCACCGGCACACCACGCTTCGTGATGGTGATGGGCTCACCATTTTCGACCATCGTGACGATAGCACTGAGCTGCGCTTTGGCTTCGGCAATGCTGAAGGCACCCATGAGGTTCTCCTAGATGACCATGTAGATGGTCATCTTAGCACGAACGGGTTTTTGCGATTTTTAATTCGCCCCAGGCAAACACTGTTGAGTCCCCGCCGCTTACTCCTAACTTAAAGCATGCGGGGACGACCTCAACTACTCAGCCGCGTCCGCCACCAAATGCGCAGCAGGGTTGAACGCCTTGCCCCCACCGTAACTCGTCAGTGGCCGCGGAGCGCCGCCTTTGGTGATCTTGACCGCGCAATACTTGACCTCTGCGATTTTGCCGAATGGATCAAGCGCCGAATTGGTGAGTTCATTGGCGGCAGATTCGTAGAACGCGAACGGAATGAACAGGCTGCCGAGGGGCGTGCCCTCGTCTGCGCGCACGCCGATACCAATCTTGCCGCGACGTGATTCGACCGTGACATTGTCGCCCGCCGCCACGGCAAGCTTGCGCATGTCGAGGGGGTTCATGCTGACCATCGCTTCTGGTTCAAGTGCATCAAGCACGCCAGCGCGACGCGTCATCGATCCGGTGTGCCAGTGTTCGAGTTGGCGGCCAGTGATAAGCACGAATGGATACTCGCCATCAGGTCGCTCATTGGCCGGAATGATGTCAGCCGGCACAAATTTCGCGCGGCCAGTTGGCGTCGGGAAACTCTCGATGAACACCGTTGGCTGACCCGGATCATCGTCACCTTTGCACGGGTAAGTCACGCTCGATTCGCGATTGAGGCGATCCCACGAAATGCCGGAGATGGAGTCCATCGCCCGATGCATTTCGTCGTACACCTCAGCGACGCCGCTCTCCGCGCCCTGATAGTTCCACGAAAGACCGAGACGGTTGGCGAGTTGCTGAATGATCCACAAGTCCTGGCGCGCGTCTCCGGGCATATCAAGTGCGCGGCGACCGAGCTGCACCATGCGATCGGTGTTGGTGACGGTGCCGGTTTTTTCGGGCCACGCGGAGGCGGGCAACACGACATCGGCGAGGTAGGCGGTTTCGGTCAGGAAAATATCTTGCACCACCAGCATCTCAAGGTTCGCAAGACCGCCGCGTGCGTGGTTCGCATCGGGGTCAGACATAGCGGGGTTCTCGCCCATCACGTACATGCCTTTGATTTTTCCGTCGTAGGCGGCGTCCATGATTTCGACCACCGTCAAACCCGGCTTGTTGTCGAGCTTGGTGTTCCAGAATTTTTCAAAGCGCGCGTGATTGTCCGGGTTATCAACGCGCTTGTAATCGGGGAACATCATCGGGATCAAGCCCGCGTCCGACGCGCCCTGCACGTTGTTTTGGCCGCGCAGTGGATGCAATCCCGAGCCGGGCTTGCCGACTTGTCCGGTCATCAGCGTGAGTGCGATCAGGCAGCGCGCGTTGTCGGTGCCGTGCACGTGCTGCGAAATGCCCATGCCCCACAGGATGATCGAGGCTTTTGAGGTCGCGTAGGCGCGCGCCACTTCGCGCAAGGTTGCTGCCGGAATGCCGCACAGCGGTTCCATTTTTTCCGGCGAGAAACCCTTGGCGTTTTCTTTCAGCGCTTCGTAGTTCGCTGTGCGATTCTTGATGAAGTCTTCATTGACCAAGCCTTCTTCGATGATCGTGTAGATCATCGCGTTGAGCATCGCCACGTCCATGTCGGGCTTGAATTGCAGGTAACGCCAAGCGTGGCGCGCGATGTCGTTTTTGCGCGGATCAGCAACGATCAGTTTCGCGTTGCGGCGTGCAGCGTTTTTGATCCAGGTGGCTGCGACCGGGTGATTGGAGGTTGGGTTCGCGCCGATCAAGAAAATCACTTCGGCTTTATCAACATCGCCCACCTGGTTCGACACCGCGCCGGAGCCAACACCTTCGAGCAGCGCCACCACCGACGACGCGTGACAGAGGCGCGTGCAGTGATCGACGTTGTTGGAACGAAATCCCGTGCGCACGAGTTTTTGGAACAAATACGCTTCTTCGTTCGAGCCTTTGGCGGAACCGAAACCCGCGAGGGAATTTGCGCCATGTTGATCGCGAATTTTTGCCAGCGTGCCGCCAGCGAGATCGAGCGCCTCTTCCCAAGTAGCCTCGCGGAAGACATCGCGCCAGTTGTCAGGATTCATCGTGAATCCAGCCGACTTCGGCACACCAGCTTTGCGAATCAGCGGCTTGGTGAGACGCTGTTTGTGGTGCGCGTAATCAAATCCGAAGCGGCCCTTCACGCACAGGCGCGACATATTCGATGGACCGTCTTTGCCCTCGACACGGACGATGGTGTTGTCCTTGACGTGATAGGTGAGTTGACAGCCGACGCCGCAGTACGGGCACACGCTATCGACTTTTTTGTCGGCCACAATGGCGTAGGCTTCTTTCGCGGGAGCCAGCGCGCCGGTGGGGCAGGCTTGCACGCATTCGCCGCACGCCACACAGGTGGACGCGCCCATCGGGTCGTCAAAATCGAACACGATCTTGGCGTGACCACCACGAAACGCGAGACCGATGACATCGTTGGCCTGCTCTTCGCGGCAGGCGCGCACGCAGCGCGTGCACTGGATGCAGGCATCAAGATTCACGCTCATGGCCGGATGCGAAATGTCGGCAGCGGGCTGTGCGCGCGATGCGAAGCGCGATGACTTCACACCGAGTTTGTCGGCCCACTTGGTCAGCTCGTTTTCTTGCGGCTTGTGGTTTTTTGTCGGCGCGTCCGCCGTCAACAATTCCAGCACCATCTTTTGCGAATGTACGGCTCGTGGTGAATCGGTGGTGACTTCCATGTTGTTCGACGGATGGCGGCAACAGGACGGCGCCAGCACGCGCTCGCCCTTGATCTCGACCACACACGCGCGACAGTTGCCGTCAGGCCGATACCCAGGCTTGTAGCAGAGGTGCGGAATTTCTTTGCCGTGCGCTTTGGCAATTTCGATCAGCGTTTGATCGGCAAACGCGGTGACCTTTTGACCATCGAGCGTGAATTCGACGGTGGTGCGTTCGTTGACGGGTTCAGCGAGCATGTTCATATTCGGAAACTCCAGGGTAATTCTGTCTCCCCGGTGAAGGCCGGGGTTAAATTTGACGATTGCACCACACTACCGACATTGGGCCCCGGACTAAATCCGGGGGGACAGTGCATGCGCGACGACGATCATCGTCGCCGTGCTTTAAGCAATCTCATGCGCAAAATGTTTGATCACACAACGAATCGGATTTGGCGCTGCCTGACCCAGTCCGCAAATGGACGCATCGACCATCGCTTGGGAAAGTTCTTCGAGCAATCCAGTTTTCCATTTCGATTCGGCCAGCAACGTCACCGCTTTTTCGGTGCCCACGCGGCATGGCGTGCATTGCCCACAACTTTCATCGGCAAAAAATTTCATCAGATTCAATGCGGCGTCGCGCGCCTTGTCGTGTTGCGACAAAATGACAATGGCGGCCGAACCGATGAAGCAGCCGAACGGTTGCAGGGTATCGAAATCAAGCGGAATGTCGCCCATGCTGGCGGGCAAAATTCCGCCCGATGCCCCACCTGGAAGGTAAGCGTAAAAATGGTGGCCATCGACCATGCCGCCGCAGTATTCGTCGATGAGTTCCTTGACGGTGATGCCCGCCGGTGCCAAATGCACGCCCGGCTTTTTCACGCGACCCGAGACCGAGAACGAACGCAGACCCTTGCGATCATGGCGGCCATGACCCGCGAACCACGCCGCACCTTTTTCGAGGATATCGCGCACCCAGTAGAGCGTTTCAAAATTATGTTCAAGCGTCGGGCGATTGAATAGACCAACCTGCGCGACGTACGGCGGACGCAGGCGCGGCATGCCGCGCTTGCCTTCAATGGATTCGATCATCGCGGATTCTTCGCCGCAGATGTAGGCACCCGCGCCGCGCCGCAGCTCGATCTTTGGGAGTTTCATGCCGAGCGCCGTGAGCGCAGCAAGCTCACGCGTGAGAATTTCGCGGCAGGCGTGATATTCGTCGCGCAAGTAAACGTAGATCACGTCAATGCCAACGACCTGTGCCGCGATCAACATGCCTTCAATGAAGCGATGCGGATCGCGTTCGAGGTAGTAGCGATCCTTGAAGGTGCCCGGCTCGCCTTCGTCGATATTGACTGCCATCAAACGCGGTGCGGCTTCGCCACGCACAATGCGCCATTTGCGGCCGGTCGGAAAGCCCGCGCCACCGAGGCCACGAAGACCGGAGTGTTCCATCTCTTTCAAGACCGCTTCGGCGTCGCGTTTGCCGCTCATCAGATCGCGATAGGTTTTGTAGCCGCCGGCACTAGCGTACGCAGCAAATCCCACAACAGCAGGTGCCACGGGTGCGTCTGAGGAAGCCAAGGTGGCGTTTGCCTTGACCGCCGCCGTCACGTTTTCCACCGTCGCATGACCAAACGCGTGCTGGCCCACACAGACAGCAGGAGCCTCGCCGCAACGGCCGATGCAAGGTGCGGCCACCACACGCACGTCCTTGCCCAAAATCGCCGGCAATTTATGCAACAAATCTTCTGCGCCGGCCATCGCGCATGACACCGTTTCGCACACCCGCACGGTGAGCGGCGCGGGCGAGGCCTCGCCTTCTTTCACCACGTCGAAGTGATGATAGAAGGTCGCGACTTCGTAGACTTCGGTCTGGGCAATCTTCATCGCTTCGGCGAGCGCTGCCATGTGGGCAGCGGAGAGTGCGCCGAACTTGTCCTGGATGAGGTGCAGGTTTTCGATCAGCAAATCGCGGCGCATGTCGCGACCATTGAGCAAGGCGGCGATTTCAGCGCGCGCATTCGCATCGACTTGGCGGCCTTTCAGGGTGCCACGCGCCTTCAACTTGCCACGAACGTCGGCCAAAGAGATGGTGGTGGTCGCGGGGTTGGTCATCGAGAAACTCTCCGGGGAAGCGTGGGGGTTGGACTGTGTTCTCGCGCACGTGTGGAGACGCTTCGCGGACATCACAA